>NZ_JAPJAV010000029.1:0-1515 GCF_035616495.1 Mycobacterium sp. 663a-19 | reverse complement strand
GCGGTCCCGGTCAGCGAGGTCATCACCGCCCCCGAATCCGGGGCCGGCAACCTCGTCGGCGGCGTGCCCGCCACCACAGGAGCCGGCATGGCCCGCGGCGCCGGCGCCGGACCACGCTACGGATTCAAACCCACCGTCATGGCCCGCCCACTCTCCGCCGGATAACCACCGGATACCCACCCGCCAACGCCATCGGCGGGTATTTGCTGCGGCGGGATTTTTTGTCCCCGATCGGGGCGTCCGCCGCCTCGCGCGGGCGACGGCTGCCCGCGGCTGGCCGACGTCGTCCGCCCGTTACCGCAGATGATGACCGTGCCCGCCGCACATTTTGGGTCTCGCGGCGCCGCCCACGCCCGCCGCCACGCTCCCTACGGGTGTTGTGGCACCCCGGGGGCCCGTCGCTTCGACGACCCGGGCGGGGGCGTTCCGCTCATTAGCCTCACACGAAAGGGACTTGCTGAAAGGCGCCAAGTGGGGGCAACGCGTGAGGGGATCGTCGTTCGGGTTCGGCGGTGGGTAGGTGTTCGATTTCGGGGCGTTACCGCCGGAGGTCAACTCGGGTCTGATGTATGCCGGTCCGGGGTCGGGGCCGATGATGGCCGCGGCCGCGGCCTGGGACGGGTTGGCGGCTGAGTTGGCCGCGGCGGCCGCCGGTTATGGCTCGGTGGTCTCGGAGCTGACCGGCGCGCCCTGGGTGGGCCCGGCGTCGGCGTCGATGCTGTCGGCGGTCACCCCGTATGTCAGCTGGCTGGACACCATGGCCGGGCAGGCCGAGGAGACGGCCAACCAGGCCCGCGCGGCCGCGGCCGCCTACGAGACGGCGTTCATGATGACGGTGCCCCCGCCGGTGATCGCGGCCAACCGGGTGCTGCTGGCCACGCTGATCGCGACCAACTTCTTCGGGCAAAACACCCCCGCGATCGCCGCGACCGAGGCCCAGTACCTGGAGATGTGGGCCCAAGACGCCACCACCATGTACGGCTATTCGGCGTCCTCGGCAACGGCCTCGACCTTGACGCCGTTTCGCTCACCGCCGAACACCACCACCCCGCAGGCCCCGGCCGACCAGGCGCTGGCGGTCGCGCAGGCCCAGGCCACCCCCGCCGGCAACTCCGGACAAACCGTCGCGAGCATGACCCCACAACTGGCATCGACCCCCGCCACGCAGGCCCCCGGCACGGTGGGGCTACCCAACCCGAACACGCCGTGGTGGCAACTCAGCCCCGCCAACTACGACACGGTCCTCAAACGGATGACCGGCCTGCCCTATCAGTCGAATGGCCTGGCGGCCTTCGGGGTAGCCATCGGGCAGCAGTTGTTCAACGGCCCGGTGGGAACCACCGCCGGTGCCCAGGGCGCATTCTTCGTCACACCGCAATTCGCCGCCCTGGGCGCCGGCGGCTGGACCTGGCACCCGGCCGCCCTGCCGGCGGCCACGGCAAGCCTGTCGTCGGCGACCAAGATCGGCGGGCTCTCGGTGCCGCAGAGCTGGGCCGCCGCCACCGGCGTCGAAGA
>NZ_JAPJAV010000028.1:0-1764 GCF_035616495.1 Mycobacterium sp. 663a-19 | reverse complement strand
AGGTCCTCGGACTCGAGCGGGTGGGGGTGGATGACTCCTTCTTCGATTTGGGTGGGGATTCGTTGTTGGCGATGCGTCTGATCGCCGCGGTGAAGAAGTCGTTGGATGCCGCTGTGTCGGTGCGGGCGGTGTTTGAGGCGCCCACGGTGGCGCAGTTGGCGCCGCGGATCGGTGCGGGGGTGGGCCGGTTGGCGCCGTTGGTGGCCGAGCCGCGGCCGGCGGTGGTGCCGTTGTCGTTTGCCCAGCAGCGGTTGTGGTTTTTGGAGCAGTTGCAGGGGGCTTCTGCGGTTTACAACATGGCGACCGCGCTGCGGTTGCGGGGTTGCCTGGATGTTGATGCGTTGGGGGCCGCGCTGGGTGATGTGGTGGGCCGCCATGAGAGTTTGCGCACGCTGTTTCCTGCGGTTGATGGCACACCCCGGCAGCTGGTGATCCCGGTCGAGCAGGCCGATTGGGGTTGGCGGGTTGTTGATGGCAGTGGTTGGTCGGAAAGCCAACTGGGTCAGGCCATCGGTGCACTGGTGCGTCGCGGTTTTGATTTGGGCGCCGAGATTCCGTTGCGGGCACGGCTTTTCCGCCTCGGCGCCGAGGATCATGTGTTGGTGGCGGTGGCCCATCATATCGCCGCGGATGGCTGGTCGATCACCCCGCTGATCGCTGATGTGGGGGTGGCCTATGCCAGCCGGTGTGCGGGACACGCCCCGGAGTGGGCGCCGTTGGCAGTGCAGTATGTCGACTACACGTTGTGGCAGCGGGAACTTCTTGGTGATTTGGCCGATCCGGACAGTCCGATCGCGGCGCAGTTGGCCTATTGGGAGCAGGCCCTAGCGGGGCTGCCCGAGCGCCTTGATCTGCCCACTGATCGGCCTTATCCGGCGGTGGCTGATTACCGCGGCGCCTGGGTAGCGGTGCAGTGGCCGGCGCAGCTGCAGGCGCACATTGCCCGGGTGGCGCGTGAGCACAACGCGACTTCTTTCATGGTGGTCCAGGCCGGTTTGGCGGTGTTGTTGGCCAAGCTGGCTGCTTGCACCGAGGTGGCGGTGGGATTCCCGATCGCTGGGCGGCGTGATCCCGCCCTGGATGAGCTGGTGGGGTTTTTCGTCAACACTCTGGTGCTGCGCGTCGATGTGGCCGGGGATCCCGCCATCGGGGAGCTGTTGGCCCGGGTGCGTGCCCGCGCGCTGGGCGCCTACGAGCACCAGGACGTGCCGTTTGAGGTGTTGGTGGAGCGGCTCAACCCGACCCGGTCGCTGACGCATCACCCGCTGGTGCAGGTGATGTTGGCCTGGCAGAACCTGCCCGGACACGGCACCGACCCCGCCGGGTGGGCGTTGGGTGATGTGCAGGTCAGTCCGGTGCCGGCCGACACCCACACCGCCCGCATGGACTTGACGTGGTCGTTGGCTGAACACTTCACGGCTTCCGGGGAGCCCGCCGGCATCGGTGGGACGGTGGAGTTTCGCACCGACGTGTTCGATGCACAGAGCGTTGAGGCGTTGGTGGGGCGGTTGCAGCGGGTGTTGGTGGCGATGTCCGCGGACCCCATGCGGGCGTTGTCGTCGATTGATGTGCTCGACGCCGGTGAGCATGGGTGCCTGGATGGGTGGGGGAATCGGGCGGTGTTGGGTGCGCCGGGGCCGGCGGCGGTGTCGATCCCGGTGCTGTGGGCCGCGCAGGTGACCCGCAGCCCGGATGCGGTGGCGATCAGCTACCAGGGCTGCGCCATGACGTATCGGGAGCTCGATGAGGCGTCTAACCGGTTGG
>NZ_JAPJAV010000027.1:0-2794 GCF_035616495.1 Mycobacterium sp. 663a-19 | reverse complement strand
GGGGACAGTATTTTGTCGATGCAGGTGGTGGCGCGGGCCCGTGCAGCCGGGGTGGTGTGCAGGCCGCGCGACATTTTCGTCGAGCAGACCGTGGCCGGGCTGGCCCGGGTGGCCGTGGTGGCCGACGGCGCCGGTGAGGTGATCGATGAGGGCGTCGGGCCGGTGCTGGTCACCCCGATCGTGGGCTGGCTGCAGGCCGTGGCGGGTCCGGTCGAGGAGTTCAACCAGACGGTGCTGGTGCAGGCCCCTGCGGGGGTGAGCGAGGCCGATGTGGTGGTGGTGTTGCAGGCCTTGCTGGATCGCCACGCCATGCTGCGGCTGCGTGTTGACCACGACCGCGCGGGCCGGTGGTTGTTACGGGTGCCCGAGGTGGGGTCGGTGGATGCCGGCGGGTGCTTGGACTCGGTGGACGTGTTGTCCGATGAGGCGTTGGTCAAGGCGCGGTCGCGGTTGAACCCTGACGCCGGGGTGATGCTGTCGGCGTTGTGGGTGGCCTCGACTGGCCAGTTGGCGTTGATCATTCACCACCTGGCCGTTGACGGGGTGTCGTGGCGAATTCTGTTGGAGGACCTCAACATCGCCTGGGCCCAGCACCGCGGTGGGCAGCCGGTGGTGTTGGCGGCGGGCGGGACGTCGTTTGCCCGGTGGGCATCGCTGCTGGCTGAATACGCGCACCACCCGCAGGTGATCGAGCAGGCCGACACCTGGCGGCAGGTGGCGGGGACCCCTGCGGTGTTGCCGGCGGTGACACCGGCGGTGGATACCTACGCCAGCGTCGGGCTGTTATCGGCGGCCCTGGATGTCGAGACGACTCGCAGGCTCTTAGGTGAGGTGTCGACGGCGTTTCATGCCGGGGTGCAAGACATTTTGTTGATCGCGTTCGGGTTGGCGTGGGCGGAATTCTTGGGCACCCCCACCGCGCCGATCGGCATCGATGTCGAGGGCCATGGACGCCACGAGGAACTGGGCCCCGATGTGGACCTCTCACGCACCGTGGGCTGGTTTACCAGCAAATACCCGGTGTCGTTGCGGATGGGTGGACAGTCCTGGGCGCAGGTCATCGCCGGGCAGGCCGCGCTGGGGGCGGTGATCAAAGACGCCAAAGAGCAGCTTCGGGCGCTGCCGGACGGTGTGACCTATGGGCTGCTGCGCTATTTGAACACCGAGGTGGAACTGGGCGGGGCTGACCCGCCGATCGGGTTTAACTATCTAGGCCGCCTAGGCGGGCCGGCCGGGCAGGCATCCGAGGATCTGTGGCGCATCAGCCCGGACAGTTTGTCGTTGACCGGCGCCGCCGCGGCGATACCGATGCCGCTGGCCCACACCGTGGAACTCAACGCCGTCACGGTGGACACCGACGCCGGCCCGCAGCTGCACGCCAACTGGATGTGGGCGCCCTCGGTGCTCGATCGCGCGGCGGTCACCCGGCTGAGCCGGTTGTGGTTTGAGGCCCTGACCGGTATCTGCGCGCACGTGCACCAGGGTGGGGGCGGGCTGACCCCATCCGATATCGCCCTGGCCGCTTTGAGCCAGCACCACATCGACGAGCTTGAACGCCGATACCACATCGGGGACGTCCTCCCGCTGACCCCGCTGCAACAGGGGCTGCTGTTTCACACCAGCACCCAAGCTGGCGGCGATGATGTGTATGCGGTGCAGCTGACCATGACGCTGCGCGGACCGCTTGACCCGCACCGGCTGCATGATGCGCTGTCCACGGTGATCAACCGCCATCCCAACCTGGTGGCCCGATTCTGCGACCGGTTCGGTGCGCCAGTGCAAATCATCCCGGCTGATCCCGCGCCCGCGTGGCAATACCTCGACCTCGACGGCGCCGGCGCCGATGAGCAGTTCCAGCAGGTCTGCGCCGCCGAACGCGCCGCGGTCGCCGACCTGGCCGAGCAGCCAGCCTTTCGGGCCGCGTTGATCCGCACCGGCGCAGACCACCACCGGATGGTGCTGACCATCCACCACATCGTGGTCGATGGCTGGTCGCTGCCGATCCTGCTGCGAGAAATCTTCGCCAGCTATCAGCGGCAGCGGCTGGGCGCGGCGGTGCCCTACCGCAGGTTCGTGACCTGGCTGGCCGGTCGCGACCTGCAGGCCGCCCACACGGCCTGGCGCGAGGTGCTCGCCGGGTTTAGCACCCCCACACTGGTCGGCCCGCCAGCCCGGTTAAGCCTCGGCCGCCGAGACGTCGCCTCATTTCAGCTGCCCGAACAAATCACCCGGGCCGTTGGTGAGCTGGCACGCTCGCACCACACCACCATCAACACCGTCTTGCAAAGCGGGTGGGCGCAGCTGCTGATGGGGCTGACCGGCCAGCATGATGTCGCTTTCGGTGTCACCGTCTCAGGCCGCCCCGACGAGGTGCCCGGCGCAGAATCGATGGTGGGCCTGCTGATCAACACCGTGCCGGTGCGCGCGAGCATCACCGCGACCACCACCACCGCCGACCTGCTCGACCAGCTCCAAAACGCCCACAACCACACCCTCGAACACCAGCACCTGGCCCTGGGCGACATGCACCGCATCACCGGTCACGACCAACTGTTCGACACCCTTTTCGTCTACGAAAACTACCCGCTGGACACCGCCGCCTTGCCGGGCGACGACGGGCTAACCCTCACCGAGTTCACCAACCGCGAATACAACCACTACCCCCTCACCGTCCAAGCCCTGCCCGGCACCCAACTAGGCCTGCGCGTCGAATACGACACCGACGTGTTCGACCCGGCCAGCATCGCGGCGTTGATCGAGCGGCTGCAACGGGTGCTGGTGGCGATCAGCGCCG
>NZ_JAPJAV010000026.1:1257-2894 GCF_035616495.1 Mycobacterium sp. 663a-19 | reverse complement strand
TCGTGGCTGGTGATCTCGGTGATGGCCAACCCGTCAGCACCGGTCAACGCGGCGGTGTCGATCGGATAGTTCTGGTAGACGAACAAGGTGTCAAACAAGCGTTCCTGACCGGTGAGGTGATGGATCTGCGGCAGCGCCAGGTGCTGATGGTCCAAGGTGTGCTGGTGGGTGCGGTGCAGCTGCTCGAGCAGGCCGGTGGTGGTCGTTGCCGGGGTCAGGGTGGCCCGCACCGGCACCGTGTTGACCAACATGCCCACCATCGACTCCGCACCGGCCACCTCGGCCGGCCGCCCCGAGACCGGGGTGCCAAAGGCCACATCGTGCTGGCCGGTCAGCCAGCACAACAGCTGCGCAAACGCGCCCTGCCACACAATGTTGACGGTGGTGTGCTGGGCGCGGGCCAGCCCGCTGACCGCCGCGGTGAGCGAGGCCGGCACCCCAAACACCGCCACTGCTTGGCGCCCTGGCCGCAACCGTTGCGGCGCGCCGACCAGGGTGGGGGTGTCAAAGCCGGCCCACACCTGGCCCCAGGCCCGCCGGGCGGCCTCCAGGTCACGCTCGGCCAGCCAGGCCACCACGGCCCGATACGCAGCCGCTACCGGCAGCCGTTGCCCGTAGTAGCCGGCGACGATCTCACGCAGCAGGATCGGCCGCGACCAGCCATCCAGAACAAGATGGTGATTGGTAAGCACCAGCCGATGCTGGTCTGCCGCGGTGCGGATCAACACCGCCCGAAACAGCGGCTGGTCGGCCGGCTCGCACACCGCGGCGCGTTCGGCCGCGCAAACCCGCTGGATGCGCTCCTCGACACCCTCGCTGCCGTCGAGATCGAGATAGCACCACGGCGCCACCGCATCAGCCGGGATGATCTGCACCGGCTCGTCGAACCGGTCACAAAACCGGGCCACCAGGTTGGGATGGCGCGCGACCACGGCCTGCACCGCAGCGCGCAGCCGCTGGGCATCCAGCGGGCCGCTTAACCGGATATCCAGCTGCACCGCATACACATCCTCACCACCTGGCTCGGTGGTGCCGGCGTGGAACAACAACCCCTGCTGCAACGGCGTCAGCGGCAACACATCAGCCAGCCCATAGTCGCGGTCCAACTCGTCGAGCTGCTGCTGGCTCAGCCGCGCGGGCACGATATCCGACGGGGTCAACCCGCCCCCACCGGCACGCACATACGCGCCGATCCCGGCCAGGGCCTCAAACCACAACCGGCTCAGCCGGCCGATTCGGTCGCGATCGACCACCGAGGGCGCCCAGCGCCAATTGGCCTGCAACTGCGGGCCAGCCTCGGAATCGACGGTGCCGGCGTTAAGGTCCACGCTGTAGGGCAACGGCAACGGCAACGCCGCACCCGCACCAATGCCCGACAACCCGTCCAGACACAGCCGCCACCCCCCAGCGTCGGTGCCCGCAGCGCCCAGCCGGCCCAAATAGTTAAACCCGATCGGCGGCACCGGCCCGGCCAAATCCACCTCGGGGTTCAAATAGCGCAACAGACCGTAGGTCAAACCCCCAGGCAGGGCGCGAAGCTGTTCTTTGGCGTCTTTGACCACCACCCCCAGCGCCGCCTCGCCGGCGATCACCTGCCCCCAGGACAAACCCCCCACCGCCAACGACACCGGATATTT
>NZ_JAPJAV010000026.1:0-1157 GCF_035616495.1 Mycobacterium sp. 663a-19 | reverse complement strand
ACCACCCCCAGCGCCGCCTCGCCGGCGATCACCTGCCCCCAGGACAAACCCCCCACCGCCAACGACACCGGATATTTGGTGGTGAACCAGCCCACCGTGCGCGACAAATCCAGCTCGCCGGCCAACTCCTCATGCCGGCCGTGGCCCTCCACCTCAATACCGATCGCCGCGTCACCGGTGCCCAACCACTCGGCCACCGCCAACGCCAACCCGATCAACAAAATGTCTTGGATGCCGGCATGAAACGCCGCCGGCACCTCCCCCAACAACAGCCGCGTCGTCTCGGTATCCAACGACACCGCCAACCGCCCCGCGCTCACATAGGTATCCACCCCCGCACCCGCCCCCGGCAACACCGCCGGGACCGCCGCCACCTGCCGCCACACCTGGGCCTGACTTACGACCTCAGGCGCATGGGCATGCTCCACCAGCAGCGACGCCCACCGGGCAAACGACGTCCCACCCGCGGCCAACACCACCGGCTGCCCACGGTGACGCTGCGCCCAGGCGATGTTGAGGTCCTCCAACAAGATTCGCCACGACACCCCATCAACAGCCAAATGATGAACAATCACCACCAACTGGCCGGTGGAAGCCACCCACAGCGCGCTGACCATCACCCCCGCCGCCGGATCCAACCGCGACCGCGCGGCCACCAATGTCTCCTCGGACAACACCTCCACCGCATGCACACACCCGCGCGCATCCACCGACCCCACCGGCGGCACCATCAGCGACCACCGGCCACCATCGTCATCCACCCGCGCCCGCAACATGGCATGCCGATCCAGCAACGCCTGCACCAACACCACCACGTCGGCCTCGCCCACCCCCACCGGGGCCTGCACCAACACCGTCTGATTGAACTGCTCAACCGGGCCCTCAACACCGTGCAGCCAGCACATGATTGGAGTCGCCGGCACCGACCCCACACCCTCATCGGCCACATCACCCACACCGGCGGCCACCCCGACCACCCGCGCCAACCCGGCAACACTCTGCTCCACGAACACATCCCGCGGCCGACACACCAACCCGGCCGCCCGCGCCCGCGCCACCACCTGCATCGACAAAATGCTGTCCCCACCCAAATCGAAGAAGGAGTCATCCACCCCCACCCGCTCGAGTCCGAGGACCTGGGCGTAAATGCCGGCCAG
>NZ_JAPJAV010000025.1:0-4746 GCF_035616495.1 Mycobacterium sp. 663a-19 | reverse complement strand
GCCCCAGATCTCCCACACCGAAAAGTCGAAGGCATACGAATGGAACTGCGCCCACACCTGCCCTTCCGCCAACTCGACGCCGACGTCCGGGGAGTCGAACAAGCGGGTGACGTTGTGGTGGGTCACCGCAACGCCTTTGGGCGCACCGGTGGACCCCGAGGTGTAGATGATGTGGGCAACGTTGTCCGGGTCCGGTGCCGACAGGCTCGTGCTCGGATGGCCGCAGATGCGCAGGTCATCGACATCGATGACCGCCAATTCGCAGCCCTCCAGCCGTTCTGCCAGGCCGGTGGTGGTGATCGCAACGACCGGCGCCGTGTCCGCGAGCATGAACCTGACCCGCGCCGCCGGCACCGCGGGGTCGATCGGCAGATAGGCCGCCCCGGTTTTGAGCACGGCCAAAATCGCGACTATCGCGTCGGCGGACCGCGAAAACAGCAGTGCCACACACTGTCCGGGGCCCGCACCGTGTTCGGCCAGCAGGTGCGCCAACCGGTTGGCGGCCTCATCCAACTCGCGATACGTCATCGAGGCGCCCCGGAAACTCACCGCGACCGCCCGCGGCGCGCGCGCCACCTGCGCGGCGAACAACTCCGGAATCGACACCCGCACCGCGGGCCGGGCCAACACCGCCCGGTTGCCCCACTCGTCCAGGCGGGCGCGCTCACCAAGCTCGAGCACATCCAGAGACGAAAGCCGCCGTCCGGGGTCGGCGGCCATCGCCGCCAACAACCGCTGCAACCGCTCGACGAGCACCTCGATGCTCTCCGGATCGAACACGTCGGTGTCGAACTCGACGCGAAGGCTCAGTTGGTGACCCGGCATGGCTTGCATGGTCAGCGGATGGTCGTTGTGTTCGCGGGTGGTCAGGTCGGTGATAGCCAATCCGTCCGCGCCTGCTAATGCGCCGGTGTCGATCGGGTAGTTCTCGTAGACGAACAGCGTGTCGAACAATCGCTCGTGTCCGGTGACGCGGTGGATTTCGGTGAGCGCCAGGTGCTGGTGATCCAGTGTGTGGTTGTTGGCGCTGTGCAGCTGGTCGAGTAGGTCGGCGACGGTGGTCGCCGCGGTGACGCTGGCCCGCACCGGCACCGTGTTGATCAGCAGCCCCACAATGGATTCCGCGCCACCGACGTCGGCCGGCCTACCCGAGACCGCGGTGCCGAACGCGACATCGTGGTGGCCGGTCAGCCACATCAGCACCTGTGCCCAGGCGGCCTGCAGCACGGTGTTGACGGTGGTGTGCTGCGCGCGCGCCAGCTCGGTCACGGCTCGCGTGATTCCCTCGGGCACCCGGTACGATTCGACGCCTCGTCGCCCGAGCCCCGACCGCCCCGGCGGGCCCACCAGGGTGGGGGTGTCGAAGCCCGCCAACGCCTCGCGCCAGGCCGCGCGGGCGGCGTCGTGGTCGCGATCGGCCAGCCAGGTGACAAACCTGCGATACGGCACCGCCGCGGGCAGCCGCTGCCCGTAATAGCCCGCAAATATGTCCCGCAACAGGATCGGCAGCGACCAACCGTCCATCACGATGTGGTGGAAGGTGAGCACGCATCGATGCGCATCGGGTGCGGTGCGGATCAGGGCGGCCCGAAACGCCGGCGGATGGGCCAGGTCGCAGACCGCCGCGCGTTCGGCGGCGCACAGTTCTTGGACCCGCTCCTCGGCGTCGAGGTCATGGCCGTTGAGGTCGACATACCGCCAGGCCGCCACGGGGTCGGCCGGGATGATCTGTACCGGTTGGTCGTATTGGTTGCAGAAGCGGGCCACCAGGTTGGGGTGGCGGGCGACAACGGTGTCCACGGCTTGGTGGAGGCGGTCGGGGTCTAGCGGACCCGTCAAGGTGAGGTCGAGCTGCATCGCGTACAGATCATCGTCATTGGGCCGCGCGCTGCTCGCGTGGAAGAGCAGCCCCTGCTGCATCGGGGTCAGCGATAGCACGTCGGCGATCCGGTACTGCCGGTGCAGCTCGTCGATCTGCTGCTGGCTGAGCCGGGCGGGGGCGATGTCGGACGGGGTCAAGCCGCCCCCGCCGTTTCGTACATGAGCGCAGATGCCGGCCAGCGCGTCACACCACAGTTGGCTGAGCCGGCTGATCCCCGCGTCGTCGAGTGCCGAGCACGCCCACGTCCAGTCGGCCTCCAGCCGGGGGCCTGTGTCGGTGTCGACGGCGGCGGCGGTCAGCTCCACGGTGTGCGCCAGCGGCATGGGCACCGCCGCGGCCGTCGCGGTAACCGACATGCCGCCGGGGTCGATCCGCCACAGATCCGTCGCCATTTCGGCCGAGGCCGCGCCGAGGCGCCCGAGGTAGTTGAAACCGATCGCCGGATCGGATGCGGCCAAACCGATCTCGGGGTTGAGGTAGCGCAGCAGACCGTAGGTCAGACCGTCGGGCAGGGCGCGCAGTTGTTCCTTGATGTCTTTGACAACCGCCCCGAGTGCGGCATCGCCTACGCTCAGCGCGACGGGGTATTTGGTGGTGAACCAGCCCACGGTGCGCGACAGGTCCACGTCGGGGGCCACGTCCTCGGCGCGGCCGTGGCCCTCCACATCGATGCCGATCGGCGCGCCGTGCATGCCGAGGAATTCCGCGCACGCCAGGCCCAGCGCGATCAGCAAGATGTCATGGATCCCGGCGTGGAATGCCGCCGGCACTTCGTCGAGCAGCAGCCGGGTGGTGGCGGCATCCAGCGATATCGATAGGTGGCCGGCGCTGGCATAGGTGTCGAGCTCGGGGTCGGGCACTGCCAGTGCGGCCGGGACCGCCGCCACCTGCCGCCAAATGTCGGCCTGGGCAACAACTTCAGGGGCGTGTGCATGATCGGCCAGCAGGGAGGCCCACCGGGAGAACGACGTGCCGCCCGTCGGCAACGCCACCGGCTGGCCAGCGTGATGCTGGGCCCAGGCGATGTTGAAGTCCTCCAACAGGATTCGCCACGACACCGCATCGATCGCCAGGTGGTGAACGATCACCACCAACTCGCTGGTGGAGCTGACCCACAACGCGCTGACCATCACCCCAGCCGCCGGGTCCAGCCGCGACCGCGCCCGGACCAGCGTCTCGTCGGACAACACGTCGACGGTGTGCAGGCACGCGTCGGCGTTTACCGACCCGGGTTCGGGCACGGTCAGCGCCCAGCCTGCGGGCCCATCGTCGACTCGTAGCCGCAGCATGCCATGCCGGTCGAGCAGGGCCTGCAGCACGACGAGAACGTCGGCCTCGGTGACTCCCGCGGGGGCCTGCAGCACCATCGTCTGGTTGAACTGCTCCACCGGGCCGTCCACGGTCTGCAGCCAGCGCATGATCGGCGTGGGGATCACCGGGCCCACACCGTCATCGATGACGGTCGGCCCGTCGGTGGCCGCCGACCCCGTCACCCGGGCCAGGCCGGCGACGGTCTGCTCGACGAAGATGTCGCGCGGCTGACACCTCAGCCCGGCGGCGCGGGCCCGGGCCACCACCTGCATCGACAGGATGCTGTCGCCGCCCATTTCGAAGAACGAGTCATCGACCCCCACGCGCTCGACGCCGAGGACTTCGGCGTAGATGCCGGCCAGGACCTCCTCGACCGCGCCGGTCGGGGCGCGGTAGTGATCGGTGTCCAGGTATTCGGGTGCCGGCAGAGACCGTGTGTCGAGCTTGCCGTTGACCGTCAGCGGCAGCGCGTCGAGCACCACGATCGCGGCCGGGACCATGTAGCCCGGGAGCCGCTCGCCCAGCTCGGCGCGGGTTATGGCCGGGTCGGCGGTTCCGGTGATGTAACCCACCAGGCGCCTGTCGCCGGGACGGTCCTCGCGGGCGAGCACCACCGCCTGCTGCACCCCGTCGAGTTCGGCTAGGGCGCTTTGGATTTCGCCGAGCTCGATGCGATACCCGCGGATCTTGACCTGCTCGTCGGCGCGGCCGTGGTATTGCAGTTGCCCGTCGGCACCCCAGCACACCAGGTCCCCGGTGCGATACATTCGCGTTCCCGTCTCGCCGAACGGGCACGCCACGAACCGCGACGCCGTCAACCCGCAACGGTGCACGTAGCCAACGCCCACGCCGCCGCCGGCCACATACAACTCGCCGACCACCCCGACCGGCACCAAATGCAACCACTCGTCCAGCACGAACAGCGACGCCTCCGGTACTGGGTAACCGATCGGCACCCGCGACCCGCGTGTCAGCGGAGCACTGATCGCCACGCACATGGTCGTCTCGGTTGGGCCGTAGGCGTTGATCATCACCCGCCCGGGCGCCCACCGATCCACCACCTCCGCCGGGCACGCCTCACCGACCACCACCAACGCCGCAGACTCCAGGCCCTGTGGCGACAACATCCCCACCGCAGAGGGGGTTTGGGTGAGGACACTGACCTCTTCGGTGACCAGTAAGGCGTGGAAGTCCTCCGGCGAGACCACCACTGACTCGGGCACCACCACCAGGCGCCCGCCACGCAACAGGGCCCCGAAGACTTCCCAGACCGAGACGTCGAACGCCAGGGTGTGGCACTGCGGCCACACACCCGGGCGCGGCAGCCCCGCATCCAGCGACGCCAGCAGCTGCGTCGCGTTGCGGTGGGTGATGGCAACGCCTTTGGGGACTCCCGTTGTGCCCGAGGTGTAGATGAGGTAGGCGATGTCCGTCGGGTCCGGTGCCGGTAATGCGGTGCAGGATTGGGTTTCCACCGCCGGGTCATCGATGTCGATGACTTGCAGGTCGCTTGCGTGTAGCCGGGGGCGCAGGTCGGCGGTGGTGATCGCGGC
>NZ_JAPJAV010000024.1:0-11094 GCF_035616495.1 Mycobacterium sp. 663a-19 | reverse complement strand
GCGGTCCCGGTCAGCGAGGTCATCACCGCCCCCGAATCCGGGGCCGGCAACCTCGTCGGCGGCGTGCCCGCCACCACCGGAGCCGGCATGGCCCGCGGCGCCGGCGCCGGACCACGCTACGGATTCAAACCCACCGTCATGGCCCGCCCACTATCCGCCGGATAACCCCACACCACGGGCCACCTGAGCCCGGCCGACGCCCGCGGGGGCGGGGTTGCTGAGCCCCTGCGGAATTTAATCGGCCACCTGATTTTTATCGGCGCCGGCACCGCCCCGGGCTTCGGTGAATGCGGCTGCCAGCGGGCTTCCGCCCGGCGGGCCGGACATTCTTTGCTGTGAAGGCCTGATAAGCATCCCAATCCGGGCCAAACGCTGTTACTGTGTCGTTACGAAAAATGAATTTGCCGTAGCGTTTCGTGAACACTTGCAAACAGGCGGCTTCGGAGACAGCCTCCGAGGCCGCAGTCATCTACTCTCATGCAGAGAGTTTGCGGATAGATCGAGGGAGGAAACGGTATGTCGTTCGTGACGACGCAGCCGGAGGCTTTGGCTGCCGCCGCCGGCACCTTGCAGGGGATCGGCTCCACGCTGAGCGCCCAGAACGCCGCCGCGGCGGCCCCGACGACGGGCGTGGTGCCCGCCGCTGCGGACGAGGTGTCCGCGCTGACCGCGGCGCAATTCGCCGCGCACGCGCAGATGTACCAGGCGGTCAGCGCCCAGGCCGCGGCGATTCACGAGATGTTCGTCAACACCCTGGGCATGAGTTCCGGCTCTTACGCCGCTACCGAGGCGGCCAACGCCGTCGCAGCCCTCTGACCCGAAGGGGGGACCGTCTTCATCCTTCCCCGGCTCGACGGTTGCGCCACCGCGCGACTGGTATGGCCATCGTCGTCCATCACACGAAACCAATAACCGCGTAATAAGGAGATAGGCACAATGCCAGCACGTTTTATGACCGACCCGCACGCGATGCGGGCCATGGCGGGCCGCTTTGAGATGCACGCTCAGACGGTGGCCGACGAGGCGCGCAAGATGTGGGCGTCCTCGCAGAACATCGCCGGCGCCGGCTGGAGTGGGCAGGCCCAGGCGACCTCCTACGACACCATGGGCCAGATGAACCAGGCGTTCAACAACATCGTCAACATGCTCCACGGGGTCCGCGACGGGCTGATCCGCGACGCCAACAACTACGAGACCCAAGAGCAGGCCTCGCAGCAGATCCTCAGCCACTAGCCGCACAAATCACGGCTGCGTACCCCTTCATTCGTTAGGAGAACACCGATATGACGATCAATTACCAGTTCGGCGATGTCGACGCCCACGGTGCGCTGATTCGCGCGCAGGCCGCCTCGCTGGAGGCCGAGCACCAGGCCATCGTGCGCGATGTGATTGCCGCCGGTGACTTCTGGGGTGGCGCCGGCTCGGTGGCCTGCCAGGAGTTCATCACCCAGTTGGGCCGCAACTTCCAGGTGATCTACGAGCAGGCCAACGCCCACGGGCAGAAGGTGCAGACCGCCGGCAGCAACATGGCCAGCACCGACAGCGCCGTCGGCTCCAGCTGGGCCTAACCCCGACTTCAGGCGCGGCAGCACACCATACCTCGGTGTGCTGCCGCGTCCTGCGGTTGTCCGAGCACGTCGACTTTTGAGGAATTGATGGACTCACAGAGCACCCGCACCGACATCACCGTCAACGTCGACGGCTTCTGGATGCTGCAGGCGCTGCTGGACATCCGGCATGTGGCGCCGGAACTGCGGTGCCGGCCCTACGTGTCCACCGACTCGAACGATTGGCTCAACGAACACCCCGGGATGGCGGTGATGCGTGAGCAGGGCATCGTCGTCAACGAGCTGAACGAGGTGCAGGAGCAGGTGGCCGAGCGCATGCGGGTGCTCGCCGCGCCCGACCTGGAGGTCATCGCGCTGCTGTCGCGGGGCAAGCTGCTGTACGGCGTCGTCGACGACGAGAACCAGCCGCCCGGCTCCCGCGACATCCCCGACAACGAGTTCCGCGTGGTGCTGGCCCGCCGCAATCAGCACTGGGTATCGGCGGTCCGGGTGGGCAACGACATCACGGTCGACGACGTCGCCGTCGCCGACAGCGCCTCGATCGCGTCGCTGGTGCTGGACGGCCTCGAGTCGATCCATCACGCGGAGCCCGCGGCGATCAACGCGGTGAACGTGCCGCTGGAGGAGATGCTGGAAGCGACGAAATCGTGGCAGGAGTCCGGCTTCAACGTGTTCTCCGGCGGGGACCTGCGGCGAATGGGCATCAGCGCTTCCACGGTGGCCGCGCTGGGGCAGGCGCTTTCGGACCCGGCGGCCGAGGCCGCGGTGTACGCGCGCCAATACCGGGACGACGCCAAGGGCCCGAGCGCCTCGGTGCTGTCGCTCAAGGACGGTTCGGGCGGCCGGATCGCCCTTTACCAACAGGCGCGAACCGCGGGTTCGGGGGAGGCGTGGCTGGCCATCTGCCCGGCCACCCCGCAATTGGTGCAGGTCGGTATAAAAACGGTGCTGGACACGCTGCCATACGGCGAGTGGAAAACCCACCGCAGGGTGTGAACCGGGTTGCGAAACGCAGTGTTTACCAACGTGTTTGCCCACAACGTGCGGGCAACAGGCAAACACGGCATACTTCTCTAGAACCATTGACGACGGTTCACCAGCAAAGCCGGAACAATTATCGCGAGGGCGGGACTCAGATGAAATCCGAATTCGTCGGGCTGCAAATCCCGGGGGGCCGCGGCGCCCCGGTGAGCGGGTCGGCAACAGCCCCCGCGCGGTCAACTGCACGGGTTTACACATTCACCACGCCAGGGGGTGCGTCGCGATGACTTCGGTAGTTGGGGTAGCTGCAGCGCCACAGCCCGATATCGAGGGAGTCGCGCAGCCTCGGGCCGTCGTGGTCGGCATCATGGCCGGCGAGGGTGTCCAGATCGGCGTTCTGCTCGACGCCAATGCCCCCGTCTCGGTGATGACCGATCCGCTGCTGAAGGTGGTCAACAGCCGGCTGCGCGAACTCGGCGAGACGCCGCTGGAGGCCAAGGGCCGCGGCAAGTGGGCGCTGTGCCTGGTCGACGGCACCCCCCTGCGGGCCACGCAATCGCTCACCGAACAAGACGTCTACGACGGCGACCGCCTGTGGCTGCGGTTCGTCGTCGACACCGAGAAGCGGTCGCAGGTCGTCGAGCACATCTCCACCGCCGTTTCGCAAAACCTCAGCAAGCGGTTCGCCGCGATCGACCCGGTCGTCGCGGTTCAGGTCGGCGCCTCGATGGTCGCCATCGGCGTGATCGCCGCGACGGGCTTGCTGGGCTGGTGGCGCTTCCACCACAACTCGTGGCTGACCACCATCTACACCGGCGTTATCGCCGCGCTGGTGTTGGGCGTGTCCATGCTGGTGCTGCTGCGGGCCCGCACCGAAGAAGACCGCCGCGTCGGCGACATCATGCTGCTGAGCGGCCTGGCGCCGCTGGCCGTCGCCGCCGCGGCGGCGCCGCCCGGCGGAGTGGGTTCCCCGCATGCGGTGCTGGGCTTCGGGGTGCTGACCATCGCCACGATGCTGGCCCTTCGTTTCACCGGGCGCCGGCTCGGGATCTACACCGCGATCATCACGGTCAGCGGGGTCACGGCGATCGCCGCCCTGGCGCGGATGATCGCTATGAGCGGCGCGGTGACGCTGTTCACCTGCGTGGTGCTGGCCTGCGTGCTGGCCTACCACAGCGCGCCGGCGATGTCGCGTCGGCTGGCCGGCATCCGGCTGCCGGTGTTCCCGTCGGCCACCAGCCGGTGGGTTTTCGAGGCACGGCCCGACCTGCCCACGACCGTGGTGCGTTCGGGCGGCGGTCCTCCGATCCTGGAGGGGCCCGCCTCGGTGCGCGACGTGCTGCTGCAGGCCGAGCGCGCCCGGTCGTTTTTGACCGGGCTGCTGCTTGGGCTGGGCGTGCTGATGGTGGTTTCGCTGACCGCACTGTCCGATCCGCACACCGAGCAGCGCTGGCTGCCGCTGCTGCTGGCCGGCTTCAGCGCGGGGTTCCTGATGCTGCGTGGGCGCTCGTACGTCGACCGCTGGCAGGCGATCACCCTGGCCGGGACGTCGGTGCTGATCGTCGGCGCGGTGGTGCTGCGGTACGCGCTGGTGTTGCACTCGCCGCTGTCGGTGTCGATCTGCACCGGGATCCTGGTCCTGCTGCCGGCGGCGGGTCTGACGGCCGCGGCGGTGGTGCCCAACACCATCTACAGCCCGCTGTTCCGCAAGTTCGTGGAATGGATCGAATACCTCTGCCTGATGCCGATCTTCCCGTTGGCATTGTGGTTGATGAATGTCTATGCAGCCATCCGGTACCGCTGACGGCACGATGTGGCGTGGTCGTGCCTGCCGCGCGACCGTCGCTGCGCTGCTGCTGGCCTCGGGCGCGCTGGCCGGCCTGCCGCCGGCGTACGCGATTTCGCCCCCGACGGTCGATCCGGCCGCGGTTCCGCCCGACGGTCCGCCCGGGCCGCCGGCGCCGATGAAGCAGAACTCGTACTGCACCGAGGTCGGCGTGTTGCCCGGCACCGACTTCCGGTCCCCGCCCAAGTACATGGACATGCTCAACCTGCAGGAGGCGTGGCAGTTCGGCCGCGGCGCGGGCGTGAAGGTCGCCGTCATCGACACGGGCGTGACGCCGCACTCCCGGTTCCCGCACCTGATCCCCGGCGGCGACTACATCATGGGCGGCGACGGGCTGTCGGACTGCGACGCCCACGGCACGATCGTGGCGTCGATGATCGGCGCGGCCCCGGCGAACGGCGCACCGCCGCCGCCGGCGGCGCCGCGCAAGCCGGTCACCATCCCGACCACCGAGCCGCCCCCGAAGGCGCCGCCGCCGCAGACCGTCACCCTGTCACCGCTGCCGCAGACGGTGACGATGGTTCCGCCGCCGCCCCAGTCGGAGGCGTCGCCGCCGCCCGCGCCGGGCCCATTCGGATTCCCCCCGCCGGCTGCGCCACCGGCACCGCCGGCACCACCCGCGCCGGCGCCGGCGCCGGGTCAGGGTCCGGCGCCCGGGCCCGGCCAGGCCCCGGCGGCCGGTCGTGGCGCCGCGGGCACGGTGACGATACCCAGCCACGCGGGTGGCCTGCGGGTCGTCGGCGTCGACAACCCGGTGTACCCGCGTCCGCTCGACCCGCCGAAACCGCCACCACCCCCGGCCCCGTCGGGGCCGGCGCCGGACGCGTACAGCGGCATCGCGCCCGATGTGGACATCATCTCGATCCGCCAATCCAGCCAGGCGTTCGGCCTCAAGGACGCCTACACCGGTGACGAGGATCCGCAGACCCGGGCGAAGATCGACAACGTCGAGACGATGGCGCGGGCCATCGTGCATGCCGCCAACATGGGCGCCCAGATCATCAACATCTCCGATGTGACGTGCATGAGCGCGCGCAACATCATCGACCAGCGCTCGCTGGGCGCCGCGGTGCATTACGCCGCGGTGGACAAGAACGCCGTCATCGTGGCCGCGGCCGGCGACAGCAGCAAGAAGGACTGCAAGCAGAACCCGATCTTCGACCCGTTGCAGCCCAAGGATCCGCGCAACTGGAACGCCGTCACCACCGTGGTGACCCCGTCCTGGTTCAGCGACTACGTGCTGACGGTCGGCGCGGTGGACCCGGAGGGCCGGCCGCTGACCCAGGGCGGTCAGGGCCAGGGCGCGTCGAGCATCGCGGGACCGTGGGTGGGCATCGCCGCGCCCGGATCCGACATCGTCGGGCTCTCGCCGCGCGACGACGGCCTGATCAACGCGATCGACGGCCCGGACAACACGCTGCTGGTGCCGGCCGGCACCAGCTTCTCGGCGGCGATCGTGTCCGGGGTGGCCGCGCTGGTCCGCGCCAAGTTCCCGCATCTTTCGGCGTATCAGCTGATCAACCGGTTGACCCGCACCGCCAGGGCGCCCGCCCGCGGCGTGGACAACCAGATCGGCTACGGCGTGGTCGACCCGGTGGCGGCCCTGACGTGGGACGTGCCCGAGGGCCCGGCCAAGCCGCCACAGCAGTTGTCGGCGCCGCTGACGGTGCCCAAGCCGCCACCGCACCGCGATATGGTGCCAGTGTGGGTGGCCGCCGGGGGACTGACCGGCGCACTATTGATCGGCGGCGCGATCTTCGGCGTGGCGACGATGACGAAGCGACGGAAGCAGCAGTGAGGGCGGGGCGGCGATAGCGATGAAGGCTCAGCGCAGGTTCGGGTTGTCCCTGTCGTGGCTGCGGGTCACCACGGTGTTCCTGGTCGACGTCGCGATCATGCTGGTGGCCAGCCACTGCCCGCAGTCCTGGCAGGGCGAGCACCGCATCGCCTTCTGGGTGGGCGTCGGCCTCGCGGCGATCATCACGCTGCTGTCGCTGGTCACCCACCACGGCCTCACGCTGACGTCCGGACTGGTCACGTGGCTGTGGGACTGGTCCGCCGATCCGGGCACGGCGCTGGCCGCGGGCTGCACGCCCGCGGCCGATCACCGGCGCAAATACGGGCACGACAAGGTGGGGGTCCGCGAGTACGCGGGCCGCCTGGTCACCGTGATCGCGGTCGACGGCGGCGACGACGACGCGGCGGGGCGCCACCGCCATCGCGCGGCGGCGTCGGCCCCCACGCTGCTGGTGCAGGCGGTCGCCGGCGGGCTGCACCAGTTCGACGTCCACCTCGACGGCATCGACATCGTCTCGGTGAAGGTGCGGCGTGGCGGCAATGCCGCCGAGTTGTCGAAGCTCGACGACTGGGGGCCCGAGGAGTGGGAGGTGGTGGGCGAACAGCCCGCCTCGTACGTGCGCCGCACCTGGCTGGTGCTGCGGATGAACCCCCAGCGCAACGTCGCCGCGGTGGCGGCCCGCGACTCGCTGGCCGCGACGCTGGTCGCGGCCACCGAGCGGCTCGCCCAGGATCTCGACGGGCACGGTTGCGCGGCCCGGCCGTTGACCGCCGACGAGCTCGCCGAGGTGGACAAGGCCGTGCTGGCCGACCTCGAGCCGACGTGGAGCCGCCCGGGGTGGCGCTACCTCAAGCATTTCAACGGGTTCGCGACCAGCTTCTGGTTGACGCCGTCGGACATCACCACCGAGACCGTGGAAGACCTGTGGCAGCCCGACACCGAGGCGACCGTGGTGACCATCCGGCTCACCACCCAGGGCGGGCGCCCGCTGGTGTCGGCCTGGGTGCGCTACCACAGCGACAAGCGGACCCCGAAGGGGCTGCCGCACGGGCTGAACCGGCTCACCGGCCGCCAACTGGCGGCCGTGCGCGCCAGCCTGCCGGCCCCGACCCCGCGGCCCTTGCTGGTGGTGCCCACCCGGGACCTGCTCGAGGGCGATGAGCTGGTGCTGCCGGTCGCTCAGGTGCTCGAGAGCGCTGCGGCCGTGCCTGCAGCACAATGACTCGCCCGCAATCGACCGTCGAGGACGCCCGCAACGCGATGGTCGCCGGGCTGCTGGCGTCCGGCATCTCCGTGAACGGGCTGCAGCCCAGCCACAATCCGCAGGTGGCGTCGCAGATGTTCACCATGGCGTCCACCATCGACCCCGGCATGTGCGATGCGTGGCTGGCGCGGGTGCTGGCGGGTGAGCAAAGCATCGACGTGCTCGCCGGCGCGTGGGCGTCCACCAGGACGTTCGGCTGGGAGATCCGCCGCCTCGGGGTCACCGACCTGCAGTTCCGGCCCGAGGTCTCCGACGGGCTGTTCCTGCGGCTGGCGATCACCAGCGTGGAGTCGCTCGCCTGCGGGTACGCCGCCGCGCTGGCCGAGGCGAAGCACTACGAGGAGGCCGCGAAGCTGCTCGACAACGTCGAGCCCAGACATCCGTTCGACGAGGAGCTGGTCACCTACGTGCGCGGGGTGCTGTACTTCCGCACCGGGCGGTGGCCCGACGTGCTCAACCAATTTCCCGAGGGCAAGGTCTGGCGCAACCCGGAGCTGAAGGCCGCGGGCGCGGCGATGGCCACCACGGCGCTGGCCTCGCTGGGGGTGTTCGAGGAGGCCGTGCGGCGCGGCCAGGAAGCCATCGAGGCCGACCGGGTGCCGGGCGCGGCCAACGTGGCCCTGTACACCCAGGGCATGTGCCTGCGGCACCTCGGCCGCGAGGACGAGGCCGTCGAGCTGTTGCGTCGGGTGTATTCGCGGGATCCGAAGTTCACCCCGGCCCGCGAGGCGCTGGACAACCCCGACTACCGGCTGATCCTGACCGACCCGGAAACGATCGAGGCCCGCACGGACCCGTGGGATCCCGACAGCGCCCCGACCCGCGCCCAGACCGAGGCCGCGCGGCACGCCGAGGCCGCCGCGAAGTACCTCGCCGAAGGCGACGCCGAGCTCAACGCGATGCTGGGCATGGAAAAGGCCAAGCGGGAGATCAGGCTCATCAAGTCGACGACCAAGGTGAATCTGGCCCGGGCCAAGATGGGGCTGCCGGTGCCGGTGACATCGCGCCACACCCTGTTGCTGGGGCCGCCGGGTACCGGAAAGACCTCGGTGGCAAGGGCTTTCACCAAACAGCTGTGCGGGTTGACCGTGCTGCGCAAGCCCCTCGTGGTGGAGACGAGCCGCACCAAGCTGTTGGGCCGGTACATGGCCGACGCGGAGAAGAACACCGAGGAGATGCTCGAAGGCGCCCTGGGCGGAGCGGTCTTCTTCGACGAGATGCACACCCTGTTCGAGCGCGGTTATCACCAGGGCGACCCGTACGGCAACGCGATCATCAACACCCTGCTGCTGTACATGGAGAACCATCGCGACGAGCTGGTGGTCTTCGGTGCGGGTTACGCCAAGGCGATGGACAAGATGCTCGAGGTGAATCAGGGTCTGCGACGGCGTTTTTCGACCGTGATCGAGTTCTTCAGCTACACCCCGGACGAACTGCTCGCGCTGACCAAACTGATGGGGCGGGAGAACGAGGACGTCATCACCGACGAATCGGCGCAGGTGTTGCTGCCGTCGTACACCAAGTTCTACCTCGACGAGAGCTACTCCGAAGACGGGGACCTGATCCGCGGGATCGATACCCTCGGCAACGCCGGCTTCGTGCGCAACGTGGTGGAAAAGGCCCGCGACCACCGCAGTTTCCGCCTGGACGACGAGGACCTCGACGCGGTGCTGGCCAGCGACACCACCGAGTTCAGCGAGCGTGACCTGCTGCGGTTCAAGGAGCTCACCGGCGAGGACCTGGCCGAGGGCCTCAGCGCGGCGGTGGCCGAGAAGAAGTCGGGCTGACGCCGGGTGGGAAACCCGCGGCGCCGCATGGGTTTTCCGATCGCCGCGCAGGCGAGTGGCTTCCTGCGGCTGGGTGGCAGGTGAGTTGACTCGCCTCGCTTCGAGTGCCACGATGGCTTTGCATGCACCTCGCTAGGTGAGGCGTCCGCACGGATATAGGCCACTGACCTCGAACGTCGAGAGACGCCCAGGGTCAGGACAGCTCCTCCCGGCTTAAGGGTTGAGCCCAAGTGGCTTCCGGTCCGATCCGGCCGGATACGCCGTGTGGTGCCGAAGCTCGGACGAGAGGGGTGCGGTGGTTGCCTGGTCCGGTTCGGGCGCCCCTCCCCATGTGCGATGTGGCGGCATCCCCGTGTGCCCTGGCCGTGAGGAGGTGAGAGCGAAGTGAGTCCCGACGATAGTCCGTACTCCAGACCGATGACCATTTCGTTGCGACCCGACCCCGGCGCCTCCCGCTCAGCCTGTATCGGCTCGGCCCGTATCGGCTAAGCCCGAGACACCCTGATCCCATCCCCGTTTCGCGGGTCGATGTGAACGGACCGCGCCGGCACTAGCCGCGCCGCCCGGTGGGCGCCTCATGGGGCCGTAATGAAAACGGTTATCATTCCCGGCGTGACCGTCCTGACCTGCCGCCGCGGCGGGTGACGCAGCAACGCCAGCCACTCGTTGGTCCGTTTGCCAGAGGAGCAGTGCGATGTCGTTTGTAATTACCCGTCCCGAAGCGCTGGCGACGGCTGCCGGTCACCTGGATGGCGTTGGATCGGGGCCGGCCGCGGAGAATGTGGCCGCCGCCGAGGTATCCGCCTTGACCGCAACACAATTCAGCGCGCACGCCGCAGCAACCCACGAGACATTCACCTCGGTTTTGGGTGCGAGCGCAACGTCCTGTGCGGCTGACGAAGCCGCCAACACCACCTAAGAGAAGGGCGCGACCGATGACGCTGGATTTCGCGATGCTTTCCCCGGAGATCAACTCGGCCCGGATGTATTCGGGAGCGGGTTCGGGCCCGATGTTGGTTGCCGCCTCGGCGTGGAAGGGGCTGGCCGCCGAATTGCGGTCGACGGCGCTGTCGTATTCGGCGGTGCTGTCGGCGCTGACCGACGAGGAGTGGCACGGCCCGGCATCGGCGGCGATGGCGGCCGCGGCCATGCCCTACGTGGAATGGATGAACACCAGCGCGGTGCAGGCCGAGCAGACCGCCGCCCAGGCCGAGGCGGCCGCGGCGGCCTACACCACCGCGTTCGCGGCCACGGTGCCCCCGCCGCAGATCGCGGCCAACCGGGCCCAGCTGATGTCGCTGGTCTCGACCAACGTGTTGGGCCAGAACACGCCGTCGATCGCGGCCACCGAGGCCCAGTACAGCGAGATGTGGGCCCAGGACGCCGCGGCGATGTACGGCTACGCCGGCTCCTCGGCGGCGGCCAGCCGGCTGACCCCGTTCGTCGCGCCGCAGCAGAGCACCGATCCCGCTGGGGTGTCGGCGCAGTCGGCGGCCGTCGGCCAGGCCGCGGCCACCTCGGCCGGGACCGGGCAGAGCACGCTGACCAGGATGATGTCGGCGGTGCCGGGCACCCTGCAGGACATGGCCGCACCGGGGGCGGGGACGACCGCGACGGCGGGCACCGCGTTGTCGGGGATCGACGGGTCGTGGCTGTGGGACAACTTCGGTCCCAACGCCAACATCTGGAACACCATCTTCTCGTCGGGCTTCTACATGCCGGGCAACTTCTTGGGCACCGCCGCGGACTTCATGGGCATGGGGCAGCAGGGCGCGGCCGAGGGCGCAGCGGGCGCTGCCGGCGCCGCGGCCGGGGCGGCGGAGGGCGCGGCCGCGGCGACCGCCCCGCTG
>NZ_JAPJAV010000023.1:0-12775 GCF_035616495.1 Mycobacterium sp. 663a-19 | reverse complement strand
CACCGATGACGTTGGGCCACAATCAAAAACGGCCCTGACCAGCACAAAGGCGCCCACGAAAACCCGTGGAGCGCCACAATAGTTCGATGGCGAGTCAAGCGCGGCGCCTACCGCGCGTCGCCTGAGGGTGAGCGCGACATCGTGCTCGTCCCAGGCTGGTTCAGCAACTGTGGAGCGATGGGCCGACAGCATCACCGCCGTGCTCGACGCTCTCGGGAGTCGTGGAGCTGTGCCCGGTGAGTGGCGCCTGTTCGCCGTCGCCTCGGCGTAAGCCCTTGAGCCGCAGCCAATTACATACGCGGCAGATCAGCCAGAACCACCGCCAAACGCGGATCGGACACTTCAATCCTTCCGAAGATAGCCAGGAGCAACTCGTCGGGTTCCGCGGCGATCCGCTCGTCACCGGCAGGCAGGTGTCCCGAGGATGCGACGAATTCGACGGTGTCGTCGTTTCCCAGATACACCCGATGTCGGGTAGAGGTCTTGGTCTCAACCAGCCGATTCATCGACTCAGCAGGGCCGCGAATCGCGATGGCTGCGGCCGCGGCCGGTATCCCCCACTCGTTTCCGGTTGCAGCGGCGATGTCGTAGCCATGGACGAGCAGCTCGCACAAGATCCATCGAGCCCCGCCACCGCCAGAGATCGTTGATCCACCGTGAAAGGGATACAGACGGTCGAAGTCGACTTTGGCGTAGACGCGGTCGATCACCGTACGCAGATTTGCCTCGAGCCGATCGGCGATATCGTCGATACCTCGGTCGGTGTACTCCGAGAGGCAGGTCGCGTTCAACTCGGCAACCCTTTCGTTTGTGGCGGCGCGTCGACGATCGCCGAGCAGCCTGCCGAGCACGGTTACAACGTGCGCCGCAGTCTCTATGGCCGTCCAGGCTAGCCCAGGCACCGGTCGCGCGGCACGATCCGGATCCAGCCCCCGGACCATCGAAACGAACCGCGTCCCGCTGTCATCCAACGCAGCGAGGATGTCGGCTTTGGTTGTCTCTTCCACCCGCCCAGCGTACGGCGGGCCGGCCCAAACGACATGGTCGTGCCAGCACGCTGCGCAAGAATCGCGCAAGGGTTAGGCAAGACCCTTGCGCCACAGTCAAAATGGCGGTGGCTCATCGTCGAAGTCGTCAACCGGTGGTGCCGGGCCGGCTGGCGTGGCGTGAGCGGCAATCCGGGCCCGCCGGTTGTGGTTGCGTTCGGCGGCCACCCGATAAGCACGCTGTTGGGCGCGGGTGCGCCGGCGGCGCGGCATCATCGCGCTGCGCGGCGCGCAGTAGTCCTGTGGCGGTTCAACTTCGGGCGCCGGCATGCCGCCGACCGCGCGACACAGGCTGGGAAATAGCAGCGCGCTGCCCGGGGTGGTCACGTAGGTCTGGCCGGCCGGCGAGGTGAGGATCAGGGTGCCGTCGGGCAGCTGTTGTTCGGTCCAGCCGAAGAAGGTCTTGATCAAATGATGCAGGCGGCAATAACACTTCAGGTTGCTCGCATGGGTGGCGCCGCCCTGGGCGTACGGGACGGTGTGGTCGACGTCGCAGTTGATCGCCGGCTGCTCACAGCCGGGCCAGCGGCACGTCAGATCCCGACAGCGCACGAAATCAGCCAAGCCCCGCGACGGCATATAACCGTTTTCCGGCGGGGCATCGGCCGGGTGGATCAGCGGCATCAGCTTGGCCGACTTGGCCAGCTCGGCCACCACCTCGGGTGGAATGAGCCCGTCGGCACCAAGCTCTGAGCCGGGCGTGTTGCCGCGGCCGTCGATGGTGGCCTGTTCGGCGATCATGTGGATCACCACCGGCGACGCGGGCCGGCGCTTTGCCGCCGCACAGTCGGTGCGCCCGCAGCGACATCCCAACCGATCCGCCCCCGCGGCCAAGGCGCCCAGCGCATCAGCACGCCGCTGCTCGCGAGTGCGTGGATCGTGTTCACAGACCGTGGCCGCCAACGCATCCAACCGCCGATCCAACGCATGCGCATCCGGGCCGAGCAGACGCCCGCCGATCTCGGCGGTCCCGTCGTGATCCGGACCGATCCACACCTCCCGATCCCGCTGCGTCTTGGAGCGCCGACGCACCGCATCGGCATCGGCGCGCGCCACGATCTTGTCCACCTGGGCCGCCAGCCGGCCCCGGCTCAGCGACGGCCATCGGGCCACATTGGCCGCCAGCGTCGCGTCCACCGCGGCCAACACCTCGGGATCAGTGATCAAATCGGTGCGATACACCAAGACCTGAAACATCTGATAATCGATGTCCCCGGCGCCGAAGACCACCGCACACTGGGGCAGCCGCTCGCGCATCGCGCGCGCATAGCGCACCCGATCGGCGGCCCGTCCCTGGCTGATCCGCAGCGCCGCCCCCACCTCGGCGGCCACCGCCTCCATCGTGTCGATAGCCCAGTCCTCGGTCTCCGAACAGCGCGACAACCGGTACGCGAACAGCTCGCCGATCGCCACCAACTGCGCGGCGGCGGCCCGGTTCTCGAATCGCGCCGCCGCGCCAATCCGCTCGATCAGCGTCGCCGACTCCGGCGTCGTCGACGGATAGTGCCGCTCGAACAGCTCGTCAAACCGGGCAATCACCTCCGCCCGCGCCGCCTCATTATCGAACATACGTTCGAGTATGCCAGAAGGGTCTGACACTTAGCCGCGCAGCCGCGCGACCACCTCACCGATAGCCGAATCCATCGGCACCGACACCTGCTCGCGGGTACCCAGGTCCTTCACCCCGACCGTCCCGGCCTCGATATCGCGATCGCCCAACACCAGCGCGATGCGGGCACCGGAACGATCGGCCGCGCGCATCGCGCCCTTGAGCCCACGGTCACCGTAGGCCAGGTCGACGCGGACCCCGGACGCCCGCAGCTGCGCGGCCAGCACAGCAAGCCGCAGCTTGGCCGGCTCGCTCAACGGCACACCGAACACATCGCAGCGCGTCGTCTCCCCCACGCTCTTGCCCTCGGCCCGCAACGCCAGCAGGGTCCGGTCGACACCGAGCCCAAATCCGATGCCCGACAAGTCTTGTCCGCCGAGCTGGCGCATCAGGCCGTCGTAGCGGCCGCCGCCGCCGATGCCGGATTGTGCGCCCAGGCCGTCGTGCACGAACTCGAATGCGGTCTTGGTGTAGTAGTCCAGCCCGCGCACCATCCGCGGGTTGATGACGTACGGCACGCCAAGCGCGTCCAGGTGCGCCAGCACGGTGTCGAAGTGCTGCTTGGCGACGTCGGACAGGTGGTCGAGCAGCACCGGGGCGTCGGCCGTCATCGCGCGCACCGCGGGCCGCTTGTCGTCGAGCACCCGCAGCGGATTGATCTCGGCCCGCCGGCGCGTCTCCTCATCAAGTGAGAGCCCAAACAGGAAGTCCTGCAACAACTCTCGGTATTGCGGGCGGCAGCTCTCGTCGCCCAGGGAGGTGATCTCCAACCGGAACCCGTCCAGGCCCAAAGAGCGGAACCCGGCGTCGGCGACCGCGATCACCTCGGCGTCCAGTGCCGGGTCGTCGACGCCGATCGCCTCCACGCCGACCTGCTGCAGCTGGCGATAGCGGCCTGCCTGCGGGCGCTCGTAGCGGAAGAACGGGCCCGTGTAACACAGCTTCACCGGCAGCGCGCCGCGGTCCAGGCCGTGTTCGATCACCGCGCGCACCACCCCGGCGGTGCCCTCCGGTCGCAGCGTCACCGAGCGGTCGCCGCGGTCGGCGAACGTGTACATCTCCTTGGACACCACGTCGGTGGATTCGCCGACGCCGCGGGCGAACAGGGCGGTGTCTTCGAAGATGGGCAGCTCGATGTCGCCGTATCCAGCCCGGCGGGCGGCGGCCAGCAGCCCGTCGCGCACCGCGACAAACTGGGCCGACTCCGGCGGGACGTAGTCCGGCACCCCCTTGGGCGCAGAGAACTCCGTCACGGGCTCAGGCCCTCGAGGAACGGGTTGAAACGCCGTTCCGCACCGATGGTGGTGGCGTCGCCGTGCCCGGGCAGCACGACGGTCTTGTCGTCGAGCACCAGGAGCTTGTCGACAATCGAGGTCAGCAGGTCGCGGCCGCTGCCGCCGAACAGGTCGGTGCGGCCGATCGAGCGCTCGAACAGCGTGTCCCCGCTGAACACCACGTCGGTGTCGGATGCCACCCGAAACACCACCGACCCGCGGGTGTGCCCCGGCGTGTGGTCGACGTTGACGGTGACGCTGCCCAGGTCGAGCTTGTCGCCGTCGCGGTCGAGCTCGACCACCTGCTTGGGCTCGCGGAAGAACGCACCCGCGACCAGCTGGGCCACGCGCGGGCCGTAGCCGTAGATCGGGTCTTTCAGCATGAACCGGTCCTCGGGATGGATGTAGGTCGGGCAACCGTAGGTGTCGGAAACCTTCTGCGCGGACCACATGTGGTCGATGTGCCCGTGGGTGAGCAAGACGGCGGCCGGTGTCAGCCGGTTCTTGTCGAGGATGCTGCGCAGCGGGCCCATCGCGCGCTGCCCCGGATCCACGATGACGCAGTCCGTTCCGGGCCGCTCGGCCAGCACGTAGCAGTTGCACGCCAACATGCCGGCGGGAAATCCGGTAATCAACACGGTTCCCAGTTTCCCACGGGGCCCGGTTGACACGGGTGACCGCGCCCCCATTAGCCTGAGCTGGCCATCTCGGCCCCCGACTGACCGAACATGGAGGCATACCGGCCGTGCCGACCAACGAACAGCGAAAAGCCGCAGCCAAGCGCAAACTCCAACGGAAGCTGGAGCGCCGCGCGAAGCGAACCAAACTGCGCCGGATCCTGCTCATCGCCGCCGCGTCGATCGTGGCGGTGGCCGCAGTCGCCGCGGTGGTGATCTCGCTCGTCAACAACAAGAACGAGCACAAGAGCAACACCGCCACGAGCAGCTCCGCGGCGACCACGACACAGGCCGGACCGACGCCACCCGCCGCGGCCCTGCCGCCGTTCAAGCCGTCGGCCAACACCGGCGCCAACTGCCAGTACCCGCCGACGCCGCAGGAGCCGGCGGCCAAGCCGGTCAAGCCGCCGCGGACCGGCAAGATCCCGACGGACCCCGCCCAGGTGAGCGCCAGCATGTCGACCAGCCAGGGCAACATCGGCTTGATGCTGGCCAACAACGAATCACCTTGCACCGTCAACAGTTTCGCGAGCCTGATCGGCCAGAAATACTTCGACAACACCAAGTGCCACCGGCTGACCACCTCGGCCACGTTGGGCGTCCTGCAGTGCGGCGACCCCAAGGGCGACGGCAGCGGCGGTCCCGGCTATCAATTCGCCAACGAGTACCCCACCGACCAGTACCCGCCGAACGATCCCAAGCTGCAGGAGCCGGTCGTCTATCCGCGCGGCACCTTGGCCATGGCAAACGCCGGTCCCGGCACCAACGGCAGCCAGTTCTTCATGGTCTACAAGGACTCCCAGCTGCCGCCGCAGTACACCGTGTTCGGCACCATCCAGGCCGACGGGCTGGCCGTCCTGGACAAGGTCGCCAAGGCCGGCGTCTCAGGCGGCGGCGAGGACGGCGCGCCCAACAGCGAGGTCACCATCAAGTCGCTGCTGCTGGACTAGGACCCGACTCGCCTCTGCGCGAGCGTGCGCAGAATGACGGCCCTCGCGGCGTGTCGACGTACAACCACGCACGCTCGCCGCAAAAACGCTACGCGGCTGACGTCACCCGGTAGACGTCGTACACGCCCTCGACGTTGCGCACGACGTTGAGCAGGTGCCCGAGATGCTTGGGGTCGCCCATCTCGAAGGTGAAGCGGCTGATGGCCACCCGGTCGCCGGAGGTGGTGACCGACGCGGACAGGATGTTCACCTTCTCGTCGGCCAGCACCCGCGTGACGTCGGAGAGCAGCCGGTGCCGGTCGAGCGCCTCGACCTGGATGGCCACCAGGAACACCGACGACGGCGACGGCGCCCAGAGCACCTCGATGATGCGTTCGGCCTGCTGCTGCAACGACGCGGCGTTGGTGCAGTCGGTGCGGTGCACGCTGACCCCGCCGCCGCGGGTGACGAAGCCCATGATCTGGTCGCCGGGCACCGGCGTGCAGCACTTGGCGAGCTTGGTCAGCACGCCGGGGGCGCCGGGAACCGAGACCCCGACGTCGTCGGTGCTGCGCGGGCGCCGCAGCATGGTGGTCGGCGTGGACCGCTCGGCCAGCTCCTCCTCGGCCTGGTCGATGCCGCCGAGCTCGGCGAGCAGCCGCTGCACGACGTGCTTCGCCGACACGTGGCCCTCGCCGATCGCGGTGTAGAGCGCGGACACGTCGGTGTAGTGCAGCTCGCGTGCCACCGCGGCCATCGACTCGCCATTCACCAAGCGCTGCAACGGAAGTCCGCCCCGGCGCACCTCGCGGGCCATCGCCTCCTTGCCGGCCTCCAGCGCCTCCTCGCGCCGCTCCTTGGCGAACCACTGCCGGATCTTCGTCTTGGCGCGCGGCGAGACGACGAACTGCTGCCAGTCCCGCGACGGCCCCGCGTTGGGCGCCTTGGACGTGAAAACCTCGACGACTTCCCCGTTTTCGAGTTTGCGCTCCAGCGCCACCAGCCGCCCGTTCACCCGGGCGCCGATGCAGCGGTGGCCGACCTCGGTGTGCACCGCATAGGCGAAGTCGATCGGCGTCGACCCGGTCGGCAGCGTGATGACGTCGCCCTTGGGGGTGAACACGAAGATCTCTTGCACCGCAAGGTCGTAGCGCAGCGACTCCAGGAACTCGCCCGGGTCCGCGGCCTCCCGTTGCCAGTCGAGCAGCTGACGCATCCAGGCCATGTCGTCGATCTCGGCGGCGGCGTGCGGGTGCGGAACGCCGTTGCGGCCCTTGGCTTCCTTGTACCGCCAGTGCGCCGCGATCCCGTATTCGGCGGTGCGGTGCATGTCGCGGGTGCGGATCTGCACCTCCAGCGGCTTGCCCTCCGGCCCGACGACGGTGGTGTGTAGCGACTGGTACACCCCGTATCTGGGCTGGGCGATGTAGTCCTTGAACCGGCCCGCCATCGGCTGCCACAGCGAATGCACCACGCCCACGGCCGCATAGCAGTCGCGGATCTCGTCGCACAGGATGCGGATGCCGACCAGGTCGTGGATGTCGTCGAAGTCGCGGCCCTTGACGATCATCTTCTGATAGATCGACCAGTAGTGCTTGGGCCGGCCCTCCACCGTCGCCTTGATTTTCGACGCGTTGAGCGTGTTGATGATCTCGGTGCGCACCTTGGCCAGGTAGGTGTCCCGCGACGGCGCGCGGCCCGCGACGAGCCGGACGATCTCCTCGTACTTCTTGGGGTGCAGGATCGCGAACGACAGGTCCTCCAGCTCCCACTTGACGCTGGCCATGCCCAGCCGATGTGCAAGGGGCGCAATGACTTCCAGCGTCTCGCGGGCCTTGCGCGCCTGCTTTTCGGGCGGCAGGAAGCGCATGGTGCGCATGTTGTGCAGCCGGTCGGCGACCTTGATCACCAGCACCCGCGGATCGCGGGCCATCGCGGTGATCATCTTGCGGATGGTCTCGCCCTCGGCGGCGGTGCCCAGCACCACCCGGTCCAGCTTGGTCACGCCGTCGACGAGGTGGCCCACCTCCTCGCCGAACTCCTCGCTCAACGCCTCGAGCGTGTAACCCGTGTCCTCCACGGTGTCGTGCAGCAGCGCGGCCACCAAAGTCGTGGTGTCCATGCCCAATTCGGCCAGGATGTTGGCGACCGCCAGCGGGTGGGTGATGTACGGGTCGCCGGAGTGCCGCAGCTGCGTCGCGTGGCGCTGGTCGGCGACCTCGAAGGCGCGCTGCAGCAGCTGCACGTTCGCCTTCGGGTAGATCTCCCGGTGCACCGCCACCAGCGGCTCGAGCACGGGATTCAGCGTGCTGCGCTGGGCGGTCATCCGCCGGGCCAGCCGCGCCCGAACCCGGCGGGACGCGCTGCTGGAAGTCTTCAACGTCTCGGCGGGCGGCTCCGGCGCCTCGGCGGGGACAGCAGGCGATTCCACGGGCGCCTCGAGAGCCTGCGCCGCGCTCTTCTCGTCCGCCACGTTGGTCACCTCCGAACCTCCGACCTCGAGGATATCGCGTAACGACGAGGCTAGACCCGGCTCAGGCTGTGCACCGGCAACGGCGCGACGGCGTCGCGACCGCCCAGCGCGGCGAGTTCGGCGACCACCGCCGCCCCGGTCACGTGGGCCCCGGCGTGCGTGAGCAACCGCGCCGCGGCGGCCAGCGTGCCCCCGGTGGCCAGCACGTCGTCGACGATGACGATGTCGCGGCCGCGCAGCTCGATGCCGTCGGCGGGGATTTCCAGCACGGCGCTGCCGTATTCCAGGTCGTACCGTTCGGCGCGCACCGGCGGCGGCAGCTTTCCGCCCTTGCGAATGGCGAGCACACCGGTGCGCAGCCGTCCGGCGACCGCCCCGGCCACCAGGAACCCGCGGGAGTCGATGCCGGCCACCAGGTCGGCGCCGGCCGCGATGTCCGCCAGCGCCTCGGTGACCGCGGCCAGCCCGTCCGGGTCGGCGAACAGCGGGGTGAGGTCCTTGAACTGGACCCCGGGCTTGGGAAAGTCGGCGACGGTGCGGGTCAGCGACGCGATGAGGTCGGTCAGCTTCACTGCACCCTCACTGCACCAGGGCCCAGCGGTCCATGTTCCAGCCCGCGCCCCAGCGGGTCGGATTCCTGCTCACGGCGTACATCTTCTTCGACTTCAGCAGGGTGCGCTGCTGCCGGTACAGCGGCAGCGTCGGCATGTCGCCCCAGAGTATGGGGGCGCTCTCGGCCAGCAGCCGGATCCGCTCGCCGGGGTCGGCGGACACCGCCAGCGCGCCGATGATGCCGTCTATCTGGGGATTCGCGTAGCCGGACAGGTTGTTGCCGTTGCCGCTGTGCAGGTCGTAGGCGTCCATTGCCGACGACCCCGTCGAGCCGCTGCCGGTGGCGCCGCCGGTGCTGGCCAGCAGCGCGTCGATCTTGCCGTCCTTGAGCGCCTGGGGGCCCGGGGCGTCCAGGGTGGGGTTGACGACGGTGATGCCGGCCGCGGCGCACGACTTGGTGATCTCCCCGACCGTGACCGCCAGCCGCGCGTTGGGTCCCTGGTAGCCGATGCGCACCGACAGCGGCGCGCCGCCCAGCGCGTTGCGGGCGGCGGCGGGGTCCGCCTTGCCGAACGGGGCGGCCTCGGCGGCGCCGTCGGCGGCGGCGATGGCGTCCTCGGTCGCCGGGTTCAGCCGTGAGTTGGCGATCGGCACCCCGGCGTCGCGCGCGATCGTGTCGCGCGGCGTGCACAGCGCCAGCGCCCGGCGGGCCTTCGTGTCGGCCAGCGGCCCCTGCGCCGCGAAGATCAGCTGCTCGATGCCGGCCGACGGCGAATCGGAGCGCTCGTAGTTGTCCGGGGTGGTCAGCGTCCCCGGCGAGCCGGCGGCGACGTCGACGACGTCGACGCTGCGGTTATTGACCCGGTCCTGGATGTCGGGGGCCTGCGGCGACACGGTGATCCGCTTGGTGACGGGCTTGGGGCCCCACCACCGGTCGTTGGCGACGAGCACGACGGCGCCGCCGTCCAGGATGGACTGGATCTTGTACGGCCCCGACGACGGGAAGCGCTTGAGATCGGTTCCCGGTTTGAGGTCCCAGGTGGTGTTCCACAGCTTCGCGATCTGGGCGACCAAGGCCGCGTTGTTGTTCAGCAGCGCGGCGGTCACGTCCCCGTTCAGCTGGTCGGCGATGACGTGCGACGGCATCATCGACGTCGCCGTGAACAGCTGCGTGTAGTCCACGACGCTGCGGTCCGGGACGAACGACACCCGCGCCTTCTTCTGCCCGGGCGTGCACTCGATGTTGGCGATGTCGACGTAGCCGGCGTGGGTGGCGGCGTCGAACCCGGGGAACCGCCCGGACTGGGCCGCCCACGCCAGCACCAGGTCGTCGCAGGTGACCGGCTTGCCGTCGGAATACACGGCGTTGTCGGCGATCTGGTAGTCCAGCACCAGCGGCGAGCCGCCCACCACCGAGATGGTGCCGAAATCGTGGTCGGCGACCACCTGCCCGTCGGGGCCGTGATAGCCGAAGCCGGTCAGCGTGCGGGCGAACGCCTGCGCGCCGGCCGAGGCGGCGCCGACGACGGTGTTGGTGTTGTAGGTGGGAAGGCCGCCGTCGACCACGTAGGTGATTTGTGCGGCGGCGCTACCGGAACAGGCGCTCAGGGTGAACGCCGCCGTCAGCAGCGCGGCCAAACCGACGGCAGCCGACCCCCTCAGGCTCCATCGGCCGGCCCACATGATTACCGCTTGCCGGCGTTTCGCTTGCCGGTCGGGCGCCGGGTGCCGGTGGGCCGCACCGGCCGGGCGCCGGGCGCCGGCTTGTTCGGTGCGGGCTTAGCAGGTGCCGCTGAAGACTCAGCCGGCTCGGCCGCCTCCGCCGGCTCCGCGGTCTCCTCCGCCGGCTCCTCGGCGGTGTCCTCGTGCGAGGGCTTGCGCCTTCTGGCGACGCGGCGGGTGTGGCCGCGCACCAGCTCGGTGCGCTCGCGCAGCGTGACCAGCAGCGGGGTGGCGAAGAAGATCGACGAGTAGGTGCCGACGATGATGCCGACCAGCTGCACCAGCGCCAGGTCCTTCAGCGTGCCGACGCCCAGCAGCCACACCGCCACCACCATCAGGGCCAGCACCGGCAGCACCCCGATCAGGCTGGTGTTGATCGAGCGCATGAAGGTCTGGTTGATCGCCAGGTTGGCCTGCTCGGCGAAGGTGCGCCGGGTGGTGTGCTGGAAGCCGTGGGTGTTCTCCTCGACCTTGTCGAAGACGATGACGGTGTCGTAGAGCGAGAACCCCAGGATCGTCAGCCAGCCGATGACGGTGGCCGGGGTGACCTCGAAACCCACCAGCGAGTACACGCCGGCGGTGACGGCGAGGTCGAAACACATGGTGGTCAGCGCGGAAATCGCCATGTAGCGCTCGTAGCGCACGGTGATGTACAGGCTGACCAGCGCCACGAACACCGCCAGCGCGATCAGCGCCTTGTCGGTGATCTGTTCGCCCCAGGTCGACGACACCGCCGAGTCACTGATGGCCTGCAGGCTGGGCTGGCCGTCGGTGCCCTTGGGCTGGAACGCGTCGAACAGGGCGTTGCGCAGCTTCGCGGTCTGATCGTTGGTCAGCGTTTCCGAGCGGATCTGCACCGTCGCCGAGGCGCCGTTGCCGACGATGACAACCGACTCGGGGTCGCTGCCCAGCGTCTTGCGGAAGACGTCGGACACCGCGCCGGCGGTCGCGGTCCCGCGCGGGAACGACACCGTCGTGCCGCCCTTGAAGTCGATCCCGAAGGTGAAGCCGCGCAGGATGATGCTCACGATCGCCACGGCGACGATCGCGCCGCTGATGCCGTACCACAGCCGCCGCCGGCCGATCACCTCGAACGCGCCGGTCCCGGTGTAGAGCCGCGAGATGAAGCTGTGGCGCGGCGGCTGGGCGGCGGATGTCAGCTCGACGGCACCGTCGGTGGCGCCGGTGATCTCGACCGCGTCGGTTTCGGTCTTGCCCTTGGAGGCCATCGCGCTATCCCTGTCCCGTCTTCACCTGCGACGAGGCCCGGCGTTCGCGGGCGACCCGCTGAACGGCTCCCAGGCCGTTGTACGCCGGCTTGGCCAGCGTCGGAGACTTGGACGCCAGGTATACCAGCGGCCAGGTCACCAGGAACACCACCACGATGTCGAGGATCGTGGTGAGCCCCAGGGTGAAAGCGAACCCCTTCACCTGGCCGATCGCCAGGAAGTACAGCACCGCGGCGGCCAGGAAGGTCACCGCGTTGCCCGACACGATGGTCTTGCGGGCCCGCGCCCACCCTCGGGGCACCGCCGACCGGAACGACCGGCCTTCGCGGATCTCGTCTTTGATGCGCTCGAAGAACACGACGAACGAGTCGGCGGTGGTTCCGATACCGATGATCAGACCGGCGATGCCCGCCAGGTCCAGGGTGTAGTTGATATATCTGCCCAGCAGCACCAGGATCGCGAAAACCATTACGCCGGAAGCGGTTAGCGACAACGCCGTGAGCAACCCCAGCACCCGGTAGTACAGCAACGAATACAGCAGCACCAGGACCAACCCGATCGCGCCCGCGATCAGGCCGGCGCGCAGCGACGTCAAACCCAGTGTCGCGGAAACGGTTTGGGCCTCCGACGATTCGAACGACAGCGGCAGCGACCCGTACTTCAGCACGTTGGCCAGCTGGCGCGCGGTCGCCGCGGTGAAGGGCGGGTCGCCGCCGGTGATCTGGGTGCGGCCGCCGGGGATGGCCTCCTGGATCATCGGGGCGCTGACGACCTGCGAGTCCAGGGTGAACGCGGTCTGGGTGCCGATGTGGGCGGCGGTGAAGTCGGCCCAGGTGTTCGCCGCGGCCTGCTTGAATTGCAGGTCGACGACGTAACCGACGCCGCGCTGGTTCATGCCCGAGGTGGCGTTCTGGATCTGGTCACCGCTGATGATCGACGGCGCCAGCAGGTACGCCACCTTGTGGTCGGTCGAGCAGGTCACCAGGGGCAGCTTCGGGTCGTCGTTGCCGGCCAGGATGTCCTCTTTGTCGCAGTGCGCGGCCTCGTAGCGCGTGGCGACCATCTGGATGTAGGGGTTGTCGCTCTGCCGGAACTCCTTCATCTCCTGGATGCGGTCGGCGAGAGCCTTGCGCGGGTCCGGCGGGGCCGGGGCCGCGGGCGGCGGGGCCCCGGGCGGTGGCGAGGCCCCGGACGGTGGCGGCGGGGCGGGCGCCGGGCTCGGTGTCGGGCTCGGTGGCGGCTCGACGTCCGTGACGTCGATGAC
>NZ_JAPJAV010000022.1:0-28240 GCF_035616495.1 Mycobacterium sp. 663a-19 | reverse complement strand
CGATCCACTTCTCGGTGCGCGAGTCGGGCGGCGGCGGGGCGGCCACGGCGGGCGGCGGCGAGGGGCTGGGCGCGGGCGCCTGCGCCTCGGGCGGCGTGCTGGGCGCCCAAGCCGGTGGCTGCTGTGGCGCGGCGCTCACGCGGGGCTTCTGTTGCAGGGCCGTCGTCGGCCCGTCGGACGGCAGCGACACCAGCACCACCCCGGCGGCGGCGGCGCCGATCGCGACCAGCGCGCCGGCGGCCAGGACCATGGGCGCGCGCCGCTGTCGCGGCTCGCTGACCGCGGTGTCGTCGACGGCGCTGTAGGCCAGCGCCCCGATTCCGGAGTTGCCGGTGATGTCGAGGTAGGTCGGGCTCAGCGCGCCGGGATTCAGCTCTCCGGTGCCCGGGTCCAGCGCATACGCCAGGGCGGCCGTCGACGACGCGAACAACGGCGCATTCGCCGACGCCAGCGCCGCGCCGCGGGCCAGCGCCATGTGCGGCTCCTCGGGCGCGGTCACGGGCAGTGGGGTCGCCGCCTCGAGCGCGGCCTTGATTCCGACGATGTCGACGCCGCAGCCGACGATGAAGACGCCGTTCGCCCGCAATCGCGTCGCATCCAGGCCGGCGACCATCGCCGCCAGCTCGGCCGCGACGGCGGCCTCCCGGCCCGGTGCGCCGGCTCCGGTCAGGGTCCGTCGGTGCAGCTCGACGAGGGAGCCGTCGGCGATCTCGACGACGGCCAGCGTCGCGCTGTCGGGCTCGACGAGGACCATCGCGATGTGCTCGTAGTCGATCGCGGCACCCACCGTCTGCGCCAACGCGGCCGCGGCGAGCAACGGGGAGACCAGCATGACGCCGCCGATGTCGCAGCGGGCGAGCGCATCGCGCAGCCCGGCGGCCTCGGCCGGGTCCGTCCAGGTCACACCCGTCGACGCCAACCGGTAGCCGCCCTCGGCAGCGGCCTCGCGGGTCCCGACGATCGCGCCGATCACCTGGTCGGCCGCCCCGGAGGCCGAGCCCTGCCCGGCAACCACCTCGAAGGTGTCCTCTTCGACCGTTACGCCGTCGGCGTTCTGGCCCTCGATCAGGACCATGCGGACCCTCGTGGGAGCCATCGACACCCCGAGAACGAAATCCAAACCGCGCCTCCCAATCCTCCTATGCCTCTTCAGAGGGCATTTTCGGGGGGCATCGCCAAAACACGCCCCCAGCCCGGAATGGGGCTGCTTCAACGCTACTCCCGTGCTGCCGGGCGCGCCGCTGGAGTGATTGGGCTCAAAGAGCCTTGCTAGGTCCTGCTAGTAGCCGGGGGTCAGGTACGGGTTCTGGACGGTGCCGTCGCCCGGGTACTGCGGATATTGGGGATACTGCGGATACTGCGGAGGATATTGCGAATACTGCGGCCCCTGTGGTGCCTGCGGGGTCTGCGGCGCCTGGTTCGCCGGGACCGGAACCGGGATCGGCACCGGTAGCAGCGGAACGTGGATCCACTCCGTGGTCATCGGCACCGTCGTGGTCGTGGTGGTGGTCGTCGGCGTTGTCGTGCTGGGCGGCGGGGGTGTCGTCGTCGCCGTGGTGGTCGGGGGCTGAGTCGTGGTCGGCGGCTGGGTCGTCGTCGGCGGTGGCGCGGGACGATGCGTCGTAACGACCGGCGGTTCAGGCGTCGTCACGACCACCGGCGGCGGGGGCGGCGACGACGGTGGCGGCGGCGGAGCAGGCGGCGGCACGGTGGTGGGCACCGGTTGCGCGCTGGGGGGCGGTGGCGGCACCGCCGTGGGCGGCGGGGGAAGCGGGCTCGGCACCAGGGAGGGCGGTTGCGTCGGAACCGGCGCGACGCTGGGCGCGGGGGGCGCCTGCCGGTGTTCGAGGCCCGTCAGCGAGTACGCCACACCGCCGACCGCGGTCATGGCCACCAGGGCGCTCATCCCGACGATCAACTGGGACAGCCGGAAACGTCGCCAGGCCCGTTCCCTGGGCGGCGGCTCGATCACGTTGAGGCGCATCGACCATCCCGACGGCCCGTCCTCGTCGTAGGCGGCGGGGCTGTACGGCAACCGAACGTCGCCCGGGTATTCGGTTTGCGACCACGCCAACTCGCGATCCGTCATCGCGTCGTGATCGATCACCAGCACGTCGCTGGCCGGGTGATCGAGGACGTCGCCGCCGGCGGTCGCGGTGAGCAGGCCGATGGACGTGCGCGTGCGGATGTCCAACGCCTCGCCGCGTGAGGCCAGCATCAACGCGCCGGCCGCGGCCGCGAACGCGGGCTGCGACGGCGTGACGACCGGCCTGCGCGAGTGCACCGAAAGGCGCTCGGTGACAAGCGGAATGCTGGCACCGCCGCCGACGGTGACCACCGCCGACAGGTCCGTCCAGCTCTTGTGCTGGCGGGCCAGCATCTTGTCGAGCGCATAGATGAACGCGGTGAGGCGATCCTGGATCAGGTCCCCCAACTCGTCTCGGGTCAGCCGCAGGGTGCACCGGCGGCCGCCGAGCTCGGCGGCGAATTCGACTACGGTGTCGGTGGATAACTGTTCCTTGGCCACCCGGCACTGCTCCCTGAGCTGGCCGAGCTGGCCGACGGCCGCGGTGCTGGCGGGGTCGATGCCGCTGCCGTGCCCGAGTTCCTCGAACACGAGGAGCATCAGCGCCTGGTCGATCTCGTCACCGGAGAACTCTGCGAAACGCAATGTGGGACTGACGGCCTCGAAGTCTCCGGCGAGGTTCACCAGTGTCGCGGACGTGCCCGAGCCGCCGAAATCGAGCAGCCCGACCACGCCGGTGGCGGCCAGGCACAGCTCGGCGTTCGCGGCGGTCAGCGACGCGATCGTGTCCGACACCAGGCGGGGCGCCATGCCGCTGCGCACGAAACCCAGATGCGTCCGCAACCCGTCGCGCAGCGCCTGCACGGTGCCGGGCTTCCAGTGCGCGGGAACGGCGATCGAGATCTCCGACGAGGCCGCGTCCGCGCCGGCGGCGAGCACCATGGCGTCCAGGGCCTCGACCAACAGGAGGTCCGGGTCGTGAGCCGATCCGTCGGGGGACACCAGCGCCACCGAATCCCCGACGCGCTCCACGAAGCCGCTCATCAGCACGCCCGGCTCCGTCAGGTTCGGATTTTCGTCGGGCAAGCCGATTTTCGGCGCGCAATGCGGATATAACGTAAGCACAGCACGGCGCGAAACCGGTGGACTTCCGTTACTCGCTGCGACCAGGTTCGTGGTCCCGATCGACAACCCAAGCGGGTCGTACATAGATCGAAAACTTTCGTCTATAGGGGTCGGTGGCCAGCGTCAACCATATCCGTGGACACGCTCAAAGCAGATGGGTTGCAATGCCATTGGTATACGGCCGATGCGGTTGTGTCACCGAAGCGGTACCAAAAACCCCTTGACAAAACGCGTCGCGACGCGTCGGGTTCACACCACGGTCAGCGGCAGCGAACGCCTCGGCTCGAATTCGAACGACGATCCGCGGCTGACTTTCGCTACCGATACCTCTGGCAGCTCGTCCGCCGGCGTGTCGGTTTCGACCACCTTCGCGACCCAGTCGGTGCTCGTGCTGCAAACCTCAACCGCGAGCCGCGGATTCACTGCGGTGACGATCGCCCGCAGCGGCTGCACGGATTCGGGTGAGCACAGCGAGATCCACGCGCGATCGTCGTGGGCCGGCGAGGCGTGCACGGCCAGGCGGTCGCCGTCGATCTCCGCCACCACGTAGCCCGCGGGGTTCAGCAGCGGGTGCAGCTCGAAAACCCGCATCGCGCCCCGTATTCCGTCGGGCAGGTCCAGCGCGCGGTGAATCCGTTCGGCGGCCAGCCCGGCGAGGCCGATCAGGCCGCGGGTGCCCACCGAGACGGCCCCGGCGTCGGCGGCGGCGCGTTTGCGCACGGCGATCGCGAACGACAGGTACAGCAGGTGCATCTGCAGGCAGACCTCGTCGGCCATCCGGACCAGCGCCGAGTGCGAGAACGCGCCGAAGTCGAAATCGGAGAGCAGTGGACCGGAGTAGTCCGGCTGGCCCTGCTCGGTTCGGTCGATGGGGTCGAGTTCCCATGTCGCAGCGCGGGTTTGACGAACGATGTCCAGCGCCGGAATGCTTTCGGCCTCCGGATAGGACTCGTCGATGATCACCGTCCACGCGCAGTGCGGATGCCGGTCCGCGGGTTGGCGGGGCGGCCGGTGGATGGGGCGCATCTGTGCGCGCGGGTTGGTCGCCACGGCGGTGGCGTCGAACGTCGGATCCTCGATGGTGTGGCACATCCCGAAGACGTACTCCTCGCCCATCGGCTCCACGTCGAGCAGCGCACCGCAGTGGTCGAGCTGGAATTCGCCGTGCCAGCGGTCGTGGATGGTGTACCGGAAATCCATGAATTGCGGCGGGGCGCCGATGTCGAGCTGCAGGCCCTTGAAGATGGTGGGCACGTCGTCGCCCTCGAAGTTCAGGGCCCGCTGCATGCGCTTGGTGTAGATCGGGCTGGCGCCCGCCCACTCCTCGATGGCGATCTGCACCATCTCCTCGTGGCCGAACTCCTTGATGCACCACGCCATGCCGGAGCGGTCGATCATGTGCCCGATGAGAAGCAGTTCGGGGACCAGGACGGCCAGCTGCTCGCGCGACAGTTGCGCGTATCGGGATCGGCTCACCGCCCAAAAATAGACTTGACTATGTTATAAAGTCAACAATGTCCATTGTTGCAGGCCAGACGTCCGGGCGCCCCGCCGGCCCGACCCGGCGGACCAGCGCGCCGCGCAAGCGCGGCGACGACACCCGGGCGCGAATCATCGACGAGACGGTGCGCTGCATCGTGGAGGAGGGGTTCGCCGCGGCCACCGCCAAGCACGTGGCCGAACGCGCGGGCGTGACATGGGGGGTCATCCAGTACCACTTCGGCGACCGCCACGGCCTGCTGATGGCCGTCGTCGACGACGGGGTCGACAGGCTGATCGAGAGCCTGTCGTCGGCCGACGTGAGCGAACTGCCGCTGCGCGAGCGCATCGAGGTCGTCGTCGACACCGCCTGGAGCTGCTACAGCAGCCCGACCTCGATGGCGGCCTTCGAAATCCTGCGGGTCACCCGCGGCGGCTCGGGCGAGTCCTCGCGGCGCCACCTGCTCGAGATGAACTCCGCGATCGGCCAGCTGGGCCGGCTGATCACCGAGGATCCGGCGAATGCCGGTGTGGCCGAGGTGATCTGGGCCGCGCTGCGGGGCGTGGTGCTGGCGCAGATGATCACCGGGACGGCGATCGACTGGAGCCTGGAGCGACGCGCCCTGATCGACATGGTCACCGAGTACCTGTCCGACGGTCAGGGCTACCGCGACACGTAAACCACGCACACGACACGCCGTGGAACGTGACCGTGGCTTAAGTCTGGGCGATGCCGTCCGATGCGGCCGCAGCCGACCGATACCCATGTGCTGCAATGACCGGATGACCCCTCAAGACTTCGCCGACATCGAAGCGATCAAGCAAGTCAAGTACCGCTACCTGCGCGCGCTGGACACCAAACATTGGGACGACTTCGCCGACACCCTGGCCGACGACATCAAGGCCGACTACGGCCCGTCGATCGGCAACGAACTGCACTTCACCAACCGCGCCGACCTGGTCGAGTACATGCGTACGTCGCTCCCCCCCAACGTCATCACCGAGCATCGGGTGACGCACCCGGAGATCATCGTGGACGGCGACACCGCAACGGGCAGTTGGTATCTGCAGGACCGCGTCATCGTCGCCGACCTCAACTTCATGCTGATCGGCGCCGCCTTCTACCGCGACACCTACCGGCGCACCGACGACGGTTGGAAGATCAGCGGAACCGGTTACGACAGAACCTACGACGCGACGATGTCGTTGGCGGGCATGGACTTCAAGATCAAACCGGGCCGCGCCGTCGCGACCTAGCGGCGGCTACTTCGTAATCGCGATCACCGCGCCGGGCCGCAGCCATTTCATGATCGACACCAGCTGCGCATCGTCGATGGCCACGCAACCCTCCGTCGGCGCACCGTCGGTGGTGTGGAAGAAGAACGCGGCGCCGCCGCCGGGAACCTTGTTCTTGTTGACGCCCATCACGACCGCGTGCTTGTACTGCGGGATTTGCAGGTTCTCGCTCTCCGCCGTGTTGAACGGGCACTGCGCCTTCTGACAGACCTGCATGCTGTTGAACGTGGGGCTATGGTCGTCGCCGCTCCACCAGTGATTCGGCCCGACCTGGGTATACGGCAGTCCGGTGCCGGGATTCGGTGCCGTGCCGAAGGCGGAGTCGAGGGTGTACACGCCCATCGGGGTGGCCGGAACCCCGCTCTTGGCCTGCGGCGCCATGCCCGCCGAACCGACGTGGGTGGGGATGCCGGTCCGCAACGCCTGCCAGCCGCTGGCGGTGCGCTGGTAGATGTCCATCGTCGCGTTCGAACCGCCGGTGCTCACCACCGAAACCACCTGCGTGGCATTGCCAACCGAGTTCGCGAACCAGGGGGTGGCCGCGCCGCTCACCGGCGCGAGCAACACGGACACGAAGATCGCGCATGCCGCGGCGCACAGCAAAGCGAGCAGTCGGCGCATGGAGTCAATCGTCAGCTGGCGACATCCTTGGGGTCAAGTAAAGCTTTCGCTCCAGTTGGGTCACCGCGCCGTGACCAAACCGTCGAGGGCCGAAACACCAACGGGCGCAACGGGGGTGTGAAGGTACGGCTTTGAGTGTGAAGCTACGGCTTCGGCAGTGAAGCTACGGCGGGATTTCGGCGATTTCTCCGCCCTGGTGTAACTGCCAACGCCCTGGCTTCACAGTCAACGCCCTGGCTTCACAGTCAACGCCCTGGCTGCACAGTCAACGCCCGCGAAGTGGCCGGCCCCCCGGCGTCCCGGGGATACTGGGGTCATGGCGGTCTTTGTCCGAAGGTTGTTCGGCATCGGCAAGCTACCCGACGACCTGCACGCTCAGGTCGAGGCGGAGGGCCTGATCTACCTCGCCGACTACGTCGCGGTGACCCGGCGGTTCAGCGGCGTCATCCCCGGCGCGCGGGTGCCGCACAGCGTCGCCAGCTACACCGGATCGCTGGTCTTCACCGCGGAGCGGGTGCTGGCGACGCTGTCGATGCTGCCCAAGCTGGCCGGCCCGACCGTCGACGTGCGCTGGGACGCGCCCCAGACCGGCGCGGCCAGGGCCGAGATCTCGCCGACCGGGTTGCAGGTCGATCTCGACGTCGCCGAGGTCGACCCGAAGTTCAGCGGCGAGCTGTCGCTGCACTACAAGGCCACCGTCCCCGAGGATGTGCTGGACAAGCTGCCGCTGCGGTCGCTGGCCTTCGACATGCCGGCCGAATACGTCTTCCGCGCCGTCGGCGTCACCTACAGCCCGTGAGTCAGCCCGTGATCGTTATCCGCGGCCAGGGCGGCTGCCGCAGCACCGCCAGGCAGCCGATCACCGCCGCGAGCAGGCCGGTGATCACGCCGATCAGCGCCATCCGGTTGGCGTCCACGGCCGGCACCCAGGACGCCTCGCCGCCGCGGATCACGAAGATTCCGACCGGTTTGGCGACCGCGATCACGGTCGCACCGTCGGCCGTCTGGTAGGGCTCGCCGTAGGCACCCGTGGTGCTGCCGTCGGTGGGCAGCTGCTCGAACGCCTCGAAATTGCGGGAAAGCTTCACGCGACACTCCCTTCGTCATGCACGCTCTGGAGCATTTTCCACCCCGGCATTCTTACGATGGCCGTGTGAGCGATCACGCATTCGATCCGCAGGAGCGGCGGGCCGTGTACCGGGTGATCTCCGAACGCCGCGACATGCGCCGCTTCGTGCCGGGCGCCGCGGTGCCCGACGACGTGCTGGTGCGGTTGCTGCAGGCCGCCCACGCCGCGCCCAGCGTCGGCCTGATGCAGCCGTGGCGCTTCATCAGGATCACCGACGACCTGCTGCGCAGGCGCATCCACGCGCTGGTCGACGAGGAACGCCCGCGCACCGCCGCTGCCCTGGGCGAGCGGGGCGAGGAGTTCCTGGCGCTCAAGGTCGAGGGCATCCTGGACTGCGCCGAACTGTTCGTCGTCGCGCTGGGCGACGACCGCGGGCGACACGTCTTCGGCCGGCGGACGCTGCCGCAGATGGACCTCGCGTCGGTGTCGTGCGCGATCCAGAACCTGTGGCTGGCCGCGCGGTCCGAGGGCCTCGGCATGGGCTGGGTGTCGCTGTTCGATCCGCGCCGGTTGGCGGCGCTGCTGGGCATGCCCGCCGGCGCCGAACCGGTGGCCATCCTGTGCCTGGGACCGGTGCCCGAGTTCCCGGAGCGCCCGGCGCTGGAACTGGATGGCTGGGCGGTTGCGCGGCCGCTATCGGAGTTCGTGTCCGAGAACCGCTGGGGCGAACCGGCGCGGGACGACGAGCCGGCGTGATGGGCCGACGCACACAGGTTGCCCGCAGCAGGCTGCGGTATCGTCGCCGCCGATCGGGCAGCGAGGTGAAGAAGTGACGGACATGGCGCGCGAGAACGTGCTGATCGTGCATTGGCACGACCTCGGGCGCAGTCTCGGCATCTACGGCAACCCCGACGTGTCGAGCCCACGGGTGGACCAGCTTGCCGCCGAAGGCATCCTGTTCACCCGGGCGCACGCCACCGCGCCGCTGTGCTCGCCATCCCGGGGATCGCTGTTCACCGGCCGCTACCCGCAGAGCAACGGGCTGGTCGGCCTGGCCCACCACGGCTGGGAGTACCGCAGCGGGGTCCGCACCCTTCCGCAAATATTGTCCGAGTCGGGTTGGTACTCAACGCTTTTCGGTATGCAGCACGAGACGTCCTATCCGAAACGCCTCGGCTTCGACGAGTTCGACGTGTCGAACTCCTACTGCGAATACGTGGTGGACAGGGTTGGGGAGTGGCTGCAGGACGGCCCGCCGGTGCTGTCCGAGCAACCGTTCCTGTTGTCGGCCGGGTTCTTTGAAACCCATCGGCCCTTCCCGCGGGACCGCTACGAACCGGCCGACAGCGAGGGCATCGAACTGCCCGACTACCTGCCGGACACCCCGGAGGTGCGCCAGGACCTCGCGGATTTCTACGGATCGGTCGCCACGGCGGACGCCGCCGTGGGCAAGATCCTGGACACGCTCGCCGAGACCGGGCTGGACGCCACCACCTGGGTGGTGTTCCTGACCGATCACGGCGCGGCGTTCCCGCGCGCCAAATCCACGCTGTACGACGCCGGGACGGGCATCGCCATGGTGATCCGCCCGCCCACCAACCGGAACATCGCGCCGCGCGTCTACGACGAGCTGTTCAGCGGCGTCGACCTGGTCCCGACGCTGCTGGACCTGCTGGGCCTCGACGTCCCGGCCGAGGTCGAGGGCGTGTCGCACGCACACGCCCTGCTCACGGCGGACAACCACGCCGACCCGGTGCGCGACCACGTCTACACGATGAAGACCTACCACGACTCGTTCGATCCGATTCGCGCAATCCGCACAAAGGAATACAGCTACATCGAGAACTACGTGCCCCGTCCGTTGCTGGACCTGCCGTGGGACATCGAGGAAAGCCCGTCCGGCGTGGCCGTCGCGCCCTTCGTCAAGGCGCCGCGCCCGCAGCGCGAACTCTACGACCTGCGCGCCGATCCCACCGAGACGGTCAACCTGCTGGCCCGCGGCGGCACCCGGATGGAGGTGATCGCCGCCGATCTGGCTGTCCGCCTGCACGATTGGCGGCAACGGACCGGCGACGTCATTCCATCGGAGTTCGCCGGCACCCGCATCGCGCAGCGCTACACCGAGACGTATCTGCGGATCCATCGCACGACTCCCACCAGCCGCTCGGCGATCGCCGCCGACCGCGGCATCGACGAGGTGGCCGCGCCGTCCGAGCAATAGTCGAGCAATAGTTGCGTTCAGCGTGAAGCTAATTCACCGGCGGCCCCACCGAATGAATTGCGCGGTAGGCTCATCCGGTGTCCGCGACGTCCTACCTGGTTCTCGCCACGCAGCGCAGCGGCAGCACACTGCTCGTGGAATCGCTGCGCGCCACCGGATGCGCCGGGGAACCGCAAGAGTTCTTCCAATACCTGCCGACCACCGGAATGGCGCCCCAGCCCCGGCAGTGGTTCGCCGACACCGAGGACGAATCGATCCTGCGGCTGCTCGATCCGCTGGTGCCCGGCACGCCCGACCCCGCGACGCCGGTCGCCTGGCGCGAGCACATCCGTAGTTCCGGGCGCACGCCCAACGGGATCTGGGGCGGCAAGCTGATGTGGAATCAGACACCGCTGCTGCGGCAGCGGGCATCGCAGCTGCCCGACCGCTCCGGGGACACCCTGGGCGCGGCGATCCGCGACGTGATCGGCAGCGAACCGGTGTACGTGCACGTCTATCGGCCGGACGTGGTGTCGCAGGCGGTGTCGTTCTGGCGCGCCGTGCAGACCCGGGTGTGGCGGGGCAGGCCGGACCCCGAGCGCGACGAGCGGGCCGTCTACCACGCCGGCGCCATCGCGCACATCGTCAAGAACCTGCGCGGGCAGGAAAACAGCTGGCGCGCTTGGTTCGCCGAGGAAGCCATCGAACCGATCGACATCTCCTACCCGGTGCTGTGGCGCAACCTCACGTCGATCGTCGCCGACATCCTCGGCGCCCTCGGGCAGGACCCGAAGCTGGCTCCCCCGCCGATGCTGGAGCGGCAGGCCGACCAGCGCTCCGACGAGTGGGTCGACCGCTATCGGGAGGAGGCGGCGGCGCTGGGGTTACCCACCTGAGCGCTGCGCGCCGCCGACCTGGGCGACGATGAACACGCGGCGGAACGGGAAGATCGTCGTCCCGTCGGCCCGGGCCGGGTAGGCGTCGTCGAGCAGCGGGATGAGCTCGCCGCGGAATTGGTCCCAGCCCTCGTCGTCGAGGCGCTCGCGCACCGGGACCAGCGCGGTGCCGGTGATCCACTCCAGCACCGGATGCTCACCGGTCAGCTGGTGCAGGTAGGTGGTCTCCCAGACGTCGACCTTGCATCCGGCGTCCATCAGCAGGTTGGCGTAATGGGTCGGTGACTGGACGACGGCTCCGACGCGAAATGGTATGTCGCGCAGGGTTTTTGCGTAGTGTTCGCGACGAGCCACCGCCCGCACCGCGGCGTGCGACGGCGTGTCGAAGTTGGCCGGGATCTGGGCGCCGATCCACGACCCGGGTGCCAGCTCGCCGGTCCACCGGACCAGCACGTCGGCGTGTTCGGGCACCCAGTGCAGGGCGGCGTTGCTGATCACGACGTCGGTGTCGGGCTTGGGTTTCCAGTCCCGCAGGTCGCCGGTGGTGGCGTCGATGCCGCGTTCCCGCGCGGCCGCGACCATCTCCGGTGAGCTGTCCATCGCCTCGATCACCGCGCCGGGCCAGCGCTTGGACAGGTACTTGGTCAGGTGGCCGGGGCCGCAACCGAGGTCGACCACGCGGCGGGCGCGCTCGGCGCCCACCCGCGAAAGCAAGTCGTAGAAGGGGCGGCTGCGATGGTCGGCAAATGCCAGGTAGACGTCGGGATCCCACATGGCGGTCCTCCTGATCGATACCGTCGCTACTCCGCTGCTAGACAAGACCGTATTACGCCATGAGGTCCGCGCGCCGCCCGAGTGGGCCTCGGATTGCGCCGCGGCGGGATAGCATCGGCGTTCGTGACGTCCGAAACGGATCCGATCGATCCGCCCGTTCCGGTTCCCGACGTCCCCGGCGCCGACGTGGGTGCCGATGCCGACGGGTTGCCGCCGCGCTCGGCGCTGTCACCGCGTCAGCGCGTGGTCGTCGAGGCGTCCGCCGCCGGCGATCTCGCGCTGCGCACCTGGGTGGCGTCGGTGCTGGCCACCACCGTCGCGCCGGTGGTTCTCGCCGCGTCGGTGCGCCAGAGCGGGCCCGCCGGCGAGCGCGACAACCTGAAGTTCTACGCCGAGCTGGCGGCCGAGCACGATCCGGTGAAGTCGTTTCCGGCGCCCACCGAACTGCCGCGGGTGTCGTCGCGGCCGGCCAGTCGGCTCGCGGAGTGGATCGCCCGCGGCCGGGTGGACAACATCGCCTTTCCCAGCAGCTTCACCGCCATCAACCCCGCGATGCGCCGGCACTGGGGCGCGTGGGCGTCCAACAACACCGTGCGCGCGCAGCACTGGCGCCACGACGACGGGCCGCGTCCCACGCTGTGCGTCATCCACGGTTTCATGGGCTCGTCGTATCTGGCCAACGGACGGTTCTTTTCCCTGCCGTGGTACTACCGGTCCGGCTATGACGTGCTGATGTACACGTTGCCATTTCACGGTCGGCGGGCCGAAAGGCTCTCGCCCTTCAGCGGATTCGGCTATTTCGCCGGCGGTCTCAGCGGATTCGCGGAGGCGATGGCCCAGGCCGTGCACGACTTCCGTTCCATCGTCGACTATTTGCGCCACACCGGTGTGGAACGCATTGCGCTGACCGGGATCTCGCTGGGCGGCTACACCTCGGCGCTGGTGGCCTCTGTCGACGACCGGCTCGACGCCGTCATCCCCAACTGCCCGGTCATCACCCCGGCGACGATGTTCGACGAATGGTTTCCGGCCAACAAACTCGTCGGGCTGGGGCTGCGGCTGTCCAGCATCGGCCGGGACGAGCTGACTGCCGGGCTGTCCTATCACTGCCCGCTGAACTACCGGCCGCTGGTGCCCCGGGAGCGCCGGATGATCATCACCGGACTCGGTGACCGGATGGCTCCGCCGGGCCAGGCCGAGATGCTCTGGCGGCATTGGGATCGCTGTGCGCTGCACTGGTTTCCGGGCAGTCACGTGCTGCACGTCAGCCAGCTCGACTACCTACGCCGGATGACCAGCTTCCTGCACGGTGTCATGTTCGAGTAACCGCCAGTCCAGCCGCGCCAGCATGTCGGCGGGCGCATCCGTGTGCCCATCGAGTCGTCGCGTGGACAACGGGTCCAGCGCCGCGAGCGCCGGGCAGTGGTTTCCGCGTTGCGGCGTCAGCCCGGTCAGCGGCGCCCCGCGCTTCGGCGGGGTCTCGGTGCGAAACGCGCACGCGGCCGCGATCGTGACACCCGGTGCGCGGCCGGCGATCTCCAGCGCGGTGAATGTCTCGCGCGTCGGATACGACCTGATCGCCGCCAACGTCTCGGGCCAGGCGCCGTCCACGCTGACCCGGTATGCGGCAACGTAATCCGAGTCGAAGCGCCGCACGCCGCGCCACGTCTCCCTTGCATTTTCATCGAGCAGCCGCGGCACGTCGTCGGCGTCGGCCAGACCTGCCGGCCAGCCGAGCTCGCGCAGATGGTCGGCGAGCCGGCGCACCGCGACCTCGGCCGTCTCTTGCAACGGGATTCGCGGCGAGCGCGCCTGCAGCGCCGTCAGGTTGTCGGCGGCCGATACCGTGAGCCCGATCCACGTCTCCCGGCGCGACGCATCGGAACCGTTGTCGCGGCTGGTGATTCGGATCTTGTCGGCACGGATGCCGTAGCGGTCAAGATACCGGGCGAGCACCGGCAGCGGGAGCGCAGCCGAGTCGCCGGCCGGCGCCCCGACGCGCAGCAGCGCTGTGGTCTCGGTGGCGGGACCGGGTCGGGGCACGAATCCGGCTCGGCGCGCCAGGATCGCGAGCCGGCGACGCAGGATCGTGGTGAAGTACAGTCCCCGCCACCACCCGAACAACAGGACCACGACGGCGACGGCGATGCCGAGCAGCCATTGGTCGCGGGTGGAGTGCCAGGGGTAGGCCAGCGCCGCGGGCACAACGGCCAACGCCGCCAACGTGATTCGGCCGCTGCCTGGAGTCGGCATCGAGCGCAGCTGGCTCACGAGGTGGTCTCCTTTCGTCGGACGACCGCGGCGACGGCGGCGACGGCCGCGACAAGCAAGGCCAGCCCGGCGGTCCCGGCGAACGCGATGGTCCGTGGTGTGGTGTCCTTCGGCGCCGGCGCCGGCGGCACGGCCACCGGCTTCGCCGTCGCCGGCCCGTTGCCCGCGGGCAGCTCCCAGGTCAGGGCCGCCACCGGGTCGATGCTGCCGGCACCCACCAGGTTGGACGGTGCCCGGGCGCCGTTGTGCGCGGTCGCGGTGATGCGGTGCACCACCTGGGTGGCCGGCAGATCGGGGTACTTGCTGCGGACCAGCGCCGCCACACCGGCGACGTAGCCGGCCGCGTAGCTGGTGCCGCTCAGCGCGACCTGCTGCTGGTGGTCGTCGGGCAGGCCGTTGGCCAGACCGCCGCCGTCGCGGTTGCTCACCGACGCGATGTTCTCGCCCGGCGCCGCGATCCCCACCCACGGCCCGGCCACGGTGAATTTCGACGGCTGGCCGTCCGGCGTCAGCGAGGCCGCCGACAGCACGTACGGCTGCCACCACGACGGGATGGAGATCGACGCGACACCGGCCCAGTTCCGCGGGTCGTTGGGGTGGCCCAGGTCGGTCAGCGGATTGGATTCGCACGACGTTCCGCCGCCCATGGATCCGGTCGCGCCGGTGTTGCCCGCGGCGGCCACGATCACCGCGTCCTTGTCCACGGCGGCATAGCGAATCGCCGCACCCAGCGCGGCCTGGTCGACGGGCCGGTCGGCGGGCAGGCAGGTGACGGTGGAGACGTCGATCACCCGGGCGCCCAGGTCGGCGGCGTGCACGATGGCGCGGCCCAGCGTCGCGACGTCGAAGGAGGCCCGCGCCATCATCGGGTCGCCGCCCGCGGTTCGCGGTGAGAATTTCGCCGACGTCACCCGCAGCGACAGCACCCGCGCCGCCGGGGCGACCCCCGAGAAGCCGTCCGCGCCGGCGGGCTGGCCGGCGACGATCCCGGCGACCAGGGTGCCGTGCCCGTCGCAGTCGGTCAGGCCGTCGGTCGTCTCCACGTAGTCGCCGCCGGGGTCGACGTTGGGCAGCCGCGGGCCCGGGCGCACCCCGGTGTCGATGACCGCGACCAGCTGGCCCTCGCCGCGGGAAAACTGCCACGCCGCAGGGAGATTCAGCATCGCCTGGCTGCGGGTCACCACACCGGGATCGGTGCCGGGAACGACACCGGAGACGGTGCAGGGGCCGCGCTGCTCCATCGGCTCCCCCGGGCCCGGGTTTCCGCTGGGCGGTTGCACGCCGGGGTCGACCGCCGGCGGACTGACCGCGAAGGCCGGCGGACAGGCCCACGCCACGGCGCCCAGGACCGCTGTGGCGCAGGCGAATCCGGAACGGATCATCGATTGAGTACCCAGCCGAACAGGCCCACCAGATACGCCATGACCGGGATCAGCGAGCCATCGAGGCCGGCGGCGGCGAAGCCCAGCAGCCGCCGCGCGGGCAGCGAATAGCTGTCCGGCGACGCGATGCGCGGGTTCAGCGCGACCACCACCCACGCGAGCATCAGCGCGGCGAGCGCCACCACCGCGCCCAGGGCGGCGCCGTAGCGTGCCGTCGCGGTGTAGAGCACCAACAGGGCACCGGCCACCAGGTACGGCTGGGCGAGCAGCCAGGCCTTGCACGCGGCCGAATCCCACACCCGGGCACGCAGGATGGACGCGACCGCCGTCGCCCCCACCACATACCAGCCCACGCCGCCCAACGCCTCCGGGCGCAGCGCGATCGCCACCGATCCCAGGACGCTGAGCAGCACCGCGCCCGCGATGAAACCGTTCTGGTGCGCGTCGCCGATGCGCACGCGCCGCGGGAAGTCCTCGAGCACCCGCAGCGACGGGGCCGACGGGGTGGGGTCGCCCGGCGCCGGGATGACCGGCAACGGGAAGCGTGCCCACACCGCGGACAGCTGAGCCGCCCTGACGGTGACCAGCAGGGCCGCCACGATCAGCCCGCAGCCGACGGTCAATATCGGTAATTGCCAGATCGATTCGGCACCGGCCGCGAGCAACACCCCGGCGCCCAGCACCGCCGTCGCGGTGAAGAAACCGACGCTTCGCTCGCGCTCGGCGCCGGGAACCAGCATGGCGATCAGGGACCAGGCGGTGACCCCGGCCGCGGCCAGCATCAGCTGTGCCGGCCCGAATTTCCCGGGCACCGCCAACGCCAGGGCCGCAGCGATCGGCACCAGCGCCGCGATCGACAGCGCCGTCCCGGCTCCCACCGAGCGCGGCCGGATCACCAGCCCGGCCAACGCCATGAGCGCGGCGATCGCGCCGACCGCGATCAGCCCGGCCGGCGCGCCGATCGCGACCCGGTAGGTGACGCCCAGGCCCGTCGCGGCGAAGGCCACGGCGATCACCGCGGCCAGCGCCCCGCGCTGGATATGCGCTGTGCCCCAGGGCTTCAGCCGGGAGGTCGAGAAGATCATGGCGGCGTCGGCGATGTCCTCGACGATGCCCGGCGCGGCCGGGCCGGCCGGCACCGGCTGCAACGCGAGCAGGTCTCCGTCCACGACTCCGACGGTGTCCAGGCTGGCGTCCAGGCTGAACGGCGCCCCGCCGACGGGGGCGAGGCTCAGCTGGGACGCGGCCCGGGTCCCGTCGGTGTCACCCGATTCGTCGTCCGGGGCCGCGGGAACCGCCAACCGCTGGACCGCGGGCAGGATTTCGCGCAGCGGCAATTCCGCGGGCAGGGCCATCTCCGTCAACCTGCTGTCCGCGAGGATGGCCACACGGACGATCGGCATAACGGTGCCGGCGGTCACCGGACCCTCGAAACATGCTGGGGCCGTTCCTGGGACATCGTGCTCTCTTTCTATCTGATTGCCGAGTACTCGGGGGAAAGGTCTGCGGAAAAGTCTCGGGACAGCCGCTGGCCGGGGAACCAATGGCCGTCGGGCAGTTGGGCGGTCAGTTGTTCGACCGCGACGGCGCTGGCGAACGGTGTTCCCGGGCTGAAGGTCGAAACCCATTCGCCGTCGAACGCGCGCGACGGGCTGACCAGTACGCGGCCCTCGGTGGTGTCGACGATGCTCATGCCGACCTCGGTGGTGGCGTGCCGTCCGTCGCGGCGGCAGCCGGCGACGATCTCGACGTAGCTGCGCGGGCCGGCGAACACCGCCTCCACCATGCGCCGGGCCGATCCGGGAATGCCAAGGTAGTCAAGCACTTCCGACAGTGGGGCGCCGGACCGCAGCCGCTCGTCGGCCCGGGCGCCGACCCGCGCCGGCAGGCTGAACTCCTCGAATCGGGCCGGCGGCCGCTGCGCGAGCCCGACACCGAGGACCGGAACCAGGGCCCGGGGATCGTCGATGTCCATTGCGGTGAACGTGATTAGCTGCGCGCTACGCAGCGCGACAACGGTTTTCGCGGGCCCACCCGCGGCGTCGGCGCGCTGCGCGACGACGCCGCGCAGCAGCTCGCCTGCCGACCCGATGAAGCGCAGGTCCAGCCACCGGTCCGGGAAGCACACCACCCGGATCCAGTCGGCGACCGCCGGCTTGATGGCCCCGGTCTTGGAGCCGTCGTCGGACACCAGGCCCAACCGGGTCAGTTCGTCCTTCTGACGTTCGAAGAACGCGTCGCGCTGCGCGGCATCGCAATACGGCGTGGTGATCGCCAGCACCCACGGGAAGCTCCCGGCCCCAATGCTTTCCGCGATGAACCACGCGTGATCGACCGTCAGCTCGACGGCGTTGGGTTCGACGCTCATCCGGGCGGGGCTAACCGCCCCATTTGGCGGCTTCGGCGGTGTCACGGGCCAGCATGGCCAGAGTGTTGGATTCGTGCGTGGTCGACATCGCCTGGTAGGCGCGCACCAGGTCTTCCATGGCCTGGTTCCACTGGGCCTGCCACGCCTGATACGTCATCCCGGTGTCGCCCTGCCAGGCGTTCTGCAGCGCGGCCTGTTCGGTGGCGATATCGGCGCCCAGCCCCTGCAGCGTGCCGGCGTAGCCCGACATGTCCGCGGCGTGGGCCAGCATCGCCGGGTAGTTGTACATGATCTGTGACATCACAAGTCCTTTCGCGTATTGGTCGGTGAGGTCAGAACCCGGTGTAGCTCGAGGCGGCCGCCGCGTCGGTGGCCACGTAGGTGCCAGCGGCGTCCCCGAGGTTGGCCTGCGCGATGTCGAGCAGGGTGTTCACCCGGGCCGCCGCCTCCACGAAGCGGGCGTGGGCGGCCTGGAACGCCATCGAGGCCTCGCCCTGGTGGAACGCCTGCGCCGACAGCGCCTCCTGCTCGGCCTGACTGATCGTGCTGCGCATCAGCGCCGTCTTGGCGCCGAACGCCGATTGCGCGGCCACCAACTGCGGAATGTGAGCATCCAACAGACTCATACTGATCTCTCTCCCTTCGGATTTCGGTTACTGACTCCCACGCTGCTCACCGTCTCGTCAACCGTCGCGGCCCCCTCCCCCGGATTCACTCGGTGTCTCGTCGTCGTGATCCCAGCTTCCCGGCACCATCGGTGTCCGCGGACCGCCGCCGTACTCGTCGCCGCCCAGCTTGGTCAGCCCCGTCGCCCGCGGCACCTCGTCCTTGTGCGCCGTCCCGGCGAATCCGAGCGTCCCGGCGCCGGTCCCGGACGCGATCGCGGCGGCGAGCTCCTCCTCGTTGCCGTAGTCCGGTGGGACGCCGATGTCGGAGTCCATGTCCAGGAATTCGTCGCCGTACTCGCGCATGGCGGCCCGGCGGCGCCGCCGCGCCCGCGCCTCGGCGCGACCGGGCACCCCGGCGGCCGCCGCCGGAACGGTCGCGGCCGGCGCCTTGATGCCACCGCGGCCCCCCACCGTCGGCCCGAGGCCTGATTCGGGGTCGGCGCCGCCACCCACGATGTAGGCGAAGCTTCCGGTGGCCGCGGCCGGGGCCGGGGTTGCGGCCGCGGCGGAACTCGCGGCGGGCGTGGATGCCGGGGCCCCGGCGGGACTCGCCACCGGCGACGCCATGCCCGCCGCCGGCAGCACCTGAGAAGCCTTGGGCGCCAATGCCACCGGCGCTGCCCCGGCGGCGCCCTCCGCTACCGGCGCGAGCTCGGGGCCAACCAGCAGAAAATAGCCGATGCCGATGGCCAGCGGCAGCACGAACGGCGCGCTCAGGATCATGGCCCACGTCGGCCAGCCGAGCAGGTTGGTGACCACCTCGTAGGCGACGAAGAACAGCAACGGGAAACCCCCCAGCGCCCCCGCCGGATTCGTCAGGAAGTTCTGCAGGAGCTTGACGAAATTCTGAACGATGTCCTGGAGGAATTTCAGCAGCTGCCGCACGAGGTTCGACAGCCACGAGGTGGGGCTGTTTTGCACGGCGGTGGCCGCGGCGTTGCCGGCCCTGCCGGCACCGGGATTCACCACGGTCGGCGCCGGCGCCGTTCTGGGCGCCGCCGCCAGCGCGCCTCCCGACGCGGCCTGATAGGTACCCATCGCGGTGGCGGCCTGAACCCACATCCGCGCGTAGTCCGCCTCGTTGACGGCGATCGGAATCGTGTTGACCCCAAAGAAGTTCGTCGCCACCAACACGCCGTGGATGACGTGGTTGGCCGCCAACTCCGGCAGCGTCGGCATGGTCGCCAGGGCGGCGGTGTAGGCCGCCGCCGCGACCTCGTGCTGCGCGGCCACCCCCGCGCTGTTGACGCTGGCCTGCTCCAGCCACGCCAGGTACGGCACGTGCGCGGTCACGTACCGCTCGGCGCTCCGGCCCTGCCACGCCCCGGCCTGCACCGACCCCACAAGCCCACTGAGTTCAGCCGCCGCCGAGGCGTATTCGGCGCTCAGCGAGGTCCACGCGCCGGCGGCCGCCAGAAGCGGCCCCGGTCCCGGACCAGCGCTGAGCAACGCCGAGTGCACCTCGGGCGGCGAAGCCATCCAGATGGGCGCGGTCATCGTCAGCCGCCCGTGACCCCGTACGTAGCGGCCGCCGCGGTGTCACCCACGAGATAGCTCACCCCGGCCTCGCCCACGCCCACGCCGGCGCGGCCCAGCTCTTCGACGCCCTGCGCGGCGAAGGCGCTGTGCTCCTGCCCCTGGGCGCTGAACCCGGCGGCCGTCTGCAGCGACACCGGGTCCACCGCCGGCGGCACCACCGCGGTGATCGCCGGCGCGGCCGCGGCGTGGGCCGCCGCCAGCTGCGCGGTCAGCGCCTCCACCGCCGCGCTCGCCGCCGCCAGTCCCTCGGGAACCACTCGCAACGTCATGGCTACTCCTGTCCTCTCTGCGTTTCACTGACCATCACGGACTCCCCAACCAGCGGGTTGACCAACTGCACGTACGCGGGACTGTCGCTGTCGCCCAACAGGATTGCCCGCCCGGCGGGCAACCGGCCGAATCGCTGACCCCGGATCTTGCCGCTGTCCTGCGGGTTGCCCGCGAGCATCAGCGTGGTCGCCTGCAGGTCGTTGAAGCGGCGCAGCAACGGGTTGGTCATCAGCGCGTGGCCCGAACCGGTGGCGCGCGCCGTGACGATCACCCGCAGCCCCAGGTCGGCGGCCTGCGACAGCTGGCCGATCAGCGGGGTCCATGGCCGCTGCCCGATGTGGGGGCCGCTCATCGCCGGGGCGTCCGGCACCTGGTCGACGTCGTCGATGATCAGGTAGTGCGTGTGGCCCTCGAAGGTCCAGCGCGCCAGGTCGGCCGGCGACAAACCCGCGGGCGGGCGCCGCGACTCGATGAGGTTGGCCAGCCCCAGCATCGCGGGGACGATCCGGTCGATGTTGGCGGTGTACTCGTTGTCGGGGAACAGGGGCTCGTCGACCAGGTGCAGGCGCCGGTCCAGCACGGTGAAGGCGACCTCGTCGGGCGTGGAGTTCTCGCGGATGGTGCGGATGATGTGGCGCAGCAGCGTGGTCTTGCCGGACTTGCTGTCGCCGAACACCATCAGCAGCGGGTTGTCGGCGAAGTCGAGGACGACGGGCGCCAGGTCCTCTTCGCGCTGGCCGATGACCACCTTCTCCGGGCCCCGGTACAGCGCCCCGACGGCCTCGGGCGCCAGATTGGTGGGCAGCAGCCGGACCGGCGGCGCGGCCATGCCGGGGTAGCGGGCGTTGATCGCGGCTATCTGGTCCAGCTCTGGAGCCGCGAACAGGAAGTGCTCCGCGGCCATCGTCAGCCCGCGGCCCGGCTGGTCGTGCGGCACGGCGTCGGCCGGGCGGCGCAGGGCGCCGACCACCCGCACGTTGCTGTCCCGCGCGTCGTGCAGCCGCAGCTCCAGCCGCAACCCGAGGCCGTCGCGCATCGCCAGCGGCACCTCCAGCCAGCTCGGCGTGGTGATGACGACGTGGATGCCGTACGCCAGGCCGATGTTGACCAGTTCGGTCACCTTGGCCAGCAACGGGTTTCGGGTGTTGAACTGATCGGTGTTATCGCGGCCGAACGCGTAGAGGTTGTCGATGACCAGGAACACCTCGCCGAAGCCGTCGTCGGGCGCCGAGCCGTGCTTGTCGCGGAACATCTCGCGCCGCTGCCGGGACAGCAGCAGCTGCTCCAGCTCGCCGAAGGTGCGGCGGATGCGTTCGGGCTCCAGCGCCGAGGCGACGCTGCCGACGTGCGCCAGGTCCTCCAGCGCCCGCAGCTGCCCGCCGCCGTAGTCGAGGCAGTAGAACGTGACGTCGCGCGGCGAGTGCAGGCTGGCGGCCGACATGATGAAGGTCTGCAGCGCGGTCGATTTGCCGGACTTGGCCCCGCCGTGGATCACCATGTTCCCCGCCGACGACGTGGCGTCGAAAACCAGTGGGTCGCGGCGCATCTCGAAGGGCTTGTCGATCTCGCCGAGCGGCCAGCGCCACTGCCGTTGGCCTATCCCGGCGCGGGCCAGTGCCGCGGTGAGCGGGATGGGCTCGTCGAGCGGCGGCAGCCACAGCTGCGGCGCCCGCGGCCCGTAGCGGGCCAGCTGCTCGCCGATCGTCGCGATCAGCTTGCGCGGCGGCCCGGTCGGCTCCTCTTCCTCCGAGATCACGGTGGTCTGATCCGGCTCGACCCGTTCGGCGGTGAACAGCTTCGGCTCCGGAACGGACTGCACCACAAGCGCTTTGGCCTTCTGTGGCGGGTCGTAGATCCCGTCGACGTAGGTGCTGCGGAACTTGATCGGGGTCGCGCCGGGGGCGGGCACCAAAAAGCCCACGCCCTTGTGCTCCTTGCCGGACTCGATGTGGTAGGCGTCCTCCACGCCGATGATCTGGCGAGAAACGCTGGGGCTGGCCACCTTCAACCCGATCCGGTACGAGGTGTTCTTGTCGATGTCCTTGATCTTGCCCACGTCCAGCGTCTGGGACGCGAACAGGATGTGGATGCGGAACGAGCGGCCCTTGCGGGCCACGTAGTCGAACAGCTCCGCGTACTCCGGGTGATCGGCCAGCATCAGGGTGAACTCGTCGGCGACCACGAACAGCGTCGGGATCGGCGGGAGGTCTTCGGCGCCGGCGGCGCCGGAATTTCGAGCGTTCTCGTACTCGACCACCGAGTTGAACGCGCTGCCCTGGACCCGGCGGCCGGCCTCGCGCAGCAGCGTCTCGCGGCGCGCCACCTCGCCGCGCAGCGTGTCGGCGAACCGGTCGGCCAGCGACTTCTTCTCGGCCATGTTCGAGATCACCGCGACCACCTGGGGGAAGTCGCGGAAGCTGTCCGCGCCGGCCTCGCCCTTGAAGTCGGCGTAGATGACGATCAGCCGGTCGGCCGAGTGGGTTGTCAACAGCGACAACAGGATCGACATCAGGGTCTGCGACTTGCCGGACCCGGTCATGCCGATCATCAGGCCGTGCGGACCCATCCCGCCCTCGGCCTCGTCCTTGAGGTCGAAGATCAGCGGCTCGCCCGTCGCGGTGACCCCGATCGGCACCCGCAACTCGTCGTCGCGGCCGCGCGGCGCCCACAGCGTCGGCACGTCCAGCTGCGACGCGTCCGGAATGCCCAGCAGCGTGGTGAAGGTGGCGCCGCGGGTGGCCGCCGAGCGCAACCCGGTGTGGGTGGGGTTGGAGTCCCACCGGGACAGCTGGCGGGCCAGGTGGGCGGCCTCGTCGGTGCCGAATCGGTCGGCGGCGTCGATGTAGCGCTGCCAGCCGCCGGTCTGCCAGCGGTCGATGGCCCCGTGCGCGACGCGCAGGATCGGCCTTTCCGGGTCCGAATACTGTTCGCGGTGCGGCGGGGTGTCCGAGCGGTGCACGACCGTGACGCCCGCCCGGCCCAGCGCCAGCGTCGACGCGTTCACGTCGAAGTCGGGGTCGTCGACGACGATCAGCAAGTGGCGCAACGCATCCGCGGGCTCACCCGTGAACGCCGGGCGATCGACGAGGGCCGGTCCCAGCAGCGAAACCAGCTCGTCGGGCTTGCCGGACAGGTAGCGGGCCGGGCCGACGCCGTCGACCTCACCGGGAATGTCGACGTGCGGCAACCACTTCAGCCAGGACCAGTCGGGGCCCTCCAGGTCGCGGGCGGCCAGCGCCACCCCCAGCACGGTCGGGTCGTGCCAGGTCACCGCCTGAGCGATCCACGCGCGCAGCGCCGCCCGCACCTCGTCCGCCTCGCCGAGCACGGTGATCCGCGAGACCTTGGTCAGGTCGATTCCCGTCGGCACGTCGCGGACGGTGCGCTGGGTGTCGAGCAGGCTGCATAAAGCGCTGTGCGACACCGGTTCCAGGTCGATCTCGTCGGCGGCGTCCTTGACCCGCAGCGCGGTGGCCAGCGGCGCCTGGTGCCGGCCGGCCCGCAGCACCAGGAAGTCGGCGTCGTGCGGGTCGCGCTCCCACTGGCGGCGCGACCCGGGCACCGTCGCCAGCGCCGCCGGATCCGGATGGGACCACTCGGCGGCCGCGCGCTGCTCGGCGGCCTGGGTGCGGATGTTGTCCCGCACCACCGACAGGTAACGCAGGTAGTCCGCCCGCTCGGCGTCGACCTCCTCCGTGCGGGTCTTGTTGTCGTTGCCGCGATACAGCGCGGTGGCCGCCAGCAGCAGCACGAAAGGGAAGAACAGGGTCTGCGGGGAGATCAACCGCATCCCGGTGGCGAACAACGCGACGACCATGCCGACGATCAGGATCAGGATCAGGTAGGGCATCGCCCGCCGCAGCAGCGACGGCGGAATCACCCGGGGCAGCTCGGGCGGCGGCTCGATGCTGATGCTGCCCTTGCGGGTGCTCGGCGGGGCCAGCCTACGGCGCGCCTCGAAGATCAGTCGGCTCATCGGGGTTCTCCTTCGGCCGACACCGGCCGGGCGGGCCTGCTGTCGGGGGGCAGGCCGTCGTGCGCCAGCAGCGCGTCGGCGCGCGACAGCGTGGGGCCGTTCGCGAACAGCGACAGCATCGACCATGGGATGGGGACCGCCGGGGCGCTCAGGCCAAGGGCCTCAACGGTTTTGCCGTGCCCGACGGCGCCGCTCGCGCTGCCGACCTCGGTGTCGATGCCGTAGCGAACCCCGGTGTCGGAGACCCAGAACAACGCCCCGGTGGGCGGTGCGCTCGGGCCGCCGCCCACGGTCTGGGTGAAATAACCGGTGCCGGGCGCCAGGGCGACGCGCGAGGCCGTCGCCGGGGCGCCGCCGCCGACCAGGTCGAGGGTGCGCACGCCGTCGGGCACCGGCAGCCCCGAGCCGGACAGCAGGCTCAGCGAGCTGGTGGCGGCCCCGGCCGGCTTGCTCCAGTACGCGCACGTGACGGGGTCCTTGGCCGCGTCGACGACGGCGATCTGGCGGTCGGGATAGCGCGTGGTGTCCAGCATCCGCGACACCGGGAGCTTGGCCACCTGGTCGGCCCCGATCCGCGGCGGCTGGTCCAGCCCATAGGAATTGGTGTTGCGCAGGATCGCGGCGAGCACCGGCGAAATCGGCTGCAAGCCGTCCGGCAGCACGGCGTAGTAGCGCGGGGTGCCCGACGAACTCTGGTCCAGCGCGTAGGACACCACCACCGCCCCGATCGGCGCGGGCACGCCGAAGTTGGTGGGGGCGCCGGCATTCGGGATGCCGGGCGCCGCCAGCGGCGGGGCTTCGGGTATCGCGTTGAACAGCCCCGCGGCGACGGGCCGCGGCGCGGGCAGGTCCGCGGCTCCCAGGCCCAGGGCGTTGGTGACGGCATGGTTGGCCAGGTCGATCTGGCTGCGCCTGCCGTCCCACACCAGCCACGTGCTGCTGCCCTTGTCATTGGTGAAGTCGACGAGGACCGCCTGCCCGGGTCCCAGCGTCGCCGCCCGGGCGCCGCGGCTGTCCGGTGACCCGGCGATGACGGTGACGCCCGTGCTGTGCGCGGCGTGCCCGCCTTGGGCCGGCTCGCTGACCGCGTCGCACACCGTCCAGTTCGCGTCGTGGGAGGCGTTCTGCACCATGCGCTCCGGTGCGCCCGGGATGCCGATCAGGTTGCCGCGCGGAAACCGGTCCAGCTCAGTGCTTTTCACCGTGGTGGGGTTGACCGGATGGCCGACGATCAGCCGCGCCGACGTCAGGTTGAGCACCGGGTGCAGGTCGTCGCCGACCCGCACGTACAGCGCGGCGGTGGATCGGTCGGCCAGCACCGAGTTGTTGCCGACCTGCCCGTTGGGCCGGATCAACGAGAACACGAAGCAGCCCGCCAGGCCGGTGACCAGGATCAGCACGCCCATCAGCACCGCGCGCGACTGCGTGCGCAGCGGGTCGACCAGCATCCTGGTGTCGTGCAACGCAATTCCGGAGGCGATGCGGCGCATCACGAAACGCCAGCCGGTCACCTGGTGTCGGGTGACGAAACCGCGGCGGTAGGCGACCCGGTCGGGGTTGTCGTTGACCGGCGTTCGCGAGGTGAACGAACGCCGTTCGTCTGGCTGCTCCGGGTTGGTCATGCCGGCACCGACAGCCCCAGGCCGCGCAGCAGCGGCTCCACCGAATTGCTCACGTCCTCGTCGGTGATCGTCATCAATTCCTCATCGGTGAACGCGCCGGTTCCGGCCTGTTCCGAATGGTCCAAACGGAATTCGCGTTCCTCCTCGGAGCGTTCGACGATGTTGCGGACGAACCGGCCGTTGCCCGCGATGTCGAGGCTGCGCCGCGAGATCCCGTTGGCGTCGGGCGTCGATTCGGCGGCCAGCTTCGCGAACAGGGCCTCCATGTGGTCGATCGCGGATTGTTCGAAGACGCTGTCTCGCTGTTCGGCCATCTTGTGCGCGATCTCCACCAGCTCGTGCGGGGTGTACGACGGGAAGTCGATGTTGCGGGTGAACCTGGACCGCAGGCCCTCGTTGGTGTCCAGGAACTTGTCCAGGTCCGCCCGGTAGCCGGCGATGATGACGACCAGCCGGTCGCGGTCGTTTTCCATGCGGGCCAGCAGCGTGTCGATCGCCACCAGACCGAAGTCGTTCTTGGCGCCCGTCGCCACCAGGGCGTAGGCCTCGTCGAGGAACAGGACACCGTCCAGCGCGCTGTCGATGATCGCGTTGGTCTTGGCCTCGGTCTCGCCGATGTGCTGGCCGATGAGGTCGGCGCGATGCACCTCCCTGATGTTTTCCCGCTTCAAAAGGCCTAGGCCGCAATAGATCTTGGCGACCACGCGGGCGATGGTGGTCTTACCGGTTCCGGGCGGCCCGGCGAAGACCAGGTGGTGGGTGCGCTGCGCGACGGTGAGCCCGCGCTGCTTGCGCACCAGCTCCATGGCCACCGAACTCTTGAGCCGCGACACCTGGTTCTTGACCTCGTCCAGGCCGATGAACTCGGCGAGCTGGCGTTCGGCCTCCTGCAACAGGACGGCCTTGCGTTCGTGGGCCGCGGGATCGACGAAGTCCTCCGCGCTGGGCTCGGTCGCGGGATCCCACGGATCGGTGCGGGCCTCGATGCGCGCCGCGGTGGTGGTGACGATCCCGAAGCTGGTGTCGGACAAGGCCTGTTCGACTTGCTCGTTCTCCGGGTGGGCCGCGTACAGGTCCTGCAGGACCTCGCCGGCCGACTCCTCGTCGACGTGGGCGCGCAGCACCAGCGCCTTGGCCAGCGCGCCGTCCAGCGCGGCCACCGCGACGGGGCCGTCGGGCTCCTCGAGATACGACAGGGCCGGCGCGAACATGCCTAGCCGGGCCCGCGCGGTGCCCAGGGCGATCTTCGCCGCGTGGGCGAACGCCGCGTCGAGGTCGGAATCGTTGACGATCGGGGTCAGCAGCTTGACGACGTCCGACCAGCGCTCCGCGCGGTAGTTGATCACCACCGAGACCCAGCGGGCCTCACGCCAGCCGGGGCGACGCCCGGTGACGTCCGAGACCAACCGGTGGGCGTCGGCGAACTTCCCGGCCTCCGCCAGGGCCGCGGCGTAGGCGAGCGCGAAGTCGTCCGGGCCGGTGGCGCGGAACTGCAGATACAGCCCGGTGTCGTAGCGGAAGCCCAGCGCGCCCGGGGCCAGCTCGACCTCACGCTGCAACACCCCCGCGGCGCCCGCGGTGCGCCACACCGCCTCCAGCACCCGGATGGACAGGTCACCGGCCGCGGCCAGCCCGGTCCAGGCGTCGCACTGGTCATGAGCGATGCGGGTCAGCGCGGTGAAGCCCGAGCGCGCGGCCGCCAGGTCGGCCGGGCGCCGGCGCTCATAGATCGAGATGCCGAGCGCGCGGCAGCAGGTGGCGAAGCGGCTGACGATGTCCCCGTCCACCCTGCCGTCCGGCCGAGAGTTGACGGGCTGAGCTGCCAGCATGCCCGGGTCACCGCGTTCCACGGCAGCTTCTTCCCATGTGTATGTAGCCTCCCCTAACCTGACCGCCTGAAGTTAGCATTGCATAAGCTAACTGTCGAGACGCTTGGGCTCCCGTGATCCATCGCTTGGTCCCCGCTCCATGAGGCCCTGATCAGGGCATTCCCGCCTGGCACCGGGCCCCCTTCCGGAATTCGCCCGCCACGCAGGGCAGCTTACTGAAAACGGTTTTCATTAGCAAAGCCCCTTCGTCGCGGCGGACCCGGGGGACGAACACGCAGCCAGTAGTCGGCCGTCGGCCGGGCAAAGTTCCCGGCTCGGTCAACGGCCCGGGTCCGGTTGGTCCGGGTGCCAGGTGCCGGGAACCATGGGCAGCGCCGGCCCATCCCCGAACTCGTCGGCGGCCAGCGTGGTCAACCCCGCGGCCGCGGCCGTCTGCGCGCGCGCCGTCCCGGCAAAGCCCTGGGTCCCCGCGCCCCGCTCGGACGCCACCGTCGAGGCTTCCGGTTCCTCGGGGTCCGGGTCCACCTCCGGTTCGGCGTCCACGCCCAGGAATTCGTAGCGGTGGCCGCGGCTGTGCTCGTTCATCGCCGCCTGCCTGCGCCGACGCGCCCGTCGCTTCTCGCGCGCTGACGCCGCGGCCGCCGCCGCGGCGGCGGCGGAATCGGGCTGGGGCGCCTTGCGCCGTGCGCTGCTGCTGACGCCGGCGCCGACCCCGATGCCGGGCCCGCCGACCAGGTAGGGGTAGGCCGCTCCCTCGGCGCCGGTGGGCGGCGGCGGTGGGCCCGCGGTCGCCGGCGCGGAGGTGGGCGCGGGCGCCGGGGCCGACGCC
>NZ_JAPJAV010000021.1:0-37053 GCF_035616495.1 Mycobacterium sp. 663a-19 | reverse complement strand
GGTGCGCCGATGGCGGCCGGCGCGACCGCGGGCGCCTCGGGCAGCGGTGCGGCCGCGGCGGCGGGTGCCGGGGCGGCCGCGGGCTGGATCCCGGCCAGCAGGCCGAAGCTCGCGATGCCGCCCGCGAATCCCGCCGGCACGGCGAAGGGAACGGCCGCGAGCTGGGGGAAGGTCTGCAGGGCCTCGCCGAGGTGGGTGAATTCGTCGGCGATGAGCAGCGGAATGTCGCGGAACAGGTCCGATATGGCGTCGGCCGGGTCGGTGGGAAATTCGGCCAAATCCCTGCCCAGGGTTTGGAATATCTCGGTGAAGCGATTTATCCACCAGCTCAGCTGGGTCGGGTCGCCGCCGTCGTTGTCGACGATGCCGCCGTCGTCGTCGCTGTCGCCGCCGCCGTCGTCGGCGTGCATGATGACCGGCGCCGGATCGGTTTGCGGCGCCGCTGCCACCGCCCCGGTGGACACGGCCTGATAGGTGGTCATCGTGGTGGCCGCCTGCACCCACATCCGCGCGTAGTCGGCCTCGTTGAGCGCGATCGGGATGGTGTTGATCCCGAAGAAATTCGTCGCCACCAACACCGCGTGGGTGGCATGGTTGGCGGCCAGCTCGCCCAGGGTGGGCATCGCGGCCAGGGCCGCGGTGTAGGCGGTGGCGGCGACCTCGTGCTGGGTGGCCACCGCCGCGCTCTGGGCGCCGGCCCGGGCCAGCCAGGCCAGGTAGGGCAGGTGCGCGCCGACATACTGCTGTGCGCTCGGGCCGTCCCACGACCCGGCCTGTACCGCCGCCAGGACCCCGGTCAGCTCGTCCGCTGTCTCGGTGTAGGCCGCGCTCAACGAACTCCACGCGCCGCTGGCCGCCAGCAGGCCGCCGGGCCCGGGTCCGCTGCTCAGCAGCGTCGAGTGAACCTCCGGCGGCGATGCCATCCAAACCGGCGCGGTCATTCTCGGCCTCCCGCGACCACGCGCGACGATGCCGCCATCAGGACTCCTCCGGGATCAACGGCCGCCCGGGCTGTCAGGCGGCGCACGCATCAGCCCGTCAGTAGTCGGCGCGCGGCACCGGAAAGTTCCCGGGCGCGCTCAATTCATCGGAAGTTCTTCGCTCCGCGGTTACGCCTTGACGGCGCTCACCAGGGTGTTGCGGGCGATCATCGGGCCGGCCTCGTCGTCCGGTCCCGGCACGGGCCGGCCGACCTCGCGGAGGTAATCGGCCAGCGGGGTGCCGACCGCGGTCCAGCCCCGCCCGCCGAACCATTCGGCGGCCGGCGCGTGCCGCTCGTTGTAGACCAACCGGAAGAACAGGCGCTGGTCGCCCTCGGCGGCCGCCGCGCGTTCCTGCTCGACGGCCTCCTCGAACTCGTCGGGCGGCAGCGGCGCGCCGTCCTCGACCGCGACGTGGCTGCCGTGCCCGGCGAGGCCGTCGATGCCGTTGAACAGCTGCTCCTCCGCGTCGGCCGGCAGATAGATCAGCAGGCCCTCGGCGATCCAGGCCGACGGCATGGCCGCGTCAAACCCGCTGTCCCGCAAGGCCTGTGGCCAATCCTCCCGCAGATCGACCGCGATCTCCCGGCGCTCGGCGCGCGGTTGCACGCCGGCCTCGACGAGCACCTCGCGCTTGAAATCGAGGACCGCCGGTTGGTCCAACTCGAAGATCGTGGTCCCGGCCGGCCAGTCCAGCCGGTAGGCGCGGGAGTCCAGCCCCGCCGCGAGGATCACCACCTGCCGCACGCCGGCCTCGGCGGCCCGCCGGAAATAGTCGTCGAAGTACTTGGTGCGGGCGCCCTGGAAGTTGACGAAATGCTCGCCGAAGTCGGCGGTCTTCAGCGGGTGGCCGGGGTCCTTACCGTCGAGAACGTCGGCCGCGTGACCACCGACCGCGCGGCAGAACAACTCGGCGTACTCGTCGACCACCAGCGGCTCGGGCTTCTGCGCCTCGAGCGCCCGGGCGGTCGCGACGAACAACGCCGTCGAGCCGACACTTGTTGTGATATCCCAACTATCGCCTTCGCTACGCACCCAACCGACACTACGCCGACGGGCCGGGGCCTCCCCGCTCGTCGCCCCCCTCCGGATCCCAGCTGCCCGGCAGCATCGGCAGCCGCGGGCCGCCGCTGAACTCGTCGCCGGCCAGTGTGGTCAGGCCCGCCGCCTCGGCGGCCCCCTCCCGGGGCGCGGTGCCGGCGAAGCCGATGTTCCCGGCGCCCCGCTCCGACGATGCCGTCGTGCCGGCGCCGGGCGGTTCCCCCCAGTCGGGGTCGACGTCGACATGCATGTCGGCGAACTCGTCGGCCTGCCCGCGCCTGCGCGCCCGCTTCCGCCGGCGCTCCCGCGCCGCCTCGCGCGCCGACGCGGCGGCCGCCGCCGCGGCGCTATCCGGTTCCGGTGCCTTTCTTTTCGCGCTGGCGGCGGCGGTGGCGCCCAAGCCCGCGCCGGCGCCGAGGCCCGGCGGCCCGACGACGTATGGCGGGAAGAATCCCGGCGCGCCGGTGGCCGGCGGCGACGGCGGCGGGGCCGGACCGGCCGCGGTGGCCGTCGCGGTGGGAGCGGGTGCGGGCGCCGGCGCCGGGGCGGCAGCCGCCGTCGGCGCGACGGCGGTCGGGGCCGTCGCCACGACCGGCAACACACCGAGCGGGGCCGCGGCGGGGGCCGTCGCCGGGACGACCGCGGGCTGCGGCAGCGCGGTCAGTCCCGCGAGCCCGGCGAAGGCGCCGATGGCCCCGAAGGGGGCAACGGCCGCGATGATCGCGGGGGCCAGCAACTCCGGTTGGCTGCCGAAGATCTCGAGGATGTGCGTCGGCCAGTCGAACAGCGCGAGCTGAACCAGGTACTGAAACGCCAGGGCCGGGTTGTGCACCAGGTAATAGCCGAACTGTTGGAAATCCTCGAAGAGTTCGAGAGCCCGGACGACCCAGAAGAGCGGTTGACCCGCGTTCGTGTAGGCGTCATACGGCAGGCCGTTGACGGTGCCCTCCGCGGGGTCCCAATTGATCCCGAAGTTTTTCAGGATGTTCGCGATGAAGTCGTCCAACGGATTGTCCACCGTGGGGTCGGTGAACGTGCCGCCCGAATCTTGTTTCGACGCATCGGATTTGACGATCTGCGGCGACGGCGCGGTTTGCGGCGCCGACGCCAGCGCCGCGGTGGAGACCGCGTCGTAGGTGCTCATCGTGGTGGCGGCCTGCACCCACATCCGCGCGTAGTCGGCCTCGTTGAGGGCAATGGGGATGGTGTTGACCCCAAAGAAGTTGGTGGCCACCAACATTCCGTGCACGACGTGGTTGGCGGCCAATTCGGGCAGGGTGGGCATGGTGGCCAACGCGGCGGTGTAGGCCGCCGCCGCGGTCTCGTGTCTGGCGGCCCTGTCCGCGCTGGCCGCGCTCGCCCCCGTCAGCCACGCCAGGTACGGGGCGTGCGCGGCCGTGTACGACGCGGCGCTGGGCCCCCGCCACGCACCCGCCTGCACCGACGCCAACGCCGCGCCGAGCTCCTGAGCCGCGGCGGCGTATTCGGTGCTCAGCGAGTTCCAGGCCCCCGCCGCCGCCAGCAGCGGCCCCGGCCCCGGGCCGGCGCTGAGCAGCGCCGAGTGCACCTCCGGCGGTGAGGCGATCCAGATCGGCGCGGCCATGGTTGCTCCTCGTGCTGGGCGGGTCTACCGGACCCGCGACAGACCAAGGAGCTTAATGAAAACGATTGTCGTTATCAACGGCGGCGCGCCGGGCTCTCGCCGCGGGTACAGCTAGACCAGCGGGCGCCCCGTCCGGATCCGGCGGTCGACGTCCCACAGCAGGACGTTGAACGGGAACCGCCGGACGAATCGCGGCAGGAGGCCGTTCACCGTGCGCAACACCGCCATCAGCCGGTCGAACCTGCGCTGCCTGGCGGCGTCCCACGGCAACCGCATCTCGTCGCGAAACCGCTGCGGCAGGAACCCGGTGGTGATCAGCAACGCGAAGTTGTCCGACGCGCGTTGCAGCGGGCCCGGCAGCTTCACCCCCCGCATGCGGCCCGCGGCGATCGGATACAGGTAGTCGCGGACGGCGTCGTCAATGTGCACCTTGTCCAGCGACTCCTGCCAGTACCGGTCGAACGCCGCCCGGTCCGGCGGCCACATCTCCGGCGGCACCTGCAACGTGGTGGCCAGCGACATGCCCTCGCGGTAGTGCCGCTCGGCGTCCTCGCCCTCCAGCTCGCCGATGAAGATGCGATAGATGTCGACCCCTCCCTTGTACAGGCACGCCCCCACCCACAGCTGCAGGTCCACGTCGAACGCGTTGTATTCGACCGGGCTTTCGGGGGTGGAGTACACCTGCGCGTGGGCGCGGTTCACCGCGCGGCGAAACGCGTCCTTCTGGGCGTCGCTGCCCGCGGTGGCCACCGCGAGGTAGGTGAACGTGGTGCGCGCCCGCTTGATGGGATGCAGGTCCACCCGGCCGCTGTCGACGCGACTCTCCAGCACGCCGTAGCCGACGCCGGGCCGCGCCAGTTGCATGATCACGTTGGCCGGGCCGGCCAGCAGCGCCACGCCCATCAGGCCCTCGTCGATGCCCAACGACCGGATGCGCCGTCGCCGCCGCGGGCGGGGCGGATCCGCGACCGCGCGCTCGACGTGCCGCTGCCGGACGGGTTCGTGAATCGCCAAGGTGGGCCTCCCGGTAGCTAAATGTGCGAACGCTTGTTTCCTGATATTGCCCGCGTGGCGCCCCCGATGTCAAGATGGTTCGCATGACGTCGAGCGCCCGCCCCTACCGCGGGGTCAAGGCCGCCGAACGGCTCGCGGGCCGTCGCGGCCGGCTGCTGACCGCCGGCCTGGACCTGCTGGGCGCCGAACGGCAGGACGTCTCGGCGCTGACCGTGCGGGGCGTGTGCCGCCGGGCGGGCCTGGCGGCCCGGTACTTCTACGAAAGCTTCACCGACAAAGACGAATTCGTCGGCCGCGTCTTCGACTGGGTGGTCGCCGACCTGGCCGCCACCACTCAGGCCGCGGTCGCGGCGGTGCCGGTGCACGAGCAGACCCGCGCCGGGATGGCCAACATCGTGCGGACCATCACCGATGACCCGCGCGTCGGGCGCCTGCTGTTCTCCACCCAGCTCGCCGACGCCGTGATCGTGCGCAAGCGCGCCGAGTCCAGCGCGCTGTTGGCCATGCTGTCCGGCCAGCATCTCCGCGACGCGCTGCGGATGCCGGCAAACGACCGCATCAAGGCGGGCGCGCACTTCGCGGTCGGCGGCGTCGGCCAGACGATCAGCGCCTGGCTGGCCGGCGACGTCCGGCTCGAACCGGACCGGCTCGTCGATCAGCTGGCCGCGCTGCTCGACCGGCTCGCCGACCCAAACCTCTACGGCCTCAAGGAAACAGCGGCAGGTGCCACAACCGCATCCCGGGCCTCAGCAGCCAAAATCGCATCATCGTGAGTCGCACGATCCGTAGCGCACCGGTGATCAGGACGGCGGCCAGGGGCACCTCGATTCCGAGCGCCGTGAAAACCGACAACCAGACGTCGTTGGGTCCGGCGGTCATGAGGTCGAACCACGCGTCGCAGACCAGCAGCACCCCCGCGGTGAACGCCGCGAGCACCAGCAGCTGACGGCGCAGGTATCCCAGCACGGCCGTTGCCACCATGAACACGACCAGCAAAATATCGAAACCCACCCAGGTGGCCGGCCAGTTGTGCGCGACGTAATTCTCCGGGAGCGTCACCGAGAGATACCCGAGCCAGGGGATCATCGCGAACGAGCCACCGATCATCAGACCCAACCGGATGCGCCGGATCCGACTGAGGAACTCCGGGTCGATCAGCTCGCTCAAGGGCTGCTCGAGCCGAGCGATCAGGTCGCGCCGCTGCTCGGGCGTCAACGCCGCGATCTGCTTGTCGGTCAAAACCCCCTCGGTCATCGCGGGTCTAGCGGACGGCCTCGACCCGGGGTCGCCGGTCGGCCGCGGTCTTCGGTATCGCCTTCGTGTCGCTCTCGGTGAATTCCTTTACCCAGCAGGCGAATTCCAGCGTGATGCCGTCGGGATCCTGAAAGTAGAACGAGCGCACGTACACGCCGGGATGCACCGTCGCCGACACCTGCCGCTCGCTCTCGTCGTGGTTGAGCACCGGGCCCACCCGCACGCCCTTTTCCTTGAGCCGCTGCCGGTAGGCGTCGAACTTCTCGGCCGGCACGTGAAACGCGAGGTGGTTCATGGTGCTCACCGCGCTGGTGATGTCGCCGATGCCCGGGATGGCGCCCGGCGACGAGATGCCGGGCACCCGGTCGGCCGCGTCGGCGAACCAGAAGAAGGCCACGCAGTCGCCGTTGCCGGCGTCGAAGAAGAAGTGCTGGCCCTGACCGCCCGGCAGGTCGAGCGATTTGATCAGCGGCATGCCCAGGGTGTTGCTGTAGAAGTCCACCGTGCGCGCCATGTCCGAGCACACCAGCGCGACGTGGTTGATGCCGCCGAGCTCGAATTCGGTGTTGGTGTTGTGCGGCTTGATCATCTTGCGGCTCCCATCGGAGGGCCCCATCGAGGAGGTGCAGGCCCTGGCCAAGATCAAAATCTGAATCTAACATCAGGTTCAGTTTTGCTCCAGGGAGGTGAGCCCCGTGTTGACCGCGGCAGAGCCCAACGGCCGGCCCGACCAGGCCGCCGACTTCCCGACGCAGCGCGGCCGCCGCACGCAGGCCGCGATCGACCTGGCCGCCCGAACGGTCATCGCGCGCAAGGGGATTCTGGCGACGACCATCGCCGACATCGCCGCGGAGGCGGGCCGCTCGGCCGCGTCGTTTTACAACTACTACGACTCCAAGGAGGCGATGGTCCGCCAGTGGGCGCTGCGTTTCCGCGACGAGGCCAACCAGCGCGCGGCGACGGTGATCCAGCACGGCCTGTCGCATCGCGAACGCGCCTACGAGGCCGCCGCCGCGCACTGGCACACCTATCGCAACCGGCTCGCCGAGATGATCAGCGTGTCCCAGCTGGCGATGATCAACGACGACTTCGCCCAGTACTGGGCCGAAATGTGTTCGGTACCCATCTCTTTCATCACCGAGACGGTCCGACGCGCCCAGGCCGAGGGCTACTGCGACGGCGACGACCCGCGGCTGATCGCCGAGGCGATCGTGGCGATGTTCAACCAGTTCTGCTACATCCAGCTCAGCGGGACGCGTTCGGCCGAGCCCGACGACGGGGCCTGCATCCAGACCCTCGCCAACATCTACTACCGCGCCATCTACACCCGAGGAGATCCGCTGAATTGACTCGTCGTACCGGTGCCGCCGGGGTCGTCCGGGAGTTCGTCGGGCTGCCGTCTCGCACCGCGGGGCGCGCCGGCGCCGGCGGCCATCCGTGCCAGGGGCTGTACCACCGGGGGGTCGGGCGAAAGCCCAAGGTGGCGATGATCGCCACGCACTACCAGATCGACTTCTCCGAGCACTATCTCGCCGACTACATGGCCACCCGCGGCATCGGGTTCCTCGGCTGGAACACCCGGTTTCGCGGCTTCGAAAGCAGCTTCCTGCTCGACCACGCCTTGGTGGACATCGGTGTGGGCGTCCGCTGGCTCCGCGAGGTGCAGGGCGTGGATACCGTTGTGCTGCTGGGCAATTCGGGGGGCGGCTCGCTGATGGCGGCCTACCAGTCCCAGGCCGTGGAACCGAACGTGACGCCGCTCGAGGGGATGCGCCCGGCCGCCGGGCTGACCGAGTTGATCCCCGCCGACGGCTACGTCGCCACCGCCGCCCACCCGGGGCGCCCCGAGGTGCTGACGGCGTGGATGGACGCCGCCGTCGTCGACGAGAACGATCCCGTCGCCACCGATGCCGACCTCGACCTGTTCAACGAGGCCAACGGTCCCCCGTACTCGCCGGAGTTCCTGACCCGCTACCGCGCGGCGCAGACCGCGCGCAACCATGCCATCACCGATTGGGTCGAGACGGAGCTCAAACGCGTTCGCGCCGCGGGGTTTTCCGATCGGCCGTTCACGGTGATGCGAACGTGGGCCGATCCCCGCATGGTCGATCCCAGCATCGAACCCACCAAACGCGCACCGAACCTGTGCTATGCGGGCATCCCGGTCAAGGCCAACCGCTCGGCGCACGGCATCGCCGCGGCGTGCACGCTGCGCAACTGGCTGGGCATGTGGAGCCTGCGGGTGGCGCAAACCCGCGCCGAGCCGCACCTGGCCCGCATCACCTGCCCGGCCCTGGTGATCAACGCCGAGGCCGACACCGGCGTCTTTCCGTCCGACGCCCAGCGCATCCACGACGCGCTCGCCAGCACCGACAAGACGCGCCACTCGATCGACACCGACCACTACTTCACCACGCCGGGCGCGCGCAGCGAGCAGGCCGACACCATCGCGAAGTGGATATTCAAGCGGTGGCGCTGAGCATCCCGTGAAGGTCCTCGCCCACTTCGTCCCCGGCGACAAGGTGCTGGATTTCGTTGCGCCCGAGGCGGATTGGCTCGAGATCCGGTGGTGTGCCGAAGACGACGACGCCACCTTCTACCGGGAGCTGCCCGAGGCGCAGGTGATTTGGCACGTGCTGCGTCCGCTGTCGGGCGATGACCTGCGGCGCGGGGCGCGGCTGCGCCTGGTGCACAAGCTCGGCGCCGGGGTGAACACCGTCGACGTGGCGACCGCGACGAAATGCGGTGTCGCGGTGGCCAACATGCCCGGCGCCAACGCGCCGTCGGTGGCCGAGGGCGCGGTGCTGCTGATGCTGGCGGCGTTGCGCCGGCTACCGGCGCTGGACCGCGCGGTGCGCGGGGGCTCCGGCTGGCCGGCCGACCCGGCACTGGGCGAGACGGTGCGCGATATCGGGGGTTGCACCGTCGGGCTGGTCGGCTACGGCAACATCGCCAAACGGGTCGGCGGCATCGTCGCCGCGATGGGCGCCACCGTGCTGCACACCAGCACCCGCGACGACGGGCGGCCCGGCTGGCGGCGGCTGCCCGACCTGCTGGCCGCCAGCGACATCGTCTCGCTGCACCTGCCGTTGACCGCCGATACCGCCCACCTGCTGGACCGGGACGCGATCGCCCGGATGAAACCGACTGCGGTACTGGTCAACACGTCGCGCGGCGGCGTCGTCGACGAGGACGCGCTCGTCGACGCGCTGCGCGGCGGGCGGCTGGCCGCCGCGGGGCTGGACGTCTTCGAGGTCGAGCCGGTCGCGCCCGACAACCCGCTGCTCGGCCTGGACAACGTGGTGCTGACGCCGCACGTCACCTGGTACACCGCCGACACCATGCGGCGCTACCTGGCAGAGGCGGTGGCGAACTGCCGGCGGCTGCGCGACGGGGTTCCGCTGGCCAATGTGGTCAACCAACCGACCGGTTATTAGATTGAGGGTGCTTGGCCAAAACGGATCCCGAGAATGAAGGCGACCAATGCCGATCGCGATAACTTCTGAGCATCAAGCCCTGGCCGATTCGGTGCGATCCCTGGTGGCGCGCGTCGCGCCGTCGGAGGTGCTGCACGCGGCCATGGAGACACCGATCGAGAACCCCCCGCCGTACTGGCGGGCGGCGGCCGACCAGGGCCTGCAGGGGGTTCATCTGGCGGAATCCGTCGGCGGCCAGGGGTTCGGCATCCTCGAGCTGGCCATCGTGCTCGCCGAGTTCGGCTACGGCGCCGTGCCCGGGCCGTTCGTGCCGTCGGCGATCGCCAGCGCGCTGATCTCCGCGCACGACGCGCAAGCGAAGGTGCTCTCCGAGCTGGCGTCCGGCGCCGCCATCGCCGCCTACGCGCTGGAATGCTGCGCCCTGACCGCCACCCGGCAGGGTGACCTGCTGGTGATCCGCGGCGAGGTCCGCGCGGTTCCCGCGGCGGCGCAGGCCTCGATATTGGTGCTGCCGGTCGCGATCGACAGCGGCGAGGAATGGGTGGTGCTGCGCGCCGACCAGCTGGAGATCGAGCCGGTGAAGAGCATCGACCCGCTGCGACCCATCGCGCATGTGCGGGCCAACGCCGTCGAGGTCGCCGACGACGCCGTGTTGAGCAACCTGACCATGGCGACCGCGCGCGCGCTGATGTGCACGCTGCTGTCCGCGGAGGCGATCGGCGTGGCGCGCTGGGCCACCGACACCGCGTCGCAATACGCCAAGATCCGGGAACAGTTCGGCAGACCGATCGGCCAGTTCCAGGCCATCAAGCACAAGTGCGCGGAGATGGTCGCCGACACCGAGCGGGCCACCGCCGCGGTGTGGGACGCCGCCCGCGCGATCGACGAGGCCGCCGAAAACGATTGGGACACAACAGCTTCCAGGGCTGAGTTCGCGGTCGCCGTGGCGGCGACGCTGGCACCGGCCGCCGCCCAGCGGTGCACGCAGGACTGCATCCAGGTGCACGGCGGAATCGGCTTCACCTGGGAACACGACACGAACGTCTACTACCGCCGAGCGGTGATGCTGGCCGCCTGCTTCGGCCGCGGCTCGGAGTATCCGCAAAAGGTGGTGGACACCGCGACCACGACGGGGATGCGCCCGGTGGACGTCGACCTGGACCCCGACACCGAAAAGCTGCGGGACGAGATCCGGGCCGAGGTCGCCGCACTCAAGGCGATGGAGCGCGAGCCCCGCAAGGTCGCGATCGCCGAGGGTGGGTGGGTGTTGCCCTACCTGCCCAAGCCGTGGGGCCGGGCGTCCAGTCCGGTGGAGCAGATCATCATCGCCCAGGAGTTCACCGCCGGGCGGGTCAAGCGGCCGCAGGTCGGCATCGCCGCCTGGATCATCCCGTCGATCGTCGCGTTCGGAACCGAGGAACAAAAGCAACGGTTCCTGCCGCCGACCTTCCGCGGCGAGATGATCTGGTGCCAGCTGTTCTCCGAGCCGGGCGCCGGGTCGGATCTGGCCGGGCTGACGACGAAAGCGACTCGGGCCGAAGGCGGTTGGCGCATCACCGGGCAGAAGATCTGGACCACCTACGCGCAGTACTCGCACTGGGGCGCGCTGCTGGCTCGAACCGACCCGAGCGCGCCGAAGCACAACGGCATCACGTACTTCCTGCTGGACATGCAAAGCGAAGGCGTCACGGTCAAGCCGCTGCGCGAGCTCACCGGCGCCGAGTTTTTCAACACGGTCTACATCGACGACGTGTTCGTGCCCGACGAGTGCGTGCTCGGCGACGTCAACCGCGGCTGGGAGGTCAGCCGCAACACCCTGACGGCCGAGCGGGTGTCGATCGGCAGCAGCGACAACAATTTCCTGGCAACACTTTCCGACTTCGTCGACTTCGTCCGCGACGGGCAGTTCGACCAGGTCGCTCAGCACCGGGCCGGCCAGCTGATCGCCGAGGGGCATGCCGCCAAGGTGCTGAACCTGCGCTCGACGCTGTTGACGCTGGCGGGCGGGGACGCCATGCCGTCGGCCGCGATCTCGAAGCTGCTGTCGATGCGCACCGGACAGGGTTATGCCGAGTTCGCGGTGTCCTCCTTCGGGACCGACGCCGCCATCGGCGACACCGACGAGGTGCCGGGCAAGTGGGGCGAGTACCTGCTGGCCAGCCGGGCCACCACGATCTACGGGGGCACGTCGGAGGTGCAGCTCAACATCATCGCCGAACGGCTGCTGGGCCTGCCCCGCGACCCGTAAGCGGAATCCATGCCGGCCTGAGGCCGGTCTCAGGCCGGCATGGATGTCTTTGGCGGGGGCCATGCCGACCGCGCATGGCAGCCGGCATGGCTCTCTCCCCCTGAGCGCGGGCCGGCCAACCTAAAACGCTCGGCAGGACAAGCTGACCGACGCCGCGCGGTGATGGTGGCTTGGCTCACCACCACCAGTTCCACCACTGCTCGGGAGCGCCCCACCAGTGCCCGGGAGCCCAGTAGCCGCGGCCGGGAGGGATGTTGCCCCAGCCGTTGCCGGGGTGATGCCAGCCGTCCCAGCCGCTGTCGTGACCCCACCCGGGGCCGGGGCCGTGACCCCAACCGGGACCGGGGACACCGGGGCCGTGGCCGCCGCCGTTTCCGCCACCGCCGTGGCCACCGCCGCCCCCACCGGGGTTGGCGGGGATCACGCCAGGACCGAGCGGTGTGCCGACGTGGGTTGTGGGCGCGCCCTGCGCCGCGGGGATGCCGCCGAATAGCATCGCTGCGGCGAGCGCGGCCGCGCCCGCTGCACCAGCGGCGGCGTTGCGCGTGGATCGCAGTGAAACCATCATGCGAAGCCCCTTCCCGAGATCTTCAGATGCCTAAAACGTTACCCAGATATTCTCGGGCAAACAACGGCAAATCGAAAAATGTCGCTTTGAGTTTGCTTTGCATTGAATAATTGTGCTAGATGCCTGTATTTCACAATTCGCGCGCATACTGACATCAGCATCCGCGTACTCGGCTTAAATAGCTGGTGAATCGGGCTTTACTGAGGCACTGAAATTCGGACTTTCGTATTCACGAAAATCATGAGACGCACGCGTTCCGGATGCCGAGAAATTGGCGCGGGGCCCAGCGGTCCGATGTTCATGAGCAACGGTCAGACCGCCAATTATTCTTCCCCGCCCTGCGCCGCGCGAAATCGTCGCAGCGGCCCGCGGCCGCGGCTCGGGGCGCGACCCGGCGCGGCTATGGTGACAGAATCGGTAGCAACTGACGCACGATCCCCGTACTGATCTACTGATTGCCCACCGACGGAGGGACGATCGCCGCAGTGAACTTCAAGCCCAGCCACACCGGACCCGGCGCGCCCCCCGCGGACTCAACGGCGACCGAGCGCATCCCGGGCCTGGCGCAACCGCGCCCGCCACGGATCGCCAGGCCAGCGCCGAGGTCGGCCGACCCGGGTGACCGGCCGGCACGCATGCAACGGACGCGGCGAACCGTCGACCTGCCCGCCGCCACGCACCGGGCCCTCGACATTTGGCAGCGAGAGGCCGCCGACCGCATCGGCGTCGCCCGGGTGACCGGGCAGGAGGTCCTCTCCGCGCTCATCGACCAGCTGCTGGCCGACCCCAAACTCGCGGCCCAGATCACTCGCGCCATTCAGCATCGGCGCTAGGGCGAGCAAACGCCAAAGCCCCCGGCACGCCGAGGTGTGGGGGGCTTTGGCGTCTGCTCGCGCTGGCTAGTCGATCTCCATCTCGCGCAGCTCGCGCTTGAGAATCTTGCCGGTCGGGTTGCGCGGCAGCTCGTCGAGGAAGACCACCTCCCGCGGCACCTTGTAGCGGGCCAGGTGGTCGCGCACGTAGTGCTTGACGGTGTCCTCATCGAGGCTGGCGTCCTCCTTCTTGACGACGAAGGCGCGCAGCCGGTGGCCCCACTCCTTGTCCTCGACCCCGATCGCGGTGGCCTCCACGACGTCGGGATGCCCGCTGATCAGGTCCTCGACCTCCGCGGGAAAGACGTTCTCACCGCCGGAGACGATCATCTCGTCGTCGCGACCGCTGACGTAGAGCAGGCCGTGCTCGTCGAAGTAGCCGACGTCGCCGGACGACATCAGGCCGTCGATGATCTGCTTGTGGCCGCCGCCGGTGTAGCCCTCGAACGGGAAGGCGTTGCCGACGAAGATCCGGCCGACGTCGCCCTGCGGCACCTCGATGCCGTTGTCGTCGAGGATCTTGACCTTGACGCCCTTGACCACCGGTCCGACCGTGGCCGCGTTGCGTTGCAGGTCCTTGGGCCCGGCGATGGTGGCGAACGCGATCTCCGTCGAGCCGTACATGTTGTAGATGACCGGACCCAGGTCCTTCAGCGCGCGGTTGGCCAGCTCGGCGCCCAGCTGCGATCCGGAGATGAACACGATCTTCAGGCTCGACAGGTCGGGCTTCTTGTCCATCTTCTCCAGCGCGTCGAGGATGCGCGACAGCATCACGGGCACCACGACCATCGCGGTCACCTTGTGCTTCTCGATGTCCGCCAGCACCAGCGGCGGCTTGAACTTGCGCCGCAACACCAGCGTCGACCCCAGGAACATCGCGATGGTGCCGTGCAGGTACCCCAGCGCGTGGAACATGGGCGCGGGCAGCGACGTCACCTCGTTGGCCTTGAACGGAACGTGCGACAGGATGCCGCCGACCGGTGCCAGCGTCGGCGGGGTGCTGCGGTTGGCCCCCTTGGGGGTGCCGGTGGTCCCGCTGGTCAGGATGATGATCGACGCATGCCGGGAGGCCTTGGGGGCCGGCGCCTTACTACTGCGCGCGATCAGGTCGGCCAGCGTCTCGTCCTCGCTGCCGGACGGCTCGTCGCTGTCCGGGTTGGTCCCCAGGGCCCGCAGCTTGCCCAGCTCCGGCTCGGCTTTGCTGACCGCCTTGGTGTACTCGTCGTCGTAGATGATCAGCTTGGCGCCCTCGCGCTCCGAGACCTCCTTGATCTGCGGGCCGGAGAACTCGCTGTTGAGCAGGATGATGCGGGCCCCGACCCGGGCGGCGCCGTAGTTGGCGATGAGGAACCACCGGTGGTTGCGGGCCAGGATGGCCACGCCGTCGCCGCCCTTGACGCCCTTCTCGATCAGCCCGTTGGCCACCGCGTGGGCGGCCTTGTCCAGCTCGGCGTAGCTGAATTCGCCCTCTTCGTCGATGCACGCCGCCCGGTCCGGATGCCGCCTGGCGTTGAGTGACGGCAGCATGCCGAACTCGCCCCACTTGACGATGTCGGCGGCCATCGCCGCGTAGTTCTGCGGCGGCTCCAGCCGGAACGCGCCCGCTTCGAAGATCTTGCGCACGTAGTGCAGTTCGGCCGAGCCGCGCTCGAAGTACTGCTGAAGTTTGGCCACGGTTTGCCCGGGCAGACCGATGAGGTTAGGCATGAGATCACCATATGTGACGCCCGTCGCACTGCGGTCGGAAAGTATCCCGGAATTACCATGAACCGCATGACCGCCCCGGTGTCACTGGAAGTGGCCGGGCGGCAGGTCACCATCACCCATCCGGACAGGGTGGTCTTCCCGGGCACGAACGGCGCGGGCCGCCACACTAAGCTCGACCTGGTCCGCTATTACCTTTCCGTCGCCGACGGGGCGCTGCGCGGCGTGGCCGGGCGGCCGATGATCCTGAAGCGCTTCGTCAAGGGGATCGGGCAGGAGGCCGTGTTCCAGAAGCGCGCGCCGAAGAACAGGCCGGCCTGGGTGGACGTCGCCGAACTTCGCTACGCGTCGGGCACGTCGGCCGAGGAGGCCGTCATCCACGACGCCGCCGGGCTAGCGTGGGTGATCAACCTGGGCTGCGTGGACCTCAACCCGCACCCGGTGCTCGCCGACGACCTCGACCACCCCGACGAGCTGCGCGTCGACCTCGACCCGATGCCCGGGGTCACCTGGCGGCGGATCGTCGACGTCGCGCTGGTGGCCCGCGAGGTGCTGGAGGACTACGGCCTGACCCCCTGGCCGAAGACGTCCGGGTCGCGCGGCTTTCACATCTACGCGCGCATCGCCCCGCGCTGGGGGTTCCGCCAGGTGCGGCTGGCCGCCCAGACCGTCGCGCGCGAGGCGGAACGGCGGGTGCCCGACGCGGCGACGAGCCGCTGGTGGAAGGAGGAGCGCGAGGGCGTCTTCGTCGACTTCAACCAGAACGCCAAGGACCGCACGGTCGCGTCGGCCTACTCGGTGCGGGCCACCCCGGACGCCCGCGTGTCCACTCCCCTGCACTGGGACGAGGTCGCCGGCTGCCGGCCCGAGGCGTTCACCATCGCCACCGTGCCCGCCCGGTTCGCCGACATCGGTGACCCGTGGGCGGGGATGGACCCCTCCAACAAAGCAGCCGTCGGCGAGCTCGACAGGCTGCTGATGCTGGCCGAGGACATGGGTCCCCCGGAGAAACCGCCGCCGGGTTCGGCGAAAGGCGCGGCGGGCCGGCGCCGGTCCGTGATGCCGCTCATCGAGGTCGCCCGCACCAAAACCCGGGACGAGGCGATGGCCGCGCTGGACACCTGGCGCGCCCGCCACCCCGCCGCGGCCGGGCGGCTGCGCCCGGCCGACGTCCTGGTCGACGGCATGCGCGGGCCGAGCTCGATCTGGTACCGGATCCGGATCAACCTGCAGCACGTGCCCGTCGAGCTGCGCCCGCCGCAGGAGGAGCTGATCGCCGACTACTCCCCGTGGCAGGGCTACACGCCGCCGGCTTCCCGACGGGGCGCCGCGGGTGCGGGAGAATCGCCTCATGCAGGCGAGTGAGGCGCCCCTGGGCCTGCGGGAGCGCAAGAAGATCAAGACCCGCCAGGCCATCCGGCGCGCGGCGTTCCGCCTGATCGAGCAGAACGGCTACGCCGCCACCACCGTCGAGCAGATCGCGGAGGCCGCTGAGGTGTCGCCCAGCACCTTCTTCCGGTACTTCGGATCCAAGGAGTCGCTGCTGCTGGCCGACGACCTGGACCCGCTGATACTGGCGGCCTTCGAGGCGCAGCCGCCCGACCTGTCGCTGATCCAGGCGTTTCGCAAGGCCTACCAGGCCGTCATGGCCGACCTGCCCGCCGACCAGCAGGAGTTCGAAAGCACCCGGCAGCGGCTGATGTTCTCGATACCGGAGCTCAAGGCGGCCATGTACGACGAGTACTACCGCACCGTCAACGTCATGGCCGAGGCGGTCAGCCGCCGAATCGGCCGTCCCGCAAGCGATTTCGAGGTTCGCGTGTTCGTCGGCGCGCTGACCGGCGCCATGATGGCCGCGTTCGACAACGCGCCGCCGACGCCCGACACGATCTATCGGGCCATGGACTTCGTCGACGCCGGCATGCCGCTGGGCTGAGCGGTGCGACCGCGCGGCGATGCAGGTGAGAGCCCCGGACGCGATACTCTCACGCGATGAAGAGTCGGCGGGAGTTCTTGCAGCTCGCCGGGGCCGCCGCGGCGCTCGGGGCCGCCGCCGCGGCGCCGGGGTGCTCGTCGCCCAAACCGGCGCCGGGCACCTCCGGCGGCCGCTCGGTGACCATCACCCACCTGTTCGGTGAGACCGTCGTCAAGGAGCCGCCCAAGCGCGTGGTCAGCGCCGGCTACACCGAACAGGACGACCTGCTCGCGGTGGGCGTGGTGCCCGTCGCGGTCACCAACTGGTTCGGCGATCAACCGTTCGCGGTGTGGCCGTGGGCCCAGCCCAAGCTCGGCGACGCGCGCCCGGTGGTGTTGAACCTGGACAATGGGATTCCGGTCGACCAGATCGCCGGGCTGAAGCCGGACCTAATCGTGGCCGTCAACGCCGGTGTGGACGCCGACACCTATCAGAAGCTGTCGGCGATCGCGCCGACCCTGGCGCAGTCGGACGGCGATGCGTTCTTCGAGCCGTGGAAGGAGCAGGCCACCGCGATCGGCCAGGCGGTGTTTCAGGCCGACCAGATGAAGTCGCTGATCGACGGCGTCGACAAGCAGTTCGCCGCCGTCGCGCAGAAGTATCCGCAATGGCAGGCCAAGAAGGCACTGCTGATGCAGGGCAGCCTCTTTCAGGGCACCGTGGTCGCGACGGCGGCGGGCTGGCGGACCGACTTTTTGAACCAGATGGGGCTGGTCATCGCCGACAGCATCAAGCCGTTCGTCTCCGATCACCGCGCCGTCATCCCGCGCGACCAGATCAAGGCGGTGCTCGATTCCGCCGACGTGTTGATCTGGACGACCGAAAGCCCGGACGACCAAAAGGCGCTGCTGGCCGATCCCGAGGTGGCGGGGTCGCAGGCGACCGCGCAGAGCCGGCACATCTTCACCACCAAGGACCAGGCCGGCGCGATCGCGTTTTCGTCGCCGCTGAGCTACCCGGTGGTCGCCGACCAGCTGCCCCCGCAGATCGCCAAGATCCTCGGGTAGAACCCGCTGTTTGAGCGTTTGCTAAGGCACCTCTGGCAGTGCTCGAAAATCCCGGGCACTCCCCTCGACCTGCCCCGATTGCGAGGTTACCGTCGAGTAATGAGCGTGACTGACCTAACCAGGGGCCTGCCGACGGAGCTGGTCGGCAACACCGTGTTCGACTACGGCGACCAGGCTCTGATGGTGCAATGTGGCAGCACCGCAGAGGTATTGGCGTGGACGGACGCGCTGCGCGCCGCGGCGCTGCCCGGCGTGCTGGACATCGTCCCGGCCGCCCGCACGGTGCTGGTCAAGCTCGACGGCCCCCGCAACCAAGGGGTCGTCCGTCAGCGACTGCGCAAGATGACGGTGCGCGCCGAGGAGGCCGCCGCGGCGGAGCGCAGCGCCGACGTGGTGATCGACGTCGTCTACGACGGCCCCGACCTCGCGGAGGTCGCCGACCACACCGGGCTGACCACCGCGCAGGTGATCAACGCCCACACCTCGAGCCTGTGGCGGGTCGGATTCAGTGGATTCGCACCGGGTTTCGCGTACCTGGTGGACGGCGACCCGCGCCTTCGGGTGCCGCGCCGCTCCGAGCCGCGGACCTCGGTGCCGGCGGGCTCGGTCGCCCTCGCCGGCGAATTCAGCGCGATATACCCGCGCCAATCGCCAGGCGGCTGGCAACTCATCGGCCACACCGACGCGGTGCTGTGGGACCTTGAGCGGCCCAACCCTGCCCTGCTGACGCAGGGCATGTGGGTCCGGTTCCGGGCCGCGTGAGAAGGAGGACGCCGTGACAACTCCGCGCGTCACGCTGGAAATCCTGCGCACCGGGCCCCTGGCCGTCGTGCAGGACCTCGGCCGCACCGGGCTGGCTCACCTCGGCGTCGGCCGCTCCGGCGCCGCCGACCGCCGCTCGCACCGGCTGGCCAACCGGCTGGTCGCCAACCCCGACGACCGCGCCACCGTGGAGGTGACGTTCGGAGGACTGTGCGCGCGGGTCCGCGGCGGCGACGTCGACATCGCGGTGACGGGCGCCGACACCGAGCCGACCGTCGACGGAATCAAGTTCGGCGCCAACAGCATTCAGCATGTTCGCGATGGCCAGGTGATCTCGATGGGCACCCCGCGGGCCGGGCTGCGGACGTACCTGGCAGTGCGCGGCGGCATCTGTGTCGAGCCGGTGCTGGGCTCGCGCAGCTACGACGTGATGTCCGCGATCGGCCCGCCGCCGCTTGCGCCCGGCGATCGGCTGCCGATCGGCGAGCACACCGACGACTACCCCGAACTGGACCAGGCCCCGGTGGCGGCGATCGACGCGCATCTGGTCGAACTGCGGGCGGTGCCCGGACCGCGCGACGACTGGTTCGTCGATCCCGACGTCCTGGTGCGCACCATCTGGATGGCCTCGGACCGCAGCGACCGGGTCGGAATGCGGTTGGAGGGCCGCCCGTTGCGGTCCCGCTACCCCGACCGCCAGCTGCCCAGCGAGGGTGTCACCCGCGGCGCAATCCAGGTGCCGCCCAACGGATTACCGGTGATCCTCGGACCCGACCACCCGGTCACCGGCGGCTACCCGGTGGTCGGCGTGGTGGTCGACGAGGACATCGACAAGGTCGCCCAGGTGCGGCCCGGCCAGTACGTGCGGCTGCACTGGGCGCGGCCCCGCCTTCCGGTGGGGGCCGGGGCGCAGGCGGCTTCCGCCTGGTAGACAAAGGGGTGTGACCGCCCAGGTCCACACCGCCCGCCTGGTCCACACCGCCGATCTCGACAGCGAGACCCGGCACGGCGTTCGCCAAATGGTCACCGCCGCCTTCGGCGGTGACTTCAGCGAGCACGACTGGGAGCACACGCTGGGCGGCATGCACGCCCTGATCTGGCAGCACGGCGCGATCATCGCGCACGCCGCGGTGATCCAGCGCCGGCTGCTCTACCGGGGAGAGGCGCTGCGCTGCGGTTACGTCGAGGGCGTCGCGGTGCGGGAGGACTGCCGCGGCCAGGGCCTGGTGCACGCGCTGCTGGACGGCGTCGAGCAGGTGGTGCGCGGCGCCTACCAACTCGGCGCGCTCAGTTCGTCGATCCGGGCGCAACGGCTTTACGCGGCGCGCGGCTGGCTGCCGTGGCGCGGCCCGACGTCGGTGCTGGCGCCGACGGGCCCGGCCCGCACCCCCGACGACGACGGGACGGTATACGTGCTGCCGGTCGAGGTCGAGCTGGACACCTCCGCGGACCTGATGTGCGATTGGCGCGCCGGGGACGTCTGGTAGATCGCGTATAGCACGAAAAGTATTCGGCCTCACACCGAATTCCACGGCGGGGGTCGCGTCACAGCGAATCCGCTTGTCCTTCAGCGACTTACCAGACAACTGGGATTCAACTTACAGGCGATATCGGCCGAATCGAGTTGACGGACTTCCATTCCTGATGTGAGCATCGGGTGTCAGCCCGTTCGCTCAACGCGCCCAACGGGTTTCGCGCGGCCGCCTGACCGCGCCACCCAAACCCCCTGCACGAAAGGCGAACACCGCATGGGCCGCACCCACCGCATCACGGACTGGAATCCGGAGGACACCGCGGCCTGGGAGGCGGGCAACAACAGAATCGCCCGTCGCAACCTGCTGTGCACGATGGCCGGCGACCACGTCGCGTTTTCCGTCTGGTCGCTGTGGTCGGTGATGGCGCTGTTCATGCCGGCGTCCGTCTATGGCTTTTCCGCGGGCGACAAGCTGCTGCTCGGCGCGGTCGCGACCCTGGTCGGGGGCTGCGTCCGCATCCCCTACACCCTGGGCATCGCGGCCCTCGGCGGCCGCAACTGGACGATGCTGTCGGCGTTCGCGCTGCTGCTCCCGACGGTCGGCACCGTCGTACTGCTGGCCAATCCCGGCCTGCCGCTGTGGCCCTACGTCGTGTGCGCGGCGCTGACCGGGCTGGGCGGCGGCAACTACGCGGCGTCGCTGGCCAACGTCAACGCCTTCTACCCGCAGCGGCTCAAGGGCGCCGCGCTGGCGACCAACGCCGGCGTCGGCAACCTCGGCGTCGCGGGAATCCAGCTGGTCGGCCTGCTGGCGCTCGCCACCGCCGGTCACCGGGCGCCGTACCTGGTGTGCGCTGTCTACCTGGTGCTGCTGGCGGTCGTCGGCATCGCGGCGGCGCTGTTCATGGACAACCTCGACCACGGCATCGAGGTGAACACGATGCGCTCGGTCCTCCTCGAACGCGACACCTATGTGATCTCGCTGCTCTACATCTGCACGTTCGGCTCCTGGATCGGGTTCGCCTTCGCCTTCGGCCAGGTGCTGCAGGTCAACTTCGCGGCCGGCGGTGAAACCGCTCCGCATGCGGCGCTGCACGCCGCGCAGATCGCCTTCGTCGGGCCGCTTTTGGGATCGCTGGCGCGGGTCTACGGCGGGAAGCTGGGCGACCGGTTCGGCGGCAGCCGCGTCACCCTCGGCGTGCTCGGCGGCATGATCGCCGGCGCCGTGTTGCTCGTCGTCGTCGGCACGGTCGACCACCACGCCGGCGGTGCCGGGCCCGTCGTGCTGACCGGATACGTCGTCGGCTTCGTCGTCCTGTTCGTCCTGTCCGGGATGGGCAACGGCTCGGTGTTCAAGATGATCCCGTCGGTGTTCGAGGCGCGCAGCCGCTCGCTGGACGTCGGCGAGACGCACCGCCGGCAGTGGTCGCGCGCGATGTCGGGGTCGCTGATCGGGTTCTGCGCCGCCGTCGGCGCGCTCGGCGGCGTCGGAATCGACCTGGCGCTGCGCGAGTCCTACCTGCGCAGCGGCACCGAGACGCCGGCATACTGGGCGTTCCTGGCCTGCTACGTCGTCGCCGCGATCCTGACCTGGACGACGTATGTCCGCCGGCCGGTCCGCGCCCCGCGCGGGTGTGATCGTGCTCGCAGCGGGAGCAATGCGTCAGCAATTGCGCGGTAACGCCGCGGAAACCTCCCAGGCATACACAGTTGATATGGCCCGGCCACACTCTGCACCACTGACCGGTTACCGGATCGCGGTGACGTCGGCCCGTCGCGCCGAGGAGCTGGCCGCGTTGTTGCGCCGCAACGGCGCCGAGGTCTACAGCGCCCCGGCGATCAACATGATCGCGCTGCCCGACGACGACGAGCTGCACGGCAACACCGAGGCGCTGATCGCCGCGCCACCCGACATTCTGGTGGCGCACAGCGGCATCGGCATGCGCGGCTGGCTGGCCGCCGCAGAGGGGTGGGGGCTGGCCAACCAGCTCGTCGCGGCGCTGTCGTCGGCGCGCATCGTGGCCCGCGGGCCGAAGGCGACCGGCGCGCTGCGCGCCGCCGGCCTGCACGAGGAGTGGTCGCCGAAATCCGAATCCTCAACCGAGCTACTGAAATACCTCCTCGAATCCGACGTGTCCGGCATGCGGATCGCGGTTCAACTGCACGGCGCGGCCGACGCCTGGGATCCGTTCCCGGAATTCGTCGGCGGGTTGCGCGCCGCGGGCGCGGACGTGGTGCCCATCCGCGTGTACCGGTGGAAGTCGACCCCGTTGGGTGGCGAGTTCGACCAGCTGGTTACCGGGATCGCACGCCGGCAGTTCGACGCCGTGAGCTTCACGTCGGCGCCGGCCGCGGCGGCGGTCCTGGAGCGCAGCCGCGACCTCGACATCGAGGACCAGCTGCTGACGGCGCTGCGCACCGACGTGCACGCGATGTGCGTGGGCCCGGTGACCTCCCAGCCGCTGATCCGCAAGGGCGTCCCGGCGTCATCTCCCGATCGAATGAGGTTGGGCGCCTTGGCCCGTCACATCGCCGAGGAGCTGCCGCTGCTGGGTTCGTGCCACGTGCGGGCGGCCGGACATCTCGTGGACATCCGGGGAAACTGCGCACTGGTGGATGGCTCCGTCAAAACGCTGTCCGGGTCCGGGATGGCGATACTCCGCGCGCTGGCGCAGCGACCCGGCGATGTCGTCGCCCGCAACGACCTGCTGCGGGTGCTGCCCGGCAACAGCAACGATCCGCACGCCGTCGACACGGCCGTGCTGCGGCTGCGGACGGCCTTGGGCGACAGGAACATTGTGGCGACGGTGGTCAAGCGCGGCTACCGGCTGGCCGTCGACGAGCCGGCGGGAATGGCATGAGCCTGATAATGGTGGCGCACGGCACCCGCCGGCCGGCCGGTGTCGCGATGACCGGAGACCTGGCGGCCCGGGTGGGCACGTTGCTGGACCGCGCGGTGCAGGTCGCGTTCGTCGACGTGCTGGGACCCACCCCCAGCGAGGTGCTCTCGCACGCCGCCGACGGCCGGCGCGCGATCGTGGTGCCGGCGTTCCTTTCTCGCGGATATCACGTCCGCACCGACCTGCCCGCCCACGTGGCAGCCAGCGGGCGTGCGAACGTCGTCGTCACCCCGGCGCTCGGGCCGAGCGGGGAGATCGCGCGGATTGTCTTCTACCAATTGATTGAATCGGGCTGGCGCCCCGGCGATTCCGTGATCCTCGGCGCGGCCGGGACGTCCGATCACCGGGCGCGCGCCGACCTGCACACCACCGCGACGTGGTTGTCGGCGCTCACCGGATCGCGGGTGCGGCTGGGCTTTGCCGCCACCGGCGATCCCGACGTGCGCGAGGCGGTCCTGCGCGCCCGCCGCGACGGCGCCCGCCGCGTCGCCGTCGCCTCCTATCTGTTGGCCGACGGCCTGTTTCAGCAACGGCTGCGCGGTTGCGGCGCCGACCTGGTCAGCCAACCGCTGGGCACCCATCCCGGGCTGGCCCGGTTGATCGCGAGCCGGTTCCGCAGGGCCGTGCCGAAACCCCCAGCGCGCCAGGCTTTGCACGGGAGGCGCGCCGACGTGCGCAACGCTTGATCTTTGCTCGTCGACGGGCGATCCTGACAGCATGCCCCGTCGCGAAGAGCCAGCGCGTGGGCTCCTCGACCCGGTCGCCAAGATGCTGCGGTTGCCGTTCGGCACACCGGAGTTCATCGACCGGATCGTCACCGGCGGCGTCAACCAGGTCGGCCGCCGGACCCTGCACATGCTGATCACCACCTGGGATGCGGCCGGCGGCGGCCCGTTTGCCGCGAGTGCGGTCGCGTCGACGGGCATGGCCAAGACCGCCGAGATCGTGCAGGGCATGTTCATCGGCCCGGTTTTCGGGCCGCTGCTGAAGATCCTGGGCGCCGACAAGGTCGCCGTGCGGGCGTCGTTGTGCGCCTCTCAGCTGGTGGGCCTGGGCATCATGCGCTACGGCGTGCGATCCGAGCCGCTGCACTCGATGTCGGTGGACGCGCTCGTCGACGCGATCGGCCCGACGATGCAGCGATATCTCGTCGGGGACATCGACTGAGCGCGTGTCCTAGGCGGCGACGCGCGCGACCTCGACGCGGCGGTCGGGCGTGACGCGCACCGGGTACACCGGCACCGAGACCCTCGGGTCGTCCAGGCAGCTGCCGTCGTCGAGCGCGAAAGCCTGCTTGAGGATGGGAGATTGGACCGTGGCGCGCCCACCGCGGTCGCCGACGATGCCACGCGAGATGACCGCCGCGCCGGAGAACGGGTCTACGTTACCGACGGCGTACACCGACCCGTCGTCCAGCCGGAACAGGGCCGCCTGGGAGCCGTCGTCGAGCAGCACACCGACGCCGCGACCCGGAATGAGGTGGTCGTACGCGCAGGCGATCGTCCACACGTGAATGTCGTTGAGAAGTGTCATGATTCCTCCCTCGTCATCCGCGAACCCGCGGCATCCCAATGGGCACAGGCACTTTGCGGCCGGCGCGCTCGGTGAACGTCACCGTCGAGTCGACGGCGTCCGGGGCGTTGACGAAGGACACGAACCGCGACATCTTGTCCGGATCCTCCAGCACGCCCTTCCATTCGCACTTGTAGTTATCCACGTGCCGCGCCATTGCGGCCTCGAATTCTTCGGCCAGGCCCAGCGAGTCGTCGCACACCACCTCGCGCACGTGATCGAGCCCGCCGTCGAGCGACTCGACCCAGGGCGCGGTGCGCTGCAGCCGGTCGGCGGTCCGGATGTAATACATCAAGAACCGGTCGATGTAGCGGATCAGCGTCTCGGTGTCGAGGTCGCCGGCCAGCAGCTGGGCGTGCTTGGGCGTCATGCCGCCGTTGCCGGCGACGTAGAGGTTCCAGCCCTTCTCGGTGGCGATGACGCCGACGTCCTTGCTGCGCGCCTCGGCGCATTCCCGCGCGCACCCCGAGACGCCAAGCTTGATCTTGTGCGGCGCGCGCAGGCCCCGGTAGCGCAGCTCGAGGTCGATGGCCAGCTGCACCGAATCCTGCTGGCCGTAGCGGCACCAGTCGCTGCCCACGCAGCTCTTCACCGTGCGCACGGCCTTGCCGTAGGCGTGGCCGGACTCCATGCCGCCGTCGACGAGGCGCTTCCAGATCTGCGGCAGCTGGTCCACCCGGGCGCCGAACAGGTCGATGCGCTGGCCCCCGGTGATCTTGGTGTAGAGCCCGAAGTCCTGGGCGATCTGGCCGATCAGGATCAGGTGCTCGGGCTTGATGTCACCGCCGGGGACCCGCGGCACCACCGAGTAGCTGCCGTTGCGCTGGATGTTGGCCAGGAAGTGGTCGTTGGAGTCCTGCAGCGACGCCTGCTCGCCGTCGAGGATGTGGTCGGAGCCGGTGGACGCGAGGATGGACGCGACGACGGGCTTGCAGATGTCGCAACCCCTTCCGCGGCCGAATCGCTCCAGCAGGCCCGAGAAGGTGCGGATCTCGGTGGCGGAGATGATTTCGAAGAGCTCCGCCCGGGACTGGGCGAAGTGCTCGCACAGCGCCTTGGACTGCTCCACGCCCTCGGCTTCCAGCAGCTGCTTGAGCAGCGGGACGCACGACCCGCACGAGGTGCCGGCCGCCGTGCACGACTTGAGCGACGCGACGTCGCCGCAGCCGTCGGCGATCGCGCCCGCCAGGTCGCCCTTGGTGACGTTGTTGCACGAGCAGATCTGCGCCGAGTCCGGAAGCGCCCCGACTCCGAGGGCCGAGGTGCCCCCGCCGGACTGCGCCGGCGCGATCAGCGCAAGCGGATCGCCCGGCAGCTCGCTGCCGACCATCGGCCGCAACACCCCGTACGACGAGGCGTCGCCCACCAGCACCCCGCCCAGCAGGGTCTTGGCGTCGTCGGAGAGCACCAGCTTGGCGTAGGTCTGGTTCACGGCGTCGTTGATGGCGACCTCGAGGCAGTTCTCGGTGGTCCCCATCGCGTCGCCGAAGCTGGCGACGTCGACGCCCAGCAGTTTGAGCTTGGTCGACAGGTCCGCATCCGGGAACTCCGCGGCGCCGTCCAGCAGCCGGTCCACCACCACCTCGGCAGACGTGTAGCCGGGCCCGACCAACCCGTAGCAGCGCCCCTCGATCGCGGCGACCTCGCCGATGGCGTAGATATCGGGATCGCTTGTCCGGCATGACAAGTCGGTCAGAACGCCGCCCCGCTCGGCGATCGTCAGCCCGGCCGCCCGGGCCACCTCGTCGCGCGGCCGGATGCCGGCCGCGAAGATCACCACGCCGGCGTCGATGACGTCCCCGTCGGTCAGGCGCACCCGCACCGACGCCGGGCCGTCCGTGCTTTCGATGCACTCGGTGCCGGTGCCGACGTGCACCGCGATCCCCAACTCGGCGATCATCCGGCCCAGCAGCGCGCCGCCAGCCTCGTCGATCTGTTGTGCCATCAGCCGCGGCATCATCTCGACCACGTGCGTGGGCAACCCGAACTGCCGCAGCGCATTAGCGGCCTCGAGCCCGAGCAGCCCGCCGCCGATCACGACGCCGGCCAGGTTGCGAGCGCCCGCGCTCTCGGCGCCGGCGCGGATGGCGTCGAGGTCGTCGAGGGTGCGGTAGACGTGACATGTCGACAGGTCGTGGCCCGGCACCGGCGGCACGAAGGCGTAGGAGCCGGTGGCCAGCACCAGGGCGTCGTAGTGGTGCCGCCCGCCGTCCGCGGTGATGACCGACTTTGTCGCGCGGTCGATTTCGGTGACGCGGGTGTTCAGCAGCAGCCGCACGTTGTCGTCGCCGGCGTAGTCGTTGCCGGGCAACGCCAGCTGGCCGCGGTCCCAGCTCTCGGTGTAGGAGGTCAGGCCGACCCGGTCGTAGGCCGCGTCGCGCTCCTCGGCCAAAACCGTGACGCGCCAAGCCCCGTCGTCGTCCCGGGCCCGCAGCGCCTCGACGAAGCGGTGCCCCACCATGCCGTGCCCGACCACGATGGTGTGGCGGGCCGCGCGGTGCGCGGACGGGGTTCCGGCGGAAGGCATGGCACTGAGGGTAGAAGCGGCAAATTAAGGAAAAGTCGCCCAATGTGACACTCGTATGACGGCGGCCTCACACCTCACGCCGCCCGCTGTGAAGCTGTTCTCTGACGGCGAACACCCAGGTGGAACTTTAGCGTGATCGACTCATGTTTCTACTAATGGCCGGCCGGTGAGGCGCCGGTCACAGCAAAGTCACAACGAAGCTCAAGGAGACGAACATGAGTAACCTCGCACTGTGGTCGCGACCGGCCTGGAACACGGACCGGTGGCTTCGCGACTTCTTCGGCCCGGCCGCCGCGGCGGACTGGTTCAAGCCGGTATCCAGCGGATTCACCCCGGCCGCGGAGATCGTCAAGGATGGCGACGACGCGGTGGTGCGCCTGGAGCTGCCCGGCGTGGACGTCGAGAAGGACGTCAACGTCGAGGTGGAGAACGGCTGGCTGGTGATCCACGGCGAACACCGCGACGAGCACTCCGAGGAGGAGGACGGCCGCACCTTGCGTGAGATTCGTTACGGATCCTTCCGTCGGTCGTTCCAGCTGCCCGCCCACGTCACCAGCGAGGCGGTCACCGCCTCCTACGACGCCGGCGTGCTGACGGTCCGCGTCACCGGCGCCTATGCCGGAACGCAGCCGAAGCGCATCGCCATCACCAAGTAATTCCGGCGGTCGAGACCGAATCCGGCGGGGCCCCAACGGCTCCGCCGGATTCTGCGTCTGTCGGAGCTTCGGGCGTGAAGCCGTGAGCTCACGGTCAACGCCGTGACGTGTCTCACGTGAGCCCGGCGCGGCGGTTAGTATCGGCAACGTACTGTGATCCGTGACACCGTCCGCCCGAGGAGACCCGTTGTCCAGCGCTACCGAACTCGCCGAACTTCACGACCTCATCGGCGGCTTGCGGCGGTGCGTGAGCTCCCTGAAGGCGCGATACGGCGACAGCCCGGCGATGCGTCGCATCGTGCTCGACGCCGACCGGATCCTCAGCGACGTCGAATTGCTCGATACCGACGTGTCCGAACTGGATTTGGCCCGCGCGACGGTGCAGCAGTCCGGCGAGAAGATCACCATTCCCGACACCGAGTACGACGCCGAATTCTGGCGCGATGTCGACGACGAGGGTGTCGGGGGTCACAGCAGGTACTGACGAATTCGCGGCAACCCAAGCCCCCCGTAAAAGGGAGGGCTCTATCTGTGTACCCTTCGACCAGACAGCCCGTTCGAAGAGGAACACTTGATGAGCGCACCCACGGCGACCCGTTCTGAGTCCGGCGTTTTCTCTGCCACCCGCGCACACATACCGGAGCGGACGCTGCGCACAGACCGCTGGTGGCAGCCGCCGCTGGTGACCAACCTCGGCCTGCTGGCGTTCATCGTCTACGCCACCACCCGGGCCTTTGTGGGCAACAGCTACTGGGTGGACAAATACCACTACCTGACGCCGTTCTATTCGCCCTGCGTCAGCGCGTCGTGCGCGCCGGGTGCAAGCCATCTCGGGGTCTGGTTCGGCCACTTCCCGTGGTGGATTCCGTTGGGAATGCTGGTGTTACCGTTCCTGCTGGGTTTCCGGATCACCTGCTACTACTACCGCAAGGCCTACTACCGGTCGGTGTGGCAGTCACCCACCGCATGCGCGGTGCCCGAACCGCGCGCCCACTACACCGGGGAAACCCGTGTCCCGCTGATCATTCAGAACAGCCACCGGTATTTCTTCTACTTCGCGATGGTGGTCTCGCTGATCAACACCTACGACGCGATAATGGCGTTCCATTCGCCCTCGGGCTTCGGGTTCGGTTTGGGCAACGTCATTTTGGTGGTCAACGTGCTGCTGCTGTGGACCTACACTGTCTCGTGTCACTCGTGCCGGCACGTCACCGGCGGCCGCCTCAAGCATTTCTCCAAACACCCGGTGCGCTACTGGCTCTGGACACAGATCAGCAAGCTGAACACCCGGCACATGCAATACGCGTGGATCACGCTGGGAACCCTGGCACTCACCGACTTCTACATCATGCTGGTGGCCAGCGGCACCATCACTGACTTCAGATTCATTGGCTGAAAAGCCATTTCGAGAATTACTAAGAAAAGCTGAGCGAGGGTTTCATGGTTGAGGTCGAACGGCACTCCTACGACGTCGTCGTCATCGGTGCCGGCGGCGCGGGCCTGCGCGCGGTCATCGAGGCGCGCGAGCGCGGCCTGAGGGTCGCGGTGGTGTGCAAATCCCTGTTCGGGAAGGCCCACACGGTGATGGCCGAGGGCGGCGCCGCGGCGGCCATGGGCAACGCCAACCCCAAGGACAACTGGAAGACCCACTTCGGCGACACCATGCGCGGCGGGAAATTCCTCAACAACTGGCGGATGGCCGAGCTGCACGCCAAGGAGGCGCCGGACCGGGTCTGGGAGCTGGAGACCTACGGCGCGCTGTTCGACCGCACCAAGGACGGCAAGATCAGCCAGCGCAACTTCGGCGGGCACACCTACCCGCGGCTGGCGCACGTCGGCGACCGCACCGGCCTCGAGCTGATCCGCACGCTGCAGCAGAAGATCGTGTCGCTGCAGCAGGAGGACTACGCCGAATTCGGCGACTACGACGCGCGGATCAAGGTGTTCGCCGAGTGCACCATCACCGAGCTGCTCAAGGACGGCTCTGAAAACGGCGGGCGAATCTCCGGGGCGTTCGGCTACTGGCGTGAGAGTGGCCGGTTCGTCGTGTTCGAGGCGCCGGCGGTGGTGCTGGCCACCGGCGGGATCGGCAAGTCGTTCAAGGTGACCTCCAACTCGTGGGAGTACACCGGCGACGGGCACGCGCTGGCGCTGCGGGCGGGCGCGTCGCTGATCAACATGGAGTTCGTCCAGTTCCACCCGACCGGCATGGTGTGGCCGCCGAGCGTGAAGGGGATCCTGGTCACCGAGGGTGTCCGCGGCGACGGCGGGGTGCTGAAGAACTCGGACGACAAGCGGTTCATGTTCGACTACATCCCCTCGGTGTTCAAGGGCCAATACGCCGAGACCGAACAAGAGGCCGACCAGTGGCTCAAGGACAACGACTCGGCCCGTCGCACCCCGGACCTGCTGCCCCGCGATGAGGTCGCGCGCGCGATCAACTCCGAGGTCAAGGCCGGCCGGGGCAGCCCGCACGGCGGGGTGTTCCTGGACATCGCGTCGCGGCTGACGCCGGAGGAGATCAAGCGCCGGCTGCCGTCGATGTACCACCAGTTCATGGAGCTGGCGGGGGTCGACATCACCAAGGAGCCGATGGAGGTCGGGCCCACCTGCCACTACGTGATGGGCGGCATAGAGGTCGACGCCGACACCGGCGCGGCCACGGTGCCCGGGCTGTTCGCCGCCGGCGAGTGCTCGGGCGGCATGCACGGCTCCAACCGGCTCGGCGGTAACTCGCTGTCGGACCTGCTGGTGTTCGGCCGGCGCTCCGGCCTGGGGGCCGCCGACTACGTCCGGGCGCTCAGCAGCCGCCCGACCATCTCGTCGGGATCCATCGACGCTGCGGCCAAGCGAGCGCTGGCCCCCTTCGACGGACCGACCGACGGCGGCCAGGCGGAGAACCCGTACACCCTGCAGCTGGAGCTGCAGCAGTCGATGAACGACCTGGTGGGCATCATCCGCAAGTCGGACGAGATCACCGAGGCCCTCGCCCGGCTCGACAAACTCCGCCAGCGGTTCAAGAACCTCCAGGTCGAGGGCAATCGGCAGTACAACCCCGGCTGGAACCTGGCCATCGACCTGCGCAACATGCTGCTGGTCAGCGAGTGCGTCGCGAAGGCCGCGCTGGAGCGCACCGAGAGCCGCGGCGGTCACACCCGCGACGATCACCCGTCGATGGATTCCTCGTGGCGCAAGCTGTTGCTGGTCTGCCGCACGGGCGGCGGCGACGAGGTGATCCCCGACATCACCATCACGCGCGAGGAGCAGACGCCGATGCGGCCCGATCTGCTCGAGCTCTTCGAGATCTCGGAGCTGGAGAAGTACTACACCGACGACGAGCTGGCCGACCACCCAGGACGGAGAGGCTGATGACCTACAACGCGACGATGCGGGTGTGGCGCGGCGACGACGCGTCCGGGGCGCTGCAGGACTTCACGGTTGAGGTCAACGAGGGCGAGGTAGTGCTCGACATCATTCATCGCCTGCAACAGACGCAGACCCCCGACCTCGCGGTGCGGTGGAACTGCAAGGCGGGCAAGTGCGGATCGTGCTCGGCGGAGATCAACGGCTATCCGCGGTTGATGTGCATGACGCGGATGTCCACCTTCGCCGAGGACGAGGTCGTGACGGTCACGCCGCTGCGGACGTTCCCGGTGATTCGCGACCTGGTCACCGACGTCTCGTTCAACTACGAAAAGGCCCGCGAGATACCGTCTTTCGCGCCGCCCAAGGAGCTGCAGCCCGGCGAGTACCGAATGGCGCAGGTCGACGTGCAGCGCTCGCAGGAGTTCCGCAAGTGCATCGAGTGCTTCCTGTGCCAGAACGTCTGCCACGTGGTCCGCGACCACGAGGAGAACAAGCAGGCGTTCGCCGGCCCGCGCTACCTGATGCGCATCGCCGAGCTGGAGATGCACCCGCTGGACACGCTCGACCGGCGCAGCCAGGCGCAGGACGAACACGGCCTGGGCTACTGCAACATCACCAAGTGCTGCACCGAGGTGTGCCCGGAAAACATCAAGATCACCGACAACGCGCTGATCCCGATGAAAGAGCGGGTCGCCGACCGCAAGTACGATCCCGTGGTGTGGCTGGGTAACAAGCTGTTTCGCCGCTGAGCGTTTTCGAGCCCAGTTGCACTCTCGCGGTCAGTGCGGACTGATTCGCCGGAATCCGCTGCGGTGGAACACAATCGGCGCCACCTCGGCGTCCACCGTCACCTCGTTGACCCGTAACACCACGATGGTGTGATCCCCGGCGGGGATCATCTGCTCGATCGCGCTCTCCAGCCACAGGGCGGTGCCCTTGATGAAGACCGCGCCGGTGGTGCTGGACACCGTCTCCAGCCCGGCGAACCGGTCGCCGGTCTTGGCGGCCAAGGTGCGCGCGGCCTCGTCGTGGGACTCACCGAGAACGCTGATGCCCAGCATCGGCAGGTCCTTGAGCTTGGGCCACGTCGTCGACGTGTTCTGCACGCAGAACGACACCAGCGGCGGTTCCAGGGAGACGGGGACGAAGGTGCTGGCCGCCAGCCCTTCCCGGGTTCCGTCGACCTCGGCGGCGATGGCCACCACACCGGACGGGAAGTGGCCGAAGGCCTCACGGAGTGAGGACGGTGTCAGCTTCTTCGTTGAGTTCACCGGACTTCGTTCGCCCCTCGAGCAGACGACGGATTTTGTCCTATCAGACCCTACTGGACGAGTATCCCTGTCCGTTACTCCCGGGGCGGGACCATGGCTCGGCCATGCCGACCACAATCTGCCGGGGCGGCGTGTATGGCTCCCGCCCGTGGGAGACGAGCATGTTGTCGAGCATCAGGATGTCGCCCTCTTGCCACGGTATGGCCACGCTCTCGGCGTCGTACGCGGCACGAAGCTCGTCAAGGGTCGCCGGTTCTATGTCCGTGCCGTCGCCGTAGTAGGTGTTGTTGGGCAGGTTCTCCTTGCCCATCGACAGCAGCGCCTCGGCGACCATCGGGTCCAAGCTGGACACATTGAAGAAGGTGAGATGGTTGAACCACGTCATCTCACCGGTTTCGGGGTGCGCCTCCGATACCGGTCGACGCTGTCGCGTGGTGAGTTCGTCGCCCGGCCCCCAGGTGAGTTCGACGTCGTGGTCGGCGCAATAACGTTCGACGACGGCGCGGTCGTCGGTCTCGAAGGCTTCGCGCCACCCGATGCCGATGTCGCCGCCGAAGTGCCGGACATAGAGGTAGCCCGTTTCCTCCAGGCGTTGGCGCACCGCGGGCGAGATCCGCTGATACACCTTGCGTGAGTCGGCCAGCGGAGTGGCGCCCCCGCTGGCCGGCGGTACGACGCAGTGGAAGAAGATGCGCAGCGGAAAGGTGTTGCTGTAGGACAGCTCGTTGTGCAAGGGGATGCGGTGGCGGGCGGGGTAATCGGTCGAGGTGTAGACGCGGTCGGCCACCTCATGCCGGGGCGACGAGCCCTCCAGATAAGGGAGGGGCTCGCCGGACATCGCGGCGATGAAGTCGCGGAATGTTTCGACCGACCCGCCGGTGAAGCCGCGGAACAGGATGCCGCCGTGGCGTAGCACGAGCTCGCGGATCGCACCGCGCTGGGCCGTGGCCCACGCCACCACGTCGATGTGCTCTGTCGCCGGCTCTACCACGAGGGGGAACGGCGGGTCCGGAAGCGGTCTTGCGTCCGTTAGCGGGAAGATGTCGGTCCCCACGGCCATCCCTCCTGCGCCGAGCGGCTGTGGTACGTGAAGCTACCAGGAGCCTTTGCCGTTGGGGACGTTGTCACAAACCTCATGTACCTTCGCTACTCCATCCGGAGCGCGCGATCCGCGGGGCGATCACCGGTGACCTCGGCGGGTCGAAACACCACCAAAGCCAAACCCACGGCGAATAGCAGCGCGGTGACCCACGCAAGGTGACCCGCAGGAGCAAAGCCGTAGTGGGCGAACAACCACAGGCCATACGCCGCCATTGACGCACCGGCTAGTGTGACCGGTTCCGCCCAACGCTGTCTGAGCGGCATAGGAAGCATGGGCAGAGGGGCCGCGAAAACCCGTCGCCCCCACCACAACAGGGCCATCTCGACCGCTGCGGCGAGGCCGATGATGAAAACCCACTCCAGCCGGAACCACCACCACGCCGCGCTTCCTTCGATCGGTTGCGGAAATAGCCCGGCCCGGTAGCCGACGAACGCCACGACCACCACTGGCACCATGTGCCATAGGTAGAGAAGCATCACTTTGCTGTTGGCGGCGGATAGTGCACGCTGCACCGGGTCGGTACGGAGCGCGCGATTGAGCGCGGGCGCAAGTGTCACTACAACTCCGGCCTGCGCGCAACCGAACGCCAGCATTGCCACCGTGGGCGGGATCGCGTTCCGAAGCCCGTGGACAGCAACGTCGACCATGCTGACTTGATAGGGTCCCAGCCAAATCAGCAGTGCCAGTGCGACCGCCGATCCCGAGGCGAGCAGCACGGGCATACGGCCAACTAACGACCCGCTGTGCCACGCGATTCCGAGCTGGTAAAGCAGTCCCCAGCACAGCAGACAGTTCAGCCAGCCGATGTAAGGCACGTGGCCGTGGACCGCGGCGGCGTCGACCGCCGCTACCCCCACCGCCAGCACTCCCGGCACTAACAGACCCCAACGGCGGTGTGCGGCAATCGCAATGGGTGTCAGCGACACCACCAACACGTAGACGGCGAGAAACCACAGGTGCGTCCCCAGTGCCCAACCCGCGAGCTTCAGCATGGAGCCGGGCAGGCCGAGGACCTGTAGAACCACCACAATTACCGACACGAGTGCCACGTAAACCGCGGTCGGTCCGAGTACCCGAGCCAGTCGATGCCCAAGCCAGGCCTGCCGCGACATGCCGTCGGCATCGCACCGATGCGTCCACGACACAGCGCCGGCATAGCCAGCCACCAGGAAGAACACCGGGACCGCCTGGAAAATCCAGCTCAGCCATGCCGTCCAAGGCATGTCGGAAATTCCGTCCTGAAGACCGAAATGTCCGTCGTGATAGGTCATGCACGCGAGCAGCCAATGCCCGACGACAATTAAGACCAGCCCCCCTACACGGTAGAGGTCGACCGCCAGATCGCGGACATGTCCCGCGGTGTTCGCCTGGCCCACCAGCGCGTGCCAATCAGTTCGTCGAGGCCGCGTGGCCGCGCAACGCCTGCGGAGTTTCGGTATTAGTGCTGGCAGTCGGGCCGCAGCCGGCCATCGCGGCAAACCCAATTCTTTTGACGTACGCGTCCAACACGGCGATATCTTAATCGGAAAGGCGGGCGCTGAACTGGATAACGAATACAGTGGCCGCATGAGAGCTGGCTACCCGGCGCGGATGGCGTTTTTGACTTCTTGCGCGTGTGCCACCTGCCGCGCGGTGTAGCCAATGAACAGTGCCATTCCGCCGATCAAGATAACCACCCCGGCTAGCCACAGCAGGCCGTAGGTGTAACCGTGGTCCAGCGCGTGTAGTTGGGCGGCGTTCATGGACTTCACCGGCCCGCCGGTGCCGCCCAAATGGAAGGTACGCGACGTGATTACGGCCTGAATGACCACCGCCACCACAGGCCCTCCGAGGCTTCGCAGCATCACTGCGATCGCCGACGTAGGTCCGATCCGGTCGAAACCGACGCTCGCTATCAACGCGAGCGAGAGCGGAACGTTGATCAAGCCGATGCCGATGCCGGCGCCGACGAGCGGCACCGCGAGATTCGGGAAGTACGGAGCACCACTGTTGAGTGTCGAGCCGCCATACAGTATCGCGCCCAGCACCACGATGGCGCCGCCGATCACGACCATCCGCGGCGGGAACCACGTCACCAACCGCGACGACGCGCTCAACCCGAGGCCCATCGCAACACCGAACGGGATGAAGCAAATGCCGGCACGCAGCGCGCTGTAGCCCATGATGTCCTGCACGTACAGGGCCACCATGAGACTCAGGGTGAATACGAGCCCCCCGGCCAGGAACGTCGCGCCGAACGTGGCCAGCCGGTTACGGTCCAAAAACAGGCTGAACGGCACGACGGGGTTCTCGGCCACGCGCTCCACGACGGCGAACGCCACGAAAGCACCGAGAGCCACCGCTGCTGATGTAATCGTGGTGGTTGAGAGCCAACCCGTCTGCGGCCCCATCGACAACCCGAAAACCACAGCGGCGCACATCAGGGTGGCGAGCATGGCCCCGCTGGCGTCGAGCTTCATCCGCTCCTTCTGGGTTTCCCGCAACGCGGTGTGGGCCAGGTAGATCACGAGCAGCCCGAGGGGCACATTTACTAGAAACGCCAGGCGCCAAGACACCGCGGTGAGCATCCCGCCCAAGACCAAGCTCATCACCGAGCCGATGCCGGCCGCCGCACCGAGCACGGCGACCGCCGCGTTCCGTTCCGGACCCTTCGGAAACGTGGTCGCCACTAGCGCCATACAGGTCGGCAGGGCGATCGCCGCCGCGACGCCCTTCAGCAGCCGAGCCAAGACGAGAGCGCCTTCGTCCCAGGCGATTCCGCACACCACCGAGGCGATGGTGAACAGTGCAGCTCCGATGATGAAGGCGCGCTTACGGCCGATGGTGTCACCAAGACGCCCACCCAGCAGCATCAGCCCACCAAAGGTCAGCACAAACGAGGTGATGACCCAGCTCCGCCCGGCGTCCGACAGACCCAGCTCGTTTTGGATTTTAGGAAGCGCGATGACCGCGATGATGCCGTCCATTGTCGCTAGCAGCTGGATGCCGCCGATCGCGCTAATCGCGGCGAGGAACCGGCGAGACCGCAGGACCGTGGGCAAATACCCACTATTGCGGCGCAGCGTGGTCGGTTCGACGGGCATTGGAGTCGCTCATTCCGCGCGTTGTGTCGTCAAATGACCTGGTGCCGAGGTAGGCGCCTGCTCTTCGTCGCTGAGGCTGTGATAGCGGACCACCCTACTAAAATGTGTCAATTATCGCGGGCGAACACATAAAACGGCTCGCCATGATTGCACGGAGATCCAACGGGTCGTTTAGTGGCTAGAGCAGGCCGAGCTGCTGCAAGTCGGTGACGTATTTGATGATGATCGGCGTCGAGATGTGCGGGATGTCGTTGTCGCGGCCGATTTTGGCCTCTCGCACTGCGGCACGGAATCGGTCGGTCGGCGCGAACGAGCCGCGCCTCGGCTTTAGGGGCGGCAAATAACTGAAATTGCGTGACAACAACTGCAACGGCCGCAGCGGCGAGTGCTGTTGCTGTTTATCCGGCAGCTCGTGCAGGGCGGCGGCAAACTTTCGTGCCCATTCGGTGAAGTCCTCGACGCGCTGGATGGGGTAGCCGGCCTCGATGAGCCAGTCGACGTATTCGTCGAGCCCGATGCCGTCGTCGTGGGGGTTCATCACGTGGTAGGTCTGCAACCCCTCGACCGTTTGGGCGCCCAGGGTGGCGATCGCCTCGGCGACGAATTCGACGGGCAGCGCGTCGAAGTGCGCGCGTTG
>NZ_JAPJAV010000020.1:0-56227 GCF_035616495.1 Mycobacterium sp. 663a-19 | reverse complement strand
CAGGTCCACCACCGCCGCCACGTCGACCTCGACGAGGTTCACCTCTTCCTCCGGAACGGATTTCCCGACCAGCCCCAGGGTCGACAGTCCCGCGTTGTTGATCAGCATGTCCGGGGTCAGGCCGCCCGCGCCCGAGGTGGCCGCCCCGGCCCCGCCGCCGGTGCAGCCGGCGCCGCAGACCGTGGTGAACACGCCACCGCCCCGTCGCACACCGAGGCAGCGGGCGCCGGAGGCCGCGCCGGCCCCCGCGTCGCAGGCACCGGCCGCCGTGCCGTCGCCGCAGCCGCAGTACGCAGCGCCCCCGCAGTACACGCCGCCGCCCCCGCAATACACGCCGCCGCCGGCACCGCCCCCGCAGTACCAGCCGGCCCGGCCGCCGCTGACGATGTACCTGCATCTGCCGTTCGTCACGGTGCCCATTCCGATCAACCCGCCGCCGCCGCCCGCCCCGCCGCCGTAGGCCCGCGCGGACCGTCCGTGGCAGACGGCGGCGACGAGGCGCACACTGGGCAATAACTCCGACGACCAAACAGGAGGTCCCGTGGGCGAGCACGGTGCGTTCGGGTTCGATCCCGACGACTTCGACCGCGTGATCAGGGAGGGCAGCGAGGGACTGCGCGAGCTGTTCGAGCGGATCGGCAATTTTGTGGCCGCTCCCGGCGGACGGGCGGGGTGGTCGGCAGTCTTCGAGGACCTGTCGCGGCGGCCCCGGTCCGGGCCGGAAACCACCGGCGAGGCCGGTGACGGCGTCTGGGCCATCTACACCGTGGACGAAGACGGCGGTGCTCGCGTCGAACAGGTCTACGCCACCGAACTCGACGCGTTGCGCGCCAACAAGGACAACGTGGACCCGAAGCGCAAGGTGCGTTTCCTGCCGTACGGCATCGCGGTCAGCGTGCTCGACGACGATTCGGAAGAACCGGCGCAGTAATCACACTGGGGCAGCACGCATTTGGCGTGCGGTCAGCCCTGCTCGACGACGTTGGCATCGCCGGCATTGCTGATCTTCGGTGTGCCCGCATGGTAGGTCACCTTGTTGTTGAAGCCGGATGCGTCGATGGTGTCGACGGCGTCGACGGTGATCGAGTTTTGGACGCCGGACACGGTGAGGCTCGCGCAGTGGCCGGTGATCACGACTGTGTTGGAAACCCCGCTGACGCTGACGATGCTGTCGTTGCAGGCGATCGTCCGGTTCTCGTTGATGCCGGAGATGTTGAGCTGGCCACCCGCCGGCGGGGCGGCGGACGTCGATGGTGCCGAGGTTCGGGTCCTGCTCGTCGACGGCGGCGACTTGGTCGGGTTGTTCGACGGCGAGGTGAACGGTACGGAGATGGTCGGCGGCGACGTGATGATCGACCGGACCCCCGAAAGCTGGTGTGCGGCGAAGGCGGCGATGCCGCCGGCGAGGGCCAGCATGCCGATCACGATGACGGTGCCCAGGATCCACCACACGCGGTTGCCCGACGGCGGTTTGGGCGGGGGACCGGAAAACGGGCCGCCGCCGTAGGTCCACTGGCCCGGTGGCGGAGGGACCGGGGGGCCGGGCGCGTAGGCCTGGCCGCCGGGTTGTGGGTCTCCCACTTCCGACGTGCGCGCCGCGTCGGCCAGCGGCCGCTCGAGTTCGCGGATCCGCTCTTCCGGGTCTTCGTGTGGGTTCATGGCATGAGAATGCCATTCGTTCGGGGATTTTCGGCACGTTCGGTAGTTTCGGCATCGTGCCCGACTTGCCGAACCGCCAGATCGTGTTGCGTCGTCGCCCCACCGGGTTGGTCCAGCCGGAGGACACCGAACTGGTGACGACACCGGCGCCCGAGCCCGGCGAGGGCGAGGCCCTGCTCCGGACCACCTACGTCGGGCTCGACGCCGCGGTGCGGACCTGGCTGAACGACCAGCCGGGCTACCTTCCGCCCGTGCAGCTGGGCGAGGTCATCCGCGCGGCCGGCATCGGCGAAGTCGTGGAATCGCGCTGCCCCGCCTATGCCGTCGGCGATGTCGTCACCACGCTGACGGGCTTCCAGGAGTACGTGCTCGTCCGCGACGACGTGTTCAGCACACCCATCCCCGGCGGGGCCGCGGTCGACCAGCTGGCCGTCATGTCGGTGTACGGCCCGACGGGGGCCACCGCCTACATCGGGATGATGGACATCGGCCGGCCCCAGCCGGGGGAGACCGTGGTGGTCTCGGCGGCCGCGGGCGCCACCGGGTCGGTGGCCGGGCAGATCGCCAAGATTGCCGGCGCCCGCGTCGTAGGCATCGCCGGCGGCCCGGAAAAGTGCCGGGCGGTGGTCGAGGACTTCGGATTCGACGCGTGCATCGACTACAAGAACGACGACCTGACGGCCGCGCTCAAGGAGCACTGCCCCCGCCGCGTCAACGTCTACTTCGACAACGTCGGCGGGCCGATCCTCGACGCGGTGCTGGGCCGGCTGGCCACCAAGGCGCGGGTGGTGCTCTGCGGCGTGATCTCCAGCTACCTGAGCGGCGAGCATCCCGGCCCGGCCAACTATGTCAACCTCCTGTCCAAGACCGCGCTGATGCAGGGATTCAACGCGTTGGACGACTGGGGGCGCTTCGACGAGGCCTTCGCCGCGCTGCGTCAGTGGGAGCACGAGGGCCGAATCAGGCACCGCCAGACCGTGTTTGAGGGCATCGAATCCTGCGTCGACGCCCTCAACGGCCTATTCACCGGGGCCAACATCGGCAAGATGCTGGTCAAGCTCAGCGAACCGGCGTCCGCTTAGTCATGGCGCCCGTCCTTTGAAAACCGCATGAAGCGGGATGCGCGGGACCCCGGTGCGTGGTTTCATAACACCGTTTGCGAAAGTTGCCGAGGGGCATCCCGAGTCAGAGGTCCGACTTTGAACGATTGGTGGTTGTAGATGGATCGTCGCAGCATGTTGTTGACGACAGGGCTCGGCATGCTGGGGGCTGCTATGTGCATGCCGGAGGCCTGGGCCGCGCCGTCGGCACCGGAGGCGCCGGCGCCGGCCGCGGGCGGGCCCTACATTTTCGCCGACGAGTTCGACGGCCCGGCGGGCTCGGGCCCGGACCCGGGCAAGTGGACGGTGCAGACCTGGCAGGACGACGTGTTCCCGCCGGTCGAGGGGATCTACCGCGACGACCGCCGAAACGTCTTCCAGGACGGCAATTCCAATCTCGTGCTGCGCGCCACCCAGGAAATGGGCACCTACTACAGCGGGAAACTGCGCGGCAACTTCCGCAGCATGATCAACCAGACCTGGGAAGCGCGGATCAAGCTGGACTGCTTGTTCCCCGGCCTGTGGGCCGCCTTCTGGGGCGTCAACGAGGACCCCATGCCCGACGGCGAGGTCGACGTCTTCGAGTGGTACGGCAACGGCCAGTGGGCCCCGGGCACCACGGTCCACGCGGCTTCCAACGGAAAAACCTGGGAGGGCAAGTCCATTCCCGGTCTGGTCGACGGCGCCTGGCACACCTGGCGAATGCATTGGGGCGAAGACGGATTCCAATTCTCGCGCGACGGGGGCGCACCGTACTTCACCGTTCCGCCGAAGCCCATCCACGTCTACGGCGGCCCGCCGGAGGACAAGCGGTGGCCGTTCAACAACCCGGGCTATTGGATGACTCCCATGTTCACGCTTGCCGTCGGCGGTGTCGGCGCCGGCGATCCGGCCGCGGGCACCTTCCCGGCGTCCATGCTGATCGACTACATCCGCATCTGGTAGCCGGTCAGCGCTCGGCCTTGAGCACCTGAACCAGGTTGAACTGCCAGCGTTCGACCAGCCGGAAACCCAGGTCGCGCGGCACCGCGAAGGCCGGCGTGGCGCCGTAGTGGGGGCCGGGCGCGAGCGCCGCGCCACGCTCGTGGGCCGGCTGCGATCCGTCGGCCTGGGTGATGATCCACACCACCGCGCAGTGACTCAGCGGCGCCCCGACCACTTCGGGTATGAGGTTGGTGTCGAAGACCTCGTTGCGGTCGGTCGCCCGTTGCCACAGGGTGAGGTCGACCAGCTTCCGGTAGGCGTCGGGGCGCGCCGCCAGCAGCGGGCGCATCGGGGCGGGCATGAACGTCACCGTGTCGTTGACCAGCAGGCAATCGCCCGGCGCGGCCTTCGCGGTGATCAGGTCCGCCACCTGACTGTAGTCCATGCCGTATTTCGCATATGGGTTGCGTTGCGCCCGAACATAATTCGGTGCCGCGGCAAGGGCGAACAGAACCAGGATCCCAGTCGCCACCCACGGCCTGACCGCCAACGCGCCGACGCAGACGCCCAGCGCCAGCGCCATGGCCGGCGCGGTGAAGGACAGATAACGCGGCGTGTAGATCGGGTGCACCGCCGCCGACCAGATCACGATCAGGGTCGTCGGTATCACCAGCCAGGCGACCGCCAGGCTGAGCAGTTGCCGAGACGGCTCCGTCAGCTTCGCGGATCCATTGAGCCACAAGACAATTGCCGCTGCCACCGCCAACGCCGACAACACCGCGAACGGTGGGCTTCGTTCGAAGTACTGCTGGATCGTCACGTCCTCGATGGTCCGGTGCCCGATCGGGGCGATCCATTTGATCTGTTGAACCTGGCCGACGACCTTTAGGAAGAACGGCACAAGCGCACACACGGCCAGTCCCGAGGCGACGGCGAAGTGGACAAGCACGGCTCGACCGCGGCGCAACGCGCACACAAAAACGATGTGCGCCAACAACAACAGCACGAGGTACATCTCGAGCAGGATCGAGGCCGCCAGGGCGATCCCGTAACCCAGCCAGACCCAGGCGTTGTCGCGGCGCGCGGCGACGACGAGCAGCACGGTCAGCCACACCGCCGCCAGCATCGACAGGGCATACGGGCGCGCTTCGATACCCGCCCACGTCGAGCGGGGCAGGATCCCGCAGAAGACACCCGCTGCCACGGCGACGGTGCGCGACGAGAACTGCTTACCCAACACCACCAGGCCGGCCGCGGCGCCCCCGACCGCCAGACCGCTCGGCGCGCGGGACCAGAACTCGGTCGGCGGGAAGATGTGGAACCAGCCGTGCATGAGCAGGTAATACAGCCCGTGCACGGCGTCGACGTTGCCCAGCATCCGCCACAGCTGAGCCAGGGACCGACTGTAGGAGGCCGAGATCGTCGCGGCCTCGTCGTACCAGAAGGACGGACGGCCGGCGCCGGCCAGACTGACTGAGGCGGCCAGCATTCCAACGATCAGCGGGTCGAGCGCACCACGGTTGGGCCGTGACTCGCTGAGCACACCGCCATGTTGCCAGAAGCAGACGACGCCCTCCGCAACCGACTCATTCGAACGTATGATCGATCAATGGGGCAGCTCGCGTCGATCGGGTACAACGGCCAGCCGGTCCGCAGCCCGTTTCGGGTGGTGCGTCCGCCGCTCGCGGTGCTGGTCGACCTGACCGTGCTGTTCCCGCGCGAGCCGCATCGCTCGGGCCGCTATCAGCCCAACGGCCTGCAACTGCACAAGGTCGTGGAGGGCCGGCTGACCTGCTGGGGGCTCTGCGAGCAGGGCGACTGGTGGGGGCTGGTGACCTACCCGATCGCGTACGGGTCGAAGCAGAAAACGGTGACGCACTGGGTGCCGGCCTGGACGCTGCGGCGGAAGGGTTAGACACCACCGCCGAACGTGCTTGCGCCTCACGCCAATGCGATGATTGCTGCCCATGGCGGACGACTGGGGTTCGGTGCTGGCCAAGCTCATTCCGCTCGGGCTGGTCATCGCGCTCTCGCCGATCACGGTCATTCCCGCGGTGCTCGTTCTGCACGCGCCCCGGCCGCGGCCGTCGGGCCTTGCCTTCCTCGGTGGCTGGGTCCTTGGGCTGGTCGCGCTCACCACCGTGTTCGTCGGGGCCTCCGGCCTGCTCGGCGGCTTTCACCAGGCGCCGCCCACGTGGGCGTCCTGGCTGCGCGTGGTGCTGGGGCTGGCGCTGATCGTGTTCGGCGTCTACAGCTGGCGGACCCGGGATCGCCACACCACGTCCCCGGCCTGGATGCGTTCGTTTGCCAAACTGACCCCCGTGCGGGCGGGGGTCACCGGGGCCGTGCTGGTGGCAATCAGGCCCGAGGTGCTGATCATGTGCCTGGCCGCCGGAGTGGCCGTCGGCACCGGCGGCCTGGGCGTCGTCAACGGGGTGATATGCGCCGCGCTTTTCGTCGGCGTGTCCGCGTCGACGGTCGCGCTGCCGGTGTTCGCCTACCTGGAGCTCGGCCACCGTCTCGACGGACCGCTGGAACGGCTTAAGGTCTGGATGGAAGAAAACCACGGCGCGATGATGGCGGTCATTCTGGTCGTGATCGGTTTGATGGTCCTCCACAACGGAATTCGCGGTCTGTAGCAGCGCCGCACGATAGATTGCTGCCCATGGCGGAAAGTTGGGGAACCGTTCTCAGCGGGCTCATCGGGCTGGGGCTGGTCGTTGCGCTCTCACCGATCACGGTGATCCCGGCGGTGCTGGTGTTGCAGGCGCCGAGGCCGAGGCCCAGCGGCCTCGCCTTCCTCGGCGGCTGGGTGCTGGCCCTGGCCGCGGTAACGGCGCTGTCCGTCGGGGCGTCCGGCCTGCTCGGCGGCCTGGACAAGGCGCCGCCGAGATGGGCGTCGTGGCTGCGCGTGGTCCTGGGGTCGGCCCTCATCCTGTACGGCATCTACCAGTGGCTAACCCGGCGTCGGCACACCGAGTCGCCGGCCTGGATGCGGTCGTTCGCCACCATCACCCCAAGGCGCGCGGCGATAACCGGGGCCGCGCTGGTGGTGATACGACCCGACGTGCTGCTGATTTGCGTCCCGGCCGGCCTGGCAATCGGCGGCAGCGGACTGGAAATCGCGGGTGTCTGGATCGCCGGGGTGATCTTCCTGGCCGTAGCCGCGTCGACGGTGGCCGCCCCGATACTGGCCTACGCGGTCGCCGGGCACCGGCTCGACGACGCGCTGGCACGGCTCAAAGACTGGATGGATAGGAACACTGCCGCGCTGATGGCGGCGGTCCTCGTGGTGATCGGATTGCTGGTGCTCTACCACGGCATCGACGCCCTGGATCATCGATAGCCGCCGTCGGACAGGCCGGCCTCCTCCTCGAGCCTGTTCGTTTTGCCAAAGGCCTTGTCCCGCAAGACTTCCCAGAGGTAGGACGTGATCATGCCGGCGTGGCCCTTGGCGGCCCACTGCTGGGAGTGCAGCTCCTCGTGGTGCAGCACCCGGTCCAGCGCGAGGGCGCTCTCGAAGGGTCCGCCATTGCGGTCGGTGTACCAGGCGTGCCCCGACTCGACGATCTGGCGCAGCCGATGGTCGGCGCCGACGGAGTCGTCGACGTTGACCATGAAGATGTCGCCCCAGTCGGTGCCGCCCTCGCGGGTGAAACACCTCTGGATCCGGTTGCCGCCCAGGCCCATGAGCATGCCGTTGGGCGTGGTGACGAGGCGCGCGCCGGTGCGGTTGACGAGACCCACGTCCTGGTCGTAACTCCAGCGGTTTGCCTTCTGCCGGTTGATGATCCGCCGCACCTCGGCGGCGGAGTAGGGCGTCTCGGGGAAGTCCGTGGGCTGCTTGCCCGCCTCGCCGTAGTCGGTGCCCGCGTTGAGGATGTAGGTCATCAGCGCCGCGTTGCGCGCGTCGTCCCCGCTGGCGCCGCGCTCGATCAGGAAGAAGGACTTGCCGTCCGGATCGTTGATCTCGGTGAATCGCCCGAGGATCGTGAAGCTCTCCGCGGTGATGCCGTGTTGCTCGGCGATCTCCGCGAGGACTTCGGCGGGCACGCCCCGACGTTCCGCGTTTTCCAGCCACCTGTCGTGATAGCCGCGGGCGCCGGACGACGTGAAAACGACCACCCGCACATTGTGCGGTGACGGCGTCGAGCATGGACCGGAAGTTGACCCGAGTCGTGACAGCCTCGTGACGTCACCATTTGGAAACGGCGCGGTGCGGCGCGGCTCGCGTTCCACGTGGGCTGCCGACAATTGACCCGGTCGTCGGAAAACGACTTGATTTGCGGAAATATCTGAGCGTGTATGAAGGAGTCGACGCTGATGGCGGAGCGGTTCAACATCAAAGTAGTTGCCGGCGCTGGGTTGTGCGGAGCCGCGATAGCGTTGAGCCCGGACGCGTTGGCCGCCCCGCTGATAACCGGCGGTCATGCGTGCAACGTGCAGCAGGCGGGCGACGTGCCGGCAGCCGTCGGGGGACCGGCGGGCGGAGCGGCTGGCGCGGGCGGACCGGTGCTGGCGGCCGGGCCGGCGGCCGGCGGACCAGCCGAAGTGTGCGCTCCACTCACCAACATGTCGGGTGTTCCGCTCGTTGTGCCGGGGCCCGTCGGTGCTCCCGTGGTTGCGCCGGTGCCGGCGGGCGTCCCGCTGGCCGTGCCCGGGCCGCTTCCCCTGGGTGCTCCCGTCGGTGCCCCGCTGCCCGTCGCGCCGGTGGTGCCGGCCGGCGCTCCGCTGATCGCGCTCGGCGGTCCGGTGGCCGCGGGTGCGCCGATCGAGGGTCTGCCGGCCGCCCCGATCATCGACATGTCCGGGGTCAAGGATGCGCCGACCGGTCCGGCGCCGAGTGGCGGGCCCGTGTCCGGTCAGCCGCTTCCGCCCGGTCCCGCGCACTGAGGCCGATCTCTTCCCGTTGAATGGGCCCGCCGGTTTGCCCCGGCGGGCCCATTCATTTGCGGGTGCGCCCCGGAAAGGGCTACCCAACAACGGTTTTCGATACAGCGTTACGGATGCTAAAGGCTCGCTAACGCGGCACTACGCGAGGAGTTTCGACGCTGTTCTCCTGCACAATGACAGGGTCGCCGATGTTGACCGTGTTGTAGTACCACTCGGCGTCCTCGGGGCTCAGGCTGATGCACCCGTGGCTGACATTCTCGAGCCCGAGGGAGTTGACCGCCCACGGAGCCGAATGCACGAACAGGCCGCGGTTGGTGATGCGGACGGCATAGTCCACCGGTAGCCGGTAGCCGTCGGGGTCGTCGACGGGGATGCCGACGCTGCTCGAATCCATAACGACCGAGCGCTCTTTGGACAAGACGGTGTAGGTGCCGACGGGGGTCTCGTATTCGGGCCTACCCATCGAGGCCGGCATCACCCCCGGTTCTCCGAAGTGGGGTCGGTGATGCGGCGCCGGCAGCGAAGGCGGCGGTCCCGCCTCGACCCCGTCGACGGTCACGGTGAACGTGTGGTCCGCGATGCTGGCCACACCGACGACCGCAGGACCCGTCTTCATCTCCGTGGACAGGCCGCCCACCGAGAGCGCGACCGTGCTGTGCGCCGGCCAGAATCGGTCGGGAACCCACTGCACAACCTTGTTGTCGAGCCATTCGAACTTGCCGGTCATGGCGGGCGAGGATTTGATCGCGATGGCGCGCTCGGCCGCGTGCCGGTCGGCGACGGGCGCACGGAACGTCACCACCACGGGGTGCGCGACGCCGACGACCTCGCCGCGCGTGGGAAGAACCGAGGCGATCGTACGTTGCGGCTGGCTCGCCGACGCCATGCTGACGCCGGGTGGCCCCGCGGCGACGCTCGCCGCGACCCCGACGACGGCAACGACACACCGAACTACCGCCCGCATGGCTCCAATTCCTTCTAACTGACAGAGTTGCAATAGTGATGGTAGGGGTGCCCTGAGCAGTGGAAGCGCAAGGGCGCGTTAGCAATTGATCAAGCCTTTGTCACGATTCGGCTACGGCGGGCCCGACGAGGAGTTCGGGATCGCTGCGCCGCCGGCGCGCTGGGCTGCGGGAGCCGGGTGCGGCTACTTCGGCCCGAAGCCGAATGCAAATATAAGGCCCCTTGTAGAAACTCGTATGACCTCATCACAAAGTGCGACACTGAATCTCAAGTGGCGACAAAACGGCGGCCATTGAGGAGCTCAGGAAGGAGGAGCCGTGAACAGGACACTAGCGGGCGTATTGGCGGCGGCAGCCATAGCACTGGCGTCCCTCTGTATTCCACCGGCACAAGCGCACGCCGACGATCCCTGTGTCGGCATCACCGATCCCGCTGCCCACCAGGCTTGCATCGACGCAGCTTCGCGCGATGATCCCGAGCACAGATACGAGGGCGAGTGCCAGTCGAGCCCCGATTATGGGCAGTTGGGCCAGGTTTGTCGGAACCTCTGGGTCCGAAAGTCCGTGCCCCACCGTGAGTCGGCGACTCTGTAACGGCGAGAGGGGCTGACAGGGGCATCGCCGGCGCGGATATGCTGCTGGGCTAACGCCGCGTGAATGTTCCACGATTCCCAATGTGAGCAACGGCGTGGCCGCATACGCTCTCAATCGGCGAATCGGGCCACGTCGCCGAACAGGAAAGTCACCGAAGGGACAAACAGTGGTGCGCGAGAATCGCTCGTCGGGCAAATGCCAGGCCGCGCGGGCCCGCATGCCTGGCGTCGAGACCGTCGACTCCGAGCGTTGACGGGGTAGGCGTGGACTTCTGGGCTCCTCCCGAGATCACTTCGGCGCTGATTCATTCAGGGCCGGGGCCCGGGTCGCTGCTCACGGCTGCCAACGCCTGGCGCCAGCTGGCGATCGAGCTGGGACAGACCGCCGCTGCCTACGCCTCCACCGTCGCGGGCATCTCCTGGGAGGGACCGTCGGCGACGGCGATGACCCTGTCCACCCTGCCCTACGTCGCCTGGCTGAACACCACCGCGGGGCAGGCCGCACAGATGTCGATGGCGGCCGACACCATGGCCAGCTCGTTCGCCGCCACCCAGGCGGCGGTGGTGCACCCCAGCGTGGTCGCCGCCAACCGCGCGCAACTGGCTCATCTGATCGCGACAAACGCTTTCGGAATCAACTTCCCCGCCATCGCCGCCACCGAGGCCCAGTACGTGCAGATGTGGGAAGACAACGCCACCGCCATGCTGGGCTATCACGCCACCAGCCTGCAAACCATGGCGATGCCGACGTTTACCGCCCCATCCCCGATGACCACTCCGACCGCCCCCGTGACTCAACAGGCCGCAGTGGGTGGGTTGGCAGCAGCCGATCCGGCGGCATCAGCCACCAGCTTCTTCGCCGATCCGTTCGTTCAGACCGTCAACGCCGATCTGTTCCAAGTGATCGCCAGCGGTGTCTTCAACCCGCAGTCGTTTGCAGCCTTGTTCATGAGTGGCCACGATTACATGCCCGGCCAATACCCGGATGTCTTGGCTCCTACTCCTCGCAACCTCGCTATCGCGTACAACATCACCGGTCCCGAGGCCGTGGGAGGGGCTCCCAATTTCTTTGCCCCACCCGCCGCCACCACCAGCGCTGTGCAAGCTTCTGTCACCGCTTCTCTGGGCCGGGGAATGTACGTCGGCAACCTTGTGGTCCCGCCTTCGGCGGTCACCTCCCCGATCCAGCTGGCTGCCCAAGAGGCACCGATGATGGCAACAACAGCCGAGGGCGCTCCACTGGTCCCGATGTTTGTCCCGCCGATGCCACCGGGAGCACGTAAGGCCCAGCGGGACAAGCCCAACGAAAAGGGCTACGGACCGCCGATCTTCGGCACCATCATGCGGCGACCTCCGTCGGGCGGATGAGACGACGGCGTCTCGCCTGACGGTGCTAGGCCGACGGCACCGGTTCGCCTCGCGCAGTGAAGAATTCGATCTTGCGAGGACTCGTTCGGGGCGGGTTCGGGTCGCGCAACAGCGATTCCGCGTGCTGCGCGCTGGCCGCGTCGGGTTGATGCACCCAGCAGCTGCGCTCGATGAAGTTGCCGTCGGGGTCGTGGGTGTAGATCGAGATCGTCATGCCGTGGTCGATGCGCATCATGTCCAGGCCGTGTGCCAGCCAACGGTCCTGCGCCGCATCGAGGCTGGCCAGGTCGTCGACGCCAAATGCGATGTGGTTCACCCAGTTCGGCAGGCCGAGGCCGCGCGAGATGGCGAGATCCATGCCGACGTAGCGATCGCCGTGCAGCTCGAACAGGGCGAGCAGCGACCCGTCGCCGGTGTCGTAGAAGACGTGCCGGAACCAGGCGTCGCCCTCGGGCGCGTCGCCCGCTTCGACATGGACCAGTCGGAAGCCCATTGCGTCTGTGTAGAACCCGTGTGCCGCGTCGAGGTTGCTCGTCGCGATCGCTACGTGGTGGAATGCCATGATGCACGCCCTTGATTCCAGCAATTATGGAATGAATACAGTAGTACTGTATCGAAATGGCTGAGGAAGTCAAGCCTCGACGGCAATACCGGTCATCGGCACGCACCCGCCAGCGTGAAGCGACGCGCGCGGCGATCATCGACGCGGCAACGGCTGCATTCATCGAGAACGGCTATGCGGCAACCACGATCGCGCAGATCGCCGCCCGCGCCGACGTGTCGCCGGAAACCGTGTACGCCGTCTTCGGCACCAAGCGAGACGTCTTGCGTGCGGTGGTCGAACGCGCGTCCGCCGGGGCGCCCAGCACCGACGCGTGGCGAACCGGGGACTGGCTTGCGCGGGTTAAGGCCGAGCCCAACCAGCGGCGCCGGCTCGAGCTGATCACCAACGCCACTCGTGACGTTCTTCGCCGCGTTGCGCCGATCGACGAGATCGTGCGCTCGGTGGCCGCATCCGATCCGGAGATCGCCGAGCTTCAGGACGAAATAGAACGCCGCCGGCGCAGCGACCTTCGGGGGCTCGTGCAGCTGCTCGCGGAAACGAAGCCGCTGCGGGTTTCAATCGAGGATGCGGTGGATCTGTGGTGGGCGCTTGGTCATGGCACCGGGCCGTACCGCTCGCTCACGGTCGACCGAGGGTGGAGCGACCGACGGGCCCGGGCCGCACTGCTCGATGTCGTGGCCCGCGCCCTCCTCGACGACGCATAGTCGACGATGAGCGGCCGCGGCCGAGGCGTGCTGCTCAGAGTGGAGCCGATGACGGGAATCGAACCCGCGTATTCAGCTTGGGAAGCTGATGTTCTGCCATTGAACTACATCGGCGCTTTCGCCCCGAAAGGCTAGCATCCGCCGCAAGCGCTCGTCGGGCGCTCCGGGCGTCGCCCACCGATCTTGTGCACGAAGGCCGACGCCCAGATCGAACGTCGCGACCGATCCGAATCCCCGCCGGTGGTTATGAGAGCCGTCCGCCGATTCTTAGATACGCGATATTTATTATTTCGTGATTGGCCCGTAATGTGCTCTGGATGGGTCGGCACGAATTAGCCAGGAAGCGACGGAATCCGTCGGTGGTGCTGGCTGCGGTGCTCGCGCCCGCCGCGGTGTTCTTCGCGACGGGGGGCGATGTCCGACCATTACCCACCGTCGACCACGCCAAGCCCGTTATCGCCGACGTCGCGCCGTGTTGCATAGAAATTGTGGCGGCCCCATCGAATACGACCCGTGGGGCCGCCGGTTTCGTCGACGGTCAGTTGGCGGCGTCGAGGTACCACACGCGATCCCGATTCTTGGAGGCCGGGGTCGCGCCGGAGCAGGGCCTCCAGGTCCGGACGATCTTGACGGCGCGCAGCATCAGCGCGACGTTCCCCCAGATCCACGAAATCGGCGGCGTCCGACCGGATCCGCTGCCCTGGCATCCCCTCGGTCTGGCGCTCGACGTGATGATTCCCGATCCCGGCTCCGCGCAGGGCATCGCGCTGGGAAACGCGATCGTCGCGTATGTCATGCAGAACGCGGCGCGGTTCGGGATACAGGACGCGATCTGGCGCGGCGTCTACTACACGCCCAACGGTGCGCAGTCGTCCAGGGTCGGCCACTACGACCACGTCCACGTCACGACCACCGGCGGTGGATACCCCACCGGCAGGGAGATGTACCTCGCCGACTGAAGCCGGGACGGCCGGTCCCTGGGCAACGGATACGCTCGTCGGGTGCTGCTCTCCGATCGCGACCTCAGGGCCGAAATCACCGCCGGCCGGGTCGGCATCGATCCGTTCGACGACGCCCTCGTGCAGCCGTCCAGCATCGATGTCCGCCTCGACTGCATGTTCCGGGTGTTCAACAACACCCGCTACACCCACATCGACCCCGCCAAGCAGCAGGACGAGCTGACCAGCCTGGTGCAACCCATCGAGGGAGAACCGTTCGTGTTGCACCCGGGCGAGTTCGTGCTCGGGTCGACGCTGGAGCTGTTCACTCTGCCCGACGACCTCGCGGGCCGGCTGGAGGGCAAATCGTCGCTGGGCCGGCTGGGGTTGCTGACGCACTCGACGGCCGGCTTCATCGATCCCGGCTTCAGCGGTCACATCACTCTCGAGCTGTCCAACGTCGCCAACCTGCCCATCACCCTGTGGCCGGGCATGAAGATCGGGCAGCTGTGCATCCTGCGGTTGACCAGTCCGGCCGAACATCCTTACGGCAGTTCGCGCGTCGGCTCGAAGTACCAGGGCCAGCGGGGGCCGACGCCGTCGCGGTCCTATCAGAACTTCATACGATCTACATAGCTTCGGCGGGGTTCCCTCACCGCCGTTCTGCGAGATACTTAGCCTGTCGTGGTTTTTCCTCCGCCCCGACCATGGCTTGGCCGGCAATACCTTTGGAGGGGTTGTCTTGGATATCGTGCTCGGCGTGTCGATGGCACCGGCATCGATTCAGATGGTTCTTCTGGAAGGTGAGAACGCCGACGGCGCCACGGTGGAAGAGGACGAGTTCGACGTCACTGCCGCCGGCGACCCGCCCACCATCAGCGCGACCGATCGCGTGATCGCCGCCATCCTGGGCACCCGCGAGGGCGCCGCCGATGCCGGCCTCAAGCTGTCGTCGATCGGGGTGACGTGGACGGATCAAGCCGAAGCTGCGGCCCTGCGCGACGCACTTGCCGCCCACAGGCTCGAGAACGTGATGCTGGTCTCGACGTTTCTCGCCGCGACGGCGCTGGGCCAATTCGTCGGTGGGGCAATGGGTTACGAGCGCACGGGCGTGCTGTTCGTCGAGCCCGGGGCCGCGACGCTTGCTGTTGTTGAGACCTCCGACGGTTCCATCGTCGATCTCTACCGGGAACAGATCTTCGCGGAGTCCTATGACGAGGCGACCGCGCAACTGAGCCGGATGATCTCCGGCCTGGACCAACTCGAATGGGGGCCGAACGGTCTGTTCCTGGTCGGCTCGGGCGTCGACATCGCCCCGATCAAGCCGGCGCTGGAATGGGCGACCTCTCTTGCGGTGAACGCACCGGAGGAGCCGGGCACGGCGCTGGCTCGCGGGGCGGCGCTGGCGGCGGCGAACGCGCCGACGTTCGCCTCGTCGACCGCTGCGCTCGCCTACGCCCAGGACCCCGGCACCGGCGCCGTCGGCGCCGACGCGCTGCCCGAGTACCTCAGCGCCTCAGGGCTTTCCGGCGGTGACGACGACGTGGCCTACAGCGCTGTCCCGGACGAGGACGCCGATGTCCCGACCGTCGTCATCGACACGTCCGGCCTCGCCGACCTGGAGAACCAGCCCCGGCGCCGGCCGGTGCTGCTGGTCGGCAGCGGGATGGCCGTGGTCGCCATCAGCGCGGTGGTGGCGCTGGAGATTGCGCTGGCGATCGGCATTCGCACGACGGTCGCTTTGCAGCCCAGTCCCAATCAAAGCCTCATCGTCCCGACACAGCAGGCCCCCGCGCCCCCGCCCGTGGAGGCGACCGCGCCCAAGCCGACGATCAGCGAGCCGGCACCCGTGGCGGCGCCCATGCCGTTGAAGCCGCAGTTGGCGGCGCCCCCGCCCGCGGCCCCACCTCCTCCGCCTCCCGCGGCCCCGGCTCCCGCGGCTCCGGTGGTGCCGGTGCCCGTCGTGGTTCCTCCGCTGGTGGTTCCCCCGCCACCGATCCACGTGGCGGCTCCGGATCCGATCGTCAGGCCGCCGGTGATCGAGTTCCCGCCGCGGCTGTCGCCGCCGGTGATCCAGTTCCCGCCGCGGGTCTCGCCCCCGGTGGTGAACCAGCCGCCGCCGCTGGTCCAGCCGCCGGTGCGCGTCCCGCAGCCTCCGACGCCACCGAAAGTGGGTGGCACTGTTCCGCAGTCGCCGCCGCTAGTCCAGCCGCCACCGCGGGTGTTGCCGCCGGTGGTGAACCAGCCGCCGGTGCGCGTCCCGCAGCCTCCGACGCCACCGAAAGTGGGTGGCACTGTTCCGCAGTCGCCGCCGCTCCAGATTCCCCCGGTGCAGGGCCCATCGCCCAAGCCGACCGGTCCGGGCGGCGTTGGCCCCGGTCCCTTCGGGGGCGGCGGGCCCCTCGGCGGGGGCGGGCACGGCGGCGGTCCCTTTGGCGGCGGCGGTCCCTTTGGCGGCGGAGGTCCCTTCGGCGGTGCAGGTCCCTTGGGCGGCGGCGCCCCGGCTGGTCCCGGACCCTTCGGCGGGGGCGGGCACGGCGGCGGACCCTTCGGCGGGGGCGGTCACGGCGGCGGGCCGTTCGGTGGAAGCGGGCCGCTCGGTGGCGGCCACGGAGGCTTAGGCGGCGGCTTCGGCGGGGGCGGACGCAAGTAAAGCCACGGCGAGGGGCGCTCACTGCCCCGGGGCCGCGCGGGTAGGCTGAAAATACGGGCTGGTCAAGAAGCCGTGCCGCCCGTTTGTCAGAATTCCATAAAGCGCAGCTAATCCCGGATTCTAGGGCCTCGCGGTGCTGTGGCAACAAATCCGTGGTTAATACACAGAAATGAGTGATGTCCGCGGGCGGGCGGGCAGCACAGCAAACGACCAAGGGGGATCTTCAAGCGGTGGTGGGCGTCGTGCTCGGCGTGTCGATGGCGCCGACGAAGGTCCGCATGGTGCTGGTCGAGGGTGAGAGCGCCGACGGGGCCGCCGTCGACCAGGACGACTTCGACGTCGCCGACGATTCGCCGCGCACCGCGCCCACCCAGGTCGTCTCGGCCATCCTGGGTACCCGCGAGGGCGCCGAGGAGGGCGGTTACCAACTTCTCTCGACCGGAGTGACGTGGACCAATCACGTCGAGGCGGCGTTGCTCCGGGACGCGCTGATCGCGCACAAGATCGAGAACGTCATGCTGGTCTCGGCCTTCATGGCCGCGGCCGCGCTGGCCCAGGCCGTCGGCGACGCCACAAATTATGCGAACACGGCGCTGCTCTTCGTGGAGCCGTACACCGCCACCTTGGCCTTGGTCGACACCGCCGACGGATCGGTCTCCGACGTGCATCGCAGGGTTCTTCCCGACGACGAAGACGAGGCCGTCGCCGAACTCGTCAAGATGGTCTCCCGCGCCGAATCGCTGGAGACGCGGCCGGATGGCGTGGTCGTTGTCGGGTCTGGCGTCGATATCCCGCTCATCAAGCCGGCGCTGGAGGCCGCAACCTCGCTCGCGCTGTCCGTACCCGACGAGCCGGAGACGGCCCTGGCTCGCGGCGCGGCGCTGGCATCGGCCAACGCCCCGCTGTTCGCGTCGTCCACGGCCGCACTGGCCTACGCGCTGGATCCCGGCACCGGCGAGGTCGACCCGCTGGCGCTGACCGCACAGTCGCCCGGTTTACTGCCCGGGTATCTGCCCGAATACCGGGGCGTTACGGAGTCCACCGCCGATACCAAGGCGGGCGAGCCCAACGTCGCCTACAGCGCGATACCGGACGAGGATGTCGAGGCCGGCACCGTCATCGGCCTGGACGAGGCCGGGCAGCGGCGCCGGTCTCTCCTACTGGTCGGCAGCGCGCTCGCGGTGGTATTCATCAGTGCGGTGGTGGCGCTGGAGATTGCGCTGGCGATCAGCATCCGCCCGACGGTCGCGTTGCGCCCCAGTCCCGCCGAAAACATCGTCGTCCCAACGCAACCCGCGCCGCCGCCACCGCAGGCTTCCGTTCCCGCGCAGCCGAAGATCCAGGCGCCCGCCCCGGTGGCGGTGCCCCATCCCATAGCTCCGCCGGCGGCGGCTCCGGTTCCCGCAGCTCCGCCGATCCCGCCGCCGGTACTCGTTCCCGTTCCCGTTCCGCGCGTTCCCGTTATCGGGCCCCCGGCGCCGCGCGGGCCCTTCGGCGGTGGACCCGGCCCCCGCGGCCCCTTCGGTGGCGGGCATGGTCCGTTCGGCCCCGGGCCGTTCGGTGGGGGCCATGGTCCTTTCGGCGGTGGGCATGGTCCCTTCGGCGGCGGGCACGGCTTCGGGGGCGGGCACGGCTTCGGTGGCGGGCACGGATTCGGCGGCTTTGGGCACCGGTAGCCTCGCGCGTCAGGTGCGGTGAATCGGACGCGCCGAGCTAGGGTGGTGGGGACCACACGCCAAACCAGTTGGGGGGCTTGGAGAAAGCGGTGGACATCGTAGTTGGTGTATCCATGGCAGCGGAGACGGTCCGCATGGTGCTCATCGAGGGCGCCGGCGCCGGCGGGGTGACAGTCGATCAGGACGACTTCGACGTCAGCGGCCGTCCGCAGGCCAACGCCGCGGTGGATCGGGCGGTCGCCGCCATCGTCGGAACCCGGGAAAGCGCGGTCGAAGGCGGGCACCACGTGCTCTCCAGCGGAGTTGCCTGGACCGATCAGGCCGAGGCGGCGGCACTCCGGGATGCGTTGGCGGAACGCAAGATTGAGAACATCATGCTGGTCTCGGCGTTCATGGCCGCGGCGGCCCTGGCCCAGGCGGTCGGCAGCGCCACCAATTGCGCGCGCACCGCGCTGCTGTTCGTCGAACCGGCCAGCGCGACGCTGGCCGTCGTCGACAGCTCCGACGGGTCGATCGTCGACACGCATCGGCGGTCCCTGCCGCCGAACGATGACGCGGCGCTGGAACAACTGACCGCGATGGTTTCGGGTGCCGAATCGATGAAAGCCCGCCCCGACGGGGTGTTCCTCGTCGGCTCCGGCGTCGACCTCCCGTCGATCAAACCGACGCTGGAAGCCGCGACATCGCTTTCGCTGACCGCCCCCGAGGAGCCCGAGATGGCCCTGGCCCGCGGCGCGGCGCTGGCGTCGGCGAATGCCCAGCTGGGAGCGCCGTCCACCGTCGCGATGCCGGACGCGGGCGCCGCGCGCGAGGCCCGCGCCGCTCGGGCCAGGTGGCGCTCCCGCAAGCCGTTGGTGGCGGCAGCCATCGCGGCGGTGATGTTCGTCGGCGGGGCGGTTGCCGTGGCGCTCGACCTGGCCTTCAGTGTCCGGCCCCACGTGGAGCAGCGGCCGGACATCAGCAAGAACGTCATCGCGCCGACGCCGCAGGCGCCGCCCCCGCCGCCCTCGGCGGTCTCGGCACCGGAAACCGCGGCACCCCCGCAGCAGGATCAGTCGGAGCGGCCCAGGGACAAGGCCCACGACTGGCTGCACCGCCACCTGGGCCCGGGCATCCTGGGCCCGTAACGGGTAGCCTCGCCCAAGGCCCCGACGGTTCGAACAAGCGTAAAATCGGCCAATTGGGGGAACCCTGGGGGAGTTCGCGGCGTGCCGCCGCCAATCGTGCGCGCGACGACGACGTCCCCGGGCGTGATCGCTGGCAATGCGACGATGGAGGAGCTTTGGACACCGTACTTGGCGTGTCGATGGCCCCGACGGCAGTCAGGATGGTGCTGGTCGAGGGCGAAAACGGGGACGGCGCCACCGTCGACGAAGACAACTTCGACGTTTCCGCCGGCGACGACACGGCAACTGTGAGCGCCGCCGACCAAGTGGTGTCGGCGATCCTGGGCACCCGCGAGGGCGCCGCCGAGGGCGGCTATCAACTGGCGTCGACCGGGGTCACCTTCACCGACCCCATCGAGGCCGCCGCGCTGCGTGACAAGCTTGCCGCCCACAAGGTCGAGAACGTGATGTTGGTCTCGGCCTTTCTGGCCGCGGCGGCGCTGGCCCAGGCCGTCGGAAACCAAACCAACTACGCGCACACGGCGCTGTTGTACATCGAGCCCGACACCGCCACCCTGGCGGTCGTCGACAGCGCCGACGGGTCGGTCTCCGACGTGCACCGCGAGCCCCTCCCGGACGACGACGACGCGGCGGTGGCCCAGCTGGCCACCATGGTTTCCGCCGCCGAGGGGCTGGAGACCCGCCCGGATGCGGTGTTCGTCGTCGGCTCCGGCATCGACGTCCCGCTGATCAAGCCGGCGCTGGAGGCGGCGACCACGCTGCCGCTGACGGCGCCCGAGGAGCCGGACACGGCGCTGGCCCGCGGGGCGGCGCTGGCGTCGGCGAGCGCGCCGCTGTTCGTGTCGTCCACCGCGGCGCGTGCTTACGCGCAGGATCCCGGCACCGGCGCCATCGACCCGTTCGCCGTCGCTCCGGGGTACTTCGACTTCCCGGCCACACCGGGGGCCGGCGACGGCCTCGCCTACAGCGCCGTCGGCGACGACTTCGCCGACCCCTTCACCGGCCCGCACACCGCCGCGAGCGGTTTCGTCGATGTCGGCGAGCGCAGGTCGTTCGGCCTGGTGGGGAGCGTTTTGGCGGGAATCTTCATCGTGGGAGTGGCGGCGCTGGTCGTTTCGCTCGCGATCGCCATCCGGCCGACGGCCGGCGTGAAGCCCGTGCCGGGCCAGAACGTCGTCGCTCCCGCCCAGCCGGCACCCGCGGCTCCGGCAGCCCCCCCGCCCGCCCCGGCCGCAGTGCCCGCGCCGGCCCCGGCTCCGGCCCCCGCGGCGCCGGCGCCCCACGCCCCGGCTCCCGCCGCGGTGCCGCCGGCCCCGGCTCCCCCGCCGGTTGTGGCGCCCGCCCCGGCCCCGGTGCCCGTTCCGGAGGCTCCGGCGCCCGTTCCTGCCGCGCCGGCACCCGCTCCTCCGCCGGTGGCGCCCGTTCCAGTGCCGATTCCGCTGCCGATACCAGGCATTGGCGGCCCGCCGGGAGGCGGCTTCGGCGGTGGTCACGGTGACGGCGGTGATCACGGCGGCGGCTTCCCCGGTGGCGGTGGTCACGGCGGCTTCGGTGGCGGTCACGGTCGCGGTGGGTTCGGGATTCCGGGTATCCCAGGGCTTTAATTCGCGCCCACGGCCACCTGTCATCTCCCGTTTGCCTGCCGCTCAGCGGGACGACGCGGTTAGCTCATCGCGGCCACCTACACCGGTGGTATGCGATGCACCGTTTTCGGAACCGGCTACCTGGGCGCCACGCACGCTGTCGGGATGGCCGCGTTGGGACACGAGGTCATCGGGGTCGATATCGACCCGGGCAAGGTCGCCAAGCTCGCCGGGGGCGACATTCCCTTTTACGAGCCCGGACTGCGAAAGCTGTTGACGGACAACCTGACTGCGGGGCGACTGAGCTTCACCACCGACTACGATCTGGCCGCCGAACTCGCCGACGTGCACTTCCTCGGGGTCGGCACGCCGCAAAAGAAGGGCGAATACGGCGCCGACCTGTGCCATGTGCATGCCGTCATCGACACGTTGGTGCCGCGGCTGACCAGATCGTCGGTGCTCGTCGGCAAGTCGACGGTCCCGGTGGGCACTGCGGCCGAGTTGAGCCGACGGGCCGCGGGGCTGGCGCCCCCGGGGGTCGACGTCGAAGTCGCCTGGAATCCGGAGTTCCTGCGTGAGGGGTTCGCGGTGCGCGACACGCTGCGCCCGGATCGCATTGTGCTTGGCGTGCAAGACGATTCGACGCGCGCCGAGCCGGCCGTTCGCGAGCTCTACGGGCCGCTGCTGAAGGCGGGCGTGCCGTTCCTGGTGACCGACTTGCAGACCGCGGAGCTGGTCAAGGTATCCGCCAATGCCTTTCTGGCGACCAAGATTTCGTTCATCAACGCCATCTCCGAGGTATGCGAGGCCGCCGGCGCCGACGTCAGCGTCCTGGCCGATGCGCTGGGATACGACCCACGGATCGGACGCCAATGCCTCAACGCGGGTTTGGGTTTCGGCGGCGGCTGCCTGCCCAAGGACATCCGCGCGTTCATGGCCCGCGCCGGCGAGCTGGGCGCCGACCAGGCGCTGACCTTCCTGCGTGAGGTCGACAGCATCAACATGCGCCGACGGACCCGGATGGTCGAACTGGCCACCGCCGCGTGCGGCGGTTCGCTGCTGGGCGCCAACGTCGCCGTGCTGGGCGCCGCGTTCAAACCCGAGTCCGACGATGTGCGCGACTCGCCCGCCCTCAACGTCGCGGGCCAGCTGCAGCTCAACGGCGCGGCGGTCAACGTGTACGACCCGAAGGCCCTCGACAACGCGCAACGGCTGTTCCCGACACTGAACTACGCGGTTTCGGTGGAAGAGGCCTGCGAGCGCGCCGATGCCGTGCTGGTGCTTACCGAGTGGCGGCAATTCATCGACCTCGACCCCGATGACCTCGCCGACCGGGTGCGGGCCCAGGTGATCGTCGACGGCCGCAACTGCCTCGACGCCGCCCGCTGGCAGCGGGCGGGCTGGCGGGTGTTCCGGCTCGGCGCGCGACGGCCGTAGCAGGGCGTTTTTGACGCGAGGGTCGCAAACCCTCGCTCTTAAGGCTGGGTCAGCTCGCCGAGCGTGAAGTCCACTGCCAGGGGTTCTTTCGTTTGTACCCGGTCACCGATGAGAGCCTCGACCCGGCGATACGTCCCTTCACGGAGCAGGTGCGCGAGGAATCGCTCGTCCCGGTTGGCGTCGAGATCGACGATCCAATAGTGCTCGATGCCGGCCTTCGCGTACTCGTAGGCCTTCATCACCCGGTCCGTGCGACGTGAACCTGGTGACACGATCTCGACGACCAAAACGACATCCGATGCGTCTACTCGCACCGGATTGCGATCCACTACATCGCGGTTCACCACAACCAGGTCTGGGTCACGCACTGTGGGCGGGAAGCGTGCCTCGACCGTGACCTCGACCTCTTGCAGCACGACGAGCCAGTCCGGTCGGCGTTCGTCGAGCAGTCGGGTGAGATTCTTGGAGACCACCTGGTGAAGCGGACGTGGCCGCGGTGTCATGAGGATGCCCCCCTCGACGAGCTCCCAGCGACGCGCCTCGTCCAGATCGAGCGCATCCCACTCTTCGAGCGTCACCAGGTCGCGAGGAAACTCGGCCAATCCCACCACCGTGCACCTCCAGGTCTCCTTTGAAAGCAGGTTACGCCTGCCCGAGTCTCCGCTCGCGAGGAAGCGTCCCACCAGGCACCGACATTCGGCTTCGCCCGTGACTCTTGTGGAACGACCACGCGGCGACACACACGTGTTAACGAGAAGAAAAATGCTTGATTCCGGGCCGTGACGCCGGCGGGGTTGCAAGCCGTTGCGGCCCGAATGATCGCGGCCTCCCATCAGTGCTTTTTCGCCGCCGTCGGCAAAATTGCGGTGCGGCTCACACATACCAATATGTCGGTGGTGTTACCGCAACCGCACAACCGCAAAAGCGTGTCGGTGCGAATTTTTGAAGCGTCAAAAACCTGCCTTACCCTCGGTAAATGACAGCGCGGTAGCCGTCGTTCGAGAGGAGGCGTCATGGTCGATCTGAACGCGAACCGCACGACCGCCGCCGACGCCCTGCTCGGATTCAGCAAATATTTTCACCGAGGCGAGGTGTCCGCGGATCGCCGTGCGCTGCACAAGGTCGGTGGGCGGTCGGCAGACGACTTCTACCGGGACCGCTGGGCGCACGACAAGGTCGTGCGATCGACGCACGGCGTCAACTGCACGGGGTCGTGCTCGTGGAAGATCTACGTCAAGGACGGCGTGATCACCTGGGAATCCCAACAAACCGACTACCCGTCCGTCGGCGCCGACAAGCCGGAGTACGAGCCGCGCGGCTGCCCCCGCGGCGCCTCGTTCTCCTGGTACACGTATTCGCCTGCGCGCGTTCGCTATCCGTATGTGCGCGGCATCCTGCTCGAGTACTACCGCGAGGCCAAGGCGCGGCTGAACGACCCCGTGCTGGCGTGGGCCGACATCGTCGACGATCCCGTCAAGTCCAGCCGCTACAAGGCGGCGCGCGGCAAGGGCGGGTTCGTCCGCGCCGAGTGGTGGGAGGCCGCCGAGATGGCGGCGGCCGCGCACGTGCACACGATCAAGAAGTACGGCCCCGACCGGGTGGCCGGGTTCTCGCCGATACCGGCGATGTCGATGGTCAGCCATGCCGTTGGGGCCCGGTTCATTTCGCTCATCGGCGGGTCGATGCTGTCGTTCTACGACTGGTACGCCGACCTGCCGGTGGCCTCGCCGCAGGTGTTCGGCGACCAGACCGACGTGCCCGAGTCGGCCGACTGGTTCGACGCCGGGTACCTGATCATGTGGGGCTCCAACGTTCCGGTCACCCGCACGCCCGACGCGCATTACATGACCGAGGCGCGCTATCGCGGCCAGAAGGTGGTCGTGGTCTCGCCCGACTACGCCGACAACACGAAGTTCGCCGACGAATGGCTGCCGGCGCGGCCGGGCACCGATGCCGCGCTGGCGATGTCGATGGGCCATGTGATCCTCAAGGAGTTCTTCGTCGACCGGACGACCCCGTATTTCACCGACTACGTGAAGCGCTACACGGACCTGCCGTTCCTGGTGACGCTGACCGAGCGCGGCGGGAACTGGCTGCCCGGGAAATTCCTCACCGCAGCCGATCTCGGCGACACCGGCGAGGGCGCCGCGTCCAAGACGGTGCTGCTCGACGCGCAGGCCAACCCCGTGGTGCCGAACGGCTCACTGGGACACCGGTTCACGGCGTCTGGCGAGGGACGGTGGAACCTCGACCTGGGCGGCGTGGACCCGCTGCTGACGCTGGCCGGCGGCGACGTGACCGAGGTGAAACTGCCGCGGTTCGACGGCGACAAGCCCGGCGTGCTCACCCGCGGCGTGCCGTCGAGAATCGTTGCCGGACAACGCGTGACGACGGTCTTCGACCTGCTGCTCGCCCAGTACGGCGTGCACCGGGAGGGCCTGCCCGGGGACTGGCCTTCCGACTACGACGACGCGACTCAGCCCTACACCCCGGCCTGGCAGGAGCCGATCACCGGCGTGCCCGCCGCGGCGGTGGCACGGATCGCGCGGGAATTCGCCGACAACGCCGAACGTTCGCGCGGCCGGTCGATGATTTTGATGGGCGCGGGAACCAACCACTGGTTTCACTCCGACCAGATCTATCGCTCGTTCCTCACGCTGGTGATGCTCACCGGCTGTCAGGGCGTCAACGGCGGCGGCTGGGCGCATTACGTCGGGCAGGAGAAGTGCCGGCCGGTCACCGGGTGGTCGACGCTGGCCTTCGGGTTGGATTGGCAGCGCCCGCCGCGCCAGATGCAGGGCACGGTGTTCTGGTACCTGTCGACCGACCAGTGGCGCTACGACCGGTTCACCTCCGAGGCGATGGCCTCCCCGCTGGCCGAGGGCCGGTTCGCGGGCCGAACCGCAGCCGACAGCATCGCGCTGGCCAGCCGGCTGGGCTGGATGCCGAGTTATCCCACGTTCAACCGCAATCCGCTCGATCTGGCCGACGAGGCGGCGCGGCTGGGCAAGGACGCGTCGGCGCATGTCGTGGACGGGCTGAAGTCCGGGCATCTGCAGTTCGCCTGCGAGGATCCCGACGCGCCCGAGAATTTCCCGCGCTGCCTGACGGTGTGGCGGTCCAACCTGCTCGGCTCGTCGGCGAAGGGCAACGAGTACTTCCTCAAGCACCTGCTGGGCACCGACTCCAATGTGGCCGCCCGCGACGAGGACGCGGTGCGCCCGCAGGAGGTGCGCTGGCGCGACGAGGCGCCGGTGGGAAAGCTGGACCTGCTGTTGTCGATCGACTTCCGAAACACCAGCACCACACTGTTTTCCGACATCGTGCTGCCCGCGGCCACCTGGTACGAGAAGCACGACCTGTCCAGCACCGACATGCACCCGTTCGTGCACGCGTTCTCCCCGGCGATCTCGCCGCCGTGGGAGACCAAGACCGACTTCGAGGCCTTCCACCGCATCGCGCGCGGGTTCTCCTGGCTGGCCGAAAAACATCTGGGCAAGCGCAAGGACATCGTCGCGGTGCCGCTGCAGCACGACAGCGCCGACGCCACCGCTCAGCCCGGCGGGCGCGTGCTGGACTGGAAAGCCGGTGAGTGCGAGCCGATTCCCGGCAAGACGATGCCGCGGCTGGTCGTCGTCGAGCGGGACTATCCGGCGGTCGGTGACAAGATGGCCGCGCTCGGGCCGATGGTCGAAACCGTCGGCCTCACGACCAAGGGCGTGACGACGCATCCCGACGCGGAGGTCGAATACCTGCGGGGCGTCAACGGCGCGGTGGTCAGCGGCGTGGCCGTCGGGCGGCCGTCGCTGGCCAAGGACACCCACGCCGCCGAGGCGATGCTGGCGCTGTCCGGCACGACGAACGGGCGCTTGGCGGTCGAGGGGTTCGAGGCACTGCAGCGGCGCACCGGCACGGAGCTGGCCGACCTGGCGAAGGAGAACGAGGGCCGGCGAATCACGTTCGCCGACACGCAGTCCCGCCCGGTGCCGGTGAACACGTCGCCGGAGTGGTCCGGTTCGGAGACCGGGGGCCGCCGCTACTCGCCGTTCACGATCAACACCGAGCGGCTCAAGCCGTGGCACACCCTGACCGGTCGCCAGCACTTCTACCTCGATCACGACTGGATGAGCGAGCTCGGGGAGCAGTTGCCGATCTTCCGCCCGCCGCTGGACATGACCGCCCTGTTCGACGAGCCGGCCGTCGGTGACACCGCCGGCGGGATCACCGTGCGGTATCTGACCCCGCACTCCAAGTGGTCCATCCACTCCGCCTACCAGGACAACCTGCATATGCTTACGCTTTCCCGTGGCGGGCAGGCGATTTGGATGTCGGACGTGGACGCGGCGAAGATCGGCGTCAAGGACAACGACTGGATCGAGTGCACCAATCGCAACGGTGTGGTCAACGCCCGCGCGATCGTCAGTCACCGGATGCCCGAGGGCCTCGTGTTCATGTACCACGCGCAGGACAAGGCGGTCGACGTGCCCCGCACCGAGAAGACCGGCAAGCGCGGTGGTATCCACAACGCGCTGACCCGGATCATGATCAAGCCGTCGCACCTGATCGGCGGTTACGCCCAGCAGTCCTTCGCGCTGAACTACCACGGCCCCACCGGAAACCAGCGCGACGAGGTCACCACGATCAGGCGGCGCTCGCAAGAAGTGGAGTACTGACTTGAAGGTCATGGCTCAGCTCGCGATGGTGATGAACCTCGACAAGTGCATCGGCTGCCACACCTGCAGCGTCACCTGCAAGCAGGCGTGGACCAACCGCGGCGGCATGGAGTACGCCTGGTTCAACAACGTGGAAACCCGCCCCGGACAGGGGTATCCGCGCCGCTACCAGGACCAGGAGAAGTGGAAGGGCGGCTGGACGCTGAACAAGCGCGGCCGGTTGACGCTCAAAACAGGGTCGCGGCTGCGCAGGCTCTTCAATATCTTCGCCAACCCCGACCTGCCCACGGTGTCGGACTACTACGACCCGTGGACCTACGACTACGAGACCCTGCTGTCCGCCCCGGCGATGGACACCACCCCGGTGGCCCGGCCCAAGTCGCTGATCACCGGCGAAGACACCAAGGTGACCTGGGGCGCCAACTGGGACGACGACCTCGGCGGCGGACCCGAGCAGGTCGGCCGTGACCCGTTGCTGGCCAAGCTGTCCGACGAGGTGAAGCTCGAGTTCGAGCAGACGTTCATGTTCTACCTGCCGCGCATCTGCGAGCACTGCCTCAACCCCTCCTGCGCGGCGTCGTGCCCGTCCGGCGCGATCTACAAGCGCAGCGAGGACGGCATCGTGCTGGTCGACCAGGACAAGTGCCGCGGCTGGCGGCAGTGCGTCACCGGCTGCCCCTACAAGAAGATCTACTTCAACCACAAGACCGGCAAGGCCGAGAAGTGCACGTTCTGCTATCCGCGCGTCGAGGTGGGCATCCCGACGGTGTGCTCGGAGACCTGCGTCGGGCGGCTGCGCTACATCGGGGTGCTGCTGTACGACGCCGACGCCGTCGCGGCCGCGGCGTCGGTGCAAGACGAGCAGGACCTCTACCCGGCGCAGCTCGGCGTGTTCCTGAACCCGCACGACCCCCGGGTGGTCGCGGAGGCGGAGCGCGCCGGGATCTCCGGCGAATGGATTGAGGCCGCGCAGAATTCGCCGGTCTACCGGCTCATCGTCGACTACCAGCTGGCGCTTCCGTTGCACCCGGAGTACCGAACGATGCCGATGGTCTGGTACGTACCGCCGCTGTCCCCGGTCGTCGACGTGCTGGCCAAGACCGGCCACGACGGCGAGAACAAGAACAACCTGTTCGGCGCGATCGACGCCCTGCGCGTTCCGATCGAGTACCTGGCCGAGCTGTTCACCGCCGGCGACGTCGGGCCGGTTCGCCTTGCGCTGCAACGGCTCGCGGCGATGCGCTCGTACATGCGCGCCGCCAACCTGGGCGAGGAATTCGACGACACGATCCCGGAGTCGGTGGGGCTCGCCGGCGAGGAGATCGAATCGATGTACCGGCTGCTGGCGATCGCCAAGTACGCCGACCGCTACGTCATCCCCAGCGGCGCGGGATCGGACGCGCACCGCCTCGACGCGCTGGCCACCGGGTGCAGCCTCGACGGCGACGGCGGGCCGGGGATGACGGCGTATGACGCGATGGCCGACAAATTCCACGTCACCAACGGCAACGGTAATGGCAACGGCAGCAAGGCCGGGAGAAACCTGCTCAACTGGGACGGCAAGAGCACCGACGGGCTGGTGCCGACAAAGTGAAGACGCTGACGCTGAATCGGCGACCGACGCGCGGCGCCGCGCTGGGCGAGCGCGACCGCCGGCTGGTGTGGCGCGTCGCGGCGCTGCTGCTGGATTACCCCAGCACGCAGACACTCGCACTCACCGACCAATTAGCCGCCGCCGCAGAAGAATTGCCCGCCGCGGTACGAACACCGATACTGGACTTCCTGCGGCGGGAATTCGACGGCGCCGACCCGATGGAGCTCGCCGCGCGTTACGTCGAGACGTTCGACATGCGCCGGCGCGCCAGCCTGCACCTGACCTACTACGCCTACGGCGACACCCGCAAGCGCGGCATGGCGCTGCTGCGCTTCAAGCACGCCTACCGGCAGGCCGGGATGCAGCTGGGGGATGACGAGCTGCCCGACTACCTGCCGCTGGTCCTCGAGTTCGCCGCGACCGTCGACCCCGTGCGGGGCGAGCGGCTGCTGGCCGAGCATGTGCCGGTTCTGGAACTGCTCCGATTGTCGTTGCGGGACAGCGGTTCCGGCTACGCCGGTGTCCTGGGCGCGGCCCTCGCGACGCTGCCCCCGATCAGCACCGCTGACCGGCGCCGCATCGCCGAGCTGGCCGCCGCGGGGCCGCCGGAGGAAGACGTCGGGCTCGAGCCGTTCGCCATGGATCCCCTGAGCGCCGGAGGTCGCCGATGAACAGCCTGCTGTGGCTGACCGCGCCGTACATCGCGCTCACATCGTTTGTGCTGGGCCATGTCTGGCGCTATCGGACCGATCAGTTCGGCTGGACCACGCGGTCCTCGCAGATCTACGAGAGCAGGCTGCTGCGGATGGGCAGCCCGCTGTTTCACTTCGGGCTGCTGGGCGTCTTCGGCGGCCACGTCGTCGGCCTGATGATCCCCGAATCCTGGACGGCGGCGGCCGGTGTCCCCGAGTGGGCCTATCACCTGGTGGCGGTGACGATGGGCTCGCTGGCCGGGGCGGCCGTCGTCACCGGGCTGACAATCCTGCTGTACCGGCGCATTACGGTGCCCGAGGTGCGCAAGGCGACGACCCGCAGTGACAGGCTGATGTACGCGCTGCTGGCGGGGGCCCTGGTGACCGGGATGCTCAACACGCTGACCAACGTGTTCGCCGCCTACGACTACCGCCAGACAGTGGCACCGTGGTTCCGCAGCCTGTTCTCGCTGCATCCGGCGGTGGAGTTGATGGCCGGCGCGCCCGCGACATTTCAGGTGCATGCGCTGATTGTTCTTGCGCTGCTGGGCATTTGGCCATACACCCGGCTGGTGCACATGTTCAGCGCACCGGCCGGATACCTGCTGCGCCCGTACCTGGTCTACCGCAGCCGCGACCCGCAGAAGTCGTCCGGCAACCGCTATGCGAAGGCCTGGGTGGCGCCGGTGGCCCCGCCCGCCCGCAGCCGCTGGGTGTGACACCGGTCGCATAGCTCACCGCCCACCGGGGTCGGAAGTGAGCAGGTTGTAGCACGCGGGTCATCGCGGGAAGCGTTGCCGCAACAACACTTTCCTACCGTGATGGCATGCTGCTACAGACGCGCCGACACACCATCGACGACTGGGACCCCGAAGACGTCGACGCCTGGAACAACGGCGGCGCAAAGATCGCGCGCCGCAACCTGATCTGGTCTATCGTCGCCGAGCACGTCGGGTTCTCCGTCTGGTCGATCTGGTCGGTGATGGTCCTTTTCATGCCGCAGAACGTCTACCACATCGACGCCGCCGGAAAGTTCTTCCTCGTCGCGATGCCGACGCTGGTCGGCGCGATCCTGCGGCTGCCCTACACGTTCGCGACCGCGACGTTCGGCGGCCGCAACTGGACGGTGTTCTCCGCGCTGGCACTGGCGTTGCCCACGGCGTTGACGCTGTACTTCATGGCGCACCCCGGCACGTCGTACACGACCTTCATGGTCGTGGCCGCGATCGCCGGGCTGGGCGGGGGCAACTTCGCGTCCTCGATGACTAACATCAACGCGTTCTATCCGCAGCGGCTCAAGGGGTGGGCGCTGGGGCTGAACGCCGGCGGCGGCAACATCGGCGTCGCGGCGATCCAGATCGTCGGGCTGCTGGTGATCGCCACCGCGGGCAACCGTGCGCCGCACTGGGTGTGCGCCGTGTATCTGGTGTTGCTGTCGGTTGCCGCGGTCGGCGCCGCGCTGTTCATGGACAACCTGAGCAACCAGCGCACCAACGGCCGCTCGATGATAGACGTGATGAAATACCGCGATTCGTGGCTGATCGCGCTGCTCTACATCGGCACGTTCGGATCGTTCATCGGCTTCTCGTTCGCCTTCGGCCAGGTGCTGCAGATCAGCTTTCTGGCCAACCTCAGCCACGGAGGCAAGACAACCCCGGCGATGACCGCCCACGCGGCGCTGCACGCCGCGCAGATCGCGTTCATAGGGCCCCTGCTGGGCTCGATCGCGCGGCCGCCGGGTGGTTGGCTGTCCGACCGCATCGGCGGCAGCAAGGTCACGCTGTACGTGTTCGCCGCGATGATCGCCGCGGCCGGCTGGCTGGTGGTGTTCGGCGAGATGGCCGACGCCCGCCACGGCGCCCTGTCGGGCGGCGGCCTGGCGGCCTACGTGGCCGGGTTCGTCGCGCTGTTCATCCTGTCCGGGATCGGCAACGGGTCGGTGTACAAGATGATCCCGTCCATCTTCGACGCCAAGGCGCACAGCATCGATCACCTCGGCCGGGCCGAGAAGGCCGACTGGTCGCGCCGGATGTCGGGCGCGCTGATCGGCATCGCCGGCGCCATCGGCGCGCTCGGCGGCGTCGGCATCAACGTCGTGCTGCGGGCGTCGTACCTGTCGCCGGCGAAATCGGCGACGACGGCGTTCGTCGTCTTCCTGGGCTTCTACGTGCTGTGTGCGGCGATCACCTGGTTCGCGTACGTCCGGACGCCGGGCGGTGTGCTCGCCCGCAAGACGGTAACCGTCGCGGAGGCCGTCGCGCCCGCGTGATGCCCGGGTAACCTGGCCGGGTGGACTATGCGGCCGCGTTCCTGGATCAGAACCGCGCCTTCGCAGAGCTGTTCCGCGGCGCCGACGACGCCACGCCGGTGCCGACGTGCCCGGGCTGGACCCTCAAGCAGCTGTTCCGCCATGTCGGCCGGGGCGACCGCTGGGCGGCCCAGATCGTGCGGGACCGACTCGACGACTACCTCGACCCCCGCAGCGTCGAGGGCGGCAAGCCGCCACCGGACCCCGACGACGCGATCTCCTGGTTGCGCGGCGGCGCGCAGCTGGTCGTCGACGCTGTCGAGCTGACGGGCGCCGAGACGCCGGTGTGGACGTTTCTCGGGACCCGCCCGGCGAACTGGTGGGTCCGGCGCCGGCTGCATGAGGTGGCGGTGCACCGGGCCGACGCCGCCATCACGCTGGGCGGCGAGTTCACGCTCGACCCCGAACTCGCGTCCGATGCGATCACCGAATGGCTGGAGCGGGTCGCGATCCAGGCCGGAAGGGACGGGGAGGCGCTGCCGCTCGAGGAACCCAACACCATCCACCTGCACGCAACCGATTCCGGCCTCACCGAGCCCGGCGAATGGACGATCGGCGCCTCCGGCGGCCGGGTCGGCTGGTCGCACGAGCACGGCAAGGGGACCGTGGCGCTGCGCGGTCCGGCGACCGAGTTGCTGCTGGCGCTGGTGCGCCGCGTTCCCGTCGGCGACACCGGCGTCGCGGTGTTCGGTGACGAGGCAGTGTGGCAGAACTGGCTGGAGCACACGGCTTTCTAGCCACGGCCGGGCGCGCGCACGGTAACTTGCAGACCATGACCACATCGGAGATCGCCACCGTCTTGGCGTGGCACGACGCGCTCAACGCCGCCGACCTGGACACGTTGGTGGCTCTGTCCAGCGACGACATCGACATCGGTGACGCCCACGGCGCCGCACAGGGCCACGCGGCGCTGCGCCGGTGGGCCGCCGCCCGCAAGGTGACGGCGGAGGTCGGCCGGATCTACGTGCACGACGGCGTCGTCGTCGTCGAGCAGAAGGTCAGCACCCCGGACAACCCCGGCGCCGTCACGAATTCCGCGTCGGCTTTCCGGGTGGTCCACGACCATGTCACCTCGGTATTCCATCACGAGGACCTGGCATCGGCGTTGGAGGCCACCGAGCTCACCGAAGCCGATGCCGTCGATTGAGTCGATTGAGACGTCAGGAGCCATTCATGCGCGGAATCATCCTGGCGGGCGGCTCGGGCACCCGCCTGCATCCGATCACCATGGGCATCAGCAAGCAGCTGCTGCCGGTCTACGACAAGCCGATGATCTACTATCCGCTGTCCACGCTGATGATGGCCGGCATCCGCGACGTCCTGGTGATCACGACCCCGCACGACGCGGACGGCTTTGAGCGGCTCCTCGGCGACGGCTCGCAATTCGGCATCGACATCAGCTACGCGGTGCAGGACCGGCCCGACGGCCTGGCGCAGGCGTTCGTCGTCGGCGCAGACTACATCGGCAACGATTCGGTCGCTTTGGTGTTGGGGGACAACATCTTCTACGGCCCGGGACTGGGCACCAGCCTGAGTCGCTTCCAAAACATCAGCGGCGGAGCCATTTTCGCCTATTGGGTGTCCAACCCGTCGGACTACGGTGTCGTCGAGTTCGGTCCCGACGGCATGGCCCTGTCGCTGGAGGAGAAGCCGGCCACGCCGAAGTCCCAATACGCCGTGCCCGGCTTGTACTTCTACGACAACGACGTGGTCGAGATCGCCAAGGGGTTGAAGAAATCGGCGCGCGGCGAGTATGAGATCACCGAGGTCAACCAGATCTACTTGAACCGCGGGCGCCTCGCGGTCGAGGTGATGGCCCGCGGCACCGCGTGGCTGGACACCGGAACGTTCGACTCGCTGCTGGACGCCAGCGACTTCATTCGCACTCTGGAACGACGGCAGGGCCTGAAGGTCAGCGTTCCCGAGGAGGTGGCGTGGCAGCAGGGCTGGATCGACGAGAAGCAGATGGAGCGCCGCGCCCGCACCCTGGTCAAGTCCGGGTACGGCAGCTACCTGCTGGAGCTGCTGGAGCGGGGCTGACTTGAGCTGACGGGGCCCGGCGTGGCCAGCACCGCGGCGATCGCCGTCGTCAACGGCACCGAAAGTGCAAGCGCGACACCGCCAACCGCCGAGCGCGCGAGCTCGATGGCCACGCTTTCGCTCGTCAGCACGTCGCCCAGCGAGCGGTTGGCGACGCTGAACAGCAACAGCAGCGGCAGCGAGCTGCCGGCGTAGGCGAGCACCAGCGTGTACACCGTGCTGGCGATGTGATCGCGGCCCACCCGGATCGCGCCCAGGAAAATGGCGCGGCGGGAGGTGTCACCGCCCAGGCGGGCGAGCTCGAAGACCGTCGACGCCTGCGTCACCGTCACGTCGTTGAGCACACCCAGTGACCCGATGATGAACCCGGCCAGCAGCAGGCCGCTGATCGAGACGTTGCCCAAATACGCGCTGACCGTGGAGTTCTGGTCGTCGGAGAGACCCGTCAGGTGAGCGAATTCGATTGCCGCCCAAGATAATCCGGCTGCCAGCAGCAACGACGACAGGGTGCCCAGCAGCGCGGCGCTGGTGCGCAGGTTGACCCCGTGCGCGAGGTAGATCACCACGTAGAGGATCGCGGCGGAGGCCACCAGCGCCACCGGAACCGCGGGCGCGCCATCGCGCAGCGCCGGCAGCAGGAACAGCACCAGCACGCCGAACGCGACGACGATCCCCACCAGCGCCAGCAGTCCGCGCCAGCGCGCCACGGCGACGATCACCACCGCGAAGGCGATCGCGAGCCCAACCAGGGGCCAGCCACGCTCGAAGTCGTAGAACGCGTAGCTGGTGCCGCCCTGGTCGTCGACCTGGCGGACCAGCCGAATGTGATCGCCCGCGGCGAACTGCGGTTGGCCCGGGCCGGGGGAGGACTCCAGCTGGGTGTTGGCGCCGGCGTTCGGCCCGGAATCGATTGCTACCAGCGTCAGCACGCACCGCCCGGCGCCCGGGGCTCCCGGCCGGGGCGCCGTGGTGAGCACCTGACCGGTCGACGGGCTGCCGCAGTCGCCCAGCCCGCTGGACAGCACGTGCCCGCGCTGGGTGCTCACCGCGCCGCCGGTGGCGTTCTGGAACGGCATCGGGATGTCGACGTGCTGGCGGCTGGGCCACAGCCACACCGCCCCGACCAGCACCGCCAGACCGAACGCGGCCAGCAGCCCGACGACGATCCGGGCGGGCAGCGGTCCCAGCGGGGACGGCCCCGAGGACAGATTGTGCGAGTGTGCGTGCGTCACCCGCTCCACCGTAGAGGCGGCCGGAAACCGCCTACGGTCGGTAGCTGGCCAGGAAATTGCCCAGTCGCTCGATCGCGGCCGCCAGGTCCCGGGCCCACGGCAGCGTCACGATGCGCAGGTGATCCGGCGTCGGCCAGTTGAACCCGGTGCCCTGGGTGACCAGGATCTTCTCCTGCAGCAGCAGGTCGAGCACCAGCTGCTCGTCGTCCTCGATCTCGTAGACCTCGGGGTCCAGCCGGGGAAACGCGTACAGCGCGCCCTCGGGTTTGACGCAGGACATCCCGGGGATCTCGTTGAGCTTCTTCCACGCGACGTCGCGCTGCTCGAGCAGCCGGCCGCCGGGCAGCACCAGGTCCTCGATGCTCTGGTGGCCGCCGAGGGCAACCTGGATCGCGTGCTGGGCCGGGACGTTCGGGCACAGCCGCATGTTGGCCAGCAGGCTGATTCCCTCGATGAAGCTCTCGGCGTGATCCTTGGGCCCGGTGATGGCCAGCCAGCCGGCGCGATATCCGGCGACGCGATAGGCCTTGGACAGGCCGTTGAACGTCAGGCACAACATGTCGGGCGCCAGCGAGGCCACGTTGATGTGCTTGGCGTCGTCGTACAGGATCTTGTCGTAGATCTCGTCGGCGAGCAGCAGCAGTTGATGCTTGCGCGCCAATTCGACCATCTGGGTGAGGACGTCGCGGCCGTAGACGGCGCCGGTGGGGTTGTTCGGGTTGATCACCACCAGCGCCTTGGTGCGCTCGGTGATCTTGGATTCCAGGTCGGCGATGTCGGGCTGCCAGCCCTGCGTCTCGTCGCACAGGTAGTGCACGGGCGTGCCGCCCGCCAGCGAGGTCGACGCCGTCCACAGCGGGTAGTCCGGCGACGGGATCAGCACCTGATCGCCGTTGTCCAACAGGGCCTGCAGCGTCATGGTGATCAGCTCGGAACATCCGTTGCCCAGGTACACGTCATCGACGTCGAACCGCGGGAAGTCCTCGACCAACTCGTACCGGGTGACCACCGCGCGCCGGGCCGGCAGGATGCCCTGGGAGTCGGAATAGCCCTGCGCGTACGGCAGCGCCTGGATGATGTCGCGCATGATCACGTCGGGCGCCTCGAAGCCGAACGGCGCCGGGTTGCCGATGTTCAGCTTGAGGATGCGGTGCCCTTCGGCCTCCAGCCGCGCGGCGTGCTGGTGCACCGGGCCCCGGATTTCGTACAGGACGTCCTGCAGTTTGGACGACTGCGCGAAGGTCCGCTGCCGGTGATGACCGGGCGGATGACCTGGGGTGGACAGGTGCAGCGGGTGAGTTGTCACGTCCCTATGGTGCCATCGTTGTCCACTGAATTTGCTGGTAGGCATCAGACTCGGCCCGGAACCGTTGCATGCAACATGCGTTTCATGCAACATATGCGTATGGGTAATCCATCGACGCGGCGGGCCAGCGAATACCGCCGCCGCATGCGTGAACGGGGATACCGCCCCGTCCAGATGTGGGTGCCGGACGTCCGGTCGGCGCGGTTCGCCGCGGAGGCGCACCGGGAATCCTTGGCGTTGGCCGAAGCCGACCGGCGCAGCGATGACATGGAATTTGTCGAAGCGATCTCGGAGGATCTGGCGTCACCGGATGACGGCGAGTGAACCGCGGCGAGTTGTGGACGGTCTCCGGGCGCGTCTATGCGGGCAAGCCTCGTCCGGCGATCATTGTTCAGGACGACCTGTTCTCCGCGACGGAATCTGTCGTCGTCGTCCCGCTGACGGCGACGACGGTCGCCGGCGTGGCGGTGGCGCGAATCGCGGTCCCGACGACGACCGGCATTGCGCAGCCGAGCTACGCCATGATCGACAAGATCACGACCGTCCGCCGGTCGAACCTCGGAACGCGGATCGGTCGCGTGTCCGCGACGCTCATGGCGGAGATCGAGCGGTCGCTCATGGTGTTCCTCGGCTTGGCCTCCTGAACGCGGTCAGCGCTTGCCGGGCGGACGCGCCCCGCGGGCGATGCCCAGCCCCTTGACCGGCGCTGCCGGCGGTGCGGCGTCGCCGTCGGGCTGGGCGGAGGGTTCCGGTTTTTGCTCGGGCTCCGGCTTTTGCTCGGGCTCCGCCTTGGCCTCGGGCTCTGCCTTGGCCTCGGCCGGCTTCGCCTCGGCCGCCGGCGCGGCCTTCTTGGCGCCGGGCCGCTTGGCGCCGGCGGCGATGCCCAGCCCCTTGACCGGCTGAGCGGCGGGCGCGGCGCCTGCCGATGCCTCCGACGGTTGGGCCGCGGCCTTCTTGGCGCCCGGTTTCTTGGCGCCGCCGGCGATGCCCAGACCCTTGGCCGGGGCGGGAGCGGCGGGAGCCTTCGCCTCGGCGGGCTTCTCGGCGGGTTTGGCGGGCGCTTCAGCCGGGGCCTCGACGGTCGCGGTGGCCTTGGGCTCCGGCTTGGGCGCCCGAGCCGCCCGCTCTTCGGCTTCCTTGGCGGCCGTGCCCTTCTCGGGCAGCGTCGCCTTGTCGTACTCGAGCGAGCCCAGCAGCACCTGGGCCACGTCCAGCACCTCGACGCCGCTGCGGCCGGCTTCCTCCTGCCGGTCGTTGACGCCGTCGGTGACCATCACCCGGCAGAACGGGCACGCGGTCGCGATGGTGCCGGCCCCGGTGGCCAAAGCCTCGTCGACGCGTTCGTGGTTGATCCGCTTGCCGATGTGCTCTTCCATCCACATCCGGGCGCCGCCCGCGCCGCAGCAGAAGCTGCGCTCGGCGTGCCGCGGCATCTCGGTGAACTTCGCCCCGGAGGACCCGATCAGCTCGCGCGGCGCCTCGTACACCTTGTTGTGCCGGCCCAGGTAGCACGGGTCGTGATAGGTGATGTCCTGGGAGACGGGCGAAACGGGCACCAATTTCTTGTCGCGCACCAGCCGGTTGAGCAGCTGGGTGTGGTGCAGCACGGTGTAGTTGCTGCCCAGCTGCCGGTATTCCTTGCCGATGGTGTTGAAGCAGTGCGGGCAGGTGACGACGATCTTGCGGTCGACGGTCTCCACACCCTCGAACAACCCGTCCAGCGTTTCCACGGCCTGCTGGGCCAGCTGCTGGAACAGGAACTCGTTGCCCGACCGGCGCGCGGAGTCGCCGTTGCAGGATTCCCCGGTGCCCAGCACCAGGTACTTGACCCCGGCGATGGACAGCAGCTCGGCGACGGCCTTCGTGGTCTTCTTGGCTTTGTCGTCGTAGGCGCCCGCGCACCCCACCCAGAACAGGTATTCGTAGCCGTCGAAGCTGTCCACGTCCTGGCCGTAGACCGGGACGTCGAAGTCCACCTCGTCGATCCAGTTGGTCCGGTCGGAGGCGTTCTGCCCCCACGGGTTGCCTTTGGTTTCCAGGTTCTTGAACAGCGTGGACAGCTCGGACGGGAACTCCGACTCCATCATCACCTGGTAGCGGCGCATATCGACGATGTGGTCGACGTGCTCGATGTCGACCGGGCACTGCTCGACGCACGCGCCGCACGTCACGCAGGACCACAGCACGTCGGGGTCGATCACCCCGCCCTGTTCCTCGGTGCCGACCAGCGGCCGGCTCACCTGCTCGGGCCCGTGCCCGGGAACGCGGCCGAAGCCGGACTCCGGCACATGGTGGGCCTCTTCTGTGGGTGTTTCGAGGTCGAGGCCCTCGAGCGGCTCCGAGCTCTTCTCACCCAGCAGGTAGGGCGCCTTGGCCATCCAGTGGTCGCGCAGGTCCATGATGACGAGCTTGGGTGACAGCGGCTTGCCGGTGTTCCAGGCCGGGCATTGCGACTGGCAGCGGCCGCACTCGGTGCAGGTGGCGAAGTCGAGCATGGCCTTCCAGCTGAAGTCCTCGATCTTGCCGCGGCCGAATTCCGCGTCGTCCGGCGGGTTTTCGAAGTCGATCGGCTTGCCGTCGGACTCGATCGGCAGCAGCGGGCCCAGCCCGTCGGGCAGCCGCTTGAAGACCACGTTGATCGGCGCCAGGAAGATGTGCAGGTGCTTGGAGTGCAGCACGATGATCAGGAAGGCCAGCATGACGCCGATGTGCAGCAGCAGCGCCACGGTTTCCAGGACCTCGTTGCCCTGGTGGCCCAGCGGCGCCAGGATCTTGCCGAACAGCTGCGAGAGGAAGGCCCCCTTGCCGTAGGGCAGCGTGCCGTTGTTGACCGCGGAGCCGCGCACCAGCACGTAGGTCCAGATGACGTTGAAGATCATGAACAGGATCAGCCACGCGCCGCCGGTGTGCGAGCCGTAGAACCTCGACGTTCGGCCGATCTCCCGCGGGCTGCGCATGATCCGGATGACCGCGAAGGTGGCGATACCGAGGAACACGGCCGTCGCGAAGAAGTCCTGCAGGAAACCGAGCGCGTCCCATCGGCCGATGATCGGGATGTGGAAGTTCGGCTGGAACAGCAGCCCGTAGGCCTCGATGTAGACCGTCAGCAGGATGAAGAAGCCCCACATGGTGAAGAAGTGCGCGAGCCCCGGAATCGACCACTTCAGCAGTCGGCGCTGCCCGAAAACCTCCGCGACCTCGGTCCAGATCCGGGTCCCGATGTTGTCGGTACGCCCGGTTGCCGGCTGGCCGGACATCACCAGCTTGTACAGCCAGAAGACGCGGCGGGCCGCGAATGCGCCCACCAAGAAGGTCATGCCCAGGCCCAGTACCAGTCTGATGACGGTCTGCGTGGTCACAGAAAGTCTCTCCAATGCATAGTTGCTCTGGCGTGCTTTGTTGCCTGCTTAGGCTTGCTCATAGTGACATCTTCGCCGCTTGCGGCGCGAGAAAGGCTGCCCTAAGCGGCGTCAGTGCGGGAACACCGGGAATATCGGCCTGGGTCGCGAGGTCGACGACGACGGCGCGGTGGTGGTCGCCTGCGATGTCGTGGTCGGCGGGGCCGTGGTGGTCGTGGTGGTGGGCGGCGGGCTGGTCGTCGTCGTTGTCGTGGGCGGCGGGGTGGTCGTCGTCGTGGTCGGGGCGGGCGCCGTCGTCGTGGTGGGGGCGGGCGCCTCGCTGGTGTTGGTCGACGGCGATGGCGGCGGCGGGACGACGGTCACGGTGGGGCTGTTGTTCGGTCCGGTCACGGTGATGGTTTGCGACGTCGGCGGCGGCGCCGGTGCGTTCGCCGGCGCGGTGTTGGTGTGGCGCAGGGTCAGCGCCAGCACCACGGCCACCAGCACCGCGGCGAGGGCACCGGCCACGGTCAGGACCAGCGCCGTGCGCTTGTACCAGGGCAGTCGCGCGGCCTGCGCGCCGTAGCGATCGTCGTCGCCGTCGCCGAATCCCGTTGGCTCCCTGCCGTAATCGCCGACGTATTCGGGGCCGGCGTACGGGACGGGCTCGGCCCCGTCGGCGTCCTGTGACCACGCCAACGGGTGGTCGTCGCCGGCCCGGGCGGCCAATGCGGCCCGGGTCATCTCGTCGGTGGCCCCGCCCACCAACTCGGTCGGGTTCTCCACGATCGGGCTCGCAGCGGTCGCGCCGCCCGCCGACGACTGCAGTTGGCCGAGCACCGCCGCGCCGATGGCGGCGCTGTAGACGGGCTGCGGCGTGGTGAGGACGGGCACCCGCAGGCGCCCGGACAGTCGCGTGGTGATCAACGGGATGCTCGCGCCCCCGCCGACGATGGCCGTGGCAGCCAGGTTCGACCGAATCCCGTTGCGCTGCAACATTTCTTCCACGGCGCCGACGAACCGTTCCAGCGGCTCGGAAACGAGTTGCTCGAACTCGCTGCGGGACAGGCTGACCTCCGCGCCGGGGCCGGCGTGGACCGTGGTCACGGTGCCCGCCGACAGGTGTTCCTTGGCGCGCCGGCATTCGCCGAGCAGGCGGGTCCACGAACCAGCCCGCGTGGTGCCCGCGACGTCGAGGGCGGTGTCCGCGCCGGCCTCCGCCGCCGCCCGCACGTGATCCAGCACGAGCTGATCGATCCCGTCGCCGGAGAAACCCGCATACCGGACCGTCGGACCGACCTGCTGAAAGTTCGCTCCGGCGTTCGTCAACGTGACGCTGGTGCCGCCGGCGCCGAAGTCGCACAGCGCGACGATGCCGTTCGCCGGGAACCCGGGCTGGGCGCGCAGCGCCGTCAGCGCGGCCGTGGCGTCGGAGATCAACGCCGGGGCCACGCCGTTGGGCGCCAGCGTCGGTTGGGCGAAGAACTCGGCCCGCAGGGCGGCGTACTGCCCCTGGGACCAATACGCCGGGACGGCGACGGTGACCGGCGACCCGTAGCCGACCTTGCGCGCCATCACCTCGAGCGCCTCGACGGTCAATGCCTCGCCGCTGAACTTTGTCCCGTCGGCCGCCACCAACGGGGCCCGGTCCCCGACCCGCTCGACGAATCCCCGCATCACCAGACCGGGTTCGCCCGCGTTCGGGTTCTCTTCCGGCAGGCCAACTTCGGACGGCCGCTGGTCGTACACCGTGAGCACGGACGTGCGGACCACCGGGGTGCTGCCCTCGCGGGCCGCGACCAGGTTGGCCAAACCCAGCGACAGCCCGAGCGACTCGCCCATATCGCGCACCCCTGTGTTCGTCGTTAGCGGCGGTGGATTCCAGCGAGTCTAGGTGCGCCGCGGCGGCACATGCCGGGCGGCGACGTCATTGGGCGCAATGTCAGCGCAGGGCGGGCGGGACGTTCACCGTCGGCCCCCCGGGGATGGTGATCACCGGCGGCAGCTGTGGCATGTGATGCCGATGCGATGGCTGCTGCGTGGGCTGCTGCGTGGGCTGCTGGGTCGGCTGTTGGGCCGGCGGCTCGACCACACTGCTGGTCGGCGGTGTCGTCGTGGCCGTGGTGCTCGGCGGTGTCGTCGTGGTGGTGGTAGTGCTGGGCGGGGTCGTGGTGGTGCTCGGGACGGGGCTGATGCCCTGCTGTCCACCGATCAGCTGCATGATGCCGAAAACGATCAGCGCGATCAGGATCAGAACGAGCACGGCCCAGCCGATGAGCATCACGGGCCTGCGGTACCACGCCGTCGGCTCGGTTTCCTGGTCGAACGGGTCGCCGCCGGGTTCGTACTGCTCGGGGGGAAATTGCTCGGGCGACGGATCGGTGCGGCCCGCGTCGTTCGGTTGCTCGGCCATGTCGAAGTTGGCATTGCGGGTCGGCTGGTTGTGGAAGTCATCCGGTGGGCCAAAGCGTGCCACGAATCCGATCGTACTGACCCCGTTCGCGCTCCAGCTCAGGCCGGTCTCGCGGCGGGCGCTCGTTGATCAATTAGTTCTGGGCGGTGACCCAGGGATCGTTGGGCTTCTGGCCGGTATAGGGCATCCACTGGTAGTTGCTGTCACAGATGATGGCCTGACCGTTAGGGGCGACGTCCCGCTTGCCGATGTCGGCGCCGATGCACTGCTCACCCACAACATGCTCGGCCTTGGGTTCTGCGATGGCCGCACCGGCTGTCGTGCCCGCTACGGTTCCGGCGACAGCGAATGCGGCCATGGCTACTGCCATGCGTTTCATGGCAAAAGTATGGACCGCCCGCCGATGCCATGAGGTCAGATCCGCGTGACGCGAGCACTCAGAACGTGTTCACCTTGTCGACGCTGACGAACATTCCGTGCCCGGTGTGGTCGTTGGTGAACCGGGTTCCGTCGGCGGTGGCGTTGATCGTCCAGCCCTGAGCCGAGTAGGTCTTGTAATCGATGGTGACGGTCGGGATGGCCCCCAGGTTGCCCAGCACCCACTGAACGGCGCCGCCCGACGTGACGCTGACGCCATTGGCGTGCTCACCGTCCTGCAGCGGAGAGTTGGTGAACGGCGCCTCGCAGCCCACGGTCTCCTTGTTGATCTGGCAGCGCGTCATGCCGGACTTGGTTTCGATGAAGACGTAGCCGTTGTTATCCGGCGGAAGCGGGATGGCGCCGGCCGGCGTGGTGGGGCCCGTCGGCGCCAGGGTGGGGCTGGTGGGTGTCGTGGGCGGCTCCGCTGTGGGGAACGCGGGTTCGGTCGGCCCGGCGCCGGGCGCCGCGAGCGGCCTGCCGTCGATGGTGTTGCTGCAGCCGGAAACCAGGGCTGAACTGGCCAGCAGGGTCACCAGGAGCAGCGAGCCACCGGACAGGCTCCGCTGCGCCTTTCGCGATAACCGCACAGGAAATCAGGGTACGCACGGAGTCGCGAAAGTTGCTGCAACCAGTCGGCTATCGATATCGAGCCGATGGCGCGGGTTTATCGCTGCGTGACGGATCCGCTTTCCGGACGGGTCCGGCCGAGCGTGAATCCAGGGCGTTGAGCGTGAGCGTGGGGCGGGATTCCGGCGACATCCACGCCGTGGGTTCACTGCGAAAGCCCTGGCTTCACGCTCAAAGCCCTGGATTCACACCCAAAGCAGACCCCCGGGAACAAGACGGCGCCGCCCACCGTTAGCATGATCGATAAGTTGAGTGAACCAGGCTCAATCCTGGGTTGACAGTTTGACGTCACCGGTAGCAGGCTTGAGTGGGGTTCACTCAGCATAGTGCCACCAACAAGCTCTACATATTCAGGAGGAATCACCATGGCTCGTGCGGTCGGTATCGACCTCGGGACCACCAACTCCGTCGTCTCGGTACTCGAGGGTGGCGACCCAGTCGTCGTCGCCAACTCGGAGGGCTCGCGGACCACTCCGTCGGTCGTCGCGTTCGCGCGCAACGGCGAGGTGCTCGTCGGCCAGCCCGCCAAGAACCAGGCGGTGACCAACGTCGACCGGACCGTTCGTTCGGTCAAGCGGCACATGGGCACCGACTGGTCCATCGAAGTCGACGGCAAGAAATACACCGCGCAGGAGATCAGCGCCCGGATTCTGCAGAAGCTGAAGCGCGACGCGGAAAGCTACCTCGGTGAGGACATCACCGACGCGGTCATCACCGTGCCCGCGTACTTCAACGACGCCCAGCGTCAGGCGACCAAGGAGTCCGGCCAGATCGCCGGTCTGAACGTGCTGCGCATCGTCAACGAACCGACCGCTGCGGCACTGGCTTACGGCCTGGACAAGGGCGAGAAGGAACAGACGATCCTCGTCTTCGACTTGGGCGGCGGCACATTCGACGTCTCGCTGCTCGAGATCGGCGAGGGCGTGGTCGAGGTGCGAGCCACCAGCGGTGACAACCACCTCGGTGGCGACGACTGGGACGACCGCATCGTCAACTGGCTCGTCGACAAGTTCAAGGGCACCAGCGGCATCGACCTGACCAAGGACAAGATGGCGATGCAGCGGCTGCGTGAGGCGGCCGAGAAGGCCAAGATCGAGCTGTCGAGCTCGCAGAGCACCTCGATCAACCTGCCCTACATCACCGTCGACTCCGACAAGAACCCCCTGTTCCTCGACGAGCAGCTGACCCGCGCCGAGTTCCAGAAGATCACCCAGGATCTGCTGGACCGCACCCGTCAGCCCTTCCAGTCGGTGATCAAGGACGCCGGCATCTCGGTTTCCGAGATCGACCACGTCGTGCTGGTGGGTGGTTCCACCCGTATGCCCGCGGTGACCGACCTGGTCAAGGAGCTCACCGGCGGCAAGGAGCCCAACAAGGGCGTCAACCCCGACGAGGTCGTGGCCGTTGGTGCCGCGCTGCAGGCGGGTGTCCTCAAGGGTGAGGTGAAAGACGTTCTGCTGCTTGACGTTACGCCGCTGAGCCTCGGCATCGAGACCAAGGGTGGCGTGATGACCAAGCTCATCGAGCGCAACACCACGATCCCGACCAAGCGGTCGGAGACCTTCACCACGGCCGACGACAATCAGCCGTCGGTGCAGATCCAGGTCTATCAGGGTGAGCGCGAAATCGCCTCGCACAACAAGCTGCTCGGCTCCTTCGAGCTGACCGGCATCCCGCCGGCTCCGCGCGGCGTCCCGCAGATCGAGGTCACCTTCGACATCGACGCCAACGGCATCGTGCACGTCACGGCCAAGGACAAGGGCACCGGCAAGGAGAACACGATCAAGATCCAGGAGGGCTCCGGCCTTTCCAAGGAGGAGATCGACCGGATGATCAAGGACGCCGAGGCGCACGCCGAGGAGGACCGCAAGCGCCGCGAGGAGGCCGACGTTCGCAACCAGGCCGAGACGCTGGTCTACCAGACGGAGAAGTTCGTCAAGGAGCAGCGCGAGGCCGAGGGCGGCTCGAAGGTTCCCGAGGACACCCTGAACAAGGTGGACGCCGCGGTCGCCGACGCGAAGAAGGCGCTCGAGGGCACCGACATCACCGCGATCAAGTCGGCGATGGAGAAGCTGGGGCAGGAGTCCCAGGCGCTCGGGCAGGCGATCTACGAAGCCACGCAGGCGGAGGCCGCGCAGGCCGGCGGCGGTGAGCCCGGCGCGGGTACCGGCTCGGCTGACGACGTCGTGGACGCGGAGGTGGTCGACGACGACCGGGAGGCCAAGTGAGCGAAGGTAACCCGCAGGAACAGGTGACGGTCACCGACAAACGGCGAATCGATCCCGAGACCGGCGAAGTCCGCCACGTCCCTCCCGGCGCCCCTTCTGGTTCGGGGCCGGGAGGGACGGCGCCGGAAGCCGCGATCACCGTGTCGGGCGGCGCCGCAGCCGACAAGGTCGTCGAGCTGACCGCCGATCTGCAACGCGTGCAGGCTGATTTCGCGAACTACCGCAAGCGGGCGCTGCGCGATCAGCAGGCGGCAGCGGATCGGGCCAAGGCCACCGTGGTCAGCCAATTGCTGGGCGTGCTCGACGATCTCGATCGGGCGCGCGCCCACGGCGACCTCGACTCGGGCCCGCTGAAGTCGGTCGCCGACAAGCTGATGAACGCGCTGACCGGGCTCGGCCTGACGGCGTTCGGCGCCGAGGGCGAAGACTTCGACCCGCTGCTGCACGAAGCCGTGCAGCACGAGGGCGACGGCGGCGAGGGCTCCAAACCGGTCATCGGCACCGTCATGCGGCAGGGCTACCGGCTCGGCGAGAACGTGCTGCGCCACGCTCTGGTCGGCGTCGTGGACACCGTCGACGACGGCGAAGCCGGTGCGCCCGAACCCGAGCAGGCCGAAACCGTGCAGGCCGAAACCGAGCAGGCCGATGCGGACGATAACGCCGACGCCTCCGGTGAATAAGGCACAGAATCAAGACAACCGAAGAGACAAGCAAAGAGAAAGGTGGGAGGGGGTGGCGCGACATGGCCCAGCGTGAATGGGTCGAAAAAGACTTCTACAAGGAGCTGGGCGTCTCCTCCGACGCCAGTCCCGAAGAGATCAAGCGGGCGTACCGCAAGCTGGCGCGCGACCTGCATCCGGACGCGAATCCCGACAACCCCGCCGCCGGCGAGCGGTTCAAGGCGGTGTCGGAGGCGCACAACGTCTTGTCGGATCCGGCTAAGCGCAAGGAGTATGACGAAACCCGCCGGCTGTTCGCCGGCGGTGGCTTCGGTGGCCGCAGGTTCAACACCGGCGGCTTCACCTTCGACGTGGGCGGCGACGGCGCCGAGTTCAACCTCAACGACCTGTTCGACGCCGCGGGCCGAACCGGCGGCACCAACATCGGCGACCTGTTCGGCGGCCTGTTCGGCCGGGGCGCCAGTGCGCGCCCCAGCCGGCCGCGGCGCGGCAACGACCTGGAGACCGAGACCGAGCTGGATTTCGTCGAGGCCGCCAAGGGCGTGGCGATGCCGCTGCGGCTGACCAGTCCGGCGCCGTGCACCAACTGCCATGGCAGCGGCGCGCGGCCGGGAACCAGCCCGAAGGTGTGTCCGACGTGCAACGGCTCCGGCGTGATCAACCGGAATCAGGGCGCTTTCGGCTTTTCCGAGCCCTGCACCGATTGCCGGGGCAGCGGCTCGATCATCGAGCACCCGTGCGACGAGTGCAAAGGCACCGGTGTCACCACCCGCACCCGCACCATCAACGTGCGGATACCGCCGGGTGTCGAAGACGGACAACGCATTCGGCTGGCCGGTCAGGGCGAGGCCGGGTTGCGAGGTGCCCCGTCGGGAGACCTGTACGTGACGGTGCATGTGCGGCCGGACAAGATCTTCGGCCGCGACGGCGACGACCTCACCGTGACCGTTCCGGTGAGCTTCACCGAATTAGCTTTGGGCTCAACGCTTTCGGTGCCCACGCTGGACGGAAAGGTCGGTGTCCGGGTGCCGAAGGGCACCGCCGACGGCCGCATCCTGCGGGTGCGCGGACGCGGTGTGCCCAAGCGCGGCGGGGGACACGGGGACCTGCTCGTCACCGTGAAGGTCGCCGTCCCACCGAATGTGGAGGGCGCGGCCAAGGAGGCGCTGGAGGCGTACGCGGAGGCCGAGCGCTCCAGCGGGTTCAACCCGCGGGCCGGATGGGCAGGTAACCGCTGATGGCCAAGAACCGCAAGGAACGCGAGTCGCGGACCTTCCTGATCTCGGTGGCCGCCGAGTTGGCCGGCATGCATGCACAGACCTTGCGCACCTACGACCGGCTCGGGCTGGTCACCCCGAGCCGGACTTCCGGTGGGGGGCGCCGTTATTCGGAGCGCGACGTGGATCTGCTGCGCGAGGTGCAGCGGCTGTCGCAGGACGAGGGGGTCAACCTCGCCGGCATCAAGCGGATCATCGAGCTCACCAATCAGGTCGAGGCCCTGCAGTCGCGGGTCAAGGAATTGACCGAGGAGCTGATGACGCTGCGCGCCAACCAGCGCCGCGATCTCGCCGTGGTGCCCAAGAGCACCGCGGTGGTGGTCTGGCAGCCGCGCAAGTCTCGCTAGCTCTCGCCGAACGTGCAGCCATGGCGAAAAAATCGCGAAAATATCTCCCCCAGTGCACGTTCGGCGATCAAACCCGGACCGAAAACTGCATGACCGTCGGCTCGCCGGGGCGCGCGCACCGGTAGCCGCCGCGGCGCAGGGCATCGGTCGGTGCGGTCATCGGCTCGAAGCACACCACGTCCTCGGCGAGTGGTGCAAAGATCTGCGCGACGGGAAATCCTCGCTCGAAGCGCACCTCGACACGTCGTCCGCCGCCGGACACCGCGAACACCGCGCCGTCGGCAACTTGGTCGTAGGCGTCGTCAAAGGCCTTGTCGCCCAACGGCCCTGACGCAGCGGGCGCCTCGGCCGCATCGCCGGTGGGCAGCCCCTTTTCGTCCAGGCTCAGATGCCGCATCGGCGGCGTCTCGATGATCCACTCACGGCGGGCCACGCCCGGCACGCGCAGATACGGATGAAAGCCGAAGCACAGCGGCACCGCCGTCGAACCGGTCGCGGTGACCGTGGTGCGCACGGTCAGCGTCCGCTCCGCCAGCCGCACCCCCACCGCCAGCAGATGCGGGTACGGGAAGCTGGCCAGCAGCCGGGGGTCTGCGCCGTAGTCCAGCTCGGCGGTCAGCTCGTTGGCCGTCTGCGCCGTCACCCGCCATCCGGGATGGGCGGCCAGCACACCGTGGATCGGCAACCCGTTGGGGTCGGGCCGGACACCGTTCTCTCCCGGCGTCAGCGTCACCGTCACACCCTGTGCCGTATAAGTGTTGTCACCCAACCGATTTGCCCAGGGATACAGGATCGGAATGCCCATCGTCTTGCCGTCCGAGACGTAGGCGCCCAGCCCGCGCCGCTGCCCGAGCAGCTCCGCGCCGGAGTCGTTGAGCGACGTGCCGATCATGCCCGCCTCTGGCACCCACTGCGCGGTCACCGACGACGACGGGTCGCGCAGGGTCACCACCTGCACAGCCTAGCGTGACAGCGGGTCGTGCCGAATGCGCTCCGGTGGCGCACCTTTGGCGATCAGCGCCGCCTTGGTGGCACGGACCATCGCCGGTCCGCCGCAGATCAGAATCTGCCGGTCGCCCCAGCCGCCGTACTTGGTCACCACATCGGGCAACCGCCCGCTCTGGCGCACGTGCAGCCCGCGCGGCGGCGTCACGTCGGGATAGTCGGCGGCCCAGGGCGGATCGCGGTTGTACTCGGTCACCGGCGAGACCGACAGCCACGGGTTGTGCGTCGAGACCTGCCACAGCGTGGGCAGGTCGTAGAGCTCACAGAAATAGCGGGCGCCGAAGAACAGGTGCACGCGCGGGTTCTCGGCGTAGCGCGACAGGTCCATGATCAGCGCCCGCAGCGGTGCCAGGCCGGTGCTGCCCGCCACCATCAGAACGTCGCCGCCGTCGCGGTCGACCCGCAGGCCGCCGTGCGGGCTGGACAGCCGCCACCGATCGCCGGGCCGGGTCTCGTCCACGATGGCGGTGCTGACCAGCCCACCGGGAACGAGGCGAACATGGAATTCGATCCCGCCGTCCGGGTCGGCCGGAATGGCCGGGCTCAGATACCGCCAGCGGCGCGGGCACTGCGGAATGTGGACGTTGACGTATTGGCCCGGGTGATAGTGCATCGGCCGGTCCAGCCGCAGCCGAACGACCGCGAGATCCCTGGAGACCCTGAGGTGTTCGATGACGGTGCCGTCCCACCAGGCGGGTCCTTCGTCGGCGTCGGCGGCCCCGCTCATCACCCCGGTGATGAGGTTGAGCGACTGCGTGGCGGCGGCGTCGACCGCGTCGCTCCAGGCGTCGCCGACGTGGGTTCGCAGCGTCGCGTACAGCGCGCGACGCAACGTGTCGTAATGGCTTGGCAGCACACCATATTTGCGATGGTCGCGGCCGAGCTGGGCGAGGAAGGCGACCGGCTCCTGCGCGCGCTGCGCGACCAGCTCGCCGTACACCCAGTGCAGCGCGTGGGCGAAAGCGGCCCGCTGACCCTCCATTTCGGGCGGGAACAGGTCGCGGACCGACATGTCGAGGTCGAACCAGCTGGTGTAGAAGCGGCGGACGACCTCGTTGCCGCGGCCGGGCCCCTCCGGCGCGAACGCGTCGCGCAGCACCTGCAGCGCGTCCCGGTCGTCCAAACCCACGGACGCCGATTCTAAGTTCCAGCAGCGTGTCAGCGGTGTCCGCGCTCCGAATCCAAAAATCTAGAGTTGAGCGGAACAGACTCAATCTTGACGACGTTGAACATCCCGACAAGCATTTTCCTAGTACCCGAACGGAGGTGTCGTGGACTCTTTCAACCCGACAACCAAGACGCAGGCGGCCCTGACGTCGGCCCTGCAGGCGGCGAGTTCCGCCGGTAATCCCGAGATCAGGCCCGCTCACCTGCTGCTGGCGCTGCTGACCCAGAACGACGGGATCGCCGCGCCGCTATTGGAGGCTGTCGGCGTCGAGCCCGCCACCATCCGCGCCGAAGCGGAGCGCCTCCTCGCCCAGCTGCCGCAGGCCAGCGGCGCCAGCTCGCAACCGCAGCTGTCCCGCGAATCGCTGGCCGCCATCACCACGGCCCAGCAGCTGGCCACCGAGATGGACGACGAGTACGTCTCCACCGAGCACCTGATGGTCGGGCTGGCCACCGGCGACTCCGAGGTCGCCAAGCTGCTGACCGGGCACGGCGCCTCACCGCAGGCCTTGAGGGAGGCGTTCGTCAAGGTGCGCGGCAGCGCCCGGGTCACCAGCCCCGACCCCGAGGCCACCTACCAGGCGCTGGAGAAGTACTCCACCGACCTGACCGCCCGCGCGAGGGAGGGCAAGCTCGACCCGGTGATCGGGCGGGACAACGAGATTCGCCGCGTCGTGCAGGTGCTGTCGCGTCGCACCAAGAACAACCCGGTGCTCATCGGCGAGCCCGGCGTCGGCAAGACCGCGATCGTGGAGGGCCTGGCGCAGCGCATCGTCGCCGGCGACGTGCCGGAAAGCCTGCGGGACAAGACCGTCATCGCCCTGGACCTCGGGTCGATGGTGGCCGGCGCCAAGTACCGCGGCGAGTTCGAGGAACGGCTCAAGGCCGTGCTCGACGACATCAAGAACTCCGCGGGCCAGATCATCACGTTCATCGACGAGCTGCACACCATCGTCGGCGCGGGCGCTACCGGCGAGGGCGCGATGGACGCCGGCAACATGATCAAGCCGATGCTGGCCCGCGGCGAGCTGCGGCTGGTCGGCGCCACCACGCTCGACGAGTACCGCAAGCACATCGAGAAGGACGCCGCCCTGGAGCGGCGCTTCCAGCAGGTCTTCGTCGGCGAGCCGTCGGTCGAGGACACCGTCGGCATCCTGCGCGGCCTGAAGGACCGCTACGAGGTGCACCACGGGGTGCGCATCACCGACTCCGCGCTGGTGGCCGCGGCCGCGTTGTCCGACCGCTACATCACCGCCCGCTTCCTGCCGGACAAGGCGATCGACCTGGTCGACGAGGCGGCCAGCCGGTTGCGGATGGAGATCGACTCGCGGCCCGTCGAGATCGACGAGGTCGAGCGGCTGGTGCGCCGGCTCGAGATCGAAGAGATGGCGCTGGCCAAGGAGGAGGACGACGCGTCCAAGGAGCGGCTGGAGAAGTTGCGCTCCGAGCTGGCCGACCAGAAGGAGAAGCTGGCCGAGCTGACCGCCCGCTGGCAGAACGAGAAGAACGCCATCGACGTCGTCCGCGAACTCAAGGAGCAGCTGGAGACGCTGCGCGGGGAGTCCGAGCGCGCCGAGCGCGACGGCGACCTGGCCAAGGCCGCCGAGCTGCGCTACGGGCGAATCCCCGAGGTGGAAAAGCAGCTCGAGGCCGCGCTGCCGCAGGCCGAGGCCCGCGAGAACGTGATGCTCAAGGAGGAGGTCGGCCCCGACGACATCGCCGACGTGGTGTCGGCGTGGACGGGCATCCCGGCCGGGCGGCTGCTGGAGGGCGAGACCGCCAAGCTGCTGCGGATGGAGGACGAGCTGGGCAAGCGCGTGGTCGGGCAGAAGAAGGCGGTGCACGCCGTGTCCGACGCGGTGCGCCGCAGCCGCGCCGGGGTCGCCGACCCCAACCGGCCGACGGGCTCGTTCCTGTTCCTCGGCCCCACCGGCGTCGGCAAGACCGAGCTGGCCAAGGCGCTCGCGGACTTCCTGTTCGACGACGAGCGGGCAATGGTCCGCATCGACATGAGCGAGTACGGCGAGAAGCACTCGGTGGCCCGCCTGGTGGGCGCGCCCCCCGGCTACATCGGGTACGACCAGGGCGGTCAGCTGACCGAGGCGGTGCGCCGCCGGCCCTACACGGTGGTGCTGTTCGACGAGGTCGAAAAGGCCCACCCGGATGTGTTCGACGTGCTGCTGCAGGTGCTCGACGAGGGGCGCCTGACGGACGGGCAGGGCCGCACGGTCGACTTCCGCAACACCATCCTGATCCTGACGTCCAACCTCGGGTCGGGCGGCAGCGAGGAGCAGGTGATGGCCGCGGTGCGCGCCACGTTCAAGCCGGAGTTCATCAACCGCCTGGACGACGTGCTGGTCTTCGACGGCCTCAACCCCGAAGAGCTGGTGCAGATCGTCGACATCCAGCTGGCCCAGCTGGACAAGCGGCTGGCGCAACGGCGGCTGCAACTCGAGGTGTCGCTGCCGGCCAAGCGCTGGCTGGCGCAGCGCGGGTTCGACCCCGTGTACGGCGCCCGGCCGCTGCGGCGGCTGGTGCAGCAGGCCATCGGTGACCAGCTGGCCAAGATGCTGCTGGCAGGCGAGGTGCACGACGGCGACGTGGTGCCCGTCAACGTCGGCCCGGACGGCGACTCGCTGGTCCTGGGGTAAATCTCTTTGGCGAGCAGACGCAAACGCCCCCGTTTCAGCGCGAAATTGGGGGCTTTTGCGTCTGCTCGGCGCAATGCCGTAACCGCGTTGTGACCTGGTCGGTTTCGGTATTCCGGCCCAACAGCAGATACCCTGTGTGGGATGGTCCCCCTCTGGTTCACGCTGTCCGCGCTGTGTTTTGTCGGCGCGGTGGTGCTGCTGTACGTCGATATCGATCGGCGCCGCGGCCGCAGCCGGCGGCGCAGGTCGTGGGCGCGGTCGCACGGCTTCGACTACGAGCCCGAATCGACCGACATCCTGAAGCGCTGGAAGCGCGGGGTGATGTCGACCGTGGGCGATGTCCCGGCCCACAACGTCGTGCTGGGCCAGATCCGCGGCGAGGCGGTGTACATCTTCGACCTCGAGGAGGTCGCCACCGTGATCGCGCTGCACCGCAAGGTGGGCACCAACGTCGTCGTCGACCTGCGGCTCAAGGGACTGAAAGAGCCACGGGAGAGCGACATTTGGCTACTGGGCGCGATCGGGCCGCGGATGGTGTACTCCACCAACCTGGACGCGGCGCGGCGCGCCTGCGACCGGCGCATGGTCACCTTCGCGCACACCGCGCCCGACTGCGCCGAGATCATGTGGAACGAGCAGAACTGGACGCTGGTCGCCATGCCGATCTCGAGCACCCGCACCGAATGGGACGAGGGCCTGCGCACCGTGCGCCAGTTCAACGACCTGTTGCGGGTGCTGCCGCCACTGCCGGACGAGACCGCGCAGGAGGCGGGAGCGCCTGCGGGCCGTCGCAACGCGGCGCCGAGCCGCCCGTTGGCGCCGGCCGGCCGCGCGGAGCTGCCGTCCCGGCGCCCGGGGCAGGATGTGGCCGGTCTGTTGGGCACCGACGTCCAGGGCGCCCGTCGCAAACCCGAGCCGGTCCGCCGCGACGAGGGCCGCTCCGAGGCCGGCCGGCGACCACCGCCGGCGGGCCGCAACGGCCGCCAGGCCAGCAACTACCAGCGCTGACGGCGCCCCGGGCCGGGCAGGGCCCGGTCGGGCCGCCGTCATTAAGATGTCGCTCATGCCACGCCCCGTCGCCCTGATCACCGGGCCCACGTCCGGGATCGGCGCCGGCTACGCGCGGCGCTACGCGAGCGACGGCTACGACCTGGTTCTGGTCGCCCGCGACGTGGACCGGCTGAACCGCTTGGCGGGCGAGCTGAAGGGCCAGGCGGGCAACGTCGAGATTCTGCCCGCCGACCTGGCCGAGCGCGCGGGCCGGGAAAAGGTCTGTGAGCGCCTCGGCGCCGGTGTCCGAGTCCTGGTGAACAACGCGGGATTCGGCACGTCCGGCGAATTCTGGGAAACGGATCCCCAGCTGCTGCAGGCGCAGCTCGACGTCAACGTGACCGCGGTCATGCACCTCACCCGCGCGGCGCTGCCGGCCATGCTCGACGCCGGCGCGGGCACCGTCATCAACATCGCCAGCGTCGCGGGCATGGTGCCGGGGCGCGGGTCGACCTATTCGGCGTCCAAGGCCTGGGTGATCTCGTTCAGCGAGGGCCTGGCCGTCAGCCTGCAGGGCACCGGGGTCGGCGTGCACGCGGTGTGCCCGGGCTACGTGCACACCGAATTCCACACCAGGGCGGGGATCGAGATGGCCAAGCTGCCGTCGTTCATGTGGCTCGAGGTCGACGACGTCGTCGCGCAAAGCCTGGCCGACGTCGCGGCCGGCAAGGTGGTCAGCATTCCGGGCGTGCAGTACAAGGCGATCGTCACCGCGGGCCGGATGATGCCGAGGGGCCTGATGCGGGGCATAACCAAGCGAGTCGGCGGCGGCCGTGGCAGAACCTGACCGCGCCGAGCTGGCGGAGCTGGTGCGGCGGCTGTCGGTGGTGCGCGGCCGGGTCACGCTGTCGTCGGGCAAGGAGGCCGACTATTACGTGGACCTGCGCCGCGCCACCCTGCACCATCGGGCCTCCGCGCTGATCGGCGCGTTGATGCGCGAGCTCACCAGCGACTGGGACTACGCGGTCGTCGGCGGCCTGACCCTGGGCGCCGACCCGGTGGCGACGGCCATCATGCACGCGCCGGGCCGCCCGATCGACGCGTTCGTGGTGCGCAAGTCGGCGAAAACCCATGGCCTGCAACGACTTATCGAGGGATCTGAGGTCGCCGGTCAGCGGGCGTTGGTGGTCGAGGACACCAGCACGACGGGCGCGTCGGCGCTGACGGCGGTGCGGGCCGTGCAGGACGCGGGCGGGCACGTCGTCGGGGTGGCCACGGTGGTGGACCGCGCCACCGGCGCCGCCGAGGCCATCGAGGCCGAGGGGCTGCCGTACCGCAGCGTGCTGGGCCTTGCCGACCTGGGGCTGGACTAGGCCGCGGGCGGTATGCGCAGTCTTCTCGTGTTGCTCGCCTGCCTGGCGGTCTGCCTGCTGGGCTGCTCGGGCTCCAACCGACCCGTCAACCCGTACGGCGCCCAGGGCGCGCGGCTCGGCGAATCGCTGGCGCTGCTCGGCTGGAACGTGTCGGTGTCGAACCTGCGCTGGGACGGCGACTATGTGCTCATCGACGTCTCGGGTGCGGTGGCGTCCAAGGACCCGCACGCGCCGCACGCCAAGCCCGAGGACATTCGGTTCGGGTTGTACGGGGCGCTGGCGCACCCGCTGGAGGCGTTCGGATTGGGCAGCTGTGACGCCGCGACGGCCAGCGTGCACGACCTCGGGTCGCCGCTGTCGGCGCCCCCCGACCGGCTCACCGGCACCGTCTGCCTGGGCCCGCTGAAGGATCACAGTCAGGTTCGCGGGGTGTACGTGTACTCGCCGCGGGACCGCATCCCCAACACCTCGGCGGCCTACCCGGCGGCGTTCCCCGTGGGGCTGATGCCGACCAACGCCAACGACACCGGCCTGGTGGTCAAGACCACCAGCCTGTCGGCATGGCGCGCCGACGGCACCCCGATCACCAAGGCGCAACTGGGCGACGCGGGTGCGTTCACCGGCAACGGCTACATGCTGCTGGGGCTGCAGGCCGACGCCGTCGCCGCCCGGTATCGCGACGACTCCGCCAAGCGCGGCGGCCCGATGATGCTGCTCGCGTCGCCGACCGTGCCCGGCCCGGGGCTCAATCCGGCGTGCGCGACGTACGGGTCGTCGGTGCTGATCCTGCCCGACGCGTCGCTGGACGCGGTGCGCGTCAACGCGTCGCTGTGCACCCAGGGCGAGATCAACGAGGCGCTGCTCTACGCGACGGTTGCCATCGACGGCACCCACGCCGGTGTGTGGACGCAGCGATGAGCGAACCCGGGCCCACCGAATGGGGGAGGCCGGCCGGTGGCGTCGGCCCCTGGCGGGGCGACCTTCCCGACGACCCACGGTATGACGCAGTCCTGTTGCGCGACGGCGATACTCGCAACGTCGTCGATGCCTACCGGTACTGGACCCGGGAAGCGATCATCGCCGACATCGACAAGCGGCGCCATCCGCTGCACGTGGCGATCGAGAACTTCGGCCACGACGCCAACATCGGCTCGGTGGTCCGCACCGCCAACGCGTTCGCGGTGCACACCGTGCACATCGTGGGGCGGCGGCGGTGGAACCGCCGCGGCGCCATGGTGACCGACCGCTACCAGCGGCTGTGTCATCACGACAGCACCGCCGACCTGCTGGACTTCGCCGCGGACGCGGGCCTGACCGTCGTCGCGGTGGACAACGTCCCGGGCGCGGCGCGCCTGGAGGAGACGACGCTGCCGCGCGACTGCCTATTGGTGTTCGGCCAGGAGGGCCCCGGCATCACCGACCACACCCGCGCCGGCGCGGCGCTCACGGTGTCCATCGCCCAGTTCGGCTCGACGCGCAGCATCAACGCCGGCGTGGCCGCCGGGATCGCGATGCACACCTGGATCAGGCAGCACGCGGACCTGACCCAGGCCTGGTAGCGGCGGGCCGTGAAGCCTCGGCGTTGATTGTGAACTGGCGCAGGGGATTTGGCGGCGCTTTCACGCGATGGATGCAACAGTGGGCGGTTTGGGTGGGTTAGACAGTAGTTCGTCGAGGGCTTCAG
>NZ_JAPJAV010000002.1:0-495165 GCF_035616495.1 Mycobacterium sp. 663a-19 | reverse complement strand
CGCGGCGGGTGCCGCGGGTGCCCTGCCGGGCGCGGCGGCGGGTGCGCTGCCGGCGGCCGCCGGGGCACTGCCGGCCGCGGCGCCGGCGCTGCCTCCGGTCTAAGAGCTTCGGGGGACCTGTCACCTGACGGCACCGCAGAGTCCGGGATTGGGGAGCTAGCAACCCGCCCGGCAACCAAACCTCTGCGGTGCCGTCGAACAGGTTTTCGTGGAGTATTCGGGCGCATACATCGTGTCGCCTCATAGGTAACATCAGAAACACACGTAACATCGGCTGGTGTCGTCCCGCTGTCGCGCACCAACGATGCTGCTCACCGCCGTCGCGGCGACGGTGGTCATCGTCTCGGCGGTGGCGGACGCGACACACGATCGCGGCGTCGCCCGCCCGCCCCCGGCGCGCGGCACCCAGCTCACCGAGCGACCGCTGATCGGGCTCGGCGCGGGCGTCACGGTTCGCCAGGTCACGCAGGACGAGCCGTTCGCGTTGGTCGCGCTCACCGGCGACCTGGCCGGCACCTCGACCCGGGTGCGCGCCCGGCGGCCCGACGGATCCTGGGGGCCCTGGTATCAGACCGAGTACGAGACCGCTGCCCCCGACGGCGGTTCGGGCAACGACGCCGGCCCGGCCCAGCAGGGCGGTCCCACCGAGGGCCCGCGCAGCACGGATCCGGTGTTCGTCGGCACCACCACGACGGTGCAGATCGCGGTCACCCGCCCGCTCGACGCGCCGGTGACGCGGGCCGCGCCGCCGAGCGGCCCGGCCGAGGACGCGGGCCTGGGCTACAAGCCGGCGTCGCGGGAGCAGCCCCTCGGGCAGAACATCTCGGCGATCCTCATCTCGCCGCCGCAGGCGCCGGCGCAGACGCAATGGACGCCGCCGTCGGGGGTCGTCATGCCGGGCCAGGCGCCGCCCATCATCAGCCGCGCCGAATGGGGGGCCGACGAATCGCTGCGATGCGGTAGTCCCCAGTACGACAACGGGATTCGCGCCGCCGTCATCCACCACACCGCGGGCAGCAACGACTACTCACCGCTGGAATCGGCCGGGATCGTCAAGGCCATCTACACCTACCACAGCAAGACGCTGGGGTGGTGCGACATCGCGTACAACGCGCTGGTGGACAAGTACGGCCAGGTCTTCGAGGGCAGCGCCGGGGGACTGACCAAAGCGGTCGAGGCCTTCCACACCGGCGGCTTCAACCGCAACACCTGGGGCGTGGCGATGATCGGCAACTTCGACGACGTGCCGCCGACGCCGATCCAGCTTCGAACCGTCGGCCGGCTCCTCGGCTGGCGTCTGGGCCTGGACGACGTCGACCCCAAGGGCACGGTGGCCCTCGAGTCGGCGGGCAGCCACTACACCACCTTCCCGGCCGGCGCGGTGGCGAACCTGCCCACCATCTTCACCCACCGCGACGTCGGCAACACCGACTGCCCCGGCAACGCGGCCTATGCGCTGATGGACGAAATCCGGGACATCGCATCGCATGTCAACGATCCGCCCGAGGAGTTGATCAAGGCGCTGCAGGGCGGCGCCATCTACGAGCACTGGCAGGCGATCGGCGGCATGAACAGCGTCCTGGGCGCGCCGACCTCGCCGGAGGACAGCGCCGAGGGCGGCGCCCGCTACGCCACGTTCGCCAAGGGCGCGATGTACTGGTCACCCGAGACGGGCGCGCAGCCGGTCACCGGCGCGATCTACGAGGCCTGGGCGTCGCTGAGCTTCGAGCGGGGCCCGCTCGGGTTGCCCACCAGCGCGGAAATCCAAGAGCCACTGCGGATTACGCAGAACTTCCAGCACGGGACGCTGAACTTCGAGCGGCTCACCGGAAACATCACCGAGGTCGTCGACGGGATCACCACGCCGCTGGCCACGCAGTCGCCCAGCGGCCCCACGGTGCCGCCGGAACACTTCTCGCTGCCGGCGCACCCGACGACCACCTAGGCGCTCAAGCCGATCGCCACCAGCGTTCCAGCACCCGCGCGACGCCGTCGTCGTCGTTGGACGCGGTGACCTCGTCGGCGGCGGCCCGCACGTCCGGGTGCGCGTTGCCCATCGCCACGCCGTGCCCCGCCCACAGCAGCATCGGCACGTCGTTGGGCATGTCGCCGAACGCCACCACCTCATGGCTGCCGATCCCCAGCGGCTTGGCGACCTCTTCCACGCCGGTGGCCTTGCTGATTCCCAGCGGGACGATCTCCACCAGCCCGTTGTCGGTCGAGTAGGTGACGTCGCCCTCGATGCCGACGTGCTTGGTCAGCACGGCCGCCATGTCCGCGCTGCGGGCACCGGCCTTGCGGATCAGCAGCTTGATCGCCGGCGCGCTGAGCAGGTCCTCGATCGACACCTCGGTGTTGTCCGGGTTCAGCCATGCGTGCTCGTAGCCCGGCGAGCTGATGAACTGGGGCGTCGCGGTGTCGTGGGCGCGCTCGCCGATCCGCTCGACGGCCAGCCCCGCGCCCGGGATGACCCGGTTCGCGAGCTCGGCCAACTCGGCCAGGGTGTCGACGTCGATGGTGCGCGCCGACACCACCCGGTCGGACGCGGGGTCATAGACGACGGCGCCGTTGGCGCACACCGCCATTGGCGCGAACCCGAGCGCGTCCACCACCGGGCGTATCCACCGCGGCGGCCGCCCGGTGGCCACGACGAAGCCCGCGCCGCCGGCCACCGCGGCGCGCACCGCTTCGCGCGTGCGCGGGGAGATGGTTTCGCTTCCGTCGAACAGCGTGCCGTCGACGTCGCAAGCGATCAGCGCCGGCGATATCGGGTCGGTCACCGAGCTGTCACCGACACGGTCCGCCTTCGAAGTCGTTGGGCGTCAATGTAATCCGCTCAGATCTTGCCCCGGCCGGGTCACGCCATCGGTTCCGTACCGTCGAATCCGCTCCTGCAATTCGGCCAACCTGATGGCCTGGGAATCTTCTCGGGTGGGGGCGCTGCCACCCAGCCGCCGGGGCACCCAGTACTCGCCATCCGGATGCGGATATTCCTCCTGCACCTGGTAGAGCAACTCGTTCATCACACTGCGCAGCATGACGTTGAGTTGCTCCGGCGTGCCCTGGGGCGCCAGCGGGCGGCCGACGGCCACGGTGATCGGAACCTTGTTGCGCCACACCTTCTTCGGATGATCCTTGGGCCAGATGCGGTGTGCGCCCCAGACGACCACTGGAAGGATTGGCGCCTGGGCCTCCAGCGCCATCCGCACGGCGCCCGTCTTGAACTCCCTGAGCTCGTAGCTGCGGCTGATGGTGGCCTCGGGATGCATCCCGATGAGCTCGCCCTCGCGCAGCCGCCGCACGGCGACGTCGAAAGCGTCGTGTCCACGCCTGCGGTCTACCGGGATGAGCCGGGCGTGCTTGATCACGTAGTTGACCGACTTCACCTCGCCCATCTCCGCCTTGATCATGAAGTACATGCGGCGGCCCCGCTCCTTAACGGCGAGCATCGTCGGGAGCCAGTCCAGGTAGCTGGTGTGGTTCTGGGCGAGTATCGCGCCGCCCCGCTGCGGGATGTTCTCCAGGCCGCGGTAGGTGAACTTCGTTCCCTGCATCGCGACGACCGGCGGGACGACCAACTCGCCGAACCGGTAAAAGGCGTCTCCCATGTCCTTCTCCTTTCCCTCCCGCGCCCCTACCGCGACCGATTCGGGGTGCGGTTGGCGGCCTTGTTGGCCGACCGTGCCGCGGCCTCCTCGGCCTCGATCTCGGCCGCCTCGGCCAAAGTCGGTGCGCCGCCGCCCAATCGGGCCGGCACCCAGTAGGCGCCGGCCGGCTGGGGATAGTCCTGCTGGGCCCGATGCAGCAGCTCCGTCATCGCCTCGCGCAGGGCGGCGCTGGTCTGCGCGACGTCGTCGGCGGCCCGCAGCGGCGGGCCCACCTGCACGGTGACCGGCAGCTTGCGGCGGCCGATGTGCCGCGGGTGGTCCTTGGTCCAGATCCGCTGCGCGCCCCAGACGATCACCGGAACGATCGGGACGTCGGCTTCGAGGGCCATCCGGGCGGCCCCGGTCTTGAATTCCTTGAGCTCGAAGCTGCGGCTGATGGTGGCCTCCGGGTAGACCCCGACGAGCTCGCCCTCGCGCAGCCGCTGCACGGCCACCGCGTAGGCCCCGGCGCCGGCGTCGCGGTCCACCGGGATGGTCTTCGTGTGTTTGATCAAGAAGTTGATCGCCTTCACCCGCTGCATCTCCGCCTTGATCATGAACCGCAGCCGGCGGCCGCGGCGGTGCATCGCCAACGCGGCGGGCAGGAAGTCGACGTAGCTGGTGTGGTTGATGGCCACCACCGCGCCGCCGTGCGCCGGGACGTTCTCCTCGCCGCGGTAGGTGATCCGGGTTCCGGTCGCCATCACGACCAGCTGGGCCATGATCTCGAGCGTGCGAAAGGTCGGCTCCGCCATGGGCTACGGCTCCGGCGCCCGTGCGGCCCGGGCGCGACGGGCCGCCCGCGCGGCCGCCTCCTCGGCGTCTAGGCGGGACGCCTCGGCCAGCGAGGGGGCGCCGCCGCCCAGCCGGCGCGGCACCCAGAACTCCCCGGCCGGATGCGGCCCGTACTGTTCCTGCGTCCGTTCCAGCAGGTGTTGCATCCGCGAGTGCAGCAGGCCCTTCAGATCCTCGATCGCCAGCGTCGGCTCGATCGGTTCGCCGACGAGCACCATGATCGGCACCTTCGGGCGAAGCAGCTTCTTGGGATGGCCCTTGGTCCAGATGCGTTGTGCACCCCAGACGATGTGCGGAACGATCGGCACGCCGGCCTCGACCGCCATCCGGGTGGCCCCCGACTTGAACTCCTTGATCTCGAAACTGCGGCTGATGGTGGCCTCGGGGTACACCCCGACCAGCTCGCCGTCCTTCAGCATCCGGACGGCCGCCTCGTAGGACGCGGCCCCGTCCAGCCGGTCCACCGGGATGTGCCGCAGGCTGCGCATGATCGGTCCGGTGATCTTGTGGTCGAAGACCTCCTGCTTGGCCATGAACCGGACCTTGCGGCCCAGGCCCTGCTTGTAGGCGGGCAAGCCGGCGAAGGTGAAGTCGAGGTAGCCGGTGTGGTTGATCGCGACGACCGCGCCGCCGCTGGTGGGCAGGTTCTCGACCCCGGAGACCGTGATCTTGAGGCCCTGTACGCGCCAGACCAACCGGGCAAGCTGAATGACAGTCCCGTATACCGGTTCCACAGCCATTCAGCGTAATGCTCCCGGCTGTGAGCCGCCTGACGCAGTCCACGGACGGCGCCGCACGCTAAGCTTGGGGCGATCCCCAGCGACCCGAGAAAGGTATTTGTGCAGGTCACGAGCGTAGGCCACGCCGGATTCCTGATCCAGACCCATGCGGGCAGCATCCTGTGTGACCCCTGGGTCAACCCCGCCTACTTCGCGTCCTGGTTCCCCTTCCCGGACAACAGCGGGCTGGACTGGGACGCGCTGGGCGACTGCGACTACCTGTACGTCTCGCACCTGCACAAGGACCACTTCGACGCGAGGCACCTGCGCGCCCACGTCAACAAGGACGCGGTGGTGCTGCTGCCCGACTTTCCGGTGCCCGACCTTCGAAATGAGCTGCAGGAGTTGGGCTTTCACCGATTCTTCGAGACCACCGACTCGGTCAAGCACCGGGTCGCCGGGCCCAAGGGCGAGCTCGACGTCATGATCATCGCGCTGCGCGCCCCCGCGGACGGGCCGATCGGCGATTCGGCGCTGGCGGTTTCCGACGGCAGCACAACGGTTTTCAACATGAACGACGCCCGGCCGGTGGACTTGGACGTGCTGGCCTGTCAGTTCGGGCACGTCGACGTGCACATGCTGCAGTACTCCGGAGCGATCTGGTACCCGATGGTCTACGACATGCCCGCCCGCGCCAAGGCGTCGTTCGGCACCCAGAAACGGCAACGGCAGATGGATCGCGCCCGCCAGTACATCGCCCAGGTGGGGGCGACCTGGGTGGTGCCGTCGGCCGGGCCGCCGTGCTTCCTTGACCCGGAGTTGCGCCACCTCAACGACGACCGCGGCGACCCGGCCAACATCTTCCCCGACCAGATGGTGTTCCTGGACCAGATGCGCGCCCACGGGCACGATCGCGGCCTGCTGATGATCCCGGGGTCGACCGCGGATTTCACCGGTGCGCGGCTGAGCTCGCTGAGCCACCCGCTGCCCGTCGAGGACGTGGAGGCCATCTTCACCACCGGCAAGTCGGCCTACATCGCCGACTACGCCGACCGGATGGCGCCCGTCCTGGCCGCCGAGCGGGCGAGCTGGGCCCCCGCGACCGGCGAGCCGCTGCTGGAACCGCTGCGGGCGCTGTTCGAACCGATCATGTCGCAGAGCGACGAGATCTGCGACGGCATCGGCTACCCCGTCGAGCTGGTGATCGGCCCGGAGACCATCATCCTCGACTTCCCGAAACGGGCCGTGCGCGAAGCGATTCCCGACGAGAAGGTCCGCTACGGCTTCGCCATCGCGCCGGAGCTGGTGCGCACCGTGCTGCGCGACCGCGAGCCGGACTGGGTGAACACCATCTTCCTGTCCACCCGCTTCACGGCGTGGCGGGTCGGCGGCTACAACGAATACCTGTACACGTTCTTCAAGTGCCTGACCGACGAGCGCATCGCGTACGCCGACGGCTGGTTCGCCGAAACCCACGACGACTCCGCGTCGATCGTCCTGGACGGCTGGGAGATTCAGCGCCGCTGCCCGCATCTCAAGGCCGATCTGTCGAAATTCGGTGTGGTGGAGGGCAACACGTTGACCTGCAACCTGCACGGGTGGCAGTGGCGCCTGGACGACGGCCGCTGCCTGACCTCGCGGGGTCATCCGCTGCGGAGCTCCCGGGCATGACCGATACGTATGACGACGGCCTGGTCCAGCTGGACCGCGCGGCGATCACGTTGCGCCGCTACCACTTTCCCTCCGGCACGTCCAAGGTCATCCCGCTCGACACCATCCGTGGGTACAAGACCGAGGCGCTGGACCTCTTCTGGCACCGCTTGCGCGTCTGGGGCACCTCGGATTTCCGCCGTTGGCTGCCCCTGGACATGAAGCGCCCGTTGAGGTCGACGCTGATCACATTGGACGTGCCGGGAACCTGGCCCAGCCCCGCGTTCACGCCCGCGCGCCCGGACGAGTTCACCGCGCTGCTGGACAGGTTGCTGGGCGAGTCGCCCTAGCGGTCGTCCAGCGCGGCCCGCCCGGCGTTGTAGCCGGGGATGAAGGTGATTCCCGGTCCGCCGTGGCAACCGGCGCTGCCCAGGTACAGTCCCTCGATCGGGATCGGCTGGCCGAGAAAGCCTTTCGGGCCGGGCCGATTGGGGCCGATCTGGTCGGGGTTGAGCAGACCGTGGCAGTAGTCGCCGCCCGGGGCGCCGAACATCACGCCCATGTGCCTGGGCGTGAAGGTGGTGTGCCGGATGATGCTGCGCTCGAAATTCGGCGCGAGCCGGGTGATCTTGTCGATCACCCGCTGACCCATTTCGACCTTTGCCCGGCCGTAGTCGGCGCCGCCCTCGATGGGGAACCACAACGCGAACGCCGACGCGGCGTGCTTGCCCTCGGGGGCGAGGTCCGGATCGTTTTGCGACGGGATCTGCAGGACCACCGTCGGATCGGCCGGGACGATCCCGCGGCGGCAGTCCTCCCACTGCCGCTGGACCTCCTCCGGCGTGCAGAAGAGCCCGATGGATGCCTGCATGGCCGGGTCATTGAGGGACTCGTACGGCGGGCCGAAGGCGGGCGCCTCGTCCAGCGCGAAGTGCATCTGCAGGTAGCTGCCGCGGTGGTCGATCCGCGCGTAGCGCGCCCGGATGTCGGCCGGCAGCGCAGCGGGGTCGATCAGCTCGTTGAGCGTGACGTCGGGCGCGATGCCGGAGACGACGATCGGGGCCGTCAGCGTCTCCCCGGCCTCGGTCCGCACGCCGGTCACCCGCCCTTTGGAACCGGCGTCGTCGACCAGGATCTCGGTCACCTTGGTGCGCAGCCGCAGCTCGCCGCCGTGGCCCTGCAGCAGTTCGCACAGGTGCGCGGTGAGCGCGCCGATGCCGCCGCGGAGCTTCTTCATCTGCATGGTGTCCCCGTCGGGAACGCCCAGCCCGAAGGCGAGCGCGGCCGCGCTGCCCGGGGTGGCCGGCCCGCGGTAGAGGGTGTTGACGGCCAGCACGGTCATCGAGCCGCGCAGCGCGCCGTGCTTTTCGCGGTCCGGCAGGTAGCGGTCCAACACGTCGGTGCACGAGCCGAACAGCATGTCGTCGATGGCGGAGCGTTCGAATTCGTTTGTGGCGCAGGCATACATCTCGTCGAGCGTCTTGGGCGGCGCGCCCGCCTCGAACCGGCCCAGCGCCCGCGTCGGGGCCTGGCTCCACGCCATCAGCCCGGCCATGCCGTTGACCGCGTCCGCTCCGTGCACCTCGTTGAGGTGGGTGAACAGCTTGACCGGGTCGCTGTACTGCACCAGCGGGTCGTCGCCGACACCGCGCACCGCCACCGACATCACGTCCAGGTCGATGGTCGGCAGGGTGTCCAGGCCCAGCTCCTGCACCACGACGGCCGCCGTCGGGAACTGCACCGAGCCGGCGATCTCGAAGCGGTACCCGTCGAACAGCTCCACGGTGGAGGCCATCCCCCCGGCGTACAGCTTCGAGTCCAGGCACACGGTCCGCAGTCCGGCCTTCTGCAGCAGCACCGCCGCGGCCAGCCCGTTGTGCCCGGCACCGACAACGATCGCGTCATAACCAGTCATTCTGGGCAGGCTGGCACGGATCGAAAGTTTTGTCAATTATGACAAAACTGCGGTGGCCCAGGTGCCGCTGATGCCTGCTCGCAGCGATTCGAGCGCCATGTGCGACATCCGCGCCAACTCGCCGAGCGATCGATCCTCGCCGACCATCCAGGCTTCCATGGCGCCGAAGACACCCGCCGCAATGCAGCGGGCGGTCACCGTGATGCGTAGCCGCTCATCGGCCGTCAGATCCGCCGGGCAGCTACGCCTGCGCAACCGGTACTCGATGGCGTCGGCCAGGTCGGCCTGGACATCCCGAATGTGGCGGACGATGCGTCCCTGGTCGAGGTCGCCGCCCCGCAAGGCGGCGATTTTCGTCACGGCCTCAACGTCATACGGAAACGCGAAGATGGCCGTCTGGACGGAATCGATAACCGGCTCGTCGACCGGTCTGGCATCGAGCGCCGCGCGAAACCACGTCAGCCCGGTGTAGTCGGCAAACAGCAGTTCGTGCTTGGAGCCGAAATGCCGATAGAAGGTGCGCAGCGACACCCCGGCGTCCGCGGCGATCTGCTCGGCCGAGGTCTCCTGCACGCCCTGGGCCAGGAATCGCACCATTGCGGCCTGGATCAGCTTCTCCCGGGTGCGCTCGCTGCGCGCCGTCTGCGCCGGCCGGACCATGGCAGTAAGGTACCCCATTAGGTTATGTCATTATTGACAAAACTTTGGGAGGCGGTGAGACTTCGGCCATGGTCTCGCTTCTCGTGCATGCGGTTCTCGGTCTCTCCGTCATCGGCTGGATCGTCGCGTCGAACGCCAGCGTCTTCGCCCGGCCGGCGGCCGGCCCGTTTTTCTCGCCGCTGGAATCCGTGTATTACGTCGTCGGCATCGCGTCCGTGGCGCTAGGCTGGTGGTTCAACATCCACTTCGTGCAGCAGTACTCGGCGGGATCGACGAACCCCATCTGGGGGCCCGGCAGCTGGTCGGACTACATCCGGCTGATGTTCACCAACCCGGCGGCCAGCTCGGCCAGCCAGGACTACACGATCGCGAATGTGATCCTGCTGCCGCTGTTCACCATCGTCGACGGCTATCGCCGCGGGCTGCGGCGCCCCTGGCTGTACTTCGTGTCCAGCCTGTTCACCAGCTTCGCCTTCGCCTTCGCGTTCTACTTCGCCACCATGGAGCGGCAGCGCCGCCACGAACGGGAGACGGTGCCCGCCTAAGGCTCGAGCACCTCGGTGCCGACGAAGGGCACCAGCGCGTCCGGAACCCGCACGCTGCCGTCGGGCCGCTGGTGGTTCTCCAGGACCGCCACCAGCCACCGGGTGGTGGCCAGGGTCCCGTTGAGTGTGGCCGCGATCTGCGGCTTGCCGTTGTCGTCCCGGTACCGGGTGGCCAGCCGGCGCGCCTGGAAGGTGGTGCAGTTCGACGTCGACGTCAGCTCGCGGTAGGTGCCCTGCGTGGGAACCCATGCCTCGCAGTCGAATTTGCGCGCCGCCGAGGAACCCAGGTCGCCCGCGGCCACGTCGATCACCCGGTACGGCACATCGATGAGCGCCAGCATCTCGCGCTGCCAGCCCAGCAGCCGTTGATGCTCCGCCTCGGCGTCGCCGGGCTCGCAGTAGACGAACCCCTCCACCTTGTCGAACTGATGCACCCGGATGATGCCGCGGGTGTCCTTGCCGTGGCTGCCGGCCTCGCGGCGGAAACACGTCGACCAGCCCGCGTAGCGCAGCGGGCCGGCGGACAGGTCCAGGATCTCGTCGGCGTGATACCCGGCCAGCGGCACCTCGGAGGTGCCGACGAGGTAGAGGTCGTCGGCCTCCAGCCGGTACACCTCCTCGGCGTGGGCGCCCAAGAACCCGGTGCCGGCCATCACCTCCGGGCGCACCAGCACCGGCGGGATCATCGGCACGAACCCGTTGTCGACGGCCAGCCGCAACGCCAGCTGCAACAGGCCCAGCTGCAACAGCGCGCCCCGGCCGGTCAAGAAGTAAAACCGCGAGCCGGACACCTTGGCGCCGCGCTGCATGTCGATGAGGCCCAGTGCCTCGCCGAGTTCCAGGTGGTCCCTGGGGCTTTCGATCGCCCTGGGCTCGCCGACGACGTCGAGGACGTCGAAGTCGTCCTCCCCGCCGGCAGGGACACCGTCGACGATGACGTTGGAGATCGCCATGTGCGCGGCGGTGAACGCCGCCTCGGCCTCGGTTTGGGCCGTTTCGGCGGCCTTCACCCGCTCGGCGAGCTCCTTGGCGCGGGCCAGCCTGGCCGGCCGCTCCTCGGCCGACGCGGCGCCCACGCTCTTGCTGGCGGCCTTCTGCTCGGCGCGCAGCGCGTCGGCCGCCGTGATCGCGGCGCGGCGGTTCGCGTCGGCTGCCAGCAGGGCGTCCACCAGCTTCGGGTCTTCGCCGCGGCTGCGCTGGGAACGGCGGACGGCGTCGGGGTCCTCGCGGAGCAGCTTCAGGTCGATCACGGCCTGAAGACTACTTTTGGCCCGACACCGGCGTCGGACCGAGTGCGCGATACGGCATCACATCAGCAACATTTGTCACGCCCCTCGGTGGGCCCTGTCAGAATGGAGCCGATGTTGGATACGCCCGAAGCGCCCGAAGCGCCCGAAGCGGACCAGCCGGCGGGCGGTTTCCGGTGGCCGCGGTCCCTGCAGGCGACCGCGACCCGGCGGGCGCTGCTCCTCTTCGCGCTCGGCGGCCTGCTGATCGCCGGGCTGGCCACCGCGATCCCGGTCGGCGGCAGCGGGCCGGGGCGGCTGGCCGGCTACCTCAACAGCAACCCGGTGCCCAGCACCGGAGCCAAGAGTGACGCCGCATTCAACCGGGCCAAGAGCGGCGATTGCCTGATGTGGCCCGACATCACGCCGGAGTCGGCGGGCATCGTCAACTGCGCGGACGACCACAAGTTCGAGGTCGCCGAGTCCATCGACATGCGCACGTTCCCTGGCTCGGAGTACGGGCCCTCCGCGGCGCCCCCGTCGCCGGCGCGCATCCAGCAGATCAGCCAGGAGCAGTGCGAGGCCGCGGTGCGCCGCTACCTCGGGCCCAAGTTCGATCCCAACAGCAAGTTCAGCGTCAGCATGCTGTGGTCGGGGGACCGGGCCTGGCGCCAGTCCGGCGAGCGCCGCATGCTGTGCGGCCTGCAGCTGCCCGGGCCGAACAACCAGCAGGCCGCGTTCAAGGGCAGGGTCGCCGACGTCGACCAGTCCAAGGTCTGGCCCGCCGGCACCTGCCTGGGCATCGACACGGCGACCAACCAGCCCAACGATGTTCCCGTCGACTGCGCGGCCCCGCACGCGATGGAGATCACGGGCACGGTCAACCTGGCCGAGAAGTTCCCCGGCGCGCTGCCCGCCGAGCCCGAGCAGGACGGCTTCATCAAGGACTCGTGCACCAGGATGACCGACGCGTACCTCGCGCCCGTGAAGTTGCGCACCACCACGCTGACGCTGATCTACCCCACCGTGTCGCTGCCCAGCTGGCAGGCGGGCAGCCGCGAGGTCGCCTGCAGCATCGGCGCCAGCCTGGGCAACGGGGGCTGGGCGACGCTGGTCAACCACGCCAAGGGGCAGCTGCTGATCAACGGTCAGCCGCCGGTGCCGCCGCCCGACATCCCCGAGGAGCGGCTCTCGCTGCCGTCGATCCCGGTTCAGGTTCAGGCGCCGGAGCCCACCTCCCAGCCCAACGCCATCCCGCCGAACAACCAGCACCTGCCGCAGCAGCCGGTCGTGACGCCACCCCAGGCGCCGGCGTCGCAGGCCCCGGCCACCCAGCCGCCCGAAGCCCCGCCACCACCGCCGGCCCCGGAGGCGCCACCGCCACCACCACCCGCCCCGGAGGCGCCACCGGCACCGCCGGCTCCGGAAGCGCCACCCGCACCACCGCCGCCGCCCGCGCCGGGAGGCTAGCCGGTGGCCGTGCGGATGGATCCGCAACGGTTCGACGAGTTGGTCTCCGACGCGCTCGACCTGATCCCGCCCGAGCTGACGGCCGCGATGGACAACGTCGTCGTGCTGGTGGCCGACCGCCACCCCGAGGACGGCGGGCTCCTCGGCCTGTACGAGGGCGTGGCGCTGACCGACCGCGACTCCGACTACGGCGGATCGCTGCCCGACGCCATCACCATCTACCGCGAGGCGCTGCTGGACGCGTGCGACTCCGACGACGAGGTCGTCGAGGAGGTCGCGATCACGGTGATCCACGAAATCGCCCACCACTTCGGCATCGACGACGACCGGTTGCACGAACTGGGCTGGGCCTGACGACGGCGTCCGATCCGCGAGCGTCCGCCAGGGCGCGGCATCCCGAATTTGTCCGGCGTCGGTGCTATGAACGCGTTATGAGCGCTGACTGCCGCGACTGCCGGGCTGGACTAGATCACTGCCACGGCACCATCATTCGCCATTGGCTGCGCCGGTCGGAGTGCACCGAGCCCGGCTGCGTCAGCCCCGAGCTGTTGCCGCACGCGTTCGTCATCGACTGCGACGCCGTCGGCTGCGGCTGCACCGAGGAATCGGTCCCGCTGGCCGTCTGATCGCCGGGTCAGCCCATCGGGTCGGTGCTCGACCGCACCGCGTCCTCGACGGGGCTGGCGTCGGGCTGCGGGTAGAACGGCGGCGTCAACGTTCCCCACCGCAGACAACTCCACCGCCCGTCGGTGATCGGCGCCAACACCACCGACTCGGCGTTGTCCAGGTGGTTGTCCAGCGCGAAGTTGGCGTCCACCCCGGCCAGCACCGCGGACGCCAGCCGGATCGCCGCGCCGTGGCTGACGACGACGATGTCGCCGTCCCAGTCGTCGTCGTCGAGGTAGCGCATCCGCAGTTCGGTGAGCACCGGCACGTAGCGGTCCAACACCTCGTTGCCGGTCTCGCCGCCGGGCAGCGGCACGTCGAGCTCGCCGTGATGCCACCGGTCGTAGATGGCGTTGAACTCCGCGACCGCGTCGTCGTCGCTGCGGTTTTCCAGCTCCCCGACCTGCACCTCATGGATGCCGACGACCTCGTGGGCCGCCACGTCGAGCGCGGCGCCGATCACCGCGGCCGTCTGCGACGCCCGGGTGGCGATCGAGTGCGTGAGCATCGCCGGCCGCCCGGAGCCGAGGGCGAACGCCCGGGCCTGGTCGCGGCCCTTCGGTGTCAGCTCGGCGCCCGGCAGCCGGGTGTCCAGCCTGCGCTCGACGTTGCCGTAGGACTGGCCGTGCCGCACCAGCACCAGACGACCGCTCATGAGTCGAAGTCCTGCTCCGGTTTGCCCGCCCGCAACCGCGCCAGCCACCGCGACGCCTCGTCGGCCGGCGGCGGCAGCACGCCGGCGGCCGCGCCCGTCGGCCAGGAACCCAGGTATCGCACACTGGCACAACGACGGTGCAGCGCCTTGAGTGCCTCGGCGACCGCGTCGTCGTCGATGTGGCCGACGCAGTCGGCGAAGAACAGGTAGGTGCCCAGCTCGGTGCGGGTCGGACGGGATTCGATCCGGGTCAGGTCGATACCGCGGATGCCGAATTCGGCGAGCGCGCCCAGCAGCGCCCCGGGCACGTTGTCGACGCTCAGCACCACCGACGTGCGGTCGGCGCCGGTGCGGGCCGGCGGCGGGCCCGGCAGGCCGGCCAGCACGAAGCGGGTGCGGGCGTTGGGTTCGTCGACGACACCGTCGGCCAGGACGTCCAGCCCCCAGCGGGCGGCGGCCAGGGGCGAGGTCACCCCGGCGTCGGCGTTGCCGTCGGCCACCTGTCGCGCGGCGTCGGCGTTGGAGTAGGCCGGCCGCAGCTCGGTCCCGGGCAGCCGGGCGGTGAGCCAGTGGCGCACCTGGGCCGCGGCCACCGGGAACGCCGCGACCGTGCGCACGTCGGCGGCGCCCCGGCCCGGCTTGACGACGATGCTGAACGCCACGTCCAGCGTCGTCTCGGCGAAAACCTGCAACGGTGAGCCGATGGCCAGGCTGTCCAGGGTGGCCATCACCGACCCGTCGATCGAGTTCTCGATGGGCACGCACGCGTAGTCGGCATCGCCGTTGCGAACGGCGTCCAGCGCCGCCGGCGTGCTCTCGATCGGCAGTTGCCGCACGGGCTCCGGCCCCCGGTCGGGAACCAGTCCGGCCGACCTCATCTGGACCAACGCCGCCTCGGTGAAGGTCCCCTCGGGACCCAGATATGCAATGCGGACCACGCTCCAACCCTAACGGCGGCCACCCCGAAACAAGGGTTGCGTCGCCGGTGCATCTAAGTTAACTTAGCCTTACCTAAGCCAATGGGAGAACGATGTTACCGCAGACCAGCGCCGCGCCGACGACCGCCGAACGCATCCGCAGCGCCTGCACCCGGGCCGGCGGTGCGCTCCTGGCCATCGAGAACGGGGACGGCCGCGAGGGACCGGTCGCCACGCCGGTGCATCACCTGCTGCACGACGGGTCCTTCGCCGTCGCGCTTCCGGCCGACCGCGACGCCGCGCGGGTGGACGGGTCGCAGGCCCTGCTCGAGCTGACCGACTACGCGCCGCTGCCGCTGCGCGAACCCGTCCGCTCCCTGGTGTGGGTCCGCGGCCGGCTGCGACGGGTGCCGCCGGGCGCGGTGCCGAAGATCCTCGACCTGATCGCCACCGAGTGCCCGGACCCGGCACTGTTGCAGGTCGACAGGCCCCGGTCCGCGCCGCCGGACGGGACGGAGGCCCGGTACCGCCTGCTGCGGCTCGAGATCGCGTCCGTGGTGGTGGCCGACGCCACCGGCGCCGAGGCCGTCGGCGTCGCGGACCTGCTCGCGGCCCGCCCCGACCCGTTTTGCGAGATCGAGTCGAACCTGTTGTGGCACTTGGACAATGCGCACGGCGACGTCGTCGCGCGACTGGTGTCCCGGCTGCCGGCGACGCTGCGCCGCGGACGCGTCCGCCCACTGGGGCTCGACCGCTACGGGGTGCGGTTCCGCATCGAGGGCGACGACGGCGACCGCGACGTGCGGCTGCCCTTCCACAAGCCGGCCGACGACATGCCCGGGCTGAGCCAGGCGTTCCGGGTGCTGATGGGCTGCCCGTTCATCAACGGGCTGCGCGCCCGCCGGTAACCGGCCCCCGACGCCACGTACGTTATCCGGGTGAACGGCGACAGATCCCCGGAGCGGCCGGAGCCGCCGCGTCCGGAGCCGCCGCGTCCGGAGCCGCCGCAGGTGATTCGTCGCCACACCGCGTCGCCGACGGCCGAGACGGTGCCGCTGCGCCGGGCGCCCACGCAGGTACCCCCGCCGCGTCCCGTCGCGCCGAGGGCACGGCGCAGGCGCCGCTGGGGCCGCAGGGTGGCGCTGCTCCTGCTGATCGGCGCGCTACTGGCCGGCGCCGGCATCGTGGGCGGGGCCGCCTGGTTCGACAGGACGCTGCGCCGCGAGGCGGTGCTGACGGACTACGCCGACCGGCCCGCGGCCGGCCGCGGCACCAACTGGCTGCTCGTCGGGTCCGACAGCCGCCGGGACCTGACCGCCGAGCAGCAACAGGACCTGTCCACCGGCGGCGATGTCGGCGCCGGCCGCACCGACACCATCCTGCTGGTGCATGTGCCGTCGTTCGGTTCGAGCACGCCGGCGACGATGGTCTCGCTGCCGCGCGACTCCTACGTGCCCATCCCCGGCCACGGCAAGGACAAGATCAACTCCGCGTTCGTCATGGGCGGGGCGACCCTGCTGACGCAAACCGTCGAGCAGGCCACCGGGCTACGCCTCGACCACTACGTCGAGATCGGATTCGCCGGCTTCGCCGCGCTGGTCGACGCGCTCGGCGGGGTGACCGTGTGCCCGACCGCGCCGGTCAGCGACCCGTTGGCCGGCATCGACCTGCCGGCCGGCTGCCAAAAGCTCGAGGGCCGCAACGCGCTCGGCTACGTCCGGTCCCGCGACACGCCGCGGGCGGATCTGGACCGGATGATCAACCAGCGGCAGTTCATGTCGGCGCTGCTGCACCGCGCGTCGAGCCCGTCGGTGTGGCTGAACCCGTTTCGCTGGTACGCGATCGCGCATGCCGCGGCCGGCGCCCTGACCGTCGACCGGGGCGACCACGTATGGGACCTCGCCCGATTGGGCTGGGCGCTGCGCGGGTCCCCCACCTCCGTGACGGTGCCGATCGGCGAGTTCGGCAGCGGCGACGCGGGCGCGGTGGTGGTGTGGAACCACGACGTGGCGGGCAAGCTGTTCGACGCGCTGGCCGCCGACGCCCCGGTGCCCGCCGAGGCGCTCGACGGACAGCGGTAACGGCTTCCGGGCGCCCGATTCAGTCGCCGACGCTGCGGGCGTGCTGCAACCAGGCCTTCGTGCGGCCCGGGTGGTGCGTGGCCAGCCAGGCCACCCCGACGTCCCGGCAGAAGTCGATGTCCTCGTACTCGTCGACGTTCCAGCAGTACACCGCCCGGCCCTGGGCGATCGCGCGGTCGACGAGTTGCGGATACTCCTTCAACGCCGCCAGCGACGGCCCGACGGCGGTGGCGCCGACGGCGGTGGCGGCGCTGCTGGCCAGGTACCGCGCGTTCCGTCCGAGCAGCACCGTCGGCAGCATCGGCGCGGCGCGCCGGATCCGCCAGACCGCGGCCGCCGAAAACGACATCACCACCGCGCGCGAGCGGTCGGCCGACGCGGGCGAGGCGATGCCGAAGCGGTGCAGCAGCGCCAACAACTTGCTCTCGACCAACGAGCCGTACCGGACCGGGTGCTTGGTCTCGACGAAGAGCTTCACCGGCCGGTGCCAGTCCAGGACGAGGCCGACGAGCATGTCCAACGTCAGCAGGCCGGTGTCGCCGTGCGCGCCGTCCGGGCGCCAGCTGTCGTGCCACGCGCCGTATTCCAGCTCGCGCAGCTGGGCCAGGGTCATGGTGCTGACCAACCCCGCCCCCGTCGACGTCCGGTCCAGCCGACGGTCATGCACGCAAACCAGGTGGCCGTCGCGGGTCAGCCGCACGTCGCATTCGACGCCGTCGGCGCCCTCCTTGAGCGCGAGATCGTATGCGGCGAGCGTGTGTTCGGGGCGGGCGGCCGACGCGCCGCGGTGGGCCACGACAAAGGGGTGCCCGGCGAGCACCTCGTCGGCCCATGTCATACCGCTATGCTGCCGGTTCCTGCCCCCGCAACTCAACCTGACCCGCGTCCTCGGGGTCCACCACGACCCAGCGATGCGCGGGCCGTTCGACCGGTTTGCGCACGAAGCCCTCGAACACCCGGGCCGCGGCGGCCACGGTGGCCGCCGCGAGCAGATACGCGAACACCATCATGACGGTGTTGTCGGCGATGCCCTGCGCGTCGGTGGCGAAGCTGGAGACCATCGCGAAGGTCGAAACCGTGTAGCTGGCGACCCACGCGATCCACCACACCAGGATCGGTCTCTTCAGCCGGTGGTAGTGCTCCTCCATCGTCGCGAGCTCGATGACGAACACCGGCGCCCACAGCAGGTTGGCCAGCGGCACCACACAGCCGGCCCACAGCGCCCGCACGGAGCGCGGCTCCGGCATCCGATGGTGCGAGAACACCGCGGCCCGCCGCGCGATGAGCCAGCGGATCAGCATCACCCCGGCGGTGATCACCGCCGCGAGCGCCGCCACGCTGGCCAGGATCCCGAGCCAGTCGGCCGCGACGGCCACCACCGTGTTCAGCAGCGTGTTCCGGTTGACGATCAACAGCACGTACCGCACGACGTACACCAGGGCCGCGATGCCGAGCACCAGCACGCCGACGAAGATGCTGGTGCGCACCGACGCGACCGATGGCCCTGTCGGCGTTGGGGTTTCGGCCCCCGCGGGGGCCTGCTCGACGCGGTCGGCCAACCCCCAGCGCGGGATCACGGTGTAGCGCGGGGTGGGCCCGAGGGGCCGCAGCCGGCGCCGCGCGGGCGGTGCGGCACCGGGGCGCACCGCGATCCACCGGAAGCCCGGCGGCAGCCGGGGCGGGGTGCGCTGCCACCCGGCCGGCCGCGGCGGCGCCGGCGGGATACCGCGGGTGCCCCACTGTGGGCCGGCGGGGGGCGGATCCGCCAGGGGCGCCATCAGCGCGCCGCGACAGCGGGGGCACCATTCGCGCCGCCGGTCGCGCACGTTCCACCGAGTGCCGCACTGGGAGCACACCTGGATCACCGGACCAGCGTAGCTCCGGCGGCGAGCCGGGCCGGCGGCGCGGACCGGGTGCGCCGCGAGGCGTCCGCAACGTGAACGTTCGCTTGAGGCTATCCACAGTTTCCACAGGTTTATCCACACCGGTCTTTCGGGTACAAACGCCATCTGCACTGCCTCAGCCGGTGCACCCGGGCCGCGACTGTGGATAACACCGGGTGGTTCCGGCGCGCTATCGACAGCCCGGAACGGGCTCCGAGCGAAATGGATTGCCCAGCTAAGCACCCGCGACCGCGGCGGGCGGGTGCGGCGCCGCGTTTTTCATGCCCGCCGCGACGCGTTATGATCGCCATCACGAAAACGTCGTTGTGACTCACCTCACTGGAGCGGGGTGAACGTGCTGGTGGAAGGCGATTGATGGCCACGCATTCGTTCCGTCCGGGATCATCGGGCCCCTCGAACTCGTATTCCGGCTCGCCCACCTGGAGCCATAGCTACAGCGTCGCGTGCCTGCGGGCCGGCCTGATCGCGCTGGCATTACTGGCGGTTCTCGCCATCATCGTCTTGTCGTGACGTTTCGCCGAACGGATATCGGGGTTACCGGCTACTAGCCGTTTCTTGCGGCGGGCGCGCTCATGGAGCAGGGTTGATCATGGCTGGCCGCCGCGTGGCAGCCCCGCGCGATGAGCGTCCGATCACCAACGATGCACCGAAGAAAGGAATGCCGTGGCTGTATACACCCTGCCCGATTTGGACTGGGACTACGGAGCGCTGGAACCGCACATCTCCGGCCAGATCAACGAGCTCCACCACGATAAACACCACGCCACCTATGTCAAGGGCGCCAACGACGCCCTGGAAAAGCTGGAGGAGGCCCGCTCCAAGGGAGACCATGCCGCCATCCTGCTGAACGAGAAGAACCTCGCGTTCAACCTCGGCGGACACGTCAACCACACCATCTGGTGGAAGAACCTGTCGCCCAACGGCGGCGACAAGCCGACCGGCGAGCTCGCCGCGGCCATCGACGACGCGTTCGGGTCCTTCGACAACTTCCGCGCCCAATTCCATGCCGCGGCGACCACCGTGCAGGGGTCGGGCTGGGCGGCGCTGGGCTGGGACACCCTCGGCAACAAGCTGCTGGTCTTCCAAGTGTACGACCACCAGTCCAACTTCCCGCTCGGCATCGTGCCGCTGCTGCTGCTCGACATGTGGGAGCACGCCTTCTACCTGCAGTACAAGAACGTCAAGGTCGATTTCGCCAAGGCGTTCTGGAACGTCGTCAACTGGGCGGACGTGCAGGACCGCTACGCCGCCGCGACCTCGAAGACCAAGGGGTTGATCGCCGGCTGAGGCCGTTTCCGGGCTGGGGCGTCACGGGCATCCGTGGCGCCCCTGTCTTTGCCGGAGGCCACCGGCCGTGTCGAGTTGCAACGCGCCTAAACCGCAGGCATTCTTAGTTATTCGAGCTGCCAGCGTGGTTATTTCGGAGGAAGGCGTCGCGCGGAGGTCGAGGTGGACACAGGGTCGAGCGGACCGATAGGGGTCGCCCCGTTCCATGCCCGCGGTGCGCTCAAGGGGTTCGTCATCTCCGGGCGTTGGCCAGACTCGACCAAGGAATGGGCCCAGCTGCTGATGGTCGCGGTCCGGGTGGCCTCCCTGCCCGGATTGCTCTCCACCACAACCGTGTTCGGCGCCCGCGAGGAGCTGCCCGACGAACCCGAGCCGGGCACCGTCGGCCTGGTCCTGGCCGAGGGCACCGTCTTCGGTGAATCGGCAATCCCGCCAGGGTATTTCGCCGATCATCAGCCCCCGGCGCTGCTGATGCTGCACCCGCCGTCGGAAACCATGCCGTCGTTGCCGGAGTGCACGGGCGCCGCGTCCGGATGCGTGCTGCTTCCGGGATTGCCGTATCTGGGGCTGGAGCACCGCGCGGCCTGGGTGGAAGCGGAGGCCGACGGCACCATCACGTCCATGGTGAGCCGCGTCGGCGTCGACCCCATCAGCCATCCCGACACCGCGATCCTGGCGATGCTACTTGCCGCATAAGGGATTTCGGATTCCCGAACTTTCTCCGCGCGCTGGCGCCCGCCGGATCAGCCCGTTAGCCTGAGACGGTCAGCGAAGGGGAGTAGCCCCGAATCGTCGAGTCGACATACTGGCGCACAGCCCGGCCGGCGAACCGGTCCGAACGGATCGGTGGGCGAGACCTTCGACCGATGTTCGGCGACTTGGTCGTCGACAACGCGTCGAAAGGTCGTCCCGCATGCTCGCCGCCACGTTGTTAAGCCTCGGGGTGGTTTTCCTCGCCGAACTCGGCGACCGCTCTCAGCTCATCGCCCTGACCTACGCGCTGCGCTGCCGCTGGTGGGTGGTGCTGATCGGGGTCGGGATCGCGTCGTTCGGCGTGCACGGGGCCTCGGTGACCGTCGGCCACTTCCTGGGCGCCGCGCTGCCGGCGCGCCCGCTGGGGTTCGCGTCCGCGGTCGCGTTCCTGATCTTCGCGGTGTGGGCGTGGCGCGAGGGCACGACCAAGGACGAGGCGGTCTCGAGCCCGGCCGAGCCGCGCTTCGCGCTCGTCGCCGTGATCTCGTCGTTCGTGCTCGCCGAAATGAGCGACAAGACGACGCTGGCCACCCTCGCGCTGGCCAGCGACCAGGACTGGCGCGGCGTGTGGATCGGCTCGACGGTGGGCATGGTCGTGGCCGACGCCCTGGCGATCGGCGTGGGCGCGCTGCTGAATCGCCGACTGCCCCAGCAGCTGCTGCACGTGCTGGCCAGCCTGCTCTTCCTGATGTTCGGCCTGTGGATGCTGTTCGACGGCGCGCTGGGCCAGCGGCCGCTAGCAATCTCGGCATCCGCGATGGTGGTGCTGGCCGCCGCGGCGGCCGCGGCCGCGCAAACTCTGCGGCGGCGCCGCCGAACCGAAGTCTCGATCACCGGGAGGTCACCGGACATCGCCTAGCTGCTGACGGCACCACCGCTCCCCGGCCCCGGCCGGCAGCCGCCCCCAGAGGTATCTCCGTGGGCAGGTGCGCTGTACCTACGGTCCGTTCCACCGCCGCTTTGCAGACCTGGCAGCAAATCTGCCGTTCGATGGGGTCAGGTTGCCTGCCGATCGCGGCGCGATCGGCCAGCACGATCGGTGCGGCCTCCGGGCCGGGTCCCAACCCGCTGGCCCGCCACTTCGACGCCGCACCCCGATTCTGCGGATAACCTGTGAGTTTCGGATATTTAGTGGACACCCCAGCGAATCAGTTAGACGCTCGTCCAGTGAGGAATTGGCGGGCGCCAGCAACGCCGCCACCAAAACCGCTAGGGTTTGCACTTGGTCGCGTACTCAGGCGCTCGCTACCATGAGCAAATATGCATAGGTAACAGTTCACTTCTACAGCCCAGTGGAGGTCATATCGATGAGCACGACGTTCGCCGCCCGCCTGAACCGCCTGTTCGACACGGTTTATCCACCCGGACGCGGGCCGCACACCTCCGCGGAGGTGATCGCGGCGCTCAAGGCGGAGGGCATCACGATGTCGGCTCCCTACCTGTCGCAGCTACGTTCCGGCAACAGGACGAACCCGTCGACAGCCACCATGGCGGCGTTGGCAAACTTCTTCCGCATCAAGTCGGCGTACTTCACTGACGACGAGTACTACGAAAAGCTCGACAAGGAATTGTCGTGGCTTGCCACGATGCGCGACGACGGTGTGCGCCGCATCGCGATGGGGGCCGCCGAGTTGTCTCCCGAAGCCCAGCAGGACATCGCGGAGCGGGTCAACGAGCTGCGCCGTAAAGAGCAGCTCGGCGCCTAAAGCACACCGAGGCAGTGCAGCCCGACCTGAACGGCTGCCGCCGGTCCATTCCCATTAGGGTTGGCTCACGGATCGCGTACACGCGAGAGCGATAGTCCACGAGATACCGGGAGGCGGCCGGGAATGGCCCTGTTCCGCAAGCGAAAGAGTCGCGCCACGCGCCGCGCCGAAGCCCGCGCGATCAAGCACCGCGCCAGGCTCGAGGCCCGGCTGGCCGCCAAGAACGAGGCCCGCCGCATCAAGGGCGACCTGCGCGCCGCGGACAAGGCGCTCAAGGCCCAGATCAAGGCGCAGCGGGACAGCGACCGCGCGGCGGTCAAGGTCGCCGAGGCCGAACTCAAGGCGGCGCGGGAGGGAAAGCTGCTGTCGCCCACGCGCATCCGCCGGCTGCTGACCGTGTCCCGGTTGCTCGCCCCGATCCTGACCCCCCTGATCTACCGGGCCGCGGTGTCCGCCCGCGCGCTCATCGACCAGCGCCGCGCGGACCGGCTGGGGGTTCCGTTGGCTCAGATCGGCCAGTTCTCGGGGCGCGGCGCGGAGCTGTCGGCGCGGATCGCCGGGGCCGAGAAGTCGTTGCGGATGGTGCAGGAGAAAAAGCCCAAGGACGCCGAAACCAAGCAGTTCGTCGCCGCCATCGACGAACGGCTCACCGACCTTTCGGCGGCCGTCACCGCCGCCGAGAACATGCCGGCGGCGCGCCGCCGGACCGCCCACGGCGCGATCTCGTCGCAGCTCGACGGGATCGAGGCGGACCTGATGGCCCGGCTCGGGTTGACCTGAAAGCGGTTGCCGGACATGGTATTTGACGACGGTCGGGTTCCGCGCGTCGCGATCGCCGGACAACACCGCCCGCCTCCTGGGCGGGGCGGCCCTGGTGCTGGGCGCGCTGGGCTTCTTGCTGGTGCTGGTGCGCCGACGAGCATGAGGCGAGCGGCGGGTGTCGCGTGGGCGGGGGTGCTGTTGGCCGCCCTGGCACTGACCGCGATCCTGAACGCGCACGTGGCGCTGGCGCACGCCGCGCGCGTGTCCGCCGAACCGGCGGAAAATGCGGTCCTGACGACAGGTCCCGACCGGGTCAGCGCCACCTTCAACGAGCGGCTGCAGACCACGTTCGCGGCCATGACGGTCGTCGGGCCCGACGGCAACGTGTGGTCGACGGGGGAGCCGACGGTGCAGGGCGCGGTGGTCGGCGTCGGCGTGCGACCGCTCGGGCCATCGGGGACCTATACGGTGAACTACCGGGTGACGTCGGCCGACGGCCACGTGGTGTCCGGTTCCTGGTCGTTTCGGCTGGCGGTGCCGGGCAGCGGTACCCCCGGGCCGGCCGCCGCGACCGACACCGGCGGTGAGTTCCCGGTCTGGCCGTTTGTGGTGGTAGCGGTGGCGCTCGTCGCCGCGGGCGCCCTATGGGCGGCCCGGCGCAGGCCGTGACCGGCCCCGCTCACCGAGGCGCCCAGTGGCGCCCTGGCATGATGGGACGCGACGACCCGGTGCGCTAGAGACAAAGCTGCAAAGGAGCGGCCGCATGGCAGACCCTCAGGATCACCCCAACAGCGAGCCCAACGGCGCATCGACACCGCCGGAGAACAAGCCCCCCGCCGAGCCGGTCAACGAGCCGGTCAAGAAGGCCGCGAAAGCGCCCGCCAAGAAGGCGCCGGCCAAGAAGGCGGCCGCGAAGAAGGCCCCCGCCAAAAAGGCCGCCAAGAAATCACCTGCCAAGAAAGCCCCCGCCAAGAAGGCAGCCGCAAAGACCCCGGAACCCACCCAGCAGCGGATCGAAACCAACGGCCAACTGGCCGCCGCGAAAGATGCTGCGGCGCAGGCGAAGTCAACGGTCGACCGCGCGAACAACCCGCTTCCCGCCGACGTTCCGGCGCCCACCGCGAGCCCGTTGCCGGTGCCGGTGCTGGTTGCCCTGGCGCTCAGCCTCCTGGCGATCCTGTTGGTGCGGCAACTGCGGCGTCGTTGACCGCGTCATTCCGGCCGACCGCCGACCTCGTAGACAGCATCGGGCCCGACGTTCGCAGCTGCGACCTCCAGTTCCGCCAGTTCGGGGGCCGCGCGCAATTCGCCGGGCCCATCAACACCGTGCGCTGCTTCGAGGACAATGCGCTGCTGAAATCGGTGCTCTCGCAGCGCAGTGCGGGCGGGGTCCTGGTGATCGACGGGGCCGGCTCCCTGCACACCGCGCTTGTCGGCGACGTCATCGCCGAACTGGCGCGCTCCAACGGCTGGGCCGGGCTGATCGTCAACGGGGCGGTGCGAGACGCCGCGGCGCTGCGCGACATCGACATCGGCATCAAGGCGCTGGGCACCAATCCCCGCAAGAGCACCAAGACCGGCGCCGGCGAGCGCGGCGTCGAAATCAGCCTGGGTGGTGTGATTTTCGTGCCCGGCGATACCGCCTACAGCGACGACGACGGCATCGTCGTCGTCGCGCCGGGTGACTAAACCGCCACCGTCACGGGCTTTTTCGCGAACCGCAGGCCTTCGTCGGCGATCTTGCCGCGCCGGATCAGCTGAATGTCGCGCACGTAGTTCTGGTTCAGCCGCCACGGCGTGCGTGAGCCCTGCCTGGGCAACTCGTCCAGCGAGCGCAGCACGTAGCCCGGGGTGAACTCCATGAACGGGCGCTCCTCGACATCGGAACCCGGATGCTCGACCACCACGGTGTCAAAACCGTTGTCGTCCATGTAGTTCAGCAGCCGGCAGGCGAACTCCGACACCAGGTCGGCCTTGAGCGTCCACGACGCGTTGGTGTATCCCACCGTGTAGATCATGTTCGGCAGCCCGGACAGCATCATGCCCTTGTAGGCCATCGCCTTGGTCAGGTCCACCGGCGTCCCGTCGACGCTCACCGTCGCCCCACCGAACAGCTGCAGGTTCAAACCCGTTGCGGTGATGATGATGTCGGCCGGCAGCTCCTGACCCGAGTTGAGCCGGATGCCGGTTGGGGTGAACCGGTCGATGGTGTCGGTGACCACGTCGGCCTGCCCGTGCCGGATGGCGCGGAACAGGTCGCCGCTGGGAACCAGGCACAGCCGCTGATCCCACGGGTTGTAGTTCGGGCCGAAGTGCTTCTGCACGTCGTAGCCCTCGGGAAGCTGGCGGCGCACAAAGCCGAGCAGGATCTTCCGCATCCGCCGCGGCCACTTCTGACAGGCCGCGTACAGCGCCGCCTGCCGCAGCACGTTCCTCCAGCGAACCACGGTGTACGCCTGCGTCTCGGGCAGCCAGCGGTTGAGCCGTTCGGCGAACTTGTCGCGCTTGGGCTGGGAGACGATGTAAGTCGGTGACCGCTGCAGCATCGTGACGTGCCCCGCACCCGACTCCGCCAGCGCGGGGATCAGCGTGACCGCGGTGGCGCCGCTGCCGATCACGACGATGTTCTTGCCGGCGTAGTCGAGGTCCTCGGGCCAGTGCTGTGGATGGATGATCGGGCCGGTGAAGTCCTCCGCGCCCTCGAACCTCGGCGCGTAGCCCTGCTCGTAGTTGTAGTAGCCGCTGCACAGGAACAGGAAAGTGCAGGTGATGGTCTTCGCCGTGCCGTCGCTTTCGATCTGCAGGGTCCAGCGGTTGTCCGCGCTGGACCAGTCGGCGCCGACCACCTTGTGGTTGAGCCTGATGTGCTGGTCGATGCCGTACATCGCGGCGGTGTCCTTGACGTAGTCGAGGATCGGCCCGCCGTCGGCGATGGCCTGGCGCTCGGTCCACGGCCGGAACCGGAAGCCCAGCGTGTACATGTCGGAGTCGGAGCGGATGCCCGGGTAACGGAAAAGGTCCCAGGTGCCCCCCATGGCGGCACGCTTCTCCAGGATGGCGTAGCTCTTGGTCGGGCAGCGGTCCTGCAGGTGCCAGGCCGCGCTCACGCCGGAGATTCCGGCGCCCACGATGACGACGTCAAGGTGCTCGGTCATTCCGCCACGCTATCAACGTCGCGTCGAGTCGGTCAACACTCTGTCGAAATACTCAACACCGTGTAAAGTAGCGGCCGTGACCAGCCCGACCCGCGCCCTGCGCGGCCGCCGCTCCATCCGCCCCTCGGGCGACGACCGCGAGCAGGCCATCCTCGCGACCGCCGCGCGGCTGCTCGAAGAGCGCTCGTTCGCCGACATCTCGGTCGACGACCTGGCCAGGGGCGCCGGCCTGTCGCGGCCCACCTTCTACTTCTATTTCAAGTCCAAGGAGGCGGTGCTGCTGTCGCTGCTCGAGCCGGTGATCGCGAGTGCCGACGCGGAGATCGACGACGCTATTGCGCGGTTACCCGCGGACCCGCTCCGGGCATGGCGCCACGGCATCAAGGCGTTTTACACCGCGTTCGCCTCGCAGCCAGCGCTGAGCCGCGCCGCCCGGGAGGCGCTGGCCACCAGTTCCGAGTTGCGCAGCGTCTGGTCGGGGTTCATGCAGAAGTGGATCGATCAGACGGCGGCCATGATCACCGCCGAACGGGCCCGCGGCGCCGCACCGGAGACCGTCCCGGCCGCGGACCTGGCGACCTCGCTGAACCAGATGAACGAGCGCACCATGATGGCCGCGCTGTCCGCCGAGACCCCGGCCGTCGACCCGGACCGGGTCGTCGACACCCTCACCCACGTCTGGGTCAGCAGCATCTACGGCGAGCCCGGCCGACTGTCGTAACCCCGTGCGAACATGTGTTCGTGCGGTGTGACGCGTCCATCCTGCACGCGGATCTCGACTCGTTCTACGCGTCCGTGGAGCAGCGCGACGACCCGACGCTGCGTGGCCGCCCGGTGATCGTTGGCGGCGGCGTCGTGCTGGCCGCCAGCTACGAGGCCAAGGCCTACGGCGTGCGCACCGCGATGGGCGGGTCGCAGGCGCGCCGGCTGTGCCCGCACGCCGTCGTGGTGCCGCCGCGGATGACCGCGTACACCCGCGCCAGCGACGCCGTCTTCGAGGTGTTTCGCGACGTCACACCGATCGTGGAGGCGGTGTCGGTGGACGAGGCGTTCCTCGACGTCGGCGGCCTGACCCGGGTGTCCGGCCCGCCGCTGCAGATCGCTCGCAGGCTGCGCACCCAGGTGGGCGATCGCGTGGGACTGCCCATCACGGTCGGGGTCGCGCGGACCAAGTTCCTGGCCAAGGTCGCCAGCCGGGAGGCCAAGCCCGACGGGCTGCTGCTGGTGCCGCCGGATCGCGAGCTGGCCTTCCTGCACCCGCTGCCGGTGCGCCGGCTGTGGGGCGTGGGCGCGGTGACCGCCGACAAGCTGACCGCGCACGGCATCGCGACCGTCGCCGACGTCGCCGAGCTCAGCGAGTCGACGCTGGCCTCGTTGCTCGGCGCCGCGATGGGCCGCCAACTGTTTGCGCTGTCCCACAATATCGACCGCCGTCGGGTGACCACCGGGGCGCGCCGCCGGTCGGTGGGCGCCCAGCGGGCGCTGGGCGCGGCCGGCAACCGCATGTCCCCCGCCGAGGTCGACGCGGTGGTGGTCGGCCTGATCGACCGGATCACCACCCGGATGCGCGCCGCCGGGCGCACCGGTCGCACGGTGGTGCTGCGGCTGCGGTTCGACGACTTCGGCCGGGCGACCCGGTCGCACACGCTGCCGTGGGCCACGTCGTCGACGCAGCCGATCCTGGCCGCCGCCCGGCGGCTGGTCGCGGCGGCGGGCCCGCTGATCGCCGAGCGCGGGCTGACACTGGTCGGCTTCGCGGTGTCGGGAATCGATCGCACCGGCGCTCCGCAGCTGATGCTGCCGTTCGGCGAGGGCGAAGGCCGACTCGCGGTCGACGCCGCGATCGACCGGGTGCGCAGTCGCTACGGCCGGTCCGCGCTGACGCCCGCGGTGTTGCTCGGCCGCGACACCGGCCTGGAGATGCCGCACCTGCCCGACTGAGTTTCGACGACGTCTTTCATGGCGAGAGAGGCGGCCCGACGACCTCGATGCCATAGGAAGCGGCCAGTTCGGCGAGAGCGGCGGGGTCGGGCGGCACCTCATCCGGTGGGCCCATCACCGTGCCGGTGACCGGTGATCCGGCGGCGAGCGTGAACCGGTCGAAACCCGCTGGCGTGTGCAGGGTGAGGAACCGGGCCTGCGGGCTGGTGACCACGAACCCATGCGGGAGCTGGCGTGGCAGGAATGCGACCGCTCCCGCCCCTACGGCGTGCGCCTCGCCGCTCACCTCCACGCGCAGTTCGCCGTCGATCACAAAGAAGGTTTCGTCGTCGGCCAGATGCCGGTGCACGGGACTGCCGTAGCCGCGCTCACCCTGGTGTTCCAGCACTGCCAGGTTTCGGGCCGTCGCATCTGCCCCGGCGCGTATGCGGATCAGTCCGCCCAGAAACCACACCGCCCGCTGAACCTCCGGCGTGAGGACCGCGGGGCCGCCCGGCGCGCCGGTGTCGCTGTGAAAGGTCATGGTCCAGATCACACACCGAGCGCCTCATCGCCGTCCAGAGCAGCCTATGAACCCGTCCACTCCAAGAGCTTCTCGGCCGGCCAGGTGTTGACGATCCGGTCCACCGACACGCCGGCGCCCAGCGCGCGCTGGGCGCCGTAGCCCAGGAAATCGAGCTGGCCGGGGGCGTGCGCGTCGGTGTCGATGCTGAACAGGCAGCCGATCTCCAGCGCCAGGTTCAGCAGCCGGGTGGGCGGGTCGCGGCGTTCGGGGCGGGAGTTGATCTCCACGGCGGTGCCGTGATCGCGGCAGGCGGTGAACACGGCCTCGGCGTCGAACTTCGACTCGGGCCGGATCCCGCGGTTCCCGGCGACCAGCCGGCCGGTGCAGTGGCCGAGCACGTCGGCGTGGCCGTTGGACACGGCGCGCACCATGCGCCGAGTCATCGCGTCGGCGTCCATCGACAGCTTCGAGTGCACGCTGGCCACCACCACGTCGAGGCGCTCCAGCAGCGCGGGCTCCTGGTCCAGGCTGCCGTCCTCAAGGATGTCGACCTCGATGCCGGTGAGGATGCGCATCGGCGCGAACTCGTCGCGCAACCTGTCGATCACGTCCAGCTGGGCGCGCAGCCGCTCCGGCGAGAGCCCGTTGGCGATCGTCAGCCGCGGCGAATGGTCGGTCAACGCGCAATACTCGTGGCCCAGCTCCGCCGCGGTGGCCATCATCTCCTCGATGGGCGCCGAGCCGTCGGACCAGTTGGAATGCAGGTGCAGATCCCCGCGCAGCGCGGCACGCACCTCGCCACCACCGAGATCGGTTGCGGCAGAGCGCAATTCGATCAGCGCGTCGGGTTCGCGGCCGGCCCAGGCCTGCGCGATGACCTTCGCGGTCTTGGGCCCGATGCCGGGCAGCGTCTGCCAGCTGTTGGCCTGCCCGTGGCGTTCCCGCGCGGCGTCGTCGAGGCCCTCGATGATGTCGGCCGCCCTGCGGTAGGCCATGACGCGCTTGGGGTCCTGGCGGCTCCGGTCCTTGTAATAGGCGATGCGCCGCAGCGCGATTACCGGATCCATGACTCCAGTGTGCCCGCCCGGGTCACGAGAACTGCCCGGCGACGAACCCGGCGAGGATCACGCCGAAGCCGCCGATCTCCCCGACGATGAGCGCCGCCATCTCCACCCGCAGCCGACGGTTGGCGTTTTCGAACTGGTTGGTGGTGTCGCGGCGCGCGCCGTGGTGGATGTAGCTGGCGATGGCCGCGAGGAAGAAGAACACGACGACCATCGCCGCCGTCAGGTTGACCCAGGCCGGCCACGCGCTGAATTCGACGAACACCGCGAGCAGCAGCGTCGCGAACGAATAGAGCAACGCCGCCCGGTGCGCGATGTCGACATAGGGATGGGCCCTGTGGTCCTCGGCGGCCATGATCTGCCGGTACTTCCAGACGCCGAGAACCAGCGCGAGCAGAAAGATCAGCCCGGCCGCCAGCAGGGTGACCTTGGTGTCGATTCCGAGCGCGCACGTCATGGTGTCAGGAGTTTAGTTGCCCTTAATAAAGCCCGGCTAACGTCGGGGATATGCGATTCGCTTTCAAGACCTCACCCCAAAACACCACCTGGGCCGACATGCTCGCCGTGTGGCGGGCCGCCGACGACATCGACGTCTACGAGTCCGGGTGGACCTTCGACCACTTCTATCCGATCTTCTCCGACAGCGACGGTCCCTGTCTGGAGGGCTGGACGACGCTGACCGCGCTGGCGCAGGCCACCGGGCGGTTGCGGCTGGGCACGCTCGTCACGGGCATTCACTACCGCCACCCCGCCGTGCTGGCCAACATGGCGGCCGCGCTCGACATCATCTCCGACGGACGCCTCGAACTCGGGATCGGCGCCGGGTGGAACGAGGAGGAGTCGGGCGCCTACGGCATCGAGCTGGGCTCCGTCAAGGAGCGTTTCGACCGGTTCGAGGAGGCCTGCGCGGTGCTGATCAGCCTGCTCAGCGAGCACACCACCGACTTCGCCGGCAAGTACTACCAGCTCAACGGCGCCCGCAACGAACCCAAAGGGCCGCAACGCCCGCACCCGCCCATCTGCATCGGGGGCAGCGGGGAGAAGCGCACCCTCCCGATCACGGCGCGCTACGCCCAGCACTGGAATTTCGCGGGCGGCACGCCCGAGCAGTTCGCGCGCAAGCGCGACGTGCTGGCCGCGTGCTGCGCGGACATCGGGCGCGATCCCAAGGAGATCACCCTGTCGGCGCACCTGTTCCTGGGGCCCGACCGCAACTTCGGGAAGGTCATCGAGGACGCCGCGGGGCTGGCCGCCGAAGGACTCGACCTCGGCATCGCGTACATCTCACCGCCGCACGACCCCGCCGTCCTGGAGCCGTTGGCGGACGCGATCCGGGATTCGGGACTGTGGGACGGGTCGCAATAACGATTTGGTAACGCTGAGCAAACGCGCCGGGCAAACCCTGGATGCGAGCGCTGATCGGCTACACCCCGAAAGCCATCAGCTCTTCAGCGGTGACCAGACGCTCTTGCTTGGCGGGAAACTCGCGGCTCTTCATCGGGTGACGAAACCATGACCAGGCGATTCGCCCCATCCGCGACCGAGGTACTGGGTTGATATGCACAGTGATCACTCCTGCGATCGGTCCGTTCCACGGGACTCCCCCTGTGACGAAGCCCACAACGGCCCATTAGACACCCGTGCGCTGGCAAACGTGGGCAGAAACGCCGAAATTTGATATCAGTGTTTCTATTGTGGCTGGTGTGATTTCTGGTGTGGCTTACTGAAGCGGCACGGCCGTCGGCTTGATGGGCGCCGGCAGCGCCGTCGCACCCATCAGATACCGGTCCGCGCCCGCCGCGGCGGCCCTGCCCTCGGCGATCGCCCACACGATCAGCGACTGCCCGCGACCCATGTCGCCGGCAACGAACACACCGGGGACCGAGGTGTCGAAGTCGGCGCCGCGCGCGACGTTGCCGCGCTCGGTGAACTCGACGCCGAGGTCGGTGAGCAGGCCGGCCTTCTCCGGGCCGACGAATCCCATCGCCAGCAGCACCAGGTCGGCCTCGAGTTCGAAATCGGAGCCCTCGACCTTGACGAACTTGCCGTCCTGCATCGTCACCTCGTGCGCCTTGAGCGCGGTGACGTGCCCGTCCTTGCCGACGAACTCCTCGGTGTTGACCGAGAACACCCGCTCGCCGCCCTCCTCGTGCGCCGCCGACACCCGGTACATCAGCGGGTAGGTCGGCCACGGGGTGGATTCGGCGCGTTCGTCCGGCGGACGCGGCATGATCTCGAACTGGTGCACCGCGACCGCGCCCTGCCGGTGCACGGTGCCCAGGCAGTCGGCTCCGGTATCACCGCCGCCGATGATGACGACCTTCTTGCCCTTGGCGGTGATCGGCGGCTCGCCATCCGGACCGAGGACGTCGTCGCCCTCCTGCACACGGTTGGCCCAGGGCAGGAACTCCATCGCCTGGTGGATGCCGTCCAGTTCGCGTCCCGGGACGGGCAGGTCGCGCCAGGCGGTGGCGCCGCCGGCCAGCACCACGGCGTCGAAGTCGGCGCGCAGCTGCTCGGCTGTGATGTCCACCCCGACGTTGACGCTGGTCTTGAATTCGGTTCCCTCGGCGCGCATCTGGTCCAGCCGCCGGTCCAGGACACGCTTTTCCATCTTGAATTCCGGGATGCCGTAGCGCAGCAGCCCGCCGATGCGGTCGTCGCGCTCGAAGACGGTCACACTGTGGCCGGCGCGCGTCAGCTGCTGGGCGGCGGCCAGGCCCGCCGGGCCCGAGCCCACCACGGCGACCGACTTTCCGGTCAGCTTGTGCGGGGGCAGCGGCACCACGAAGCCTTCCTCGAAGGCCCGGTCGATGATGTCCAGCTCGATCTGCTTGATGGTCACCGGATCCTGGTTGATGCCGAGCACACACGCCGGCTCGCACGGCGCCGGGCACAACCGGCCGGTGAAGTCGGGGAAGTTGTTGGTGGCGTGCAGCCGCTCGATCGCGTCGCGCCAGCGGCCCCTGCGCACCAGGTCGTTCCACTCCGGGATCAGGTTGCCTAGCGGACATCCGTTGTGGCAGAAGGGAATACCGCAGTCCATGCAGCGGGTTGCCTGCTCGCGCAGGGTCTTCTCGTCGAAGTCTTCATAGACCTCGTTCCAGTCCCGCAACCGCAGCGGGACAGGCCGGCGCTTCGGCAATTCCCGATGCGTGTATTTCAGGAAGCCGGTCGGATCAGCCATGCGCGGCCGCCATGATCGCCTTGTCGACATCCACGCCGTCGCGCTCGGCTTCGGCGATGGCCTGCAGCACCCGCTTGTAGTCCCGCGGCATCACCTTGGCGAAATGCCGCTGCTGCCCGGGCCAGTCGGCCAGAATCCGCTGCCCGACGGCGGAATCCGTGGCATCGACGTGCGCCTGGATCGTGCCGTGCAGGTACTCGACGTCGTCCTCGTCGAGGCTCTCGAGCTCGACCATCTCGGCGTTGAGGTTCTGCGGGAATTCGCCGTCCGGGTCGTAGACGTAGGCGACACCGCCGGACATGCCCGCCGCGAAGTTGCGGCCGGTGCGGCCGAGGATGACCACCTTGCCTCCGGTCATGTACTCGCAGCCGTGATCGCCGACGCCCTCCACCACCGCGTGCGCGCCGGAGTTGCGGACCGCGAACCGTTCGCCGACCACGCCGCGCAGGTAGGCCTCCCCGCTGGTGGCCCCGAACAGGATCACGTTGCCGCCGATGATGTTGTCCTCGGCGACATAGTCCGGCGGCGCGTTGTCGGACGGCCGCACCACGATCCGGCCACCCGACAGGCCCTTGCCGACGTAGTCGTTGGCGTCGCCGTAGACGCGCAGCGTGATCCCCCGGGGCACGAATGCGCCGAAGCTGTTGCCCGCCGATCCCTCGAAGGTGATGTCGATGGTCCCGTCCGGCAGGCCTTGGCCGCCATAGGCTTTCGTCAGCTCGTGGCCGAGCATGGTGCCGACCGTGCGGTTGACGTTGCCGATGGTGGTGGAGAACCGCACCGGCTTGCCCGAATCCAGCGCCTCGCGGCTCATCACGATCAGCTGCTGATCGAGCGCCTTGTCCAGGCCGTGATCCTGGCGCGAGCTGCAGTACAGGTCCTGGTTCATGAACGCCGACTCCGGCTCGTGCAGCACCGGCGTCAGGTCCAGCCGGTGCGCCTTCCAATGCGCCCGGGCCAGCGTGGTGTCGAGCGATCCCACCTGCCCCACGGCCTCGTTGAAGGTGCGGAAGCCCAACTGCGCCATGTACTCCCGGACTTCCTCGGCGATGAACATGAAGAAGTTCTCCACGAATTCGGGCTTTCCGGTGAACCTCTCCCGCAGCACCGGGTTCTGGGTGGCCACGCCGACCGGGCAGGTGTCGAGGTGGCACACCCGCATCATGATGCAGCCGGCGACCACCAGCGGCGCCGTGGAGAAGCCGAATTCCTCGGCGCCCAGCAGCGCGGCAATCATCACGTCGCGGCCGGTCTTGAGCTGGCCGTCGACCTGGACCACGATGCGGTCGCGTAAACCGTTGAGCAGCAACGTCTGCTGCGTCTCGGCCAGGCCCAGCTCCCACGGCGCGCCGGCGTGCTTCATCGACGTCAGCGGGGTCGCGCCGGTGCCGCCGTCGTGGCCCGAGATCAGCACCACGTCGGCGTGCGCCTTGGACACACCCGCGGCCACGGTGCCGACGCCGTTCTCGGAGACCAGCTTCACGTGCACCCGCGCGGAGGGGTTGGCGTTCTTGAGGTCGTGGATCAGCTGCGCCAGATCCTCGATGGAGTAGATGTCGTGGTGCGGCGGCGGCGAGATCAGCCCGACGCCGGGCGTGGAGTGCCGGACCTCGGCGACCCACGGGTACACCTTGTGGCCCGGAAGTTGTCCTCCCTCACCGGGTTTGGCGCCCTGCGCCATCTTGATCTGGATGTCGGTGCAGTTGGTCAGGTAGTGCGAGGTGACACCGAACCTGGCCGAGGCGACCTGCTTGATCGCGCTGCGGCGCCAATCGCCGTTGGGGTCGCGGTCGAAACGCCGCACGTCCTCGCCGCCCTCGCCGCAGTTCGAGCGGCCGCCCAGGCGGTTCATCGCGATGGCAAGCGTCTCGTGCGCCTCGGCGGAGATCGATCCGTAGCTCATCGCGCCCGTCGCGAAGCGCTTCACGATCTCGCTGGCGGGCTCGACCTCGTCGAGCGGAACCGGCGGGCGCACGCCCGCACGGAACTTCAGCAACCCGCGCAGCGACGCCATCCGCTCGCTCTGGTCGTCGACCAGGCGGGTGTAGTCCTTGAAGATCTTGTACTGGCCGGTGCGGGTGGCGTGCTGCAGCTTGAACACGGTCTCCGGGTTGAACAGGTGGTACTCACCCTCGCGGCGCCACTGGTACTCGCCGCCCACCTCGAGCTCGCGGTGGGCGCGCTCGTCGGGCCGGTCCAGGTACGCCAACTGGTGCCGGGTGGCGACGTCGGCGGCGATGTCGTCCAGCGTGATGCCGCCGGTCGGGCAGCTCAGCCCGGTGAAGTACTCGTCGAGCACGTCCTCGGAGATGCCCACCGCCTGGAACAGTTGCGCGCCGGTGTAGGAGGCCAGCGTCGAAATGCCCATCTTGGACATCACTTTCAGCACACCCTTGCCGGCGGCCTTGATGTAGTTGTTCAGCGCGGTGTTGCGGTCGATCCCGTTCGTGCCGCCCTCGATGACGCCGCGGTCGAGCATGTCCTCGATCGACTCGAAGGCCAGGTACGGGTTGACCGCCGCGGCGCCGAAGCCGATCAGCATCGCCATGTGGTGAACCTCGCGGGCGTCACCGGATTCCACGACCAGACCTACGTGGGTGCGGGTGCGATCGCGCACCAGGTGGTGGTGCACCGCCGACACCGCCAGCAGCGACGGGATGGGCGCCATCGTGTCGTCGGACCCACGGTCGGACAGGATGATGACCCGCGCGCCGTCGGCGATCGCCGCCGAGGCCCGGGCCCGCACCTCGTCCAGCGCGGCCGCCAGCCCCGCACCGCCCTCGGCGACCGGGTACAGGCAGCGAATCACCTTGGAGCGCAGGCCGTGTGGCCGTCCGTTGACTTCGTCTTCGGGGTTGAGGTTGACCAGCTTGGCTAGCTCGAAATTCCGCAGAATCGGCTGCGGCAGCCAGATCTGGTGACAGGACAGCTCCGTCGGGGTGAGCAGGTCGCGCTCCCCGCCGGTGGTGGCCTGCAGGCTGGTCACCACCTCTTCGCGGATGGCGTCCAGCGGCGGGTTGGTCACCTGAGCGAACAGCTGGTGGAAGTAGTCGTAGAGCATCCGCGGCCGCTGCGACAACACCGCCACCGGGGTGTCGGTGCCCATCGATCCGATCGGCTCGGCGCCGGTGCGGACCATCGGCGCCACCAACAGGTTGAGTTCCTCGTAGGTGTAGCCAAATGTCTGCTGCCGCCGGACAAGTCGCTCGTGCGGCATCCGCACGTACTCGCCCGCCGGCAGCTTGTCGATCGGGACCAGGCCCTTCTCGAGCCACTCCTGGTAGGGGTGCTCGGCGGCCAGCTCCGCCTTGATCTCCTCGTCGGAGACGATGCGGCCCTGCTTGGTGTCCACCAGGAACATCCGGCCCGGCTGCAGCCGCATCCGCTTCACCACCGTCGACGGGTCCAGGTCCAGCACGCCGGCCTCGGAAGCCATGACCACCAGGCCGTCGTCGGTCACCCAGATCCGCGACGGACGCAGGCCGTTGCGGTCGAGCACCGCGCCCACGATGGTGCCGTCGGTGAAGGTCATCGACGCCGGGCCGTCCCACGGCTCCATCAGCGACGCGTGGTACTGGTAGAACGCCCGCCGCGCCGGGTCCATCGACTCGTTGCGTTCCCAGGCCTCGGGGATCATCATCAGCACCGCGTGCGGCAGGCTGCGCCCACCCAGGTGCAGCAGCTCCAGCGCCTCGTCGAAGCGGGCGGTGTCGGAGCCACCCGGGGTGCAGATCGGGAACAGCTTCTCGACGTCGTCGTAGGACCCGAAGATGTCGGTGTGAAACAGCGCCTCGCGGGCGCGCATCCAGTTCTCGTTGCCGGTGACGGTGTTGATCTCGCCGTTGTGCGCGATGCGACGGTAGGGGTGGGCCAGCGGCCACGACGGGAACGTGTTCGTGGAGAACCGGGAGTGCACGATACCCAGGGCGCTGGTCAGCCGATCGTCCTGCAGGTCAAGGTAAAACGCCTTGAGCTGCGGGGTGGTGAGCATGCCCTTGTAGACCAGCGTCTGGCCCGAGAGGCTGGGGAAGTAGACGGTTTCGCGGCCCGGTCCGTCCTGGCCCGGGCCCTTGGTGCCGAGCTCGTGCTCGGCGCGCTTGCGGACGACATAGGCGCGGCGCTCCAGCGTCATGCCGGAGGCGCCCGCGATGAACACCTGCCGGAATGTGGGCATCGCGTCGCGGGACAACGCGCCCAGCGACGAGTCGTCGGTCGGCACGTTTCGCCAGCCCAGCACCTGCAGGCCCTCGGACTCGGCGATCTTCTCCACCGCGGCGCAGGCGGCCGCGGCGTCCTTGGACGACTGCGGCAGGAACGCGATGCCGGTCGCGTAGCTGCCCGCCGCGGGCAGCTCGAAGTCCACGACCTCGCGCAGGAACGCGTCGGGAACCTGGATCAGGATGCCGGCGCCGTCGCCGCTGCGCGGCTCGGCGCCCTGAGCGCCACGGTGTTCGAGGTTGAGCAGCGCGGTGATCGCCTTGTCCACGATGTCGCGGCTACGGCGGCCGTGCATGTCGACGACCATGGCTACCCCGCACGAATCGTGCTCGAACGCGGGGTTGTACAACCCTACGCGCTTGGGCGTCATACGCACCTGACCCTTCACCAGAACTTTCTGCACGACCGTTGTCTGCGGCTCCGACGGGGCCGCACCCGGAGGTTGCGGGCTGAGCCCCTTCGGTCTTGTCGATAGGCTGTCCCCCAGGCGGAAGTGTTCCGGTCAGGGAATCGTCCGTGCTGCGCTGAACGGTGGCGAGTACCCGGTCTCGACAAGTCGTAAAACGATATGACAAAAACCGCCTGACATGCCAACTTCCCTAAGTCTAGCCTGGCGGCTACCGGCAACGTAAATTCGCTGCGGGCGGCGTCCGGCACCGGCGCGACATGCTGTTTTGGTGCGGCTGATCGGCCGGCCACCCGCCCCGGTGCGCCGTGCCGCTCGCCACATCGCCGCGGGCCGCAGTTTGCTGCGGTTCCGCCCTGCGCAGCACAATGGCGCTGAGTGGCCTTTGCGCGAAATTGATGGGGTCCAAGGCGGCGCCGGAGGCGATACTGGACGGCGGCGGGACCGCGGGCCTCATCACTTTCGGGAGTTCGCCGTGGTCGGCCGCACACGCGACGATCGCTCGCATCGCACCGAGGAGCCCATGAACGAGCGCGACGAATTCTTGCGGAACCGCCTGCAGCCCGGCCGGCCCACCGCCCCCGCGGCACGCCCGGGCATCCCCCCGGCCCCGTCGAGACCCGCCGCGCCGCGCCCGCCGGCCCCGTCGGCCCCGTCGACCCCATCGGCCCCGCGCCCGCCCGCGCCGTCCCGGTTGCCGCCGCGATCCACCGCACCCGCGGCCCCCGTGACGGCGGAGCTGCCCGAGCGCGGCTGGCGCCGCATCCTCCGCCTGGTCACCTTCGGTCTGGTCAAGCCGGGCCCGTCGGCCGCGCAACGCGAGGAGGCGCGGTTCGAGGCGGCCATCCGGACCGGGCTGCGCGGCAACTACAAGGTCGGCGTGGTGGGCAAGGGCGGCGTGGGGAAGACGTCGGTCGCCGCCAGCGTCGGATCGCTTCTCGCCGAGCTCCGCCCGCAGGACCACGTGGTGGCGATCGACGCCGACACCGCCTTCGGCCGGCTGAGCAGCCGCATCGACCCGCACTCGACGGCCTCCTTCTGGGAAATCACGTCGGACAACAACCTGCGCTCCTTCACCGACGTCATCGAGCGGGTCGGCCGCAATTCCACCGGGCTGCACGTGCTGGCCGGCGAACCGGCGTCCGGCCCGCGGCGGGTGCTGGATCCCGCGATCTACCGGGAGGCCGCGTTGCGGCTGGACCGCCATTTCACCATCTCGGTCATCGACTGCGGCTCGACCATGGACTCGCCGGTCACCCAGGAGGTGCTGCGCGACCTGGACGCGCTGATCGTGGTCTCGTCGCCGTGGGCCGACGGCGCCTCCGCGGCCGCCAGGACGATTCAATGGCTGTCGGATCAGGGCATGGCGGAGCTGTTGCGCCACACCATCGTGGTGCTCAACGATTCCGACGGCCACGCCGACAAGCGCACCCGGGAATTGCTGGCGCGCGAGTTCATCGAGCACGGGCAGCCCGTCGTCGAGGTGCCTTTCGACCCCCACCTGCGGCCCGGCGGCGTCATCGACGTCACCCACGAGATGGCCTCGGCGACGCGCCGCAAATTTTTGCAGGTAACCGCAACGGTCGCAGGATATTTCGCCGCGCGGCCCGGTCGCGATCGCCGGCCGGACACGGACGGGAGCTGAGCCCCGGGCGCCGCTACGCCCGCGGGGCGGCTCCGGCCCGGGCCGACGGGTCGGCGATCGCTTCGATCTTCGTGACGAGGCGGCCCCGGATGGTCAGCACGATCGCGGCGAAGAGCCGGCGCTGCGCGAACGCCAACAGCACCGGCTGCCCGGCCGGACCGCTCACCAGCGTGACTTCCGGCCCCAGGTAGCGCAGCAGGTTGGTGGCCACCGCGTGCGGCCCGTGGTTGACCTGCGGGGGCGGCGCCGGGTCGGCGAGGACCGTGCCCACCCCCCAGACCGTCGGGTCCAGCACCGCGGTCAACGCGGCGATGTCGCCGTTGGCGCACGCGGTGATGAACCTTTCGGTGACGAGCTGGTGCTCGGCGGAGGCCACCTCGCCCAATTTCGGTCGGGCCGTGCCGAATTTGGCCCGCGCGCGCCGCGCCAGCTGGCGGCAGGTGCCGACGGGGCGGCCCACCGTTTCCGCGATCGTGTCGAAGGGGACGCCGAACACGTCGTGCAGCACGAACGCGACCCGCTCACCGGGGCTGAGCCTGCGCAGGACCTCCAGCAACGCGGCGCGGACCTCGTCGTCGAGGGTGACCCGGTCGGCCGGATCAAGCTGCGCCGACGACAACTGCTGGTCGACCTCACCCGGCCGTTCGTAGCGCGCGCGAGCCGAACGCACCTGATCGAGGCAGAGCCGGCTGGTGACTACGGTCAGCCAGCCACGGACATCGTCGATCTCATCCAGGTCTGCACGGGACAGCCGTAGAAACGCCTCTTGCGCAACGTCTTCCGCGTCGCCGACGTCGCCGAGTATCTGGTATCCGAGGTTGATCAGATACGGGCGGTGCTGACGCCACGCCTCGCTGATCTGTTCATCCGACTGGTCCATGAACCTTCGACGATCCGATGCCGCAAAAAGTTACGCGTTTGCGGTTGTAACTTTCCCACCTTTCGCGCCGTCCTTGGTGTACGTCGAAGGACACGGGAAGGGAAGCACATCATGACGATCCTCGTAACCGGGGCAACCGGCAACGTCGGGCGGCCGCTGGTCGCCGAACTCGCCGCCGCGGGCGCACGCGTCCGGGCGGTCACCCGCTCACCCGGGACGGCCGCCTTCCCGCCTTCCGTCGAGGCGGTCCGATCGGCGGCCGAAGCGCTGGCGGGGGCGTCGGCGGTATTCCTCAACTCCCGCGCGCTCGGCGCCGAGCTGGCCTCCGTCGTCGCCGAGTGCGTGGCCGCCGGGGTCAGCAAGCTGGTGGCGCTGTCGGCCATCAACGCCGACGACGACTTCTCCCGGCAGCCGTCGCGCTTCCGCGGCGACCGCAACTTGGAGGTCGAGCAGCTCGCGGTCGACTCCGGACTGGCGTGGGTGAGCCTGCGCCCCACGGTCTTTGCGACGAACTTCGCCGGCATGTGGGCGGCGCAGATCCGCGCCGGCGACGTGGTGGCCGGGCCGTACGCCGCGGCGTCGACGGCGCCGATCGTCGAGAGCGACATCGCGGCCGTCGCAGCGCGGGCGCTGCTCACCGACGACCTCGTCGGCCAGCGGGTGCCGCTGACCGGCCCGCAGGCCTTCACCAACACCGAGCTGGTGAACGTCATCGGCGCGGTCCTGGGTCGCCGGCTGCAATACCGGGAGATGCCGGCCGAGGCGGTGCGGCAGCGGTTCGTCGGCCTGGGTTTCGGCGCCGGGTTCGCCGACGCCTACATGGCCATGCTCGCCGAGACCCTCGACAAGCCCGCCCTGGTCACCCATGACGTCGAGAAGGTCCTGGGCCGGGCGGCGACGCCGTTCGCGCGCTGGGTGTCGGCGCAACGCCACCTGTTCGAAAAGTAGATCCCCGCACACAAAGGAGCTCTGAAATGTCGCAACCGCGCCCGCCGCGCTACCTCAAGCCGATGAACAAGTTCATGATGGCGGTGCAGCGCCTCGGGATACCGACGGGTCCCGCGATGGTGCTGACCGTGCCCGGCCGCAAATCGGGCCAGCCGCGCAGCACCCCGATGACGCCGTTCGAGTTTCGGGGCGGCCTCTACGTGGTGGCCGGCTATCCCGGCGCCGACTGGGCGGCCAACGCCCGCGCCGCGGGCGCCGGCACGCTCGCCCGGGGCCGGCGATCGCGGCGGGTCAGAATCGTCGAGCTCGACGCCGACGAGGCGCGTCCGGTGCTGCGCGCCTTCCCCACCGAGGTGCCCGTCGGCGTGGCGTTCGCGAAGCGCTCGGGAATGGTGCGCGACGGCACGCCCGACGAATTCGAGGCGCTGGCGGGCCGGCTCGCCGTCTTCCGGTTCGAGCCGACCTGAGCTGGCTCGAGGTTGCTCAAAGCGCTATGGGCACATGCTTTTCCGCGCACGCGTCCTTGACCGCGGCGATCACGTCCTGGGTGCGTAACGCCTGCAGGTCCTCGACGGTCACCGAGCCCTTGTCGGTGCGGTGCTGGGCGGCCACCCGCGAGTCGCGCAACCGCTCGGCGCGTTCGACGACGTTGCGGGCGAACCGTCCGTTGTGCATGACGTCGATGCCGTGCTCGCCGTTGGGCGCGTGGTAGGCGCGCAGGGTCGCGCACGCCGCCTTCAGCGCCTCGCCCGCGGCGGGCTCGAGCACCGTGGCGCGCGGCTTGCCGTAGCGGACCGCGATCTCGACGAGCTCGTCGGGCGTGTAGGACTCGAAGCGCAGCTTGCGATTGAACCGCCCCGCCAGACCCGGGTTCACCGTGAGGAACTCGTCGACCTCGCGCTCGTATCCCGCGCCGATGAAACAGAAGTCGAAGCGGTGCACCTCGAGCGCCACCAGCAGCTGGTTGACGGCCTCCATGCCGATCATGTCCGGCCGGCCGTCCTGGTGGCGCTCCACCAGCGAGTAGAACTCGTCCATGAACAGGATGCGGCCCAGCGACCGGCTGATCAGCTCGTTGGTCTTCGGACCCGACGCGCCGATGTGTTCCCCGCAGAAGTCGGCCCGCTTGACCTCGATGATCTCGGGATGCCGCACGATGCCCAGCCCGGCGTAGATCTTTCCAAGCGCCTCGGCGGTGGTGGTCTTGCCGGTGCCGGGCGGCCCGACCAGCAGCATGTGGTTGGTCTGGTTGGCCACCGGCAGCCCGGCGGCCAGGCGCAGCGCGCGAACCTCGATCTGGTCCTCCAGCTCGGCGACCGCCCGTTTGACCTCGGCCAGCCCCACCTGGTTGTCGAGCAGCGCGCGTCCCTCCTGCAGCAGTTCGCTGCGCCGCTCCTGGTGCTCCGACTCCTGGCGCTGCTGCTCGGACAGCTCGGTGCTCACGTCCCACTTGTTCGTCCGGCTCCTGATGGCCTCCTCGTCGGTGACCACCAGCTGCAGCGCGGGGTCGGCCAACGCCTGTTTGGCCGACTCGATCAGCGCGCCGTTGATGGTCGCCTTCGAGAGCCACACCTGCGCCTTGTTCTCCTCGCCGAGTTGGCGATGCGCCATCCCCCGCACATACGCCAGGTCGGCGGCGATCAACGGGAAGTCGTTGGGATCAATTGCGGTGACGGCGGTTTCGAGATGCTGGCGGCGGGCCTCCGTCGGGCCGCCGTAGCCGCTGCGCAGCTCGACGCGGTCGGTCCACTCCAGCGCGACGCGCCCCTGCCCCAGATGAGCGGCGGCGTGGGCGGCCAGGGTGCAGGTCGCCGCGGTGACCGCCGACATGATGATGGCCTGCGGAGGCAGGACCCCCGCCGCGACCGCGATCACGTCCGGCCAGCGTTGCGTGGCGAACATCAGGTAGGCCTCGATGTACTGCTGCCACTGGTGGTTCTCCCAGCTGTCCAGCAGGGCCGAATCCTTCAGCAGCGCTTCGGCTTTCTCGTACTGCCGGTCATCGATGAGCGCGCTGGCCAGCGCCAGGCCGGCGTGCGAGGCCTCGGTCACCGAAATCGACAGGTACGGGCCGGCTTTGATGGGCGCCGACAGGCGCGCGCCGAGCCGGTTGGTCTCCCGGTGCAGCCGGGCGCCGTAGGTGTAGAGCTGCTGGACGGTCGACAGCGATTCGTCACCCGCGGCGATGCGGCCCAGCCAGGCGTCGGCCATCGACGGGTCGATCTCCGTCGCCTCCCGGAACCGCGCCTCGGCGCCCGCGGGGTCGGTGTCGAGCAACGTCATCGCCTGATCGAACACCTTGCGCGCGGCGGCGGGCGTGGTGCTGCTGGTCATTGAGTATCCACCGCTTCGAGCTCAGAGCTTCGCAAAACCGTCGGTTCCGACGATACGTAACGGTTCTCGGCGCGGAACAACTCCACCTCCACCGTGTGCACCTGCCCGTCGGTCCGGACCTCCACCGTCGCCGGGCCCACCTGGGTGATGAGCACGTTGGCGGTCCCGCGGTACGGCTCGCCCGGCTCACCGACCGAGATCAGCGTGTTCGGCCGCGGGGCGGGCGTGAGCGTGCCGTCGACGACGCTGACCGTCGTGCCCGACACCGGTTTCGCCTGGTCGCTCACCGCGATGTCCGGCATGCGAACGGTGGCCCACCGCTGCATGTTTCGCGTGTGCACCGTGATCCGCTCGCCGGCACCCGCCATGCGGATGATGAACCGCTTGGCCAGCGCGTCCTCCGCGGCGATGTGCACCCGGCTGAACTCCCCCGCGTCGTCCAACGGCAGCAGCAGCCGGTTTCCCCCGGCGACCTTGCCGAGCAGCACGCCCGACGGCCCGATCGGGACCACCAGCGGGCGGTCCAGCGATCCCCGGCGCACGCCGCGCAGCGCCGGCAGCGGACCACACAGGTTGGCGGCGATGGCCAGCGCCTGCTGCCCGGGCAACGTGTGCAGCATCGTGCTCAGCGGGGCGGTCGGCTGTTGCGCGGTGCGCACCGTCACGGTGGCGGTGACTGTTCCCGAGCCGAAAAGCGTTACGTTCTGGATGATCCCGTCGGCGCGCGCCGACCAGACGTGGGCCAGCTTCTCCGCGGTGATGTCGCGCGGCGCGTACCAGTAGGTGGTGAGCCAGCCGCTGTCGCCGCGCACCGATCGCCAGCGCCGATTGGACACCTCCAGCGCCGACCGGCCCAGCCGCCGCTCCATCTCGACGATGTCGGTGGCCGTGGCGACCCGCGCCCGGATTCCCTTCTGCCGCATGGCCGCACAGATCCGCTGCGCGGCCGCGAGCGTCGCGGTGCCCACCGAGGCCCGCGCCCGCAGCGCCTCCACATTGTCGAGGACCGACGTCCGCACGATCAGCCAGGTCTCGCGCTGACCAGCGTACGGCGGCGTCCCGATCAGCGTGTCGTACACGCGCGGGTAGTCGCCCGTGCTGCGCCGCCGGGCCCCGGCACTGACCACGCTGAGCGAACCGATCCTCAGGCCGAGGCTCTGCTGCAGCAGCGGCTTGAGATCGGTGATGTCGAAGGCGTTCTCGGTGTAGGTCGAGGTCGACCCGGTGAACAGGGTGGGGGTGTGCGGCTTCCCGAGCAGTTGCACCGCGGCCACCGCGATGCCGTCCTGGTATCGAACCCCGCCGCCGGCGCGGTCGTTGGCCACCGTGAGCGGCTCGGTCCACTCGATGGGCCGACGGCGCCGCAACCACAGCGCCAGCCACGACCACACCGGCTGCCCCCGCCAGCGAACGACGCCGATCGCCGTCCCGAGCACCAAACCGGCTGCGGCGCCGCCGTATCCACCGACCGCCCACCCGGCGAGGACGGTGAGGAAGATGCCGGCGATGATCGTCAGCCTCGTCGCGGCGCTCATCGCTCCCGCCGCGCCCGGAAGATCAGCGACGCCACCGCGATGGCGGCCGCTACGACACCGGCGAATATCAACGCCATGTCGCGGGCGCGGTGGTCCGGCGGCGGTGGCGGCGGCGCCGGATGGACCAGCCGGCTCTGCGCGGCCGGTGGAAGTCGTTCTCCCGCAGGCACATCGAAGGTCAGCGCGGCCACCGGGTCCACCACGCCGTAGCCGACCTGGTTGTCGACCCCGCGCGGCGGATTGTGCGCCGTCTGCAGGATCCGGTTGATGATCTGGTGTGCGGACAGCGCGGGGTATTTCGCGCGCACCAGTGCGGCCACACCGCTGACGTAGGCCGCCGAGAAGCTGGTCCCCCAGAACGGCATGTTCTTCTCGCCCGGGCGGATCGGCGGGTAGGCGTTCGCCGGTCCCCCCGTCTCCGGGGACAACCCCATGATCCCCACGCCGGGCGCCGCGGCGGCGACCCACGGCCCGGCCAGGCTCTTGCTGATCGGTGCGCCCGTGTTGTCCACCGCACCCACCGACAGCACGTAATCGGAGAACCACGACGGCGACGACACCGTCTTGACCTGGTGCCAGTCGCGGGGATCGGACGCGCTCAGCGGATCGAAGGACGGGTTTTGCGCACAGTCGTCCTCGCTGTCATTCCCCGCCGCCGCGACAACCACCGCGTCCTTGACGGTCGCGGCGTACCACACCGCCGCGCCGATGGCGCCCTGATCCAACGGATCGGCGGCCGAAACACACGCCGTCACACTGACATTGATCACCTTCGCGCCCATGTTGGCGGCGTGCACGATGGCGCTGGCAAGCGACGCGATGGTGCCGGCCTTCTTGCGTCCCTCCAGGCCGCCGGGACCGGGGTTGACCGGTTCGTAGGCCCGCGAGGACTGCCGGATGGAGATGATCACCGCATGGGGCGCGACGCCGACGATTCCGTCGGGCGCCCCCGGAGGCGGGGGCGGCACCTCGGGATCGTCGGGCTGGTTCGGCGCCGGGTCACCCGGCCCGTTCGACGGCACATCCGGGGGCGGCGGGGGCGGCGGGGGCGGCGCCGGGACCACCTGGGTGATCGTCACCGGCGGGGGCGGTGGCGGCGGCGCGGGCGGCGGCGGCGGTCCGCCGGGGGGTGGCGGTCCCGCGTCGGTCGGCGGCGGCCCGGCCGGTGGCGGGAAGGCCGGGGCGCTGGGCATCGGCGCGGGCATCGGAATGCCTTGCGGCGCAGCCCCGATCACCGAACCCACGATGCTCCCGTGCGCGTCGCAGTCCGTCAGCCCGTCGCCGCCCATGATGTAGTCGCCGCCGGCGACGACCGGCAGCCGACGGTTCGGGTTGATGCCGGTGTCGATGACGGCGACCGGCACCCCGTTACCGGTCGAGTACTGCCACGCCTTGCTGATGTTGAGCATCGTGAACCCGGGCGCGGGCAGGGCGACGTTCGGGTCGGCGACGGTGATCGTGCGGGCGCACGCGAAGCTCTGCCGCATCGGCTGATCCGGGCCCGGCTTCCCGTCGGCCGGCACCCTGCCGGGATCGACGATGGGCGGCGGAATCGCCTGCGCCGCGGGAAGGCTCGCCAACGCGGCGACGAGCAGGCTCGCCAGCGTGGCCGCACCGGCGCGCCGCGCCCCGGCCCGTCGAGCACCGCCGGCCCCGAGACCGGTCATCGCATCCGCACCCAGGTGAACAATCCGCCGATCCACGCCGCCAGCGGCAGGGCCGCGATGATCGCGGCGATCTCCACCCACTCGGCGATCATCCGCACCAGCGGGGTGAACCTGGTGATCGGCACCAGCAGCGCCGCCAGCAGGCCGGCGCCGCCGAACGCGGCCAACACCAGGGCGCCCCACAACACGGCGTACTGCGACGAGGCGGGCTCGTGCACAACGTATTTGACGACGCCGACGCACATCGCGGCGGCGGCGCCGCACACCAGGGCGATGGCCTGCCGCTTGTCGGCGAACGCGCGGCCGCGGCTGATGAAGATCACCACGAACAGTCCCGCCAGCACCGCGGCGGCCACGCTCTTGCCGCGGCCCGGCATCAGCGTGGCCCACACCGCGGCCGGCAGCGTCAGCCCGGCGCCCACGCAGATTCCGGTCAGCACGTTGTTCGCTCGGGTCGCCGCCGCGGCGATCAGCTCACCGCGCGGCGTGGTGTCCGGGTTCGCCTCCTCGTCGGCCCCCTCTTCCACCGGCGCCACCGCGTCGACGGGCAGTCCGGCGCTGCGCCGGAACAGGTCGCGCCCGGTGATCGACCCGAAGTACGGGGGCCGGATCCGCGCCACCCACAGCGCGATCGTCGGCGCCATGGTCAGCAGCAGCAGCAACGCGACCTGGGTGCACATCCCGAGCCACTGGGCGGGAATCGGCCACCACATGCGCGCCGCGGCCGCCGTCCCGCCGAGGACGAACACCGTCACCGCCGTCGCCGCCACGTTGGCGTGGCGCCCCGTCACCGCCGCGATCCCGCAGGTCAGCACCGCGGCCGCCAGCGCCGCGATGAACACGTGCGCGGAGCCCAGCCGCCCGGGCGCTCCGCACGCGACGCCCGTCGACAGCAGCGGCAGCGCGAGCCAGCCGAGCCCGTCGACCATGTCGGTGCGATCCGGCCACCAGCGCCACACCGCGGCGGCGCCACCGGCGGCGAGCAGACCGGCCGCCCCGGTCACGATGCAGGGCAGCAACGAGTCGGTCGAAAGGCGTTGGCGCAGGGCCAGTCCCACCACCGTCGCGCAGACCATCGCGAGGATGACCAGCGCCACGCGGGCCGCCGTTCGGACGGTGACCGGCTCGAAGAGTCTCTTGCCCATGCGGGCCAGCCCGGTGGACAGCGATTCGTATTGCGGTTCGAACGACTCACCGTCCACCGCGGGAACCAGCGCCAGCGTGGCGCCGTCCTCGACGCCGAGCTCGTCGAGGGTCTTGGTGACGTCCAGCCGCACGCCGTTGGCCTTGTGCAGCTCGTACCCGACGCCGGGCTCGAGCCCGTTCAGGCCGCGGCGCTTGAGCTCGTCGTTGAGCAGCTCGACGACGTTGTCGATGAACACCTCGATGGGCACCGACGCCGGGTACACCTGCGAAACGAGGTGCTCTCCACAGACGACCGCAACCGCACAGCGCGCCGGGAACGACACCTTCGCCATTAGTGTGGCCTGTCGGCGTCTGGAATGTATTTGTCGGCCAACGCCGCGGTGATCTCGAACAGCCGCAATCGGGTCTTCTTCTTCAACTCGTGCTGCGTGTCGATGATCCCGCCCTTCGCGAGATACGAGTCGTACGGCATGAATTCGACGGTGGCGCCCGATTGCGCGAATCGCTCGGTGAGGTAGGCGCGCGCCTCCGCGTCGTATTTGTCGCGGCTGTCGTTGAGGATGACCATGCTGCGGGACACCAACTCGTGATAACCCATCGACCGCAACAGGTCGATCGCGCGGGTCACGGGCAGCGAGGTGTCGGCCGTCAGGCCGGAGACGAAAACCAGCGTGTCGCACGCGTCGAGCACCGCCTTCATCACCGGATGCTCCAGGTCGTCGGAGGTGTCCACCACGATGACGGTGTGGGTGCGGCGCAGCCGGGCCAGCACCCCGGTGAACATCGAAGCCACCAGCGGCCGCGGCTGATCCGACGCCCGGTTGCCGGCCAGCACGTCGAGGCCGATGCTGTTCTGTCCCAAGTGTTCTCGAATATCCGCGTAGCCCTGCACATCGGTGTCGTTGAGTACGGCCGTGTAATCGCCCGGCGGGTTCTCGTCGATCCGCCCGGCCAGCGTCCCGAAGCCCGGGGCCGCGTCGATGGCCACCACGTTTTCGGGCCGGCATTCGCGGAACACCGCGCCGATGCAGGCGGTCATGGTGGTCTTTCCGACTCCGCCCTTGCCCGAGACCACCCCGATCACGTACTGCTTACGGATGTGCCGGCGAATCCGCTCCTGCAATTCCCGATAATGCCTTTCGGCGGGCGATTCGCCAAAGTTGATGGCACGGAAAGACGCCCGGTAGACGAATTTGCGCCACCCCCCGCCCGGCGGAATTTTCCGCGGCGCGACCATGTCGGAGATGCGTAAGGTGCCCGATACCGAATCCGGGTTTTGGTAGCGAGCCGAGGTCGCGTCTCGCCGAGTCGGTCCGCCCTGCTCCGGTGAATTGGATGAGGCCGTCCACGGATTTGTCACGGCGCCGATGCAATCATTTACGCGATACCTCTCGAATTACACAACTTTTCGGTACGAATACCATTCCCGCTCGGCCGGCAAACGCCGCACCATGTGGTTGATCGCCGAGGCGACGCGGCCCTTGGTCCCCGGGGCGACGATCATCCACTGCTTGCCCGCGGTGCTGACCTGTTCGACGACCAGCCGCCCCTCCGGCGTGTCGATGATAGTCACCCCGCTCTGCTCGATGAACGTCCGCGTCGGCCGGCCGGTGTCCACCCCGGCCTGGATCGCGACGATCGAGGCCTGCGCGGAGCGGGCGGGGTCGGCGGCCAGCTCGAGCATGTGGAGTTGATCGGGCTCGAGGCCTTGCCGCCGGAAGAATCCGCGCACGTCCTCCAGGCTGGCCGCGGCGGCGCGCATCGCCTCGGCGTCCAGGGTCACGGGCCGCAGGGTCGCGGGCGTGTTGCCGCCACACAGCCGCTCGATCTGCGCGTTCAGCGCCGAGCTGGCCGAGCCTTCGTTGCTCGCGATCCCGGCTCCGCTGATCCGGACGATGTCGGCCGACCGTTCCAGCGCCACCCACCATTGCGCGAACCTGGCGAGCACCACCCGCGGCGGGTCGTCATCGTCGGGTATGCGGAAGTACATGATCAGGCCGATGTCGCGGCGGCCCAGGACGGTCAGCCACTCCAGCACCGTGCTGTCCACGGCGCCCGACTCGTCGATCACCCCGGCGGCCAGCAGCTCGGCGGCCACCGGGTGCTGCAACGCCATCGTCTTGGGCTCGACGCTGGGCAGGTGCGGCCGCAACCCCAGCTCGGGGGCCAGCACCTCGATACCGCTGAGGACCTGCAGGGCCCACAGCCCGTCCAATGTGGTGGTTAACACGCTTTTCCCTTGACGCAGACCCTGGGGGCGCACGCGTCCGCGTACGCCCCCATCAAGCCGTTAGCGCGCGGCCAGAGGCTAGAGAAAGAAGTTCTGCATCGCCATGTCGGTGCCGATAGCGTCCTGATGCACGCTGTCCACCGTGTGGCCGTGCAGGCTGACGGTCTGGATCAGGCCCTCCAGCCCGTGCAGCATCTGCTGTTGCGCGTCGAAGAACGCCGTCGCCCCCTGACCCTGGAAGAAGTCGGCCAGCGCCTGGGTGAGGTGCAGGACGTCGCCGTGGATCTCCATCAGCTGGGCCGCCTGCGTCCCGATGTCGCCGGACAGGCCGCTGACGGCGGCGTGGTTGTAGACGATGTGATCGGTCATGTCGGTGTTTCCTTACTCGAAAAAGCGCGTGGGGTGGGTTGATTTAGGTCGACTGGGTGCCGGCGCCGAACAGGCCCGCGAGGTTGTGGGACGAGTCGGCTTCGTGGTTTTCCATCAGCGTCGCGGCCTGACCGAGGCCGTGCGCCAACCGGTTACCGCCGTTCATCGCCTGCTGCAGGTCGTGGCTGATCTGGCCGGCGGTGTTCAGCGACGTCGACCCCGCCTGGCCGGACCACCCCGTCGCGCTGACGATGTTCTCGTGGCCGCTCAAGTACTGATTGACGATCGCGGCCGCCTCTTGCAGTCGCGTCTCGATCCGTTGCTGTGTGCTACGCAGGAGCTCCGGCGTAACGACGGTGCTGCTTGGCATGCGTTTCTCCCTCGATTTCTAGGCTCTCCCCGGGCCGGGATATGTAGCAGTCTAGACAGCAATCGATGGCTGTCACTTCAGTTCGTTTATTTACTCCACAGGGGCTGAGCTGGGCGTTCGCCCAAACGACGGTAACGCCATGTCAGAAGCGGCCAGCGGATGGCTTAGCGGCGCGGCCGTCCGTCACAGGGCGCTGGCCCCGTCGGCCAGGCCGTCACCGTCGGCGTCGGTGAGCCGCACATTCCAGCGGCCGTCGCCGTCGGTGTCCACATAGGCCGTCGTCCCGTTCTCGCCGGAACACAGCACGCGATCGGCGACGCCGTCGCCGTCGGTGTCGAGCAACCGATCGTCGGGGCGCCCCTGCCCGTCGAAGTCGACCAGCGGGCCGCCGGTGTGTTCGGCGCCGTCGAGTGAATGCCAGCGCAGCTGGCCGCCCCGGTCCACCGCCACCGCCCACGTCCCCGACCCGTCGTCGGTGAAGTAACTTTCCGGGGCGCCGTCGTTGTCGAGGTCCAGCACGGCGTGGTCGGCCACCCCGTCGGCGTCGAGGTCGGCCAGCGCGTCGTCGCGCATCCCGTCACCGTCGAAATCCAGGCCGACCGCGTCGAGCCGGCCGTCCCCGTCGAGGTCCAGGTCGGGCTGGCCGTGCCAGATGGCCGCTGCGCCCTGATCCGCGGCGAGGCAGTAATCCATGCCCTATCGGACGCCCGGCGGTGGCTACCGGTTCCCGCGCGACCGCCACCAGGCCAGCAGCTCGGCCGACGCCTCCTCGGTGCTCAGCGGGCCGCGCTCCAACCGCAGCTCCTTGAGATAGCGCCACGCCTCGCCGACCTGCGGGCCCGCCGGGATGCCGAGCAGCTCCATGATCTGGTTGCCGTCCAGGTCGGGGCGCACCCGCGCGAGATCCTCCCGGGCGGCAAGCTCGGCGATCCGCGCCTCCAGCCGGTCGTAGCTGGCCTGCAGGCGCGCGGCGCGTCGCTTGTTGCGGGTCGTGCAGTCGGCGCGCACCAGCTTGTGCAGCCGGGGCAGCAACGGGCCGGCGTCGGTGACGTAGCGGCGCACCGCGGAATCGGTCCACTTGCCGTCGCCGTAGCCGTGGAAGCGCAGGTGCAGATACACCAGCTGCGACACGTCGTCGACCATCTGCTTGGAATACTTCAACGCCCGCAACCGCTTTCGGGCCATCTTCGCGCCCACCACCTCGTGGTGGTGGAAGCTGACGCCGCCGTTCGGCTCGTGCCGCCGGGTCGCCGGCTTGCCGATGTCGTGCAGCAGCGCGGCCCAGCGCAGCACCAGGTCCGGGCCGCCCTGCGGGCGCGGGTCCTCCAGCGCGATCGCCTGCCGCAGCACGGTCAGCGAATGCTGGTAGACGTCCTTGTGCTGATGATGCTCGTCGATGGCCATCTGCATGCCCCCGACCTCGGGCAGCACGACGTCGCCCATCCCGCTCTGCACCAGCAGGTCGATGCCGGCCACCGGGTCGTCGCCGAGGAGCAGCTTGTCCAGCTCGGCGGCCACCCGCTCGGCGCTGATCCGGGCCAGCTGCGGGGCCATCTCCTCGATCGCCGCCCGCACCCGCGGGGCGACGGTGAAGCCCAGTTGCGACACGAACCGCGCGGCGCGCAGCATCCGCAGCGGGTCGTCACCGAAGGACACCGACGGCGCCGCCGGGGTGTCCAGCGTGCGGGCGCCCAGCGCGGCCAAACCGCCCAGGGGATCGAGGAATTCGCCCGGGCCGGTCAGGGTGATGCGCACCGCCATCGCGTTCACCGTGAAATCGCGGCGCACCAGGTCGTCGTCGAGCCGCTCGCCGTAGCGCACCTCCGGGTTGCGGGACACCTGGTCGTAGCGGTCGGTGCGGAAGGTGGTGATCTCGAGGCGGTACTCGCCCTTCCCGACCCCGACGGTGCCGAACGCGATGCCGGTGTCCCACACGCTGTCCGCCCACGGCCGCACGATCTGTTGCACCCGTTCGGGGTGGGCGTCGGTGGCGAAGTCCAGGTCGGGCGAGCGCAACCGGCCCAGCAGGGCGTCGCGCACCGAACCGCCGACCAGGTACAGCTCGTGACCCGCGTCGGCGAAGATCGAGCCCAGCTCGCTCAGCACCGGGGCATGCCGGTTCAGGGCGACCGCCGCGGCGGTCAGCAGATCGGCATCGGCTTGGGACACGTTCGATCAGCGTAGTCAAGCGACGGGGCCTCGCCAGCGGCGAGTATGTCCAGAGGCCCAGCTCGTGCCAGCTACTATCGCTTGGGTGTCGGATGGCGAACAAGCCAAACCGCGTCGGCGCCGGGGACGGCGCCGGCGCCGCGGCGCTGCCGGCTCGGCCGAGAACCTGACCAACGGCCAGGGCAACGGCGACGCCGCGACCAAGCCGCGCCGATCCCGCTCGCCGCGCGGCGGGCCGGACCGGCTGCGAACCGTGCACGAAACGTCGGCCGGCGGGCTCGTCATCGACGGCCTCGACGGGCCGCGCGACAACCAGGTTGCCGCGCTCATCGGCCGCATCGACCGGCGCGGCCGGATGCTGTGGTCGCTGCCCAAGGGCCACATCGAGCTCGGCGAGACCGCCGAGCAGACGGCCATCCGTGAGGTCGCCGAGGAGACCGGGATTCGCGGCAGCGTGCTGGCCGCGCTGGGGCGCATCGACTACTGGTTCGTCACCGACGGCCGCCGGGTGCACAAGACCGTGCACCATTATTTGATGCGCTTCTCCGGCGGCGAGCTCTGCGACGAGGACCTCGAGGTCGCCGAGGTGGCCTGGGTGCCGATGCGGGAACTGCCGTCGAGGCTGTCCTACGCGGACGAGCGGCGCCTGGCCGAGGTCGCCGACGAACTGATCGACAAGCTGCAGAGCGACGGTCCCGCCGCGCTTCCCCCGCTGCCGCCCAGCTCACCCCGGCGGCACCCGCAAACACATTCGCGCACAAGGCATTCCGACAAGCACGCCGACAAACCCGCCGGCCGGAAGAACGGTCACGGTCCGGGACCGTGATTGCGCCGCGACTCTGCTGGGCCGGCTTGTTGCGCCTTGCCGCCGTCGTCGGCATCGCGGCCGGTTTCGCGGTAGTGCTCACCGGGCCCGCCACCGCGCCGCGCGCGGCCGCCGGCGAGCCCGGGGCGACGCCGTTCGTCCGCGTCCGCATCGACCAGGTGGCCCCGGATGTGGTGACGACGACGAGCCAACCGGTCATCACGGTCAGCGGCATGGTGATCAACATCGGCGACCGCCCGGTGCGCGACGTCATGGTCCGGCTCGAGCACGCCGCGCCCGTGGCCGCGTCGTCCGGCCTGCGCACCACCCTGGACGGCGCCACCGACCAGTACCAGCCGGCGGCGGACTTCCTGACGGTCGCGCCGGAACTGCAGCGCGGCCAGCAGGCCGGCTTCACCCTGTCCGCCCCGCTGCGCTCGATGACCAAGCCGTCGCTGGGCATCGACCAGCCCGGGATCTACCCGATCCTGGTCAATGCCAACGGGACACCGGACTACGGCGCCCCCGCCCGGCTCGACAACGCGCGGTTCCTGCTGCCCGTCATCGGCGTGCCGCCCGACCGGACGGACGACCTGGGCGCGGCCGTCGCGCCCGACACCTCGAAACCTGTGTGGATCACCATGCTGTGGCCGCTGGCCGACCGGCCCCGGCTGGCCCCGGGCGCCCCCGGAGGCACCCTCCCGGTCCGGCTGGTCGACGACGACCTGGCCACCTCCCTGGCCACCGGCGGCCGGCTGGACATCCTGCTGTCCGCGGCCGAGGTGGCCACCAGCCACGACGTCGACCCCGACGGCGCGGTCGGGCACGCGTTGTGCCTGGCCGTCGACCCGGACCTGCTGGTCACCGTCAACGCGATGACGAACGGCTACGCGGTGTCCAACTCGCCCGACCTCGCCGCCCAGCAACCCGCCGGCCCGACCCACCCGGGTGCCGGTCAGGCGGCCGCGACCGGGTGGCTGAACCGGCTGCGCGCGCTGGCCCACCGCACCTGCGTCACACCGCTGCCCTACGCGCAGGCCGACCTCGACGCCCTGCAACGCGTCAACGACCCGGGCCTGAGCGCGGCCGCCACCAACGGCGCCGGGGACATCGTCGACCGCATCCTCGACGTCGCCTCCGCCCGCGGCGCCACCCTGCTGCCCGACGGCCCGCTGACCAGCAACGCGGTCAACCTGCTCAGCGCCAACGACAACACCGTCGCGGTCGCGGCCGGCGACCTGACCGCCCAGGACTCCGCGAGCGACTCTCCCACCACCGTCGACACCAAACCGCGGCGGCTGACCCCCCAGGTGGTGCTCGCACCGTTCGACCCGGCCGTCGGCGCCGCGCTCGCCGGGGCGGGAACCAGCCCCGCCGTCCCCACCTATCTGGACGCCTCGCTGACGGTTCGGCTCGCGCACGACTCGGAAACGGCGCGACGCCAGGACGCGCTGGGCTCGATGTTCTGGCGCGCCCTGCAGCGCGACGCCGCGCCGCGCACCCAGATCCTGATGCCGCCGGCGGTGTGGAACCTGCAGACCGACGACGCGCAGACGATCCTGACCGCGCTGGCCACCGCGATCCGCTCGGGTCTGGCGATCCCGCGGCCGCTGCCCGCGCTGATCGCCGAGGCCGCGGCCCACAACGAGGCGCCGGAGCCGACGGACGCCTACCTGGCGGCGCGCGGCCGGTTCGCCGACGACGTCACCGCCGACATCGGCCACCAGGTCGGACGGCTGTGGGGGCTGACGTCGGCGCTGACCACCGACGAGCGCACCGGGCTGAGCGGCATCGGCTACACCGCGCCGCTGCGCGAGGACATGCTGCGCGCGCTGAGCGAATCGGAACCGCCGGACACCCGCAACGGGCTGGCCCAGCAGCGCGTGGCGGTGGTGGGCAAAACGATCAACGACCTGTTCGGCGCCGTCACGATCGTCAACCCGGGCGGCTCCTACACCCTGGCCACCGAGCACAGCCCGCTGCCGCTGGCGCTGCACAACGGGCTGGCCGTCCCCATCCGGGTGCGGCTGCAGGTCGACGCCCCGCCCGGGATGACCGTCACCGACGTCGGCCAGGTGGAGTTGCCGCCCGGCTACCTGCCGCTGCGGGTGCCCATCGAGGTGAACTTCACCCAGCGGGTGGCCATCGACGTGTCGTTGCGGACGCCGGACGGCATGCGGCTGGGTGAGCCGGTGCGCCTGTCGGTGCACTCCAATGCCTACGGGAAGGTGCTGTTCGCGATCACGCTGACCGCGGCGGCGATCCTGGTGCTGCTCGCCGGGCGCCGGCTTTGGCACCGCTTCCGCGGCCAGCCCGACCGCGCCGACCTGGACCGCCCCGACCCACCGGAGCGCCGGCCCGCCCGCCCGCGCGGCGAGGTCCACGACCGGTCCGGCGACCAGCACGTCGACGAAGAGCACAGAGTATGAAGCCCGCCTACGGGCGGCCACATCCGCGGCCACCCGCCCGGGGACCCGCCTCGCCGCCGACCGGCCCGCTGCCCCCGGTGCCGGAGCTGGCCCGCCGGCGCCCCGAACTGTCCGACGCCGCGCTGGTGTCGCGGTCGTGGGCGATGGCGTTCGCCACGTTGGTCAGCCGGATCACCGGGTTCGCCCGGATCGTGCTGCTGGCCGCCATCCTGGGCGCCGCGCTGTCCAGCGCCTTCTCGGTGGCCAACCAGCTGCCGAACCTGGTCGCGGCGCTGGTGCTGGAGGCGACGTTCACCGCCATCTTCGTTCCCGTGCTGGCCCGCGCCGAGCAGGACGACCCCGACGGCGGCGCCGCGTTCGTGCGCCGCCTGGTCACGCTGACGACCGCGCTGCTGCTGTTCGCGACGGCGGTGTCGGTGCTGGCCGCGCCGCTGCTGGTCCGCCTGATGCTGGGCCGCACCCCACAGGTCAACGAGCCCCTGACCGTCGCCTTCGCCTACCTGCTGCTGCCGCAGGTGCTCGCCTACGGGCTCACTTCGGTGTTCATGGCAATCCTGAACACCCGCAACGTGTTTGGGCCGACGGCGTGGGCGCCGGTGGTCAACAACGTCGTCGCGCTCGCGACCCTGGGCGGGTACCTGGCGGCCCCCGGTGAGCTCTCGGTCGATCCCGTCCGGATGGGGAACACCAAGCTGCTGGTGCTCGGCATCGGCACCACCGCCGGCGTGTTCGCCCAGACCGCGGTGCTGCTGATCGCGCTGCGCCGCGAGCGCGTCGGCCTGCGCCCGATGTGGGGAATCGATCAGCGGCTCAAGCGATTCGGCGCGATGGCCGCCGCGATGGTGCTCTACGTGCTGATCAGCCAGCTCGGCCTGGTGGTCGGCAACCAAATCGCAAGCACCGCAGCGGCTTCCGGGCCGGCGATCTACAACTACACCTGGCTGGTGCTGATGCTGCCGTTCGGCATGATCGGCGTGACGGTGCTGACCGTGGTGACGCCGCGGCTGAGCCGCAACGCCGCCGCCAACGACACCAAGGCGGTGCTGGCCGACCTGTCGCTGGCCACCCGGCTGACCCTGATCACGCTGATCCCGATCGTGGCGTTCATGACCGTCGGCGGGCCGGCGATCGGCAGCGCGCTGTTCGCCTACGGCCACTTCGGCGGGGTCGACGCCGGATACCTGGGCGCCGCGATCGCGTTGTCGGCGTTCACGTTGATCCCTTACGGGCTGGTGCTTTTGCAGCTGCGCGTGTTCTACGCGCGGGAGCAGCCGTGGACGCCGATCGTGATCATCCTCGTCATCACGGCCGTCAAGATCGTCGGCTCGGTGCTGGCCCCGCACCTCACCGGCGACCCCAAGCTGGTGGCCGGATTCCTCGGGCTGGCCAACGGTGTCGGCTTCCTGGCCGGCGCGGTCGTCGGCTACCAGTTGCTGCGGCGCACCCTGCTGCCGGCCGGGGGCCACCCCGTCGGGGTCCGGGAGGTGCGGACGGTCCTGGTCACGGTCGCCGCGTCGTTGCTGGCCGCGTTGGTCGGCCATGTGGCCGACCGGCTGCTGGGCCTGGGCCGGTTGACGGCGCACGGCGGCGGAGCGGGTTCGCTGCTGCGCCTGCTGGTGCTGGCCGCCATCATGTTGCCGATCATGGCCGCGGTCATGGTCCGCGCCCGCGTCCCGGAGGCGCAAGCCGCGCTGGGCGCCGTCCGACGCCGGTTCGGGCGCCGGGGCGGGCCGCCGGCGAGCCCGGCGACGGCTGCGCCGGATCGATCGTCGCTTCGGCGCCCCGTCACGTACCCTGAGCAGAGGAATTCGTCCCCGCCGGGGGCAAATGCGGTCCAGGAGCCGATCCGGCGCAGGCCTCCGGAGGGGGCCCACAGCGTCGGGGTAGCGAAAGGACCGGAGGTGACCGACCGCCCAGTAGACAGCGCCGCATCCGGGCCCGCGCCCGGCGGCAAGGCGCGGCGTCCCGTCGCCGACGACTTCGAGCCCGACATCCCGGCCCCCGATATTCCGGCCAAGCCCGATTCGGCCCCGCCGCGGCCGTCCGACCAGCGCAACGGCGACCTGCCGGGCCCATCGGCGTCCGGCGACGACGTCCACCTGGTGCCCGGCGCGCGCATCGCCGGCGGCCGGTACCGGCTGCTGGTCTTCCACGGCGGCGCCCCGCCGCTGCAGTTCTGGCAGGCGCTGGACACCGCGCTGGACCGGCAGGTCGCGCTCACCTTCGTCGATCCCGACGGGGCCCTGCCCCACGACGTGCTGCAGGAGATCCTCGCCCGCACGCTGCGGCTGAGCCGGATTGACAAGCCCGGCGTCGCCCGGGTGCTCGACGTGGTGCACACCGGATCCGGCGGCCTGGTCGTCGCGGAGTGGATCCGCGGCGGCTCGCTGCAGGAGGTCGCCGACACCTCGCCGTCGCCGGTCGGGGCGATCCGCGCGATGCAGTCGCTGGCCGCCGCGGCCGACGCCGCGCACCGCGCCGGGGTTGCCCTGTCGATCGACCACCCCAGCCGGGTGCGCGTCAGCATCGAGGGCGACGTGGTGCTGGCCTACCCGGCGACCATGCCCGACGCCAACCCGCAGGACGACATCCGCGGAATCGGGGCCGCCCTGTACGCCCTGCTGGTCAACCGCTGGCCACTGCCGGAGCACGGGGTGCGCAGCGGGCTGGCGCCCGCCGAACGGGATGCCTCGGGCCTGCCGGTCGAACCCACCGTCATCGACCGCGACATCCCGTTCCAGATCTCCGCCGTCGCGGTCCGCGCGGTTCAGGAGGACGGCGGGATACGCAGTGCCTCAACGCTTTTGAACCTGCTGCAGCAGGCGACCGCGGTCGCGGACCGCACCGAGGTGCTCGGGCCCGTCGACGACACGCCCCTGGTGCCCAGCGTCCGCGAGGCCTCCGGCCGGGGCGATTACGCGACGTTCGCGCGGCGCCGCCGCAACGTGCTGATCGGGGTCGGCGCCGGGCTTGCGGTCATCGTGGTGGCGCTTTTGGTGCTGGCGTCGGTGGTGAGCAAGATCTTCGGCAACGTCGGCGGCGGCCTCAACAAGGACGAGCTCGGGCTGAACGGGCCGTCGTCGTCGACCGCGTCGTCGGCCCCCAGCTCCGTCGCCGCGGGCAGCGTCGTCAAACCCACCCGGGCGTCCGTCTTCGCCCCCGACGGCGATCCGGACAACGCGGGCACCGCCGGGCAGGCCATCGACGGCGACCCCACCACCGCCTGGGCCACCGAGGTCTACACCGACGCCGTCCCGTTCCCCAGTTACAAGCAGGGCGAAGGGTTGATGCTGCAGCTGCCCAACCCGACCGTCGTCGGCCAGGTCACCATCGACACCCCGAGCACCGGGACCAAGGTCGAGATCCGCGCGGCGTCCACCCAGTCGCCGGCCAAGCTGCAGGACACCACCGTGCTGGCGCCGGCCTTCACGCTCAAACCCGGGCATAACGTCATCCCGGTCAGGGCCGGCGCGCCGACGTCGAACCTGCTGGTGTGGATTTCCACGCTGGGCACCACCAACGGCAAGAGCCAGGCCGGATTCTTCGAGATCACCGTCCAGGCCGCGTCCTGACGGGCGCTCACAGACGCGCGCCGCGGTGAAGTGCCGCGCGATCGCCGATTGGTTACTGTCCGGCCGTGGGTGTGGGGGGACGGGTCCGGCGGGAACGCAGCGACGCCGAGCTGCTGGCCGCCCACGTCGCCGGCGACCGCTACGCCTTCTCCGAGCTGTTCCACCGCCACCAGCGGCAGCTGCACCGCCTCGCCCGGCTGACCACCCGCACCCCGGAGGACGCCGAGGACGCGCTGCAGGACGCCATGCTCTCGGCCCACCGCGGCGCGGGCTCGTTTCGCCACGACGCCGCGGTCGGCAGCTGGCTGCACCGCATCGTCGTCAACGCCTGCCTGGACCGGCTGCGGCGCGGCAAAGGGCAGCGCACCGTGCCGCTCGAGGATGTGTACCCGGTGGCCGACCGCAGCGCTCAGGTCGAGACGGCGATCGTAGTGCAGCGGGCCCTGGCCCGGCTTCCGGTCGAGCAGCGGGCCGCGGTCGTCGCGGTCGACATGCAGGGCTACTCGGTCGCCGACACCGCGCGTCTGCTCGGCATCCCCGAGGGCACCGTCAAGAGCCGCTGCGCCCGCGCCCGGGTTCGCCTCGCCGAGCTGCTCGGCTACCTCGACACCGCCGCTCCCGACGGGCGCGCGGGCCGGGCCTGACCGCCGACAGGCCTTCGCGCAGGCCACATCTGGCCATCGGTGCACCCATGACGGACACTGGGGCGGATGTCTGACGCCGAGAACGATCCGCCCCTGACGGTCGAGCGCCTCGCCGACCTGCAGGCCGGTCTGCTGGACGACACCGCCGCCGCCCGGGTGCGCGAACAGGTCCGCGCCGACCCACAGGCCCAGGCGACCCTTGGCGCGCTGAACCGGGTGCGCCGCGACGTCGCCGCCGCCGGTGCGGATCCGACGGCGGCCCCCGACGCTCCCGCCGACGCGATCGCCCGTATCACAGCGGCGCTGACGGCGGCCGAGGGTAGCGGGCCCGCCCCCGCGGCGCATTCCGCCCGGCCGCCGGTGCGCCCCGGCAGGGTGGTGGCGGGGGTGGCCGGCGGGTGCGCGGCGCTCGCCGCGATCGGCATCGGCACGGCGGCGCTGATCGACGCGCCCACCCCGGTGCCGAGCACCTCCGTCACCGCCGAGCACATCACGGTGTCGACGCCGCCCATGGCGGTGCCGCTGTCGCGGGACGAGATCCTCGGTCTGCTCGACCGCAGCCCCGACTACGGCCCGCTCACCGACCCGTCCCGGCGCGCGTCCTGCCTCAGCGGCCTCGGCTATCCGGCTTCCACGCGGGTGCTGGGCGCACGGCCGGTTGACATCAACGCCCGCCCCGGCGTGCTGCTGGTGCTGCCCGGCGATACGCCCAACGACCTGGCGGTCTTCGCGGTGGCCCTGAATTGCAGCGCCGCCGACACCGGGCTGCTGGCCAACACGCAAGTCCCCCGCCCCTAGTGTGATGCCACGTGTTGCGCGCCGCGCGCGGGAACACCCACGCCTACGCTGACGTTCGTACACACTTGAAGACGCTCGAGTACCCGAAAGGCCCGCATGACCGTCGCCCCGTCCGCTCACGACACAGTCCACGACGTAATCGTCATCGGTTCCGGTCCCGCCGGGTACACCGCGGCGCTGTATGCCGCCCGCGCGCAGCTGGCCCCGCTGGTCTTCGAGGGCACCTCGTTCGGCGGCGCGTTGATGACCACCACCGAGGTGGAGAACTACCCCGGCTTCCGCGAGGGCATCACCGGCCCCGAATTGATGGACGAGATGCGCGAGCAGGCGCTGCGCTTCGGCGCGGACCTGCGGATGGAAGACGTCGAGTCGGTGTCGCTGGAAGGGCCGGTCAAGTCCGTCGTCACCGCCGACGGCGAAACCCACCGCGCCCGGGCCGTCATCCTGGCGATGGGCGCCGCGGCGCGTTATCTCAACGTGCCCGGCGAGCAGGAGCTGCTGGGCCGCGGCGTGAGCTCCTGTGCCACCTGCGACGGGTTCTTCTTCCGCGACCAGCACATCGCCGTCATCGGCGGCGGTGACTCCGCGATGGAGGAAGCGCTGTTTCTGACCCGGTTCGCCACCAGCGTGACGCTCGTGCACCGCCGCGACGAGTTCCGGGCGTCGAAGATCATGCTGAACCGCGCCCGCAACAACGACAAGATCAAGTTCGTCACCAACCACACCGTGGTCGCGGTGGACGGCGAGACGACGGTGACCGGATTGCGGTTGCGCGACACCGTGACCGGCGCGGAAACCGCGCTGCCGGTGACCGGTGTTTTCGTCGCGATCGGCCATGAGCCGCGCTCGGAACTGGTGCGCGACGCCGTCGACGTCGACCCCGACGGATACGTACTCGTGAAGGGCCGCACGACCAGCACCTCGCTGGACGGTGTGTTCGCCGCCGGGGACCTGGTGGACCGCACCTATCGGCAGGCGGTCACCGCGGCCGGGAGCGGTTGCGCCGCGGCCATCGACGCCGAACGGTGGCTGGCTGAGCACGAAGAGTCCGACGCGGCCCCGGAGCCGCAGCAGCTGACGGTACCGATGTGATGGGAGCACCACGATGACCGACGCCGAAAATGCCGGGGCCACAATAGAAGTCTCCGACGCGTCCTTCTCCACGGAAGTGTTGTCCAGCAATAAGCCTGTGCTGGTTGACTTTTGGGCGACCTGGTGCGGGCCGTGCAAGATGGTCGCACCCGTCCTCGAGGAGATCGCCAGCGAGCGAGCCGAGCAACTCACCGTCGCCAAGCTCGACGTCGACGCCAACCCGGAAACGGCGCGCGACTTCCAGGTGGTCTCGATCCCCACGATGATCCTGTTCAAGGACGGTCAGCCGGTGAAACGCATCGTCGGCGCTAAGGGCAAGGCCGCCTTGCTGCGTGAGCTTTCCGACGCGGTTCCCAACCTCGCCTGAACCCCCATCCGGGCCGCGGCGCAACGCCGCCGCTCAGCCTGCGGTTTTCCGGAAATCGAGCAGGATCTGCGACAATATCGGTTAGTTCCAACCCAGATGTCGAGCCTGTCAGCGGAGTCCCGGAGGGCCCTTGGTATGTCGAGTCCGCGCCGCGAAAACGGCGACGCGCTGCGCTGTGGTGATCGCAGCGCAGCTGTGACCGAGATCCGGGCCGCGCTGGCCGCGCTGAACCTGCTGGACAATTCCGAGGAAGACCTGACCACCGGCCGGCACGTGGCCCTCGACCTGTTCGATGCCGAGCTTGACCAGGCGGTACGCGCTTTTCAGCAGCACCGGGGCCTGCTGGTCGACGGCGTCGTCGGCGAGGCCACCTACCGGGCGCTGAAAGAGGCGTCCTACCGGCTCGGCGCGCGCACGCTGTATCACCAATTCGGTGCGCCGCTGTACGGCGACGACGTCGCGACGCTGCAGGCGCGGCTGCAGGACCTCGGCTTCTACACCGGACTGGTCGACGGTCACTTCGGGTTGCAAACCCACAACGCGTTGATGTCGTACCAGCGGGAGTACGGGCTGGCCGCCGACGGTATCTGCGGCCCGGAAACGCTGCGCTCCTTGTACTTCCTGAGTTCACGCGTCACCGGCGGCTCGCCGCACGCGATTCGCGAGGAAGAGCTGGTGCGCCGATCCGGGCCGAAGCTGTCCGGCAAGCGGATCATCATCGATCCCGGCCGCGGCGGCGCGGACCACGGGATGATCTGCCACGGCCCGAACGGGCCCATCAGCGAAGCAGATGTGTTGTGGGACTTGGCAAGTCGGCTCGAGGGGCGGATGACCGCCATCGGCATGGAGACGTTCCTGTCGCGGCCGACCAATCGCAGCCCGTCGGACGCCGAACGCGCCGCGACCGCCAACAACGTGGGCGCCGACCTGATGATCAGCCTGCGCTGCGAGGCGCAGCGCAGCCCGTCGGCCAACGGCGTCGCCTCCTTCCATTTCGGCAACTCGCATGGCTCGGTCTCCACCATCGGCCGCAACCTCGCCGACTTCATTCAGCGAGAAGTGGTGGCCCGCACCGGTTTACGGGATTGCCGCACGCACGGCCGGACCTGGGACCTGCTGCGGCTGACCCGCATGCCCACCGTTCAGGTCGACGTCGGCTACATCACCAACCCGCGCGACCGTGACATGCTGGTGTCGACCCAGACCCGCGATGCCATCGCCGAGGGCATTCTCGCCGCGGTCAAACGGCTTTACCTGCTGGGCAAGAATGACCGGCCCACCGGTACATTCACTTTCGCCGAGTTGCTGGCCCACGAGTTGGCGGTGGAGCGGGCCACCCGGCTCGGCGGCTCCTAAGCGTTCTGGGCCGTGGAACCGGCCCCCACCGGCTGCTGCAACTCGGCGCTGGTGAGCAGGCGCTCCAGCGCCGCCTCGACCTCGGCCTTCCAGCCCAGGCCCTTGTCCAGCTCGAGTCGCAGCCGCGGGAAGTACGTATGCGGTGCCACCACAACGAACCCCACGTCCTTCAGGAACTCCGCGTCGATGACGCAGTGGTCGACGGTGCAGTCGCCGAGGGCCTCCAGCACCGGCCGCACGTCGGGATCCGCCGCCCCGGGATCCTGTAACTCCGAGGCCGCCGGCGTGCGGCCGAAGGCCTCCAGCGCCCGCACCCCGCGCCGAACCAGCTCGTCGATGACGCGGGCCAGGAGGCTGTGTGGCAGGTCGTCGGCGTGCGGGCCGGGCTCGATGCCCATCGACGTCAGCAGCACGGCGTCCGCGGACACCGGTGCGGTGGGAAAGCGGTGCGCCCGCGGAACCGCCCGCGGGGGCGCGTAGAGGACGTAGCCCAGGCACGCCGGCTCGGCGTGGCTGTGCTCGTCGGGAACGGCCGTCGCGACCTGACCGCACGAGCCCCACTCCAGCATCACCATCGACAACCAGGCTTCCTTTTCGAATTCGGGATCGGCGAGGTGGTCCTGGTTACCGAGGGTGGCGGGGTCGACCTCCCAGAAGACGCAGCGGCGCGCATGCTTCGGAAGATGCTCGAAGGCTTCGAGCCGCAGCGGCATGATTCGAGCAGACACTAGCCTCCTGACATGCACCAGCAACCCCTCCAGGATAGGAGAGTTTGCCGTCGGGCGGCCAGTATCGGCGCAGCCGCGGGCGCGGGGCTGCCGGTCCGCCTCCCGCCCGGCAACGCTCGATCCGCCGGAATCCGAAATCGGTTGGCGCCCAGCGGTTCTCCGCCACAACGCGGCGCTGGAGGCGGGCCGATGGGCCCCGAATCCCGCCCGGTGTCACAGTGACGTAATTACACCGTGTGGCCGGTCACGGGCTGGGCGGGGTCATCACGTCGATGATCCGCTGCAGGTCCTCCACCGAGGCGAACTCCACCACGATCCGCCCCTTGCGTTTGCCGAGGCTGACCGTCACCCGCGTGTCGAAGGTGTTCGACAGCCGGTCAGCAACGTCCTGCAGGCCCGGCATCTGGATCGGCTTGCGCCGCGGGGCCGGGGGCTTGGACACCTCGCCGCGATTGGCCAGGGTGACCGCTTCCTCGGTGGCGCGCACGGACAGGCCCTCCGCGACGATCCGGCCGGCCAGTTCCTCCTGCGCCTCGGGGCCGGCCTCCAGCGACAGCAGCGCCCGGGCATGGCCGGCCGACAGCACGCCCGCCGCCACCCGGCGCTGGACCGCGATCGGCAGTTTGAGCAGCCGGATCATGTTGGTGATCAGCGGCCGCGACCGGCCGATGCGGGCCGCCAGTTCGTCGTGGGTGACACCGAACTCGTCGAGCAGCTGTTGGTAGGCCGCCGCCTCTTCGAGCGGGTTCAGCTGTACCCGGTGGATGTTCTCCAGCAGGGCGTCGCGCAGCAGGGTGTCGTCCGCGGTCTCGCGCACGATCGCCGGGATGGTGGCCAGGCCCGCCTCCTGGGCGGCGCGCCAGCGCCGCTCCCCCATCACGATCTGGTAACGCGCACCGCTCTGCGTCCCGGACACCGCCCGCACCACGATGGGCTGCAACAGGCCGAACTCGCGGATGGAGTGCACCAGCTCGGACAGCGCCTCCTCGTCGAACACCTGGCGTGGCTGGCGGGGGTTGCGTTCGATGTCGGCCAGAGGGATCTCCCGGTACACCGCGCCCACCGAGGCGGCGTCCGGTGCCGGGCCCCCGATCAGCACGTCCGCCGCCGCGTCCCCCATCCGCGGGCCGAGGGTCGCGGGCCCGGAGTCGCCCTCGGCGGGGCCCGTGGGAATCAGCGAAGCCAGGCCCCGGCCGAGGCCGCCCCTCTTGCGTAACGGCTGCGTCATGGTCGTCCCTTCCGGTCGTCAGTCGCGTAGCGCGAGTTCGCGACTCGCGTCGAGGTAGCTCATCGCCCCGCGCGAACCGGGGTCGTAGTCGATGATCGTCATGCTGTAGCCGGGCGCCTCCGAGACCTTGACGCTGCGCGGGATCACCGTGCGCAACACCTTGCTGCCGAAGTACCGGCGCACCTCGTCGGCCACCTGGTCGGCCAGCTTGGTCCGCCCGTCGTACATCGTGAGGATGACCGTGGTCACGTCGAGGCGGGGATTCAGGTGGGCCTTCACCATCTCGATGTTGCGCATCAGCTGTGACACGCCCTCCAGCGCGTAGTACTCGCACTGGATCGGGATCATCACCTCGGGCGCCGCGACGAGCGCATTGATGGTCAGCAGGCCGAGCGACGGCGGGCAGTCGATGAAGACGTAGTCGAAGTCGAACTGGTCCAGCGCGGCCAGGGCGGTGCGCAGCCGGTTCTCGCGGGCAACCATGCTCACCAATTCGATCTCGGCGCCCGCCAGATCGATCGTCGACGGGACGCAGAACAGGCGGTCGCTGTGCGGGCTGCGGCGCAGCGCGTCCTGTAGCGAGACCTCGCCGAGGAGCACCTCGTACGAGGAGGGCGTGCCGGACTGCCGGTCGGTGATGCCCAGCGCCGTGCTCGCGTTGCCCTGCGGGTCGAGGTCGATGACGAGCGTCTTGAGTCCCTGCACGGCGAGCGCCGCGGCGAGGTTGACCGCCGTGGTGGTCTTGCCGACGCCGCCCTTTTGGTTCGCGACCGTGAACACCCGGCGGTGGTCGGGCCGGCGCAACGGCGGATAGGTCGTGTGGAGAACCCGCATGGCGCGCTCCGCGGCAGCACCGATCGGGGTGTCGTATTCGGCGGGTGTTTCACGTGAAACATGCGGCACGGCATCCGCCGCCGGTGCCGCCGCGGGTGGCGGGGCGACGGGTGGCGGCGGGGCGGCGGGCCAGTCACGCGGAGAACTCATCGGTGCCCCCTGTTCCCCATCCGCTGCGACCCGTGCCGCGACCGCTCTCCGCGCCGCGCCAACACCACGGTCGCGGGCGGACGCAAATAGTTCGCGCCACATGTGACCACCCTGGCATCAACGGCGCCCGAAGCCGCCATCACACGCCGGTGCGCCTGGAGTTCGTCCGCGGCGCGCTCCCCCTTGATGGCCACCATCCGGCCGCCCGGCCGTAGCAAGGGCATGCTCCACTTCGTCAACTTGTCCAACGCTGCAACCGCCCGCGACACCGCCCCGTCCCTTCCGCCGTACCGTTCCCGCACCCATGGTTCCTCGGCCCGGCCGCGCACCACCTCGACGGCCAACCCTAGTTCGGCGACCACCTCGTTCAGAAACTGGCTCCGCCGCAGCAGCGGCTCGAGAAGGACGACCTGGAGGTCGGGCCGCGCGATCGCCAACGGTATCCCTGGGAGCCCCGCGCCGCTGCCGATGTCCACCACCCGGTCGCCCGCATCCAGCAGCTCGCCAACCACCGCGCTGTTGAGCAGGTGGCGCTCCCACACCCGGCCCACCTCCCGCGGCCCGAGCAGCCCGCGCTCGACTCCGTCAGACGCCAGCAGTTCGGCATACCGCTGCGCGATATATATGCGTGTCCCGAAGATCGCGGATGCCGCCTCGGGCGGAGGACCCGGTTCGGACGCGGCGGTCGGCGCGGCGGAGCCCGGCATCCGCTCCAAACGGCCGACATGTTTCACGTGAAACATCCCCTGATCTTCTCGACGCCGCTAGCGACGCCGACACGAACTACACAGTTGTAACTCCTAGTCGAGCAGCACGACGACGCGGCGCGACGGCTCCACGCCCTCGCTCTCGCTGTGCACCCCGGGAACGGCCGCCACGGCGTCGTGGACGATCTTGCGCTCGAACGGCGTCATCGGCGCGAGCTCCTCGCGCTCCCCGCTGTCCAGCACCCGGCGGGCGACCTTGTCGCCCAGCGCGGCGAGCTCCTCCCGCCGCCGGCGTCGCCAGCTTGCGATGTCGAGCATGAGCCGGCTGCGCACGCCGGTCTTCTGGTGCACCGCGAGCCGGGTGAGCTCCTGCAGGGCGTCGAGCACCTCGCCGCCGCGGCCCACCAGCTTGTTCAGGTCGTCGCTGCCGTCGATGCTCACCACCGCGCGGTTGCCCTCGACGTCCAGGTCGATGTCGCCGTCGAAGTCCAACAGGTCCAGCAACTCCTCGAGGTAGTCGCCGGCGATCTCCCCTTCGGCGACCAATCGCTCCTCCAGGTCGTCGCCCTCGCCCGCGACGCCATCCGCCGCGGCTTCGCCCTCCGGCGCGTCCTCGACCGGCGGCTCGACGTCGACGTCGGATTCGGTGGTGTGTGCGTCCGTCATGCCCTTCTCTCCCTCAATCCACGGGTCCCGATCTGTTGGGCTCACACCTCTGCGATGCGGCCCCACAGCATTGCGCACCCTGGTCAGCGTTTGCGTTTTTTCGGTCGCGCCCCGGGCCTCGGGGTGCGGTTGCCGTTGGGTCCGGCCGGCTTCGGCTTGTCCGATCCGGCCGCCCTGGTCTCCCGGACTTCCGAGCCACCGGAGCCCGCCTTCGCCGATCCCGGTTCCGCGCCGTCGCCCACCTCCGAGCCATCGCCGCTCGCCGCGGTCGCTCTCGGATTGCGCTTGGGTTTGGCCCCCGGTGCCGGCGCGTTCGCCGCCCGGCGCTTGATGGCTTCCTGCTTCTTGGCCTCTTCCTCTTTTTCGATCTTGCCGAACACGTAGTGCTGCTGGCCGAAGGTCCAGATGTTGTTCGCGAACCAGTACAGGATGATCGCGAGCGGAAGGAAAGGGCCACCGACGACCACGCCGAGCGGAAACACATACAGCGCAAGCTTGTTCATCATCGCGGTCTGCGGGTTCGCCGCCGCCTCGGGGCTCTGCCGCGCGACGGACGCGCGGCTGTTGAAGTACGTTGCGATGCCGGCGAGGATCATGATCGGCGCGCCGACGGCGATCACCGCGGGCCGGCTGAAGTGGGTGAAGGCGTCCAACCCCGTGCGCTGGGTCATGAAGGCGCCGATCGGGGCGCCGAACAGGTTCGCGTCCAGGAAGTGACCGACGTCGGCCGGGGTGAAGACGTAGTTGCCGGTCATCCGGTTCTGGGTGACCGATAGGTGCGGCTGGCCGAAGCCCCCGGTGGTTCGGTTGAACGACCGCAACACGTGATACAGCCCGAGGAACACGGGGATCTGGGCCAGCATCGGCAGGCAGCCCAGGATCGGGTTGAAGCCGTGCTCGCGCTGCAGCTTCTGCATCTCGAGCGCCATGCGCTGACGATCCTTGGCGTACTTCTTCTGCAGCGCCTTGATCTGTGGTTGCAGCTCCTGCATCTGTCGGGTGGTGCGGATCTGCCGCACGAACGGGTGGTAGAGCAGCGCGCGCAGGGTGAAGACCAAGAACATCACCGACAGCGCCCAGGCGAAGAAGTTCGACGGGCCCAGCACGGCCGCGAACAACTTGTACCAGACCCACATGATCCACGACACCGGGTAGTAGATGATGTCGAGGCTGAAGAAATCAAACAAAAGTTTCACTCTCCCCTCGCGTCGCTGGGGAGTCCCAGGCGTCGCTCGCGTGGTCGAAGTCCGCCCGGCATTCGTGGCGCTCCGGTATTGGGTCCCATCCTCCCCGATGCCATGGTCCGCACTTGGCCAGCCTTGCCGCCGCCAGCCAGCCACCCCGGATCAGCCCGTACTCGGTGAGCGCATCGACCGCGTACTGGCTGCACGTCGGAATGAAGCGACACGTCGCCGGTCGCAGCGGCGACACCATGTGCCGGTACAGCTGGATGAGAAAGATCAGCCCCCGCGCGGCGGTCCTGCCCGCGCCCCCGGCGGCGGCGCGCCCTCGCGCCCACCCGCTCACCGGCCGGCACCCGCCAACTCGCAACCCCGGTGCAGGGCGCTTCGCAGCTGTTGCTCCAGCCCGGCCGACGATGCCTGCCGGCTGCCCGGCAACGCCCGGATCACCACCCGGTCGGATGGGTCGAGGTCGCCGAGCATGGTTCGGACGACGTGTCGCAGCCGGCGCGCGACCCGGTGCCGTTCGACCGCCGACCCCACTGCCTTGCCAATGATCAGGCCGACCCTCGGGCCATCGCCCCCGCCGTCGTTCCCCCGGCGAACGTGCACGACGACATCCGCCCGGCCCGTGCGCGCCCCGTACCTCACGGTCGCGTCGAACTCCGTCGACCGCCTCATACGGTTACGTGCGGGTAGCACCGCCAAAAGACCTGACGTTGCGATCAGGCAGACAGCGCGCGGCGGCCCTTGCGGCGCCGGTTGGACACGATGGAACGCCCCGCTCGGGTCCGCATTCGCAGCCGGAAGCCGTGCACGCGGGCCCGGCGCCGGTTATTCGGCTGGAAAGTCCGCTTGCCCTTGGCCACGGCGTTCTCCTCGTTGTGTCTAGCTCAAGCTTTCCCACCCGTCCGGCCGTTCACGATTCACGACTGTGGTTCGTGGGTCGGTCGGAGGCGGTCTCGCTACTGGCCGGCGCGGTCCCCAGGCGCTTCAACCTGGGTCGCAGCCGTATCGCCGACTTTCGGGCGACTGTTTGAGGGTACTGACGCGTGTTCGCCGGGTCAAACCTGGCTCAAACCTGGCCTCCCCCAACGGACCCGCCCTGCAACGGTGGGTGAAAACATTCGTTCTCGACGCCCCGCTCCGGCCCGCACCCGTGCCCGGGCGAAGCACGCCCCGAAGAACTCTAAATTAGCCAATTGGAATGCAGCAGAACGGTTGGCAGCCGCACGGAAAACTGTTAGCTTCGGGCAATGCCGTTTCAGGGTGAGGCGGCGCTCGACGACGAAGCGAGGAGGGCGGACCGACTAGCTGCCCAGGCGCCCCTGCCCGGGTTGTCGGCAGCGCGGAGATCGCGGGCCGTCGCCGCAAGGCTGCGGCTCGTTTACGCTCATCCTGTCCACACCTGTGTATAAGTATGTGGACAGTTGCTTTGTCGCCAAGCGTGATTGTTTCTCGACGTCGGACCAGGGAGATACGTCGTTGACCGATGACCCCGGTTCCAGTTTCACCACCGTGTGGAACGCGGTCGTCTCCGAACTCAACGGCGAGCCCACCGCGGACGGCGTAGCCGCCAATCGCACCGCCCTCATCACTCCCCTGACCCCTCAGCAAAAGGCGTGGCTGAACCTGGTCCAGCCGCTCACCATCGTCGAGGGGTTTGCCCTGCTGTCGGTCCCGAGCAGTTTCGTCCAGAACGAGATCGAGCGTCACCTGCGCGCACCCATCACCGACGCGCTCAGCCGCCGGCTCGGGCAGCAGGTCCAGCTCGGGGTGCGCATCGCGCCGCCGTCGGACGACGCCGAGGACACCCTGCTGTCGCAAACCGATGCCTTTGCCGACGACGCCGATCTCGACACCTTGAACGACGGCGACGAGGGTTACGAAAACGGTGAACCCGTCATCACCGCCGAGCAGGGCTGGCCGAACTACTTCACCGAACGCCCGCACACCATCGACCCCGCCATCGCCGGCGGAACCAGCCTCAACCGCCGCTACACCTTCGACACCTTCGTCATCGGCGCCTCGAACCGATTCGCGCACGCGGCGGCCCTCGCCATCGCCGAAGCCCCGGCCCGCGCCTACAACCCGCTGTTCATCTGGGGCGAGTCCGGCCTCGGCAAGACGCACCTGCTACACGCGGCCGGCAACTACGCGCAGCGATTGTTCCCCGGCATGCGGGTCAAGTACGTTTCCACCGAGGAATTCACCAACGACTTCATCAACTCGCTGCGCGACGACCGCAAGGTCGCGTTCAAGCGCAGCTACCGCGACGTCGACGTGCTGCTCGTCGACGACATCCAGTTCATCGAGGGCAAGGAAGGTATCCAGGAGGAGTTCTTCCACACCTTCAACACGCTGCACAACGCCAACAAACAGATCGTCATCTCCTCCGACCGCCCACCCAAACAGCTCGCCACCCTCGAGGACCGGCTGAGGACGCGGTTCGAGTGGGGCCTGATCACCGACGTGCAGCCACCCGAGCTGGAAACCCGCATCGCCATCTTGCGCAAGAAGGCACAGATGGAACGGCTCGCGGTGCCCGACGACGTGCTCGAGCTGATCGCCAGCAGCATCGAACGCAACATCCGCGAGCTGGAGGGGGCCCTCATCCGGGTCACCGCGTTCGCGTCGTTGAACAAGACGCCGATCGACAAGTCGCTGGCCGAGATCGTCCTGCGCGACCTGATCGCCGACGCCAGCACCATTCAAATCAGCGCGGCGACTATCATGGCCGCCACCGCCGAATACTTCGACACCACCGTCGAGGAGCTCCGCGGCCCCGGCAAGACCCGCGCGTTGGCGCAGTCACGACAGATCGCCATGTACCTGTGCCGCGAGCTCACCGACCTGTCCCTGCCCAAGATCGGCCAGGCGTTCGGTCGCGACCACACCACCGTCATGTACGCCCAGAAAAAGATCCTGTCCGAGATGGCCGAGCGGCGCGAGGTGTTCGATCACGTCAAGGAGCTCACCACCCGCATCCGGCAGCGCTCCAAGCGCTGACTCCGGCACTCCGCGGCATTTTCTTTGAAAAAACTTCTCGCTCCCCTGTCACACCGGCCACACATCGGTCGTGTGGGCAGCCCTGTGCACAACCCGTCGAACAATCGTGCATCGATCGGCCGCGCTCCACACGCGCCGGCGGCATCCCCAACGGCTCAACACACCCCACACAGTTGTCAACGTCGTCATCCACACCCGGCCCGCACCCCTACCTGGGTCAAGATCACGCTGTCCCCAACGTCCACACCCCTTACTACTGCTACTGAGTCATCTCCGTTGTTTCTTCTTTGAAGAACGGCGCTGGGGAAGCTTCGTTACGCTGGCGTCGGAAGGCCCGCGTGACCGTGCTTGTCGGCCTTCGCGATTAGCTTTCAAGATGACCGCAGAGGATCTACGGTTGTTCTTCGACTGCCCCGACGAGCGGGGCGGCCGGCCACTGGAATTCGGTAGGTGAGGGGACGCTATGGACACAGCGACGACGAGAGCTGGCCTCACCGACTTGAAGTTCCGTATGGTGCGGGAGTCTTTCGCTGACGCGGTGTCGTGGGTGGCGAAGAACCTGCCGACCAGGCCGGCGGTGCCGGTGCTGTCCGGCGTGCTGTTGACCGGCTCCGACGAGGGCCTGACGATCTCCGGATTCGACTACGAGGTGTCCGCCGAGGCACAGGTTGCAGCCGAAATAGCCTCTCCCGGAAGCGTTTTGGTGTCCGGACGGTTGTTGTCGGACATCACGCGGGCGTTGCCGGACAAGCCGGTGGACTTCTGTGTGGACGGCAACCGGGTCGCGTTGACCTGCGGAAGTGCACGGTTTTCGTTGCCGACGATGGCGGTGGAGGATTACCCGACGCTGCCGGTGTTGCCGGAGGACACCGGCACGTTGCCGGCGGACCTGTTCGCCGAGGCGATCGGTCAGGTCGCCATCGCGGCCGGCCGGGACGACACGCTGCCGATGTTGACCGGGATCCGGGTCGAGATCTCGGGCGACAAGGTGGTTTTGGCCGCCACCGACCGGTTCCGTCTGGCGGTTCGCGAGCTGACCTGGACGGCGTTGTCACCGGATGTGGAGGCGGCGGTGCTGGTGCCGGCGCGGACATTGTCCGAGGCCGCCAAGGCCGGCATCGACGGTTCCGAGGTTCGTCTGTCGCTGGGCGCCGGGATGGGGGTCGGGAAGGACGGGCTGCTGGGCATCAGCGGTAACGGCAAACGCAGCACCACCCGCCTGCTGGACGCGGAGTTCCCGAAGTTCCGGCAGCTGTTACCGGCCGAACACACAGCGGTGGCCACGATCAACGTCGCCGAGCTGACCGAGGCCATCAAGCTGGTCGCGCTGGTCGCGGACCGGGGCGCGCAGGTGCGCATGGAATTCGCCGACGGCATGCTGCGGCTTTCCGCCGGCGCCGACGACGTCGGCCGGGCCGAGGAGGACCTGGCCGTCGATTTCGCCGGGGAGCCGTTGACGATCGCGTTCAACCCGACCTACCTGACCGACGGGCTCGGGTCGGTGCACGCGGAGCGGGTGTCGTTCGGGTTCACCACCCCGGGCAAGCCGGCCCTGCTGCGGCCCGCGCTCGACGACGACAGCCACCCGACGGGCAACGGCCCGTTTTCCGCCCTGCCGACGGACTATGTGTACCTGTTGATGCCCGTGCGGTTGCCCGGCTAGGTGTACGTCCGGCAGGTGGGGCTGCGCGATTTCCGGTCCTGGGCGCAGGCCGATCTCGAATTGGAGTCCGGCCGGACGGTGTTCGTCGGCCCGAATGGGTTCGGCAAGACGAATCTTATTGAGGCACTGTGGTATTCGAGCACCTTGGGCTCGCACCGGGTGGGAACGGACGCACCGTTGATCCGGGCGGGCCAGCCCCGCGCGGTGATTTCGACGATCGTCGTCAACGAGGGCAGGGAGTGTGCCGTTGATCTGGAGATCGCTGCGGGGCGGGCGAACAAGGCGCGGCTGAACCGTTCACCGGTGCGCAGCACACGCGAGGTGCTCGGGGTGCTGCGGGCGGTGCTGTTTGCCCCGGAAGACCTGGCTTTGGTCCGCGGCGATCCGGCGGACCGGCGGCGCTATCTCGACGATCTGGCGACGGTGCGCCGGCCGACGGTCGCCGGCGTGCGGGCGGACTACGACAAGGTGCTGCGCCAGCGCACCGCGCTGCTCAAGTCGTTGTCGGGGGCGAGGCATCGGGGCGCCCGGGGCGCCCTGGACACCCTCGACGTGTGGGACAGCCGGCTGGCCGGGCACGGCGCCGAATTGATGGCCGCCCGCATCGACCTGGTGAACCAGCTGGCGCCCGAGGTGGAAAAGGCCTATCAGTTGCTGGCGCCGGGATCCCGGGTGGCCGCGATTGGTTACCGGGCGAGCGTGGATGGCGTGGGGGGCCCCGATCCCGAGTTTCTCGAAGCCGCGTTGCTGGCGGCGTTGTCGGAGCGCCGCGACGCCGAACTGGAGCGCGGGATGTGTCTGGTGGGCCCACACCGCGACGACCTGGAGTTGCGGCTCGGCGATCAACCGGCCAAAGGCTTTGCGAGCCACGGGGAGTCATGGTCGTTCGCGGTGGCGTTGCGGCTGGCGGCGTACGAGTTGTTGCGGGCCGACGGAAGCGAGCCGGTGTTGTTGCTCGACGACGTGTTCGCCGAACTCGACGCGGCCCGCCGCCGGGCGTTGGCTTCGGTGGCCGAAGCGGCGGAGCAGGTATTGGTGACCGCGGCGGTGCTCGAAGATATCCCGGCCGAGTGGGACGCTAGGCGGGTGCACATCGACTTGCGCGACGAGGACTCGGGACGAGTATCGGTGGTGCGGGCATGACCGGCGACGGATCGGACCCTAACCGCGGTGCGCCACCCGGTGGTCCGTCGGGCATCGACCTGGTGCGGCGGACCCTGGAGGAAGCCCGCGCCGCCGCTCGCGCGCAGGGCAAGGACGCCGGCCGCGGGCGCGGCGCGCCTCCCGCCCCGCGTCGTGTCGCGGGACAACGGCGCAGCTGGTCGGGGCCCGGGCCCGACAGCCGGGATCCCCAGCCACTGGGCAGGCTCGCGCGCGATCTGGCGAAAAAGCGAGGCTGGTCCGCCCATGTCGCCGAGGGCACGGTGCTCGGCCACTGGCCGTCGGTGGTCGGGCACCAGATCGCCGACCACGCGAGCCCGACCGCGCTGAACGACGGGGTGCTCAGCGTGGCGGCCGAATCGACCGCGTGGGCGACCCAGCTGCGGATGATCCAGGCACAGATCCTGGCCAAGATCGCCGCGGCGGTCGGCAACGGCGCGGTGACGTCGCTGAAAATCACCGGACCCGCCGCCCCGTCCTGGCGCAAGGGCCCACGGCACATCGCCGGCAGGGGACCCCGCGACACCTACGGATAACGGAACCCGACGGGCCGGTGCAACGTCATAACAGCGACGTCTCAGAGCCGCCAGGACGGAACGCACCCGCATCTCAAACGTCCGGACGCACCGGGAATGAAGAAATCGAGCGCACGGCGCGGCCAGATAGGTAGAAACGCGCCCAGAAAATCGGTGCGGACCACCTCTCACGGTAGAGTGAAGAGGTGCGACTGTTGCGGTGACGGACCGCCCGCATGAAACCCCAAGGAGAGCATTCCGACCGTGGCTGCCCAGAAGAAGAAGGCACAAGACGAATACGGCGCTTCAGCGATCACCGTGCTCGAGGGGCTGGAGGCGGTCCGCAAACGCCCGGGCATGTACATCGGGTCCACCGGTGAGCGGGGACTGCACCACCTGATCTGGGAGGTCGTCGACAACTCGGTGGACGAGGCGATGGCCGGTTACGCCACCCAGGTCGACGTGCGCCTGCTCGACGACGGCAGCGTCGAGGTCACCGACAACGGGCGCGGCATCCCGGTGGCCATGCACGCCACGGGCGCGCCGACCGTCGACGTCGTGATGACGCAACTGCACGCCGGCGGCAAGTTCGGCGGGGAGAACAGCGGCTACAACGTCAGCGGCGGTCTGCACGGGGTCGGTGTGTCGGTGGTCAACGCGCTGTCGACCCGGCTCGAGGTGGAGATCGCCCGCGACGGGCACGAGTGGTCCCAGTACTACGACCACGCGGTGCCGGGCACCCTCAAACAGGGCGAGGCCACCAAGAAGACGGGAACCACCATCAGGTTCTGGGCCGACCCCGACATCTTCGAAACCCTCGAATACGACTTCGAGACGGTGGCGCGCCGGCTGCAGGAAATGGCCTTCCTCAACAAGGGATTGACGATCAATCTCACCGACGAGCGGGTGACCAACGAGGAAGTCGTCGACGACGTGGTCAGCGACACCGCCGATGCGCCCAAATCCGCCGAGGAGAAGGCGGCGGAGTCGACCGCCCCGCACAAGGTCAAGCACCGCACTTTTCATTACCCGGGCGGCTTGGTGGATTTCGTCAAGCACATCAACCGCACCAAGAACCCGATCCAGCAGAGCATCATCGACTTCGAGGGCAAGGGGACCGGCCACGAGGTCGAGATCGCGATGCAGTGGAACGGCGGATACTCGGAGTCGGTGCACACCTTCGCCAACACCATCAACACCCATGAGGGCGGCACCCACGAGGAGGGCTTCCGCAGCGCGCTGACGTCGGTGGTCAACAAGTACGCCAAGGACAAGAAGCTGCTGAAGGACAAGGACCCCAACCTCACCGGCGACGACATCCGCGAGGGCCTGGCGGCGGTGATCTCGGTCAAGGTCAGCGAGCCGCAGTTCGAGGGCCAGACCAAGACGAAGCTGGGCAACACCGAGGTCAAGTCGTTTGTGCAGAAGGTGTGCAACGAGCAACTCACGCACTGGTTCGAGGCCAACCCCTCGGAAGCCAAAACCGTTGTGAACAAGGCGGTCTCGTCGGCACAGGCGCGGATCGCGGCGCGCAAGGCGCGCGAGCTGGTGCGCCGCAAGAGCGCCACCGATCTCGGGGGACTGCCCGGCAAGCTTGCCGACTGCCGCTCCACCGACCCGCGGAAGTCGGAACTGTATGTGGTCGAGGGTGATTCGGCCGGCGGCTCGGCCAAGAGCGGCCGCGACTCGATGTTCCAGGCGATCCTGCCGTTGCGCGGCAAGATCATCAACGTCGAGAAGGCCCGCATCGACCGGGTGCTGAAGAACACCGAAGTCCAGGCGATCATCACCGCGCTGGGAACCGGGATTCACGACGAGTTCGACATCACCAAGTTGCGCTACCACAAGATCGTGCTGATGGCCGACGCCGACGTCGACGGGCAGCACATCTCGACGCTGCTGTTGACGTTGTTGTTCCGGTTCATGCGGCCGCTCATCGAAAACGGGCACGTGTTCCTGGCGCAGCCACCGCTGTACAAGCTGAAGTGGCAGCGGTCCGACCCCGAATTCGCCTACTCCGATCGCGAGCGCGACGGTCTGCTGAAGGCGGGGCTGAAGGCCGGCAAGAAGATCAACAAGGAAGACGGCATCCAGCGCTACAAGGGTCTGGGCGAGATGGACGCCAAAGAATTGTGGGAGACCACGATGGACCCCACCGTGCGGGTGCTGCGCCAGGTCACCCTGGACGACGCGGCGGCCGCCGACGAGTTGTTCTCCATCCTGATGGGCGAGGACGTGGACGCGCGCCGGAGCTTTATCACCCGCAACGCCAAAGATGTTCGCTTCCTGGACGTTTGATAACCCGAGGAACAAATGACTGACACCACGTTGCCGCCGGGCGACGAAGCCGGCGACCGCATCGAACCTGTCGACATCCAGCAGGAGATGCAGCGCAGCTACATCGACTACGCGATGAGCGTGATCGTGGGCCGTGCGCTGCCCGAGGTGCGCGACGGCCTCAAACCGGTTCACCGCCGGGTGCTCTACGCGATGTACGACTCCGGGTTCCGCCCGGACCGCAGCCACGCGAAGTCGGCGCGCTCGGTCGCCGAGACCATGGGCAACTACCATCCGCACGGCGATGCGTCGATCTACGACACGCTGGTGCGCATGGCGCAGCCGTGGTCGCTGCGCTATCCGCTCGTCGACGGGCAGGGCAACTTCGGTTCCCCGGGCAACGATCCGCCGGCCGCGATGCGCTACACCGAAGCGCGATTGACTCCGTTGGCGATGGAGATGCTGCGCGAAATCGACGAGGAGACAGTCGATTTCATTCCAAACTATGACGGCCGGGTGCAGGAGCCGACGGTGCTGCCCAGCCGGTTCCCCAACCTGCTGGCCAACGGCTCCGGCGGCATCGCGGTCGGCATGGCGACCAACATCCCGCCGCATAACCTGCGCGAGCTCGCCGACGCGGTGTTCTGGTGCCTGGACAACCATGAGGCCGACGAGGAGGCGACCCTGGCCGCCGTCATGCAGCGGATCAAGGGCCCCGACTTCCCCACCTCAGGTTTGATCGTCGGCTCGCAGGGCATCGCCGACGCGTACAAGACCGGCCGCGGCTCCATCCGGATGCGCGGCGTGGTGGAAGTCGAAGAAGCCAGGGGCAAAACGTCTTTGGTCATCACCGAGTTGCCGTATCAGGTCAACCACGACAACTTCATCACCTCGATCGCCGAGCAGGTGCGCGACGGGAAACTGGCCGGCATCTCCAACATCGAGGACCAGTCCAGCGACCGGGTCGGCCTGCGCATCGTCATCGAGCTCAAGCGCGACGCCGTCGCCAAGGTGGTGCTCAACAACCTCTACAAGCACACCCAGCTGCAGACCAGCTTCGGCGCCAACATGCTGGCCATCGTCGACGGGGTGCCCCGGACGCTGCGGCTCGATCAGCTGATCCGCCACTACGTCGCTCATCAGCTCGACGTCATCGTGCGGCGCACCACCTACCGGCTGCGCAAGGCCAACGAGCGCGCCCACATCCTGCGCGGTCTGGTCAAGGCGCTCGACGCGCTGGACGAGGTCATCGCGCTGATCCGCGCGTCGGAAACCGTCGACATCGCCCGGGCCGGCCTGATCGAGCTGCTGGACATCGACGAGATCCAGGCCCAGGCCATCCTCGACATGCAGCTGCGGCGCCTGGCCGCCCTGGAACGCCAGCGCATCATCGACGACCTGGCCAAGATCGAGGCCGAGATCGCGGACCTGGAAGACATCCTGGCCAAGCCGGAGCGGCAGCGCACGATCGTGCACGACGAGCTCGGCGAGATCGTCGAAAAGCACGGGGACGACCGTCGCACCCGGATCGTGGCCGCCGACGGCGAGGTCAGCGACGAGGACCTGATCGCTCGCGAGGACGTCGTCGTCACCATCACCGAAACCGGCTACGCCAAGCGCACCAAGACCGACCTGTACCGTAGCCAGAAGCGCGGCGGGAAGGGCGTGCAGGGCGCCGGGCTCAAGCAGGACGACATCGTGCGGCACTTCTTCGTCTGCTCGACGCACGACTGGATCCTGTTCTTCACCACCCAGGGCCGGGTCTATCGGGCCAAGGCCTACGAGCTGCCCGAGGCTTCGCGCACGGCGCGGGGCCAGCACGTGGCCAACCTGCTGGCTTTCCAGCCGGAGGAGCGCATCGCGCAGGTGATCCAGATCCGCGGCTACGAGGACGCCCCGTACCTGGTGCTGGCGACCCGCAACGGGCTGGTGAAGAAGACCAAGCTGACCGATTTCGACTCCAACCGCTCGGGCGGGATCGTGGCGATCAACCTGCGCGACGGCGACGAGCTGGTCGGCGCGGTGCTGTGCTCGTCCGACGAGGACCTGCTGCTGGTGTCGGCCAACGGGCAGTCCATCCGGTTCTCGGCCACCGACGAGGCGCTGCGCCCGATGGGCCGGGCGACCTCCGGCGTGCAGGGCATGCGGTTCAACACCGACGATTACCTGCTGTCGCTGAACGTGGTCCGCGAGGGCACCTACCTGCTGGTCGCGACCTCCGGGGGGTATGCCAAGCGCACCGCGATCGAGGAGTACCCGGTGCAGGGGCGCGGCGGCAAGGGCGTGCTGACCGTCCAGTACGACCGCCGGCGCGGCAGGCTGGTCGGGGCGCTGATCGTCGACGAGGACAGCGAGCTCTATGCCATCACCTCGGGCGGGGGCGTGATCCGCACCGCCGCGCGCCAGGTGCGCAAGGCGGGACGGCAGACCAAGGGCGTTCGGTTGATGAACCTGGGCGAGGGTGACACCCTGTTAGCCATTGCCCGCAACGCCGAAGCGAGCGCCGACGAGGCCGTCGGGGAGATCGACGGTGAGGAGTCGGACGGCTAGCGCGGTAGCGATGCGGGCAAGCGGCGACCCGCCGACGGAAGGGCAACTAGACTCAGCCCGACCGCAGACAAGACAGCCACCGCCCGGGGGGCCTTGGTACACACGTAAGGAGTCGGGGTGACTTCACCAAAGGAGCCGGGCGCCCCCAAAAAGGGCGACAGCCTGAACGGGGACGGTTCGGCCGACCGGGCGGGCGTCCACCGCGCGACGCCCGCGCAGGCCGGCCGCGCCGCGGACGCCGGTGACCCGCCGCCGCGGCAGCGAGCGAGCCGGCCCGCCCAGGCACCCCAGCCACCGCATCGCCCGGCCGAGCCGCCCGCCGAGCCGCGGCCCGCGGGCCCACCCTCGGGGATAGACGCCCGGCTGAACCGTTTCATCTCCGGCACCGCGGCGCCGGGGGCCGGCGCGTCGGGGCATCCGAAGGGCGCGCCGCAGGACTTCGACGCCCCGCCGCCCCGCGGTGACGGCCCGCCCGCCGAGGCCTACGCCAGCGAGTTGCCCGACCTGTCCGGCCCGATGCCGCGCACCGCGCAGCGCAAGCCCGCACCCGACCGCACAACTGAGGCGTCGACCGCGCCGGCGTCGGGCCGCTCGGCGACTGAGGACCGGGAAGGCCGCGAAAGCCGGTTCCAGGTGTCGCGGCGGACCCGCGGCCCGGTCCGGGCGAGCATGCAGATCCGCCGGATCGACCCGTGGAGCACGTTGAAGGTGTCCCTGTTGCTTTCGGTGGCGTTGTTCTTCGTGTGGATGATCGCGGTGGCGTTCCTGTACCTGGTGCTCGGCGGCATGGGTGTGTGGTCGAAGCTGAACAGCAACGTCGGTGACCTGCTGAACAACACCAGCGGCAGCAGCGGCGAGCTGGTCTCCAGCGGCACCATCTTCGGCGGCGCCGTGTTGATCGGCTTGGTCAACATCGTGCTGCTGACCGCGATGGCCACCATCGGTGCATTCGTCTACAACCTGACGACAGATCTGATCGGCGGCATCGAGGTGACCCTGGCTGACCGCGACTAGCGCGGTTCCCGGGTTTTGGGGAAGGGGCGGCGATTGCGGTAATCTCGTCGCTCGGCCGTACAGCGTGCGGGCCTATAGCTCAGGCGGTTAGAGCGCTTCGCTGATAACGAAGAGGTCGGAGGTTCGAGTCCTCCTAGGCCCACAACCATGTGCTCGTCCCGGCGTTACCTACGACTCGCATTGCCGCTGGCGTTGATCGCCGCGGCGGTGGTGGTGCGGTCACGGCGTGGGGTCGAGGTCTGGCACGTGGCCGCAGCCGATGCGCCCGATCACCGGTCGAGTCGTCCAGAGGGGCCTTAGCTCAGTTGGTAGAGCACTGCCTTTGCAAGGCAGGTGTCAGGGGTTCGATTCCCCTAGGCTCCACGTAGCCCCGACCGTCAGCGCTCAGCGGTCAGGTCCTCGCGCCGCTTCTGCCGGTTGATCGCCCCGGCGACAAGCCACACCACCGCCGCCAGTCCCCCGAAGCCCAGCGCCGAGGGCCACCACGGCGGGCCGGATTGCCTGGGCTCGTCGTGCTGCGCGGCCAGCGCCACTAGGAAGCCGCCGTTGTCGGTCGGCCCGGCGCCCGGCAGCGACTGGGTCTTGGTCACCGTGATCTGGGAGCGGCCGCCGGGATCATTGATGTGACCCCAGGCGAGGGTGGAGTCGTCGAGCAGGAAAGTGTCCTGACTGCCCGCGGGCTGGCTGTCGTCGTGGCCCACCAGGGCCACCTGGCCGACCTCCACGACCTGGTTGCCGGACGGCACGTCGGCCAACACGTCCTGGTCGACCTCCGGGGGCGCCGGCGGGTGGTAGTCCGGCGGCGGTGAGCCGGCGCCGCTGTCCGGCGGTATCCAGGCGCCTCCGGTGAAGCTGCCCGACGCCACATAGCTGTCGCCGACCGCGGTGAACGGGAACAGCCCGGCGGTGGCGACGTCGAGCACGATCCGGCCGCCGGCCGGCACGTACGCCTCCTGGCGCCCGCCGTTGTAGGAGAAGCGGAAGGTCATCGCCTGATTGAGCGGGTTGTACAGCGTGGGGCGGTGGTAGGCGTCGTAGTCGATGTAGTCCCAATGCCGCGGACGCACCAGCGACTGGTTGTCGGCCTTGACGACGTCGACGTTGCCGCCGTGGGCGCTGACCACATTTTGGACCTGGCGGTCGAAGTCCACCACCTGCAGCATCTGGTGCGCGGTGCCGGGATTGACCCTCGTCGGGGGCGCGGCCTTGGCGGCGCTGACCGCCGGCGGCGGGGCATCCAGCGGCTTCGGCGGGGCCACCAGCGGGGCGTTGCTCGGCGCGCCGGGGGCGCGCGGGGCGATCTTCGGGGCCTGCACCGGGACGGTGCTCGGGGCCGGGGGACTCGGCGGAATCACCTGCGGGACCTGCACCGGCGGCATGCTCGGCAGCGCGGGCTCCGGCAGCGGTCCCGGGGTCGGTTCCGGCACCCTGCTCGGCGGCGCCTGCGCCGGGCGGGGCGGCGGGTCCTCGTTACACACGCCGGTGTTCGAGGTGTGGTACGCGTTGACCAAAAACTGGCAGTACTGGCAGCGCTGGGGGGTCGCCCCGGCGCCCGCGCACGGAGCTGCGTGCACCGCACCGGGTGTGGCCACTGCCACCGAGAGCGGTGCGAAAGCTATGGCGGCTGCGGCCGCAATCCCGAGCGCTTTCATTTCCTACCGCAACCAGTGTCCCACTTCGGCGGGACCGTACCCCTCAGGGTCGCGGTTGCACGTCGACGCTGGGCGGACGCGGCGACGGCTCCGAGCGCTCACGGCGCGCCGAGCGCCGGGCGATGCTGAAGGCGACGGCGCCGCCGGCCAGGACCACGACGACGGCTCCGGCGATCAGCACGGGGCGCCTGCCGCGGCGGCGTTGGGACCGGCGCGCGTCCTGCAGCGCCTGCGGAAGGTTCGCGACCACCTCCTGCGCGGCGGCCAGCTCTTGGGCGAGAGTCTCCTGCGCCGCACCGATTTCGCGGGCCAGCCGGCCCTCCCGGTACCGCCGGCGCAGCCCCGACGCGGTCGACTGCGCGGAGTGCAACCCCAGCCCGACGACGCCCCGCGTGACGTCCACCGGTCCCAGCGTCGAGTAGGTCAGGCCTCGGGCCAATCGCTCACGGGGGGTCAACCGGTTGTCCGCCTGCGCGCTCATCTGTCGCCTTTCTGTGCCGCTCGTGGAGCCTACAGACTGCCACCAAAACGACGTCCGCGGGCAGACCCACACCCGGTGCGGGCATGCGCGTCGGTGATGGCAGACTGTGACCCCGTGACCAACAGCCCCTTTCAGACCGCTACCGCCACCCTGCACACCAACCGCGGGGACATCAAGATCGCATTGTTCGGGAATCACGCGCCCAAGACCGTCGCCAATTTCGTTGGCCTGGCGCAGGGCACCAAGGAGTACTCGACGCAGAACGCCTCGGGTAGCCCGTCCGGCCCGTTCTACGATGGCGCGGTCTTCCACCGGGTGATCAAGGGATTCATGATCCAGGGCGGCGACCCGACCGGCACCGGCCGCGGCGGCCCCGGCTACAAGTTCGCCGACGAGTTCCACCCCGAGCTGCAATTCGACAAGCCCTACTTGCTGGCGATGGCCAACGCGGGCCCGGGCACCAACGGCTCGCAGTTCTTCATCACCGTCGAGAAGACCCCGCACCTGAACCGGCGCCACACGATCTTCGGCGAGGTGGCCGACCCCGAATCGCGGAAGGTCGTCGACGCGATCGCGACGACGCCCACCGACGGCAACGACCGTCCCACCGATCCGGTGGTCATCGAGTCGATCACCATCTCCTGACCCGAATCGTGGCCGCCCCGGCGGCCACCGGCTAGCTTTCGCGCGACCCGGTGTAGCCGGCCTCGGTGAGCGCGTCGAGCACGTCGAGGGGTTCGGTTCCGAGGTCCCACCGGGAGAACACCACGAGCCCGCCGTCGACCGTTTCGACCTCGAGCAGGCGCATGTTGCGGGCCAGGCGGCGGAACTCGGTGATCCGGATGATCTTGATGTCGGGGCGGCGGAATTGCTGCGTCCGGAACCAGCCGCGGACGACCAGGCCGTCGGTCGTGATTGCCAGTTTCGGCCGCGCCCGCCACGTCGCGCCCGCAAACAAGATCAGGCCCGCCGCGGCAATCCCCGTCATGACGCGGCCCGGCGGGTCTGTGACGATGGTCACACTCGCGGTAGCCATCAATAACCCGGCGAGGCCACAACCAGCGATTCCCGCCGCGCGGGGCTCCCAATGAGTTTGCTGCACCTGCTTTCTACCCCCTCCCACCACTGCCGATGGAGTTATCCACAAGCGCTATCAACAGTGGGGATAAATCACACGCGTGTGATTGGGCGGTCACAACGTTGCTGGCGCAGTAACGGATTGACCCCAAGATGAATTCATTGCGGATTTGATCTTGGTCAGTGCCAGCGCATGGTGAGCAACAAACCGGTGATCATGAAGGCGAACGCGATCGCGTAGTTCCACGGACCCAGTTGCGCCATCCAGTTCAGCGCCGCCGGGGCCTGGCTGCCGACAGCGGCCAATTGAAACACCATCAACCACACCAGGCCGATCAGCATGAGGCCGACGAACAGCGCCACGAACCACACACTCGACGGCCCGACCTTCACCTTCACCGGGGTGCGGCTGACGGCGCTGACGGTGAAGTCGTTCTTCTTGCGGACCTTGGATTTGGGCACGGTTACCTCGGGGGTGTCGCGGCAATTACGCTACGAGACTAACCCACCTGGGCACCTGACCAGGAAACGGAGAGCCCGATGGACGACACGCGCCGCTCGCCGTGGCGCTTCGGCGTGCCGTTGGTGTGCCTGCTCGCCGGGTTGCTGCTGGCCGCCACGCACGGGGTGTCCGGCGGCGCCGAGATCCGCCGCAGCGATGCCCCACGCCTGGTCGACCTGGTCCGGGAGGCGCAGTCGTCGGTGAGTCATCTCAACGCCGAACGCGAGGCGCTGGCCGGCAAGCTCGATTCGATGCACGGCAGGTCTTCGAACGCGGCGTTGGCCGCGATGCTGCGACGGGCCGCCGAGCTGGCCGGCGAGGCGGGGCTGGATCCGGTGCACGGGCCGGGCCTGACGGTGACACTGCAGGACGCCCAGCGCGATGCCAACGGCCGGTTCCCGCGCGACGCGTCCCCCGACGACCTGGTGGTGCACCAGCAGGACATCGAGGCCGTCCTCAACGCGTTGTGGAGCGCCGGCGCCGAGGCGATCCAGATGCAGGACCAGCGGATCATCGGAACCTCGGTGCCGCGCTGCGTCGGGAACACGCTGCTGCTCAACGGCCGCACCTACAGCCCGCCGTACACGATCACCGCGATCGGTAACGCCGCGGCGATGCAGGCCGCGCTGGCCGCCGCCCCCCTGGTGACCCTCTACAAGCAGTACGTGGTCCGATTCGGGCTGGGCTACCGCGAGGAGGTCAGGCCCGACGTGCAGATCGTCGGCCACAGCGAACCGGTCCGGACGCATTTCGCCCGTCCCGCCGGCCCGGTCGGCTACTGAACAGCACTGAGCAGCGCCGGCGCACGCGCCAAACGGTACCCTGACACGATGCGGATCCTGGTTGTCGACAACTACGACAGCTTCGTTTTCAACCTGGTGCAGTACCTCGGGCAGCTCGGCGTCGAGGCGCAGGTGTGGCGCAACGACGACGCGCGATTGTCGGACAAGGCCACAGTGGCGACCCAGTTCGACGGGGTGCTGCTCAGCCCGGGGCCCGGCACCCCGGAACGCGCGGGAGCCTCGGTCGGCCTGGTGCGCGCGTGCGCGGCGGCGCGCACCCCGCTGCTCGGGGTCTGCCTGGGCCACCAGGCCATCGGCGTCGCATTCGGCGCCACCGTGGACCGCGCGCCGGAGCTGTTGCACGGCAAGACCAGCAACGTGTTTCACACCAATGTCGGTGTGCTGCAAGGACTTCCGGACCCGTTCACCGCGACCCGGTACCACTCGCTGACGATCCTGCCGGGGTCGCTGCCGGCGGTGCTGGAGGTCACCGCGCGCACCCGCAGCGGTGTCATCATGGCCGTGCGGCACACCGAGTTGCCCATCCACGGCGTCCAGTTCCACCCCGAGTCCATCCTGACCGAGGGCGGCCACCGGATGCTGGCCAACTGGCTGGCCTACTGCGGATGGGCGCGCGACGACACCCTGATCCGCCGGCTGGAAAACGACGTGCGCGCCGCGGTGCGGCCGCAATTGCCGGCCGATCCCGCTGCTACTGACCGAACTTCAGCGTGATGATCCCGTCCCGGTTGCAGCCGGCGCCGGGCGGCGGGTTCTGATAGACCACCCGGTGGGACTGGGAGCCGCCGGCATCCACGTCGGGTCCCTTGTCCAGCACCCCGGTCCAGCCGAGCGCGCGTAGCCGCGGCTCGGCGTCGGTCCAGAACATGCCGGACACGTCGGGCATCACGAACTGGTTGCCCTTGGACACCTGCAGTTCGATGACCGAATCGACCGGAACCGTCTGGCCCTTGGCCGGATTGGTGCCGACCACCTCCCCGGCCGGCCGGGTGCTGTCGACGGAGGCCTGGCTGAACTTGGTGAAGCCGTAGACGTTGAGGTTCTTCTGCGCGGCGTCCACGGTCTGCCCGGCGACGTCGGGCAGCTGCTTGGTCTCCGGCCCCGAGCCGACGATGATCGTGATCACGTTGGTGATCGCCGAGGTCTGGTTGGCCGGCGGGTTGGTCCCGATGACCTTGCCCATGAGCTCCGGGGTCGACGGCGAGTTCGCCTGCTTGAACTTGCTGAATCCGGCGGCGGTCAACTTCTTGACCGCGTCGCCGTAGTTCAGCGAGGAGACGTCGGGCACCTCGCGTTGTTCGGGACCGGTGGACACGTTGATGGTGATCTCGTCGCCGGCGCTCACCGAGGCGTTGGCCCCGGGGTCGGTGCTGATGACATGGTCGGGCGGGATCGCCGAGTCGGGCTTCTGCAGGGTGCGCGTCTTGAAGCCGCGATTCTGCAGCGCGGCGATCGCGTCGGCGGAGACCTGCCCCCGCATGTCGGGCACCTGGACGTCGCGGGTGCCGCCGCCGAAGGTGTTGAACGCGATGACGACGACGATCGTCAGCACCGCCAGCACGGCGACCGCGACAACCCAGCGGCCGATCGAACCACCCATGCGATCGTCGTCGCCGTCGTCGAGGGGCTGGCGCGGCAGCGGATCGGTGCGCGGACCCGCGAGGCTCGGGCCGGTGGACGCCAGCAGCGAGCTCCGCTCGGCGTCGGTCAGCACCTTGGGCGCCTCCGGCGGCTCGCCGTTGTGCACCCGCACCAGGTCCGCGCGCATCTCAGCGGCGGTCTGATAGCGGTTGTCGGGGTTCTTGGCCAGCGCCTTGAGCACGACCGCGTCCAGATCGGCGGAGATGCCCTCGTGTCGCTTCGACGGCGGGACCGGGTCCTCGCGCACGTGCTGGTAGGCGACCGAGACGGGTGAATCACCGGTGAAAGGCGGTTCGCCGGTGAGGATTTCGTAGAGAACACAGCCCAGCGAGTACACGTCGGACCGCGCGTCGACGGAATCGCCGCGGGCCTGCTCCGGGGACAGGTATTGGGCGGTGCCGATCACCGCGGCGGTCTGGGTGACGCTGTTGCTGTCGGCGATCGCGCGGGCGATGCCGAAGTCCATCACCTTGACCGCGTTGGTCGTGCTGATCATGATGTTCGCCGGCTTGACGTCGCGGTGGATGATCCCGTTCTGGTGACTGAAGTTCAGCGCCTGGCAGGCGTCGGCGATGATCTCGATGGCGCGCCGCGGCGGGAGCGGGCCGTCGGTGTGCACGATGTCGCGCAGGGTGACCCCGTCGACGTACTCCATGACGATGTAGGGCAGCGGGCCCGCCGCCGTCTCGGCCTCGCCGGTGTCGTAGACCGCGACGATGGACGGGTGGTTCAGCGCGGCGGCGTTTTGGGCCTCGCGCCGGAAGCGCAGGTAAAAGCTGGGGTCGCGGGCCAGGTCGGCGCGCAGCACCTTCACCGCGACGTCGCGGTGCAAACGAACGTCGCGGGCCAGGTGAACCTCGGACATTCCCCCGAAACCGAGGATGTCACCCAGTTCGTAGCGGTCGGACAGGTGCTGCGGGGTGGTCATTGCGGTGTCTCGTGTTGGGCCGGCGACGTGCTGGGCGCTACGGGGATTGCCCAGCCGAGTTCGGGCGGCCTGCTCCGAAGTCCAGAATTACCTACCGCCGCGGGATCCGTCCAATTGAGCCGCAGGCCGGGCGCCGAACCGCTGGGGGTCCTGGTCGCCGGCGGGGTCCCGGTGTCGGTGACGGTCGGGGCGGGTGTCTGCTGCTGCTCGTTCTCGGCTCGCGAATTGATGACGATGAGCACCGCGATGATGATCGCCAGCGCGCCGAGCACCCCGGCGGCCCACAGCAGCGCGCGCTGGCCCGACGAGAAGGTGCGCCGGGCCGGGGGCGGCCGGTGGCCGCCCGTCGACGGCCGGGATCGGCGGGGCGCGGCGGCCCGGCTGACGGTCGCGGCCCGGGTCGTCGCGCCGGACGAGATGGCGACGGGTGCGGCCCGACCGGGGGGCGGTGTCTGACTCGGCCGCGGCGGCCGGCGGCCGGCCCGCACCGCGGCGACGGCGTCGGCGAACGGTCCCCCGCTGCGGTAGCGCATCTGGGGGTTCTTGACGAGGGTGATCTCGATGAGCTCGCGCACGTTGGGCGGAAGCTCGGCCGGAAGCGGCGGCGGGGGCTCCTTGATGTGTTTCATCGCGACCGTCAGGGCGCCGTCCCCGGTGAACGGCCGCTTGCCCGAAACCACTTCGTAGCCAACAACTCCCAGCGAGTAGACGTCGCTGGCCGGGGTCGCGTCGTGGCCCAGGGCCTGCTCGGGCGCGATGTATTGCGCGGTGCCCATCACCATGCCGGTCTGCGTCACCGGGGCCGCGTCGACGGCCTTGGCGATGCCGAAGTCGGTGATCTTCACCTGCCCGGTCGGGGTGATCAGGATGTTGCCCGGTTTGACGTCGCGGTGGACCAGGCCGGCGGCGTGGGCGACCTGAAGCGCGCGGCCCGTCTGCTCGAGCATGTCCAGCGCGTGCCGCAGCGACAGCCGGCCGGTGCGCTTGAGCACCGAGTTCAGCGGTTCGCCATTGACCAGCTCCATCACCAGGTAGGCGGTGCGGCCCTCGCCGTCCATCTGGCTTTCGCCGTAGTCGTGCACGCTGGCGATCCCGGGATGGTTGAGCATCGCGGTGGTGCGCGCCTCGGCGCGGAACCGCTCGATGAACTCGGGGTCCTGGGAGAACTCGGCCTTGAGCACCTTGACCGCGACGCGCCGGCCCAGCCGGCTATCGACCGCCTCCCAAACCTGGCCCATGCCGCCGGTGGCGATCAGGCGCTGCAGGCGGTACCTGCCAGACAGCGTCACCCCAACTCGCGGGCTCATGGTCCTCCCTGCAGCGCGGCCTCGATGACGGCCCGCCCGATCGGTGCCGCGAGTGCACCGCCGGTCGCGGACATGCGGTCGGCGCCGTTCTCCACTAGCACCGCCACGGCCACCTTGGGTGACTGCGCGGGCGCAAAGGCGATGTACCACGCGTGCGGCGGAGTATTCCGCGGGTCGGTGCCATGCTCTGCGGTACCAGTCTTGGATGCGATCTGCACGCCGGGAATGGCCCCTTTCTGTTGTGCGACCTTCTCGGCGCCGACCATCAGCTCTGTTAGCTTAGCGGCGACCTGCGGCGACACGGCGCGGCGCTGCTGATAGGGCGCGGTGGTGCTGATGTTGGACAGGTCCGGGCCCTTGAGGCTGTCGACCAGGTAGGGCTGCATCATCACCCCGTTGTTCGCGATGGTCGCCGCGATCTGCGCGTTCTGCAGCGGCGTCAGCGCGACGTCCTTCTGCCCGATGCTCGACATTCCCAGCGCGGCGGCGTCCGCCATGATCCCGATCGTCGACTCCGCGACCTGAAGCGGAATGACGCTGGGCGTGCTGTCCAGGCCGAACGAGCGCGCCATGCTGCGCAATGCATCGCCGCCGGTCAGCAGGCCCAACTGGACGAACGCGGTGTTGCACGACAGGGCGAACGCCTCGCTGAGTGGCACGGTCGACCCGTTGCCGTTGCCGCACCGCGCGCCGCCGTAGTTTTCCAGCATGGCGGTGCTGTCGGGCAGCGGGATCGTGGGCGCCGCCGTCAGCTGCTGGGTGTCGCTGGCCCCGGCCTGCAGGGCCGCGGCGGTGGTGATCACCTTGAACGTGGAACCGGGCGGGTAGGTCTCGGAGATCGCCCGGTTGGTCAGCGGGTTGTCGGGGTCGTCGCGAAGCCGCTGCCAGGCCTTCGCCTGCACGTCGGGGTCATGGGACGCCAGCAGGTTGGGGTCATACGACGGCGCCGACACCATCGCCAAAATCTTGCCGGTGGAGGGCTCCAGGGCGACGACGGCGCCCTTGCACGGCGGCCCGCCGCAGCCTTGCTGCATCGCGTCCCAGCCGGCCTGCTGGACGCGGGCGTTGATGGTGGTGTCGACGTTGCCGCCGCGCGGATCGCGGCCGGTGAAGAAGTCGGCCAGCCGCCGCCCGAACAGCCGCTCGTCGGACCCGTTGAGCAGGGCGTCCTCGGCGCGCTCCAGGCCGGAGCTGGAATAGCGCAGCGAGTAGAAGCCGGTGATGGGTGCATACGAGGCCGGGTTGGGATACACCCGCAGGAAGCGGTAGTGGCTGTCGGTGGCCACCGAATAGGCCAGCAGCTGGCCGCCCGCGATGATCTGGCCGCGCTGACGTGAGTACTCGTCGAGCAGGACTCGCTGGTTGCGCGGATCGGTGCGCAGCCCGTCGGCCGCGAAGACCTGCGTCATCGTGGCGTTGAGCAGCAGCAGCACGATCAACGCCATCACGGTCACCGAGATCCGGCGTAGGGAGGCGTTCATACCCGCTCGATCACCTCGGTGCCGGCCGCCGCGATGGACGCCTTGTTGCGTGCGCGGGTGCGCAGCGGGCGGCGGGCGCTGTGCGAGATGCGCGCCAGGATGGCCAGCAGCACGTAGTTCGCCAGCAGTGACGAGCCGCCGTAGGACATCCACGGGGTGGTCAAGCCGGTCAGCGGGATGAGCTGGGTCACCCCGCCGACGACGATGAACAGCTGGATCGCCAGCGTCGACGCCAGGCCCGCGGCCAACAGTTTGCCGAAGCTCTCACGCGTCGCGATCGCCGTCCGCAGGCCGCGGACGATGACGATCGTGTAGAGCATCAAAAGGGCCGCCAGACCCACTAATCCAAGTTCCTCGCCGAAGGCGGCGATGATGAAGTCGGTCGACGCCGCCGGGACGGTGTCGGGTTGGCCGTTGCCCAGGCCGGTGCCGAAGATGCCGCCGGTGGCAAAGCTGAACAACGACTGCACGATCTGATAGCCGTGGCCGTCGGGGTCGGCGAAGGGATCCCACCACGTCTGCACACGAACCCGGACGTGTTCGAAAATGAAATACGCCACAACGCTTCCCACCGCGAACAGCACCAGGCCGATGACGACCCAGCTGAAACGCTGCGTGGCAAGGTAGACCACCACCAGGAACGACGCGTAGAGCAGCAGCGAAGTGCCGAGGTCCTTTTCGAACACCATCACGCCGATGGAGATCACCCAGGCCGCCAGCAGCGGCGCGAGATCCCGTGCGCGCGGCAGGTTCATGCCCATGAAATGCGTGCCGACGCTGGTGAACAGCCCGCGCTTGGCGATCAGCACCGCGGAGAAGAAGATCAGCAGCAGGATCTTGGAAAACTCAGCGGGCTGAATTGAGAAGCCCGGGAAGCGAATCCAGATCTTGGCGCCGTTCTCCTCGGACAGCCACGACGGCAGCAGCGCGGGAATCGCCAGGAAAACCAGACCGGTGAATCCGCAGATGTAGCCGTAGCGCGCAAGCTGGCGGTGGTCCTTGAGGAAGGTGACGACGAGCGCGAACGCGGCCACCCCCACCAGGGTCCACAGCATCTGCTGGGTCGCGCTGGGGTGACGGCGACCGCTCAACTCGTTGTTGACGATGTCGAGGCGGTGGATCATCACCAGGCCAAGTCCGTTGAGCAGCGCCACTATTGGCAACAGCAGCGGGTCGGTGTAGGGCGCGAAGCGACGGACGGCCAGGTGCGCGCCGCCGAACACGCCCAGGAAGACCAGGCCGTAACCGGTCAGGTCCCAGCGCAGGCCGCGTTGCTGGTTGGCCTCGACGATGAGCAGCGCGGCGACGGTGATCACCGCGGCGAAGCACAACAGCAGCAGTTCGGCGTTGCGCCGGGTGGGCAGCGGCGGGGTGACGGCGACCGGCGGCTGGACCTGAGTGGTCATGCGACCGCCCGGCAGTCGATGCCCGGCTGCGGTGGGGGTGGCGGCAGTACGGTGACCGTCTGCGAAGTGGTCGGGGGCGACGTGGTCGCGGGCGCTGCCGGCGGGGTGTTCGCGGGGGCGCTGGTGGGGGTCGGGCTGCTGGCTGAGGGGCCGATGGTCGTGGTGGGTGTGGCGCTTGGGGCTGTGGTCCCGCTGGTGGCCGGGGCGCCCGGCGGAGAGGTGGCGCGGGGCGGCGGGCAGGGCGGCAGCAGGGAGTTGGCCGACAGTTCCCGCAACTGCCCGATGGCGTCGTCCAGGGTGCCGCCCGGCAGCCCCGCCTGAACCTGTGCGCGTTCGGCCGGACGCAGGTCCTGCAGTCGCATCAACCGGCAGTCCAGGTGCCCCCCGGTCTGGCTGTAGCCGATCAGCGACAGCTCGTTGCGCGCGTTGAGACAGCCCACCAGATAGGGCTCGTGCAGCGACATGCCCAGGATCGACCCTTGCACTCCCCGCACGATCGACACCATGCCGTTGTTACCGGCGACGTAGTAGTTGCTCCGGATGACGGTCCGCACGATGGCCAGGCCCGCGAGTATCAGCAACACGATCAGCGTCACGAAGATGAACATCCGGCGCCGCGGCCATCGCGGTCGTTTTGCCGTCTCTTCTTGCGGCGCAACGCGTTTCGCCGCCTCTTTGCGAGGGCTGATCGCCGAAGCGCGCCCGGCCGAAGTGTTGGGCAGGGTCAGTTGATCTTCCTCGCCGGACACCGCACCGGCGAGAATCGGTTGGGTCTGGCCGTAGTCGTAGTCGACGACGTCGGCGACCACCACGGTCACATTGTCGGGCCCGCCGCCGCGCAACGCCAATTCGATTAGGCGGTAGGCACTTTCGGCGACGTCGGGGATCTGCAGGGCCTCCAAGATGGTTTCGTCGCTGACCGGATCGGACAGCCCGTCGGAGCAGAGCAGGTAGCGGTCCCCGGCTCTTGCCTCTCGCATGGTCAACGTCGGCTCGACCTCGTGACCGGTCAGGGCCCGCATGATCAGCGATCGCTGCGGGTGGCTGTGCGCCTCTTCCCGCGTGATCCGCCCCTCGTCGACCAGGGTTTGGACAAACGTGTCGTCCTTGGTGATCTGCGTCAGCTCGCCGTCGCGCAGCAGGTAGCCGCGTGAGTCCCCGATGTGCACCAGCCCAATCCTGTTGCCGTCGAACAGGATTGCGGTAAGCGTGGTGCCCATCCCCTCGAGCTCGGGTTCCATCTCGACCTGCGCCGCGATGGCCGAGTTGCCGGCGCGCACCGCCGCGTCGAGCTTGGCCAGCAGGTCGCCGCCCGGCTCGTCGTCGTCGAGATGGGCCAGCGCGGCGATCACCAGTTGGGATGCCACCTCGCCGGCGGCGTGGCCGCCCATGCCGTCGGCCAGGGCCAACAGTCGCGCGCCCGCGTAGACCGAGTCTTCGTTGTTGGCGCGTACCAGGCCGCGATCGCTGCGGGCCGCATATCGCAGGACCAGGGTCACGGGCGCAACTCGATTGCCGTTTTGCCGATCCGAACCGGCGTTCCTATTGGGACTCGTACCGCAGTCGTCACCTTCGCCCTGTCAAGGTAAGTGCCGTTGGTCGATCCTAGATCCTCGACGTACCATTCCGAGCCGCGCTGCGAGAGCCGGGCGTGCCGTGTCGAAGCGTAGTCGTCGGTCAGCACCAGGGTCGAGTCGTCAGCGCGTCCGATCAGCACCGGCTGCCCGCTCAGCGTGATGCGCGCGCCCGCCAGTGAACCTTCGGTCACCACCAGATAGCGGGCGGCGTGGCGGCGCTGCCGCGAGGGCAACAGCGAGCCCCGCAAGGCCAGGCCGCGACGCACCATGACAGCACCGGTCGGCGCGTAAATGTCAGTCCGCAAGATCCGCAGCACGGACCAGATGAATACCCACAACAACATTAAAAATCCGGCACGCGTCAGTTGCAGTACTAGTCCCTGCATCTGGCGTCCTTTCCGTCCTGGCGTCGCACCCCTCGCATCGGTGACGCCTAGCACATCGGCAACGTCACGATACTTGGGCGGTGGTCGGCGCGGGGCGAAGCACGGCAGCTTTGAGCCCGCTGCGTTCAGTGGATGCGAACGATGATCTCCGAGTGGCCCAAACGGATCACGTCGCCGTCAGCCAATTGCCACTCCTGCACCGGCGAGTTGTTGACGGTAGTGCCGTTGGTGGAGTTGAGGTCGATCAGCAGCGCGACCTGTCCGTCCCAGCGGATTTCGAGGTGACGGCGCGACACACCGGTGTCGGGCAACCGGAACTGGGCGTCTTGTCCGCGGCCGATGATGTTGGAGCCCTCGCGAAGCTGGTAGGTCCGGCCGCTGCCGTCGTCGAGCTGCAGGGTGACCGACGTGCCGCCGGCCCCGTAACCGCCCGGGGCGTAACCCCCGTAGCCGCCGGCGGACGGCTGGCCGTAGTCGGCGGGCTGGCCGTAGTCCGCCGACTGGCCGTAGTCATAGTCGCGGGGGGCGGGTTCGGCGTATCCGCCGGCTGGTGGGGCGTAGCCCCCGGCCGGGATGTTTTCGGCGTACTGCGTGTAGTCGCCTTGACCGTAATCCTGTTGGCCGTAATCCTGTTGGCCGTATCCCGGGCCACCTTGCTGGTAGCCCTGGTCGTAGCCGCCGCCCTGGTCGGGGTAAGGCGCCCGCGGTGGTTCCGGGGCGGCGGGCGGCGCGTAACCGCCCTCTTCCGGGCGAGCCGGCCCGCGGCCGTAGTCGCCGTACCCGCCGTAGCCGGGTTGGGCGCCGCCGGGCTGACCTCCGCCGGGCTGACCCCCGCCCGGCGGGGCGTAGCCACCGCCCTGGCGGTAGCCCTGGTCGTAGCCGGGGCCGCCGTAACCGCCGGGCGCCGGGGGGCGCTGCTCATACGGCGGTGGATAGCCGGGCTGCCCCTGGTCCGGATAGCCGGGCTGGCCCTGCTCGGGGTAGCCCCGACCCTGGTCCTGGTAGCCGCGCTGGTCCTGATAACCGCCGTGTTCGGGGTATCCACCGCGCTGGTCCTGGTAACCGCCCTGCTCGGGGTACCCGCCGCGCTGGTCCTGGTAGCCGCCCTGCTCGGGGTAGCCGCCCTGCTCGGGCGGGCGAGGCGGTGGGTAGCCGCCTTGCGGTAGGTAGCCGCCCTGCGGTGGGTAGCCGCCACCCTGCTCCGGCGGATATCCGCCTCGCGCGTCGGCTCCGCCCTGCGGGTCCTGGCCGCCCTGCGGGTCGTCTTGGGGACGCGCGTAACGCTCGTCGTAATACTCGTCGCCGGGCCGCCCCTGCCCCTGACCGCCGCGGTAGCTCGAATTGTCAGTCATTGGTGGTACTCCTGGTTCTGCGCTGAACGCCTGGTTTGATTGTGGCCGGGCGGCATCGTTGTGCGTAGGGCGGGGCTCGATATCGGGGTTGACAGCACCGCGGGCGCGGAACTGGCCGGTGTGCAGGTTCGGCGACTGCTCGAACCGAACCACCACCTCACCATACGTTTGCCACCCCTGTTCATAGATATAGTCAGCCAAGTACCTAGCGAAAACGCTCGGCGTGAGATTGGGATCCCCGCTCACCTTCTCGAAGTCGTGCATACCGAGGGTAATGATGTATTCGTTGGGGGCCAAAAAACGATTTCCCTGAAGCGGCCGGACGGCGTCTTCGGCTTCGCGGCGCAATAGGGCCTCGACCTCTTGCGGGACTATCTGTCCCCCGAACATGCGGGCAAACGCATCACCGACGGTCGCCTCGAGTTTGCGCTCGATCCGCTGAACCAGCCCTTTGTGGCTACCCATGAATCAGCGCTCGCCCGCAGCTGTGTTGGTGTATCGGCCGCGCAAGGCAAACGACTCGCCCGCGTGTCGCATCACTTGTGCATGGTATCGAGATACCCTCATGCGGCGGCACCATGAGAATCCTGAGAATCGCGACGAGGCAGGTCAGCCGGTGCGCGCACCCTGCCGGGCAGGGCTGGGGCAGAAGGCTATTAGAGTGGTATGGTCCATCGGTTGTTCCCCGGGCGAGTGGCGGAATGGCAGACGCGCTGGCTTCAGGTGCCAGTGTCCTTCGGGACGTGGGGGTTCAAGTCCCCCTTCGCCCACCAAAAAACCACGGGTCAGGTATTGGCCGCGTCAACATCCCATCAATACCTCATAGATGATGCGATATTTCTGGTGCATTCGCTTGGGCGCCAGACGATTTCGGCCGCGCTGCCGGATCCTTCAGGGATTCAACATCCACCGATAGAGCGATGGTATCGTTTGGTATCACTTGATACCATCTTCGTATGGCAATGACATTGCGGCTGACCGCCGACCAGACTGCACGGCTTCGCGAGGCAGCTGCTCGCGAGGGCTTGTCGATGCAGGCCGTTGCCCTTAAAGCCGTCGATCAGTATCTCGATAACCGCGAGGCACGGCGTGCCGCGTTGCTGGCCCAGATCGTTGAGGAGGATGCCGGGCTGCTGCGGCGGCTGGCCGATGCATGAGCGTCGAATACCTCGATCTCGACGATCTGCTGGCCGCGGCCGCCGCCTATGCCGGGCACTCACCGCAGGTCCGCGACTACGGGCTGCTCGAATCCGCGGTCGCTCGCCCGCGGACCTCGGTATTTGGACAGGATGCCTATCCGACGATCCACGAGAAGGCCGCCGCACTATTGGAGTCGCTAGTCAAATACCACGCGCTTATTGACGGCAACAAGCCGCTCGGCTGGGTCGCTATGCGGCTGTTCTACGCATACAACGGCTACACCATCTCTGCGTCCGAGGACGCAAGGTTCGATCTGGTGGTCGCCGTAGCCACCGGGGAGCTGGACACGGTCGCCAAGATCGCCCACCGATTGGTAGGGATGGCCGGGTGAGCTGGCATCCCACCCTTCACGCACATGGAATCCGTTGCGGTGGAACGAAACCCACGATCTCGCGATGGTTTCGCTCGCGAAGTGAATTGACGGGTGCGTTTGCGGCAGTAGCCTAACCAGCAGCTCAGAAGGGGTTAGGGATGTTCGCGACGTCGACCGAGATGGATATGCGCAGCGCCGCGAGCATGCGGGCGGCGCGATGCAGCTGCGCTACATAAGCATCGCGCTGCTGGTCGCCGAGGCCGGAGGCGATCCTTGCGCGATCAACAAGAGCTTGCAAGCCGGCCGCCCGGCCCAGATCTCCGACTTGGCGGAGGCCTTCCATGCCGCGGGCCGATGCACCACCGAGGCCAACGCCGCGTTCGACGAAGCACGTCGCCGCTTCGAGGCGGCCTGGAATCGGGAGAACGGCGAGCACCCGATCAATGACTCCGCCGAAGTGCAGTTCGTCGTCCGGTCGCTCGGTGCGCAGTCCCTGCAGCTGCCCAAGATCGGCGTCGACCTGGAAAACATCGCCGCCGCACTTGCCGAAGCGCAAGGATCCGCAAGTGGGCAGATCGCGACGCTCGAGGATCATTTGCAGCGGCTCGACGACTTGATCGGCCAAGCGCTGGATGAAGAAGACGATCCCGATGTCACCCCTGATGAGATGGCCCAACTCGAAGCCTTCATTGGTGCCTGCGAAGAGGACGCCATCAAAGACACTCAGGCCACGCTGGCGCAGATCCAGTTAACGCGCGACGGCTACACCGGTTGCCTGCAGAAATCGCTGCAGAACTTGCGAGGCGAGGGATACGATCCGGCCGCCATCCACGGCGTCGATAGTGACCCTGCGCCCCCGCCGTCCGCGCTGCAGAGTGGCGAGCTGACCGACCTCCGCCAAGTCACCAACCAGGCCGTGGTGGATCAGATGGGCAAAGTGCGCGCCGCGCAGGACGCCGTCGACAAAGCCCTGGCGACCCTCTACACCAAGGGCCCGGGCTCCCCGGAAGGAGAGGCCGCGGCCCAGAGCTTGCCGAAGCTCAAGGCCGACCTCGCCCGCGCCATCGACGACCTGGGCAAGATTCCCGACTACAACACCATCGACCCCGCGTCCGTCAGCACCACCGCCGACGGTCGATTCATGTTCACCTACAACGTTGACGGGCAGCCGGTGCAGGTCGTCGGGCAGCTCAAGAACGGTGCCGGCGAATTCTTCGACCAAGCCACCGGCACGTCCTACACCTTCAAAGACGGCAAGTTGACCGGCATGCGCACGCTGGACCCCGGCAAGGTGGAAGCCACGCCGGAACCCCTGTGGAGCGTGATCACCCTGGCCGTCGGCGGACCCGAACTCAAGGCCGGCGGCGAAGCCGCGTGGCAGGGGCTCAAAACCCTCTTCAGTCGTGAAGCCCTAATGACGGGCCTGACTTCAGACAACGTGCTGCCCCGCGCATTGAGCGCGGCCGAGGCGCGTGCGGCAATCGCCCAGGCGGATCTCCCACCACGCACACTGCCCGGCGCGGGCGGGGAGCCTCTGCCCGGAGCGCATCCCGGCCCGTCACCCGTGGTCGAGCACACGCCGCCGGGAGGTCAGGGCGGCGGCATTGCGGAACACGCTCCCGGAGAACATTTGCCGGTACCTGACGTTCCGCACACTCCACCACCGGTCGTTGACCAGTCGCCACCGCCACCGCTGCCCTCGGACCATCCGCTGTTTCACGGATACCAACCGATCGAACCGGGCCCAGAATTCACCAGGCCCGATGGCAGCCTTATCTATCCCGACGACAGCCTCCCCACCAAGCCCTACGCGGTACCCGGCACCGTCATGCCCGACGCACAGCTGCCCGAAGGAACGGTTCTCAGTCGCTTCGGCTACCCCGGAGGTTCCTACATGGCTGCTCAGGGAACCCCATTCGCCGAACTTTCACTCCCGCCGGATAGTGCTCTCAAGCCCTACTTTCAATACGTCGTAGATAACCCGGAAGCGCTGCCGCGCGGCTACCACATTGAGGAATCTGAAGTAGCGCCCTGGTTCCACCAGCCGGGGGGCGGGACGCAATATCGAGTTATCGGGCCAGATGGGAAGGACGCCCCGGTGGATGCCCTGCTTGAGTCTGGATACCTGAAAGAGGTTCGTAAGTGATGGCAAATTTCGCCCGACTGTCGCAGAACTGGTTTGCATGGTCCAATCTGGCGCAACTCGGCAACATATCCGTGTCTACCGACTGCGATGACTGTCAACTCTTGTTCGAATCCACCGACTACTCAGTCCATCTCAGGAACGACGGAACTTGGTGGATTGTAGATACCGTGGACGACCGCGGACAACGCCATGATGGAACGGCCAAACTATCCACTTTCGAACTAGCCGAAAAATACCTGATATGGATCTGGGCTTCCAGCGCTCGAGGGGTCGTCGGTGCTCCGAGGCTGGGACCGCAACTGTATTCCTTAGGCGTCAGTCCGGAGGTCGAGTTGAATCCTATAACCGAAGGAATCGCCGAAGTGCGATCAAGCAGTGGACGCGCCATTTTGATGGAGCCCTACGCGACCATATTTAGTCACCTGATGAACAAATCGGTCGATGAGATTGAACAGATGGTTAGCGAGGGGCTCCGTTAGGAACGAATCCCGCAGGCGCGCAAGGAAATCCGTCATAACTGCGCTGGCGAAAGTCGAATAGCGTTGGAACCCAAGGGTTGGATGAGTCAACCCGACCATGAAGGCGACCGGCTTTTGTACTAGCTCGAGAAAACGGCCCGACGCCACCGAAACGGGCCTCAGCCGTTGGGCTGAGTTTTTGACCACGCCGTGACCTCGGCGGTGACCGGGTCGGTGATGTCATCGAATTGGGGATGCTTCTTGAGCACCGTTTCAACCATCGAGCACACGGGGACGATGCGTTTGCCTGCACGACGGGCGTCATCGAGTGCTTCTTCGACCAGGATGGTCGCCAGGCCGCGGCCGCCGAATTCGGGATCGACCACGGTGTGGTGGAACACGCGCTGGTCGCCACGGTCCGCATAGTCGGCGTGGCCGACGGTCTTTCCGTCGACGGCAATGGTGTAGGTCTGGTGCCTCGCGGTGACGGTGGTCGGCGCACCGGTCTTGTCGGTGGTCATTCGGGATCCTTTCTCTCCGGTATGGGTCGAGGCCGCAGCCGGGTGGTCGGCAGCGGCGGTGCGGGCAGCCGGGCGACAGGCCCCCGATACCCCTGGACGGCGCCGAACCGCTCGTCGGCGTCCTGCCACAATTGGCGATAGCTGACGATGTCGTCGTGGCTGCGCCCGACGAAGTTCCACCACATCACCAGCTCTTCGGTGAAGGACGCCCCGCCCAGCAGCAGAACTCGCGTTGGCCGCTCCCCCATATTCTGCAGCCGCAGTGTCGAGGTGCCGGGACCCTGGTAAGCAAGGTCGGCGACCGCCAGAGCGGTCCCGCCCATCCGCACGCCACCGGCATCGCACAGCACGCCGTGTTCGAATGCCGGGTTGACGTCGAGCTGTAGTTCAGCGTTCGCGTCAAGGTCGAGCTGGGCGCCGAGCAGCGGTGTGAACGCGCGCACCGGTGAACGGCCGCCGGCCAGCTCCCCGATGAACACCCGCGCCACCGCGCCGCGCAGCGAAATCGGCTCGGGCGCATAGTGAACGAAGTCGCGTCCGGTATCGCGATCGGAATCAGGCAGCGCCACCCACAGCTGCACGCCGTGCAGAACGGTGCCCGACCCCACCGACACTTCGGAATGACAGATGCCCGCACCCGCCGTCATCAGGTTCAGCTCGCCGGGGCGGACCATGGCGTGCACGCCGGCGCTGTCGCGGTGCTCCACTTCCCCACTGAACAACCAACTCACGGTCTGCAACCCGGTGTGCGGGTGGGGCGGCACGTCCATGCTCGCGGTCACGGGGCCGTAGTGGTCGACAAAGCACCACGCGCCGATCAACGAGCGCTGCCGTTGCGGAAGCGTGCGCTGGACGGGTAGCGCCCTCGGGCCGCCCAGCGGGACTTCCCGTGGATGTAGCACCTCGATGCCCGCAACCCGTGAAGCGCTACAGGCCACTTCGGCCGGCGCGGCTTCGAGGTTGCTCATCGTTCACCCTCCATCGTGGGTGCCGGACGGCGCCAATACCGCGACGATACCCAAGCCCCGGTCATCGCCCGGGCGGGCGCAGCACCTTCATGGCGAGCCGCATCACCGGCTCGGGAATCCGATCCTGCATCGACAACGCGACGTCTGCGGCGCGAGAACGCAATGGCGTGCCGCGACCGAAAACCCGGTTCAGTGGTCCCCCGGACGGCTCGATCACCACATGCAGCGGCGGTGTACCTACGGCGGCGCCCAGCGCGTTCGAGATGACCATCCGCTGAATCTCGCTGGTGCCCTCAAAGATGGTGTACAGCTTGGCATCTCGATACCACTTCTCCACCGGGTGGTCGGTGACGTAGCCCCAGCCGCCCATGGTCTGGATGGCGCGTTCGGTGGCCTTGACGGCCACCTCGCTGGCGGCGAGTTTCGACATCGAGCCCTCCCCCCGCTCGAAGGCGACGTTGTTGGCGGCCATCCACGACGCACGCCAGGTCAGCAGCCGGGCGGCGTCGATCTGGGTGGCCAGGTCCGCCAACGGGAACGCGATGCCCTGGTTGTCGATAATCGGTCCCCCGAACGCTTCCCGTTGGGTGGCATAGGACGTCGCGTACTCCAGCGCCGCGCGCGCGATCCCGATCGCCTGCGCGGCGACCATCGGGCGGGTCTGCTCGAAGGTGCCCAAAGTCGCGGAGCCGGAACGTTGTCCGCCCGCCGCCGCCTCGCGCGCCTTGGCGAGCTTGTGTTCGAGCTTGTCTTGCCCGCCAAGCAGGTTGGCCGCGGGAACCCGGACGTCCTCCAAAAGCAACTCGGCGGTGTGGGACGCCCGGCAACCCAGCTTGTCGAGCTTCCGCACCATCTTCAGTCCGGGCGTGCCGCCGGGCACCACGAACAGCGCCTGACCGCGGTGGCCGAGTTCCTCGTCGACCACCGCGTTGACGACGTGCACGTTGGCGATGCCGCCATTGCCGATCCACATCTTGTGGCCGTTGATCACCCAGTTGTCCCCGTCGCGGCGGGCATGGGTGCGCAGGTTGCGGACGTCGCTGCCGCCCTCGGGTTCGGAGATCGCCAGCGCGGCAAGTTTGAGATCGCCTGGTGTGCCGAAACATTCGGGCGCCCACTCCAACATCTGCTCGGGGGAAGCGGCTTGGCCGATCGCCGACAGCGCCAGCGCCGGCATGACGATCGCCAACCCGATTCCGGCGCAGCCCCAAAAAAGCTCCTCCATGAACATCGGCAGCGAGATGCCGGTCGGATCACCGATCAAATCGCGGTAGAACAGCGGACTGTAGAAGCCGCGCTGGGCCGCCTCCTCCAGCACCGGCCAGGGAAACTCCTGCCGCTGGTCGTAGCCGAGCGCGACCGGGCGGATGACTTCTTCGGCGAACTCGTGGGTGCGCCGGGCCAGGTCGTGCTGTGCGGCCGTCGGAGTCAGGTCGAACGCCATGGATGCGCACTACCCCGTATGCCGGGGCAACAAACTGCCGACCGCCAGGGCGTTTCTCAGGCAGCCGAGCGGGGCCCGACGTGCGCGAGCGGCAGGTGCACCACCACCGCGGGCGCCGCGACGACGTCATGTTCGCGGCGGGCCAGCAGGGCCGCGTTTTCGGGCAGCTGGCGGGAGTTGATCTCGCCCGCGGCGATGCGCCGGAGGACGTCGTGGGCACGCGCGAGCTGTTCGCGCTTGCGGTACTGCCCACCCGGAAGTTTGACGCCCGCCCAGACGCCGTACTCCTCGCGGTGCGCGATGGCGTGCTGGGCACACCGCCGCTGCTGCGCCAACGGGCAACGGCGCAGGCATTGCAGCCGCGCTTCGGTGGCCGACTGCTCGTAAGCGCGCGCCTTTGCCGCGCCGTCGCCACCGTCATCGTCGGGATAGCCGAACCATAGTTCCGGGTTGGCTGCGCAGGGATGTCCCATGCTGGTCTCCTTGTCGAATGAAACGTAGGCAAAAGCGTATACGCACATAACCGGTTAGCGCAAGCGAAACGTGACAAAAACGTATATACAGGGCCTAGCGACCCAGCCTGTGTAATATCCGGCCTATGGCCGGAGCCTGCCGTGAGCCGTGAATCGGCCGGCGCCGCCATCCGCGCGTTGCGCGAGTCGCGCGACTGGTCGCTAGCCGAACTCGCCGCCGCGACCGGCGTCAGCGTCATGGGACTGAGCTATCTGGAGCGCGGGGCCCGCAAGCCCCACAAAAGCACAGTTCAGAAGGTCGAGAATGGGCTGGGTCTGCCGCCCGGCACCTACTCGCGGTTGTTGGTGGCCGCCGATCCGGACGCGGAGCTGGCCCGGTTGCTCGCCGCGCAGCCGCCCGAACCGGCGTCCGCGCGGCCCGCCGGCACGGTGGTCGTCGACCGTCACAGCGACACCGAAGTGCTGGAAGGTTATGCCGAAGCGCAACTCGACGCCCTCAAATCTGTCATCGATCGGTTGCCGGCGACGACATCAAACGAATATGAGACGTATATTCTCTCTGTGATCGCACAATGCGTGAAGGCAGAGATGCTGGCCGCCAGCTCATGGCGGGTGGCCGTGAACGCCGGCGCCGACTCGACGGATCGGCTCATGCAGCATCTACGGGAGCTCGAGGCGACGCGCAGCGCGCTGCTGGAGCGGATGCCAGCCAGCTTGAGCGCGCGCTTTGATCGGGCTTGCGCGCGCTCGTCGCTGCCGGAGCCGATCGTCGCGGCATTGCTCGGTGTCGGCAGCGACGAAATGTGGGACATCCGCAACCGCGGGGTCATCCCGGCCGGAGCGCTCCCCCGCGTGCGCGCTTTCACGGACGCCGTCGAGTCGACGACCCAGGACACGACGGCTCACCCCACGACGAACGAGGTCACGACGGACGCGGACACTGACGAGGGGGAACAGTGATCGAAAGCGACATCGCGGCGCTGAGTCGCGCGCATCAGATGTTTACCGGCAGCACTTCGCACGCGACGCTGGACGCGGACCCAGGGCATTACAGAAGATTGCTGTCGCGATCTGCAGAACTGAATAGTGGTGTGGTCCATGGTGATTACGGACTGCTGGCGGAGCGCGGACGGGAGACATTGCGGTCGACGGCGCGCACGGATGCCGCGGCGACGGGCGTGATCGCCGCTGCCCACCGAGATCGGGCGCAGGCGCGCGAGCTGACCAAGAACGTCCTCGACGAGGCTCGCGCCGATGCCGCCACCACCCCTGTTACCCCGATGGCCCAACGGGAGGCGATGCGGCGCCGCGTCGCCCGGCTGCACGCGCAACGGGCGCACGTGCTGGCGACCCGGCTTCGCGCCCGGCGGCATTCAGCGGCGTTGCGCGCGCTGCGGTACCGGATGTCGCACCATCGCGGCCGGGGACTGGCCGGGCTGCGGCTGCCGTTACCGAACGGCCGTGCCGGGATGGCGGTGCGCGCCGCCCTGTCACGGTTGGGCCGGCCGTATGTCTGGGGCGCGACGGGCCCCGACCAGTTCGACTGCTCGGGGTTGGTCCAATGGGCCTACGCGCAGGCGGGTATTCACCTGGACCGCACCACGTATCAGCAGATCAACGACGGGATCCCGGTGCCCCGTTCGCAAGTCCGTCCGGGCGATCTCGTCTTTCCCCATGCGGGACACGTACAGCTGGCCATCGGGAACAACCTGGTGGTCGAGGCCCCCTACTCGGGCGCCTCGGTGCGGATCAGCCAGCTGGGCAGTAACGTTGCGATCCGCCGACCGATATGAGAAGCAACGACCGCCCGGATCCAGCTGGGCACGATGAATAGGTTGAACCCATGTCGGAACCGTCCGGGCCTTCGCTAGCCGCCATTCAGGCGCGTCAGGCGGCGCTAGCAGACCAACACGGTACGGTCGCCGACGCCGACCGCGTGCTGGCCGAGGTGCTTGCCAACGCTCACACCGCGATACGGGAGAGCATCCGCCGGCTCGATGCGATCGCCGACGAAATCGAACGCGCGGCACCGGATCGGAACGACCTTGCTCTCGATACTCCGTTGGGGGTCCGTGAGTTTCAGCGTTTCCTGGTCGCCAAGCAACGCGAGATCGCGGCGATCGTCGCCGATGCGCACGAGCTCGACCGTGCGAAAAGTGCTGTGCTGGAAGAGCTCCGGGCGCACTACACCGTCTCCCCGGGCTAGCCGAACGCCGCGCGGTGCGTTCATTCACAGGCCCGTCGAGGTGAATTGTCGCCGAGTTTGCGCCTGAGTACTGTCACGCGGCATGGAGGGGTCGCGACACCGCCCGCACCGGGACGCAGCGTTGTTCGCCTAGACGATGTCGACTTACGACGAACTGCTCACCACGGTCAAACGCGTGCGCGACCGCACCGGCGATCCCAACGCCTGGCAGGCGGGTTTGACGCCGGCCGAGCTGACCGCCGTGGTCACCCCCACCACGCGTGCGGAAACCCTCGATGCGATTCTGCTCAAGATCCGGCGGCAGCACCCCGACCTGTTCGACGCCCGCGCGCTGCCGGGCGGACCGCTGCCGGATCGGCAGGAGGGTGCCGCCGCCGAGGCCATAGCGGAGGCCGAAGCCGCTCTGGCACACCAGAATTCGGCAAGCTCGCAGCTCGACCTGCAAGTGGTTTCGGCCATCATGAACGCGCACCTGAAGACCGTCGAGGGCAGAGAAGCGCTGACCAAGTTGCAGCACGAGACCGAAGCGGCCGTCCAAACCCGGTCCGATCTGGACACGCCCGCGGGCGCACGCGATTTCCAGCGGTTCCTCATCGGCAAGCTCAGGGACATTCGGTCGGTGGTCGCGAACGCGAGCCTCGACGACACGTCGAAGTCAGCACTGATGGCCGCGTGGACGGCGCTGTACGACGCGTCCAAGGGCGCGCCGAGCGCTTCGCGCGAAAGCGGACCGGCGCCTGGCGCCGCCACGAGTGCACCCATGCGCGGCACCGCCGGCCAATCCGCGGATGTTGCCGACCCCGGCTGGGATCCGTTACTCGATTCGCTGCTGGCCGACGATCCCGGGCTGCCGGCCGGGGACCAATCCGGGCAGGGCCCAACATCCACCACGCCGGCGGCGCCGGTCGCGCCGAGCGTTCCCAACTTTGGTGGTCTACCCGGGCTGGGCGCAGCGCCGGCCTCACCGGCCGGTTGGGGCGGCCCGGGTGGGTTGCCGTTCGGCGGGCCGCAAGAGCGCACCGATCCGGGGGGTATGGACGACGGGCTGGCGGGGGCGGAAGACGTCGACGCGATGGACCACGCCTCGCCCGAGGAAGCCGACAAGCACGCGGAGGACGAACAGCGCGAACAGGACGAGTCAGCCGACAAGCGCGAACCGCAGCCGGCGGGCCCGACGCCGGTGACCCTGCCCGACGGCGACACCGTGACCGCCGCCAGCCCGCAGCTGGCCGCGGCGATCAAGGCCGCGACCGGCGGGGCGTCGATCGCGGATGCCTTCCACCAGCAGGGAATTACCATTCCCGCGCCGGGCACCGCGGTCACCAACCCGATCGACGCGCTGCAAGTCGCGCCGGGCGACATCGGCATGTTCACCGACCGGCACGCGCTGGCCCTCGGCCACGAGAAGGCCCTTCTCGACGGGCAGATTCAGCACATCGCCACCGTAACCGGGCCAAGCTTTCTAGGCTGGGAGCATCCGCCGGTGGCGGTCGCGACCGCGCCGGCCACTGACGACGCACCGGCGCCCACCCGCCCGGCAGGCACGTCGACCACGGCATGAACAGGAGACAACAGATGGCAGACCGAATCCATGTGGTGCCCGCGCATTTACGTGACGCCGCCGCGCATCACCAGGACACCTCCGAGTACTTGCGGACCGTGCCGTCGTCGCACCCTGCGATTCAGGAGAGCCTGGACTCACTGGGGCCCATCTTCGGCGAACTTCGCGACGCGGGACGGGAGCTGCTCGAGCTCCGCCGCCAGTGCTACGAGCAACAAGCCAACGATCACGCCGAGATGGCGCACAAACTGAATACGTCGGCGGCGGTGTGGGACCAGCACGAGGAAGATGCGGCCGGCAAGCTCGGCGGCATCGTCGACGGCGGTCGATGACAGACGCCAATCCGGCCTTCGACACGGTTCACCCGAGCGGACACATCCTGGTCCGCTCGTGCCGCGGCGGCTACATGCACAGCGTCGCCCTGAGCGAAGAGGCGATGGACACCGACGCCCAAACCCTGGCAAGGGGCATCCTTTTGACCGCCGATGTGTCGTGCCTGAAGGCGTTGCTAGAGGTTCGCGACGAAATCGTGGCGGCCGGGCACACCCCGTCCGCGGCGGTGCCGACCCCGCACGACCTGGATGCGGCGATCGAGAAGTTGCTGGCGCACAAACTGCGCCGCCGCGATGACGCGCGTTAGCCTACAGAACCCAGGTCTTGACGATGTCGGGATCGGGTGCGATATCGGTTGGTGGCTCGATGGGATTGGCGCCGAACAACTCTCGCGCGCGGCTCAGCAGAGCGCGGACCTCGTCGAGCTGCTGCTGCAGCGCAGAATCAGCCATGCCCCCACGCTACCCAGGCCGTCGCATCCGCACAATTCACCGTCCGCATAAAGCATCTGCCGGATGCCGGTAGGCTTGGCCGGTGGCTATCTTCGGTCGGATCGCGGCGCGCCAGCGCCTCCGGAGAGCTACCCGGGAATCACTGGAGATTCCGGCCTTCAGCTCTCAGGTCGACTGCACCCCCTGGGTGACAGGCGGGCTTTGGCCTGACGAACTGTCGACCACTACCGGCGAAACCGCCGCGCTCGCAGACTATCTCAGGGAGGACCTGCAGCGGGTCACCCGTCGCGCCAACAATCAGCTGCGGGCCATCAAGCGGGCGGGCATGACCGATTCCACCCGGGAGGCCGAAGAGGCACGAGTCATCGACGAAGCCCGCGCCCACGCCGAGCGGCGAGTCGAATCGACGCTTCGCCATGTGCGCGCGATCAAGGCCGAGATGCTCGCGGGACATCGGCGCCCGCAGGTCACCCAGCGGTTCGCGAGCAGGGACATCCACCAGACGCAAGTCATCCCGGTCGTCGCGGATGTGGAACCCGCCGCTCCCCCGGCGCCGGATGCCGCGGTGGCCGAGGCCCCGGGCGAGCCCGAGGTTCCCGAGGTTCCCGAGATTTCGCCCGCCCGGCATCGGGCCCCCGACGAGGACGACGCCGTCACGACGATCATCACGCCGGAGCCGGCGGCCGGCGAGGCCCCGGAGGCACCGCAGCCCGCGCCGGTCGCCGACGAACCGGAAATCCCGGAGGAACCAGAAATCCCCGAGGAACCGGAAACCCCGGAGGAACCGGAAATCCCGGAAATCCCGGAGATCCCGGAGGTCCCCGAGACCGTCGAGCTCCCGGCGGTGGCCGAATCCGACGACGAACGGCTGCGGCGGCAACTCGCGTTCGTCGTCCATCAGGAACCGCGGCTGAGCTGGGCCGTCGCCGATCTCGCGGACGGCACGACGCTGTTGGTCACCGACCTCGCGCACGGCTGGATACCTCCGGGGATCAGCCTCCCGGCGGGCGTGCGGCTGCTGGAGCCCGGGCGGCGCGCCGGGAAGGTCTCCGCGCTGATCGGCGAGGCGGCGCGGATGGCGACCTACACCCCGGGCGACGCGATCGGCCGGCCGGCCGACTTCGCGGCGACGGAATCGTCGGTGCAGCCCCGAGAACTGCCGGCGGTCGACGATCTGGGCTGGGAGCTGGGGCGAGCTACGCACTGGCGCGACGGTCTGCCCCGGATGGTGCATACCTTGGCCAAGGCGGCCGCCGCGGGTACCGGCGTCGTAGCGGAAGAAGTCGACCTGTTGCGGGTCCACCTCGATACTGCGCGCCACCAACTCCTGACCCAGTATCCCGACGCCGGGTCCGCGCTCTTGCTCAACTGCCTGTTGCTGGCCGCCACCGAAAGCCTTGTCACCGGGGACTCGATATCGGCGAACTATCACCTCGCCTGGTTCCGGAAGCTCGACGAGCCGCCGCCCAGCCAGTGGACCGCCGAACTCCCCAAATCCATGAATTGACGCTGGTTGGAGGGGTCAACGATACTGACAGCGTGTCGGGATCGGGCAGTCGCGCGAATCTGAGCGACAAGGATCTCGTCGAATCGGTTTTGCGTGAATTGAGCGAGGCCGCCGACAAGTGGGAGGCTCTTGTCGCGCAGGCCGAGACGGTCACGTACAGCGTGGACATGGGCGATATTCGTGCGGTGGCGAACTCCGACGGTAGGTTGCTCGAGTTGACGCTGCATCCGGGCGTGATGACCGGCTACGCCCATGGAGAATTGGCCGACAGGCTGAACCTGGTGATCGCCGCCCTCCGCGAGGAGGCGGAGGCCGATAACCGGGAAAGATATGGGGGCCAGCTGCAGTGACGTCGGGGTCGATGCAGCACAACCGCATCGACCGCCGAAAGGAGAAGGACCGTGCCGCTCAATCTGTCCAACCGGGATCAGAATTCGGGGCACCTGTTTTACAACCGGCGGTTGCGGGCCGCGATCACCAGGTTCTCGGTGCGGATGAAGCACGACGACCGCAAACAGCAAGCGGCGGTGGCGTTGTCCATCGTGCTCGTCCTCATCGGCCTCGGCTGGATGGCGTTGCTGCACGTGATGAAGCCCGCGGGGTTGGTCGGCCAGTCGGCCATCATCGGCGACCGGGACACCGGCGCGGTCTACGCGAAGATCAACGGACGCCTCTACCCCGCGCTCAACCTGACCTCCGCGCGGCTGGCGATCGGCAACGCGAGCGCGCCCACCTGGGTCAAGGCGAGCGAGATCGCAAAGTACCCGACGGGCGCGATGATCGGCATTCCGGGGGCGCCGGACAGCCTGCCGATCACGGCGAGCGCCGTGTCGGCCTGGTCGGTCTGCGACACCGCGGCCACCCGGGGCAGCGGAACTTCTCCGGTGGTGACATCCATCGCGGGCCAGCTCTCGCCGTTCGGCCGGTCGGCGGCCATGGGCCCGGCGCAGGCCATCCTGGTGACCCACAAGGGCGCGACCTACGTGATCTGGAAGGGGCAACGCTCCCGCATCGACCCGACCGACCGGTCGGTGACGTTCAACCTCGGTCTTGACCCCGGCGTGACGTATCCGATCGAGATCTCCAACGCCCTTTTCGATGCGATGCCCTCGACGGAACCCCTTGTGCTGCCGGTGATTCCGGGTCACGGCACGCCATCGCGGTGGCTGCCGGGCTCGACGGTGGGCAGCGTGCTGGAAACCCGCGACGCCAACGGCACCGTCAACGGCTTCTATGTGTTGTTGCCGACGGGCGTGCAGAAGATCACCAGTTTCGTCGCGGACTTGTTGCGCACCGCGGATTCGGAGGGCACGACGACACCGGTCCTGGTCGCGCCCGACAAGCTGATCCAGATCCCGGTCGTCGACGTGCTCGACGTCGACTACTACCCGTCGGGCAAGATGGAATTCATTGACACCTCGGCGAATCCGGTGACGTGCGTGGGATGGGAAAAGCAACCCGGCGACCCGCAGGCCAGGATCACCGTCTTCAGCGGGCGGGGTTTGCCGGTCCCGATCGGCATGGACGATCGCGTCGTGCATCTGGTCCGCGACGACCGCGACCCCAATTCGCCCGAGGCACAACAGACCTTGATGCTGCCAGGTGCGGCGAACTTCGTCACCACCACAAGCGGCGTCAGCACGTCCGACAGCCGGGAGAGCCTGTATTGGCTTTCGCCGCAAGGTGTTCGGTACGGCATCCAATCGGATCAGCGCACACTCAAGGCGCTGGGGCTCGATCCGCGTTTGGCGGTGCAAGCGCCCTGGCCGATAGTGCGGACGTTCGCGCCCGGCCCGGCGATCAGTCGCGACGCCGCGCTGGTGGCGCGCGATTCGGTGTCCGGGGGCGGCGCCGTGGCGCCCATTCCAGATTCCAGCGACCAGACAAGCGGGGGTTGAGCAATGTCAAAAAGAGGTTTCGTCCGCGGCCGCCGCAAGCCGCCGCCGAGCGTTCCGCCGGTGCGGGTCGCCGTCGCCGCGCCGCTGGCGCTGCCCGAGCGGGAGCCGCGCAACATTCTGCTGATGATCGCCGTGCCGGCGCTGCTGGTCGGGATCATCGGCACCCTGGTGGTGATGTACGCCTCGGGAATCCGTTCGTTGCAGTCCGGCTTCTTCCCGATGATCGGGCTGGTCGGTTTCGGGACGCTGATGTTCAGCGGCCGCTTCGGCCGGGGACGCCGAATCACCTGGGGTGAGCAGGAAAAGCAGCGCCGCAGCTATCTGCGCCAGCTCGACGAGGACCGCGAAGAAGTCCAGCGCGCCGCTCAGGAACAGCGGCGCAGCCAGCTGTTCGTGCACGGCGACCCGCAGAAGCTGGACACCGTCATCGGCGGTCCGCGGATGTGGGAGCGGCGCCCGGGTGACCCCGACTTCCTCGACGTGCGCCTGGGGATCGGCGTGCAGCAGGCCAGCGAATCGGCGGTGTCGCTGCAGTGGCCCGACGTGCCCATCGGCGAAGAGCTCGAACCCGTAACCGGCGGCGCGCTAAGGGATTTCATCCTCGAGCAGAGCAAGATACGCGGCATCGGCAAGGTGCTGAGCCTGCGGTCGAAGCCCGGGTTCAGCTTCATCGGCGACGATCCCGGCGAGCTGCACAGCTTCGCCCGGGCGATCCTGTGTTCCCTGGCCGTCTATCACGGCCCCAACGACGTCAAGCTCATGGTGGTCACCCGCCACCCCGAGCTGTGGTCCTGGATCGTGTGGCTGCCGCACAATCAGCACGACGAGATGTTCGACGCGTGCGGGCTGCGCCGGCTCGTGTTCGCGTCGCCGACGGAACTGGAAGAGGCGCTCGACCCCGAGCTGCACCGCAAGGGTCGCGGGCCGTGGGCGCCGCCGGTCGGGACCAGCCCGACGTCGATGCCGTCGCCGATGGAGTCGGCCCCGGGCCTGGCGCTGGGCCCGCACTGGGTGATCGTCGACGACAACGTCGGCACGCCCGAGCAATGGGAGGGTGTGACCGGTCAGAAGGGCATGGCCGGCATCACCGTGTTGCGGCTGGCGACCCGACCCGGCGTCGGCGTCGGATTCACCGACGACAGCGAGCGTTTCGGGCTGCGCGAGGGCCGGCTCACCCACCGCGGCACCTTCTACGCGGTGGCCGACATGCTCGCCGAGAGCACCGCCAGTCGGTACGCGCGGGCGCTCGCCCGCTGGTCCCCGATGACCGCCGGAGAGTTGTCGGAGACCGATAGCCAGGGCGGCGAACTGCTGCGGGCGTTGGGGATCAGCGACCCGCGGGAACTCGACGTGGACAGGCTCTGGGCCGAGAGCCGCGGCCGCGGCGACCACAAATGGGCGATGGTCCCCGTCGGCGTCAAGCAAGGCGGCGAGCTGCAATACATCATCCTGCGCGCCAAGGATTTCGGCGGCTTCGGGTTTCACTCCGTCGTGATCGGGACATCGGGCTCGGGGAAGTCGGAGTACTTCCTGTCGTTGTGCAGCGGGATCGCGCTGACGCACTCGCCGGAATCGTTCATCGTGATCTTCGTCGACATGAAATTCGAGTCGGCGGCCCAGGACCTGCAGGGGTTTCCGCACGTCGCGGGTTCGTTGTCCAACCTGGGCAAGGACGACCGGCATTTGGCCGAGCGGATGCGCAAGGCGATCAACGGCGAGATCGCCAGGCGTTACCGGCTTTTCAAGGAGGCCGGCGCCCGCGACGCCAACGAGTACGAGGAGATGCGCCTCGCCGGCAGGGACCTGGAGCCGGTACCGATCCTGCTGGTCATCATCGACGAATACCTCGAGTTGTTCATCCACCATCCCGAGTGGATCGATCTCGTCATTCACATTGGCCAGGAGGGCCGCGGCTGCAACGTCTTCTTCACCCTCGGCGGTCAGCGGCTGGACCTGTCGTCGCTGAGTAAAGCCAAGAGCAACATCGCATTCCGCGTCGCCCTGCGCGCGGAGACCGCGGAGGACTCGCGCGACGTGATCGGCAGCGACGCGGCGCTGCACCTGCCGTCGAAGGAAAACGGGTACGCACTGCTCAAGGTCGGACCGCGCGACCTGGAGCAGTTCCGGTGCTTCTACGTGTCGGCGCCCTTCGTGGTGCCCAAACGGGTGGTCAACGTGAACAAGACCGTGGCCGTGAGCTTTTCGCAACCGCGGGCGTTCACGTGGGCGTACCAGCCGCTCAGCGAGGCGGACGCCGCGGCCCTGGCCGTCGCGGACGAGCCCGAGGAGCCCGACGAGTTCCTCTTCCACGCCGACGGCTTCCGCAAGAAGAAGCTCGTCGACATCATCCGCGAGTCGCTGAGCTCCCACCCCGCGCGCCCACCGCACCAAATCTGGCTTCCGCCTTTGGAAGTCAGCGAGCCCATCGACGCGCTCGTCGGACGCTGGCGCGGCAAGCCATGGCACGTCGACTACGGGCAGAACCCGGGACTGGTGTTCCCGGTCGGCATCGTGGACATTCCCGAGGAGCACGACCAGCGGGTGCACGCCATCGACGCCGAGATGGACAACATCATGGTGGTCGCGACCGCTCAGCGCGGCAAGTCCACCACGCTGATGACGTTGATGGCGTCGGCCGCGCTGATGTATCGGCCCGAGCGGGTCACGTTCTTCGCGGTCGGGGCGTCGTTGTATCCGGTCGAAGAGCTGCCGCACGTGGCGTCCGTCGTCAGCCAGACCGACACCGAAGGGGTGTCGCGGACCATCGCCTCGGTCGAGGGGCTGATCCTGGCCCGCGAGGCGTCGTTCAAGCAGTACCAGATCGACATCTCCGAGTTCCGGGAACGGCGGTTCGGCGGCGCGGCGGCGGGCGGCGGCACCGACCCCGACGACAAGTTCGGCGACGTCTTCCTCGTCGTCGACAACTTCAGCGACCTGTACGAGAAGTACACCCCGCTCGGGGACCGCCTGATCGGGATCGCCCGCCAGGGCCTGTCCTACGGCGTGCACGTCATGACCAGCGCCACGGCGTGGTTGGTGGGGCAAAAGCAGCAGTTGGTCAACGTGTCGAACGCGCGCATCCAGCTGCGCTTGAGCAACCCCGACGAGACCCAGATGGGTGAGGGCTTCGAGCGCAGGAAGGCCGCGCGCAACACCCTGGACCGGCCCGGCTTCGGGGTCACCCGGCAAGGTCACGAGCTGCTCGTCGGGGTGCCGGAGCTCACGTCGGCCACGGGTGAGCGGGTGGCGACGCGCGACATCGGCGCGGTCATCGCCGACGTGACCGGCGCGGGCCGGCTGGAGAGGTTGGCGCGACTGCCCGAGCGGGTCGAGCTCGGCCAGATCATTGGCGCGTTCGCGGCCACCGCCGAGGCGGCCGACCCGCTCAACATCCCGTTTGCGATCGGCGAAAGCGCGCTGCAGCCGGTTGCCCTGCCGGCGCGAACGCTGCCGAACATGCTCGTCCTGGGCCGCCAGCTGTGCGGCAAGACCACGACGCTGGCGGCGTTCGGACAGGCGATCATGAGCCGGTTCGATCCCGAGCAGGCGCAGATCACCATCGTCGACCCCAAGACATCGCTGATCGGCAAGATCCGGGGTCCGCATGTGCGCGCGTACGCCTACACGGCCGACGACATCGACGAGGTGATCGAGGGGCTGGCGGCCGTCCTGCGCGACCGCCTCCCACCCTCGGGGCTGAGCCAGGAGGAGTTGCTGAGCCGCAGCACGTGGGAGGGCCCACAGCATTTCATCCTGATCGACGACGAGCAGGAGCTGCGGCCGCACGGGGTGATCGGCAAGAACGCGGCAACCGCGCCGCTGTGGGGCTTGATGGAGCGCAGCCGCGAGATCGGCCTGCACGTGATCGCCTCCCGGTTGCCCGGGAACTGGGCCGGGGTGTCGGTGACCAACCCGTTCGTGCAGAAGATGACCAGCTCGCGGGCGCCCACGCTGTTCATGGACAACGACCCGGCGGCGGTGAAGGTGTTCGGCAGGGTGAGCGCCCAGCAACTTCCCCCCGGCCGCGGCCTGCTGGTCACGACCGACGGGGCGATGGAAGGGGTGCTGGTCGGAGATCCCGAATGGGGTGACCCGGGCGGGGCGGCCGGTAGCTCCAGTTAATGGAGCCGACGGGTGAGTCGACACCCACTGGTGACCACCATAGAATCAGGCAATTCCGCGCGGTTTCGCCGCGGACACAACATATGGGTGGGAAGCTCGGGCATTGGGGGTATATATCCCCCCTGCGGGTGGACCGGGCACTTAATACACGGAGGCAGAAATGACATCGTTCGGCATGGTTCCGGGGGCCGTCAACTTGTCGTCGGCCGCGGAGGCTGGGATCAGCGAGGAGATGGCGGCCACCACAGCGGCCGGAGCTGCGGCGCTCACCGGCGTGATGCCCATGGCCACGGACGCCGACTCGGCGGAATTCGCGGCCGCGCTGAATGCCACCGGGGCGGCCTACCTGACGACCGCGGGCGAGCACGTCGGCCAGCGGGCCGCCTTTTCGGGCGCCCAGGGTCTGGCTTCTGCCACCACCGAGGCCACCGAGGCGGCGCGCGCGGCCGCCAGCGCCCTGTAGCCCGTAAGCCGTAAGCACCAATGGCCGACCCCAGATTCAGCGGTCCCCCCGAAACGGTCGCGCTGATCTTCGAGGCGGGCAGCCCGGCGTCGGTGATCGCGAACAACGCGGTGTGGGTCGCCGAAACCGCGAACAAGGAATTGGCCGCCGGCCTGTCCACGGTCAACGCCATGGCCACGGCCGCGAACTGGCAGGGCGCCGGTGCGGTCGCGTCGCTGGTGGCCAACACCGGACTTAACGTCGGGCTGCACACCCTGGTGGGGTGGACGGCACACAAGATCGGCGTCACGCAGGCCGCGGTGGAGGCGTTTACCATTGCGCGGTCATCGGTGATCCCGTCGGTGATGTCGATCAGGAATCGCGTCGAGACCCAGGCGCTGTACGACACGAATTTCATGGGGATCAACGGCCCGAACATCGTGGCGCACGAGTCCGAGTACCACGGCGATCACTGGCCGCACAATGCGAGCGTGGGCTGGGCCTACTCCGCCGCGCTGAGCGCGTTGACCGCCGCATTGGCCGTTCCCCCACCGTTCGCGCCGATGGGCGCGTCGCCGGCCGCCCCGGCGGCCGCGGGTGAGGCGGTCGCCCAAGCGGCGGCGCAGAGCGGCATGAACAATGCGGTGCAGGCGTCGGGTCAGGCCACCCAGGCCGCGGGGCAGGCGGGTTCGGCGCCCGCCGATGCCGGCGGCCAGCTCAGTTCGATGTTCGGCCAGCCGATGCAGATGGTGTCCGGCATGACCCAGCCGCTGCAGGACGCGTTGAAGGCGCCGATGGACGCGTTTCAAAGCGTCGGCAGCATGCCGCAAGGCTTCCTGTCGTCGATGACCGGGATGTTCTCGGCGGCCGGGGCGCCGAACGCTTCGGCCGGCGCCCTCGCGGAACCGGTGCTGGCCGGCGGCGGGGCCGCGGGAGGGGCGGGCGCCGCGGGCGTCGGCGGCGGGGTCGGAGCCGGCGGCTTCCCGGGCGCCGCGCTGACCAGCTACACCCGCCCCACCAGCAGTTTCGAGCCGGAGGCCGGCGGCCGACCGACCAGCCTGCGCGCGGGCGTGCTCAACGCCGCCGACGTGCGCGGGCCCACGACGTCGACCGGGATGGGCGGAACCCCGATGCCGATGTCGCCGGCGGGCATGCTGGCGCGCGGGACCGGTCCCGAGTCGGACAAGGACGCCGTGACGCGCGCCCGGGTCGTGGTCGGCGGCGACAGGACGGACCCGCAGGACGCGTAGGTCGCGCTCAGCGGCCGGGGCCCGGTGGGCCGGCAAAGGCTTGCGCGATCTCCAGCCAGCGCTGGGCGTCCGTCCCATGCGCCGCGACGTCCAGCGCGCTCAGCGGGCGCCGCTGGGTGACCAGGAAGCAGAAGTCCTCGGCGGAGCCCGTGACCCGTTGGGCCGCGTCCGGCGGTCCCCATGACCACGTGTCGCCGCCGGGTCCGCGCAGCTCGACCAGGAACGGCTCGGCCGGCGGAGTCAGGTTGTTGACGGCGAACGCGTAGTCGCGGGTCCGCACCCCCAGGTGCGCGATCGAGCGCAGCCGCTCGGAGGCGGGCCGGGTGACGCCCAGGGCGTCTGCGACGTCGAGCCCGTGCGCCCAGGTCTCCATCAACCGGGCGGTCGCCATCGAGGCCGCGCTCATCGGCGGCCCGAACCACGGCAATTTGCGCCCGTCGGCCACCGTCAGCAGCGCCTCGTGCAACCGGCCGCGGGTCGCCCGCCAGTCGGCAAGCAACTCGGCCGGCGCCACGCCCGCCAGCTCCTCGGCGGCGGCGTCGACGAAGCCGACGGGATCCGCCGCCGCGGCGGCCAGCACCTCGGCGAACGCGGCCTCGTCGGTGACCGCGGTCAGCGCGACCCGGTCGGTCCACAACAGGTGCGCGATCTGGTGCGCGATGGTCCAGCCCGGCGCCGGCGTCGGTTCCGCCCAGCGCTCGGCCGGAAGGGGCGCCACCAACGCGTCGAGGTCGTCGCTTTCGGCGCGCAAGTCGGCCACGATCGGCCCGGGTCCCGCCATCATCGCCCCACCTTAACGGCCGCCCACCGGCTGGCTCCGACGGCCGACGACGCCGTGAACGACGAGCCCGAGCAGGTACAGCGCCGACCCGAACAGCACGAACCCGGGCGCATGCCCGTCTTGCGGAATCACGGTCGCGGCCAGCGTGGTCGAGGCGATGAACGCGACCCAGAACAGCGCATCCTGCACTGCGAACACGTGGCCGCGCAGCGCGTCGTCGACGTCGATCTGCATCGCCGAATCGGCGCACAGCTTGATCATCTGGCCGGTCACGCCGAGCAGGAAGCTGCACGCCACCATCACGGGCAGCCACAGCCCTGCCCCGGCGAACTCGATCAGCGCGGCCGCCGTCAGCGCGCCGTTCGCCGCCGCGTAGCGCCCCCACCGTCGCACCGTGGGCGGGGTCAGCACCGTGGCCAGGAAGGACCCGAGGCCCGAGGCGGCGAAGAACACCAGCGCGATGCCCAACCCGCCGACCGCCGGGTCCTTCGTGTGATGCGCCAGCAGCAGCAACACCAGCGAGTTGATGCCGACCACCATCCGGTGCGCGGCCAGGCCGGACAGGGTGGCGGCCACCGTCGGGTAGCTCACGACCGTGCGCGCGCCGTGCAGCCAGCCGGTGACCACCGCGTAGACGGCCGATCCGTGGATCGCACGCTTGGTGTCGTCCGGGCCGAGCACCCGGGGGGCGAACCGCCACGACAGCAGCAACGCGGTCGCCACCGGGATCGCGTCCAGGAAAATGACGACCGACGCTCCCCGATCGCCGGCGCCGACGATATAGCGGGGCACCAGCATGAAGTTGGCACCGAGGAAGGCCGCGATCGCGCCCGCCGCGGTGGCCACCGAGTTCATGGTCACCACCTGTTCACGCGGAACCACATGCGGCAGCGACGCCGACAGCCCCGATGCCACGAACCGGCCCAGGCCGTTGGCGACCAGCGCCGCAACGAGCAGCGGCATTTCGCCGGCGCGAACCGCCAGGATCGTGCCGATCACCGCGATCAACATCAGCCGGCCGATGTTGGCGCCGACGAGGACCAGCCGGCGATCCCACCGGTCCATCAGCGCCCCGGCGAACGGCCCCAGCAGCGAGTAGGGCAGAAACAGCACCGCGAACGCCCGCGCGATCGCCATCGGGTCGGCGGCCCGATCGGGGTTGAACAGCAGCGCCCCCGCCATCCCCGCCTGGAAGAGGCCGTCACCGAACTGGCTCGCCATGCGCAGCTGCAGCAATCGCCAGAAATCCGGCAGGCCGCGCACCGACCGCCAGAGTTCGACGCGTGCTCGCGTGCGCATCCGGGTTTGAGACACAGAACCGACTTCCACGATCGGGGCTGGCAGGGGGCCGTCGAACTCGACGCCGCTCTAATAACATTACAAATGCGACTGGGGCGGGCCCGTTTCCACCGGACGATGCCGCGGGAATGCGATGATGGTGCTGTGCCGCCCGAAGATCCAGAGGACCATGTCGCTCCCGCCGCGCAGCGGGTGCGCGCGGGTACGTTGCTGCTCGCCAACACCGACCTGCTCGAACCGACGTTTCGGCGCAGCGTGATCTACATCGTCGAGCACAACGACGGCGGCACACTGGGTGTGGTGCTCAACCGGTCCAGCGAGACCGCGGTCTACAACGTGTTGCCGCAGTGGGCCAAACTCGCCGCCAAGCCGAAGACGATGTTCATCGGCGGGCCCGTCAAGCGTGACGCGGCACTGTGTTTGGCGGCGTTGCGAGTGGGCGCCGACCCGGACGGCGTGCCGGGCCTGCGGCATGTGGCCGGCCGGATGGTGATGGTCGACCTGGACGCCGAGCCCGACCTGATCGCGCCCGTGGTGGAGGGAGTGCGGATCTTCGCCGGATACTCGGGCTGGACCATCGGTCAGCTCGAGGGCGAGATCGAGCGCGACGACTGGATTGTGTTGTCCGCCTTGCCATCCGACGTTCTGGTCGGGCCCCGGGCCGACCTGTGGGGACAGGTGCTGCGCCGCCAGCCGCTGCCGCTTTCGCTGCTCGCGACCCACCCGATCGACGTCAGCCGCAACTAGCGCCGCTCAGTGGCAGGACTGCGTGCACATGGCGCAGTCGCCGGCGCAGCCGGACGCGGCCGCTTCCTCCCGGCGCAGCGCGAAGCGCGCGCTCTGCAACGACCCGGCGGCAAGCGTGCCGAAAGCGCCTGCGACACAGACGATCAACACCACCAGCGCGGTTTGCGGGGACGCGGCCAGCGCCACCGCGCCGCCGGCGGCCAGCATTATCGCGGCGGCCAACTGTGTCGGCGCCAACGCGCGCAGCGCCAGCTGTGTGGTGCCGACGGCGCTTTGCGACAGCGACCAGGTCCCGAACCCGGCGGAGGCCACCGCCGCGCACACGCACACCACGCCCGCGATCAACATGGGCATCACAATACGAGTCCCGCCGTCGACCCGCGCGCCGGGTTCCACAGGGCGCGCGTCGGCGCTGAATCAGCGCTGCAGGAAGCTGAAGTTCGGCAGCGGCGGCAGCCCGGGCACCAGGGTCAACAGGTTTGGCCTCGGCTGCGCCGCGGGCGGTTGCCCCGCCGCCTGTCCGGGCAGCCCGAGGGGAGCGGTACCGGCCGCCTGCCCGGGAAGCCCGACGGGTGCCGCCCCGGTGGGGGTCTGCCCGGGTAGCCCGACGGGGGAGTGTTGCGGCGCCTGCGCCGGAACCCCGGCCGGGGGGCTGACCGGGGCCGGTGCGGGCGCGGCCGTCGCGGCCCCGGGCGCGGTCACCCGGAACCCGTTGATGATGGCGTCGGTGGCCGGGGCGTCGGCGACCGCCTGCGAGCGGTCGGTGGTCACCGACAGCGACACCAGGTACCGGTCGTGGCCGGACGTGGCGATGACGTTGCGCCGCGAGGTGTTCAGCAGCATGTCGCCGTCACGGTACGTGCCCTCCATGACCGAGGACGGGAAGCCGCCGAAATCGGCCATCGAGGCGTTGGTGGTCTGCCAGGCGAGCAGTTTCTGGCTGTCGACGTAGCCGTGCGTGATCGCGTCCCTGGGATCGAAGTCACCCACCAGCTTGTACACCACGACCTGCGCGTTCGATGTGTAAACGCTGTTGCCCTGCCGGTCCGCGATCACCGCGAACGCGTCGGGCACATTGGGATCGGGCACCTGCGTCCAGCGCGGCGGCACCGGCAGCGTGATGTCGAGCGCCTTGAACCCCTGCGGTTTTTGCGGCTCGAACCTGACGCCCTTTGCCTGCAGGTACTCGCGGATCGTGCCGGAGCCCGCCGGGGTCACCGTCGGCGCCGGGCTGGCCGACGGCGGGGAGGCGGTGAATCGGTTCCCGTTGAGCGCTCCGGGACTGATGACGTTCTGGGGCGCCGGCGCGGCGACACCCGGACCGGCGGGCGCGGGTGGGGGCGCCGGGACCAAGGGTTCCGCCGAGGCCTGGGCGCCCGAAAAAACCGCGACGCCGATCAGGCCGGCGACCAGACCCCCTAAGACCCGATAATTCGGGGTGATCTGACTCATGGCTCGGTCCTTCCCAGGTCCTTCCCAACGACTCAGGCGTTAGTACAGAGGCTGACTGTAACCAGTGGTCAAACGCGGTGAATAGGCCCGAAACACACCTGGGATGAACCTCTGACCGGTGCGCAACGCAACCGAGATCAACCTGTGGCCGGCGGGGGCGGGACGCCCGCCCTTATACCCTGTTCAGGTGACCGAATCCCCGATCGCGGCGGCCGGCAGCAACCCGGCCGGTGCCCCGACGGACTCCGATGCGCCGCCACACCGCTACACCGCGGAGCTGGCGAACCGTATCGAAGGCACCTGGCAGGACAACTGGGCGCGGCTGGGGACGTTCAACGTGCCCAACCCGGTCGGCTCGCTGGCCCCCGCCGACGGGTCCCCGGTGCCCGACGACAAGCTGTTCGTGCAGGACATGTTTCCCTATCCCTCCGGCGAGGGACTGCACGTCGGACACCCGCTGGGCTACATCGCCACCGACGTCTACGCCCGCTACTTCCGCATGACCGGCCATAATGTGCTGCACGCGTTGGGGTTTGACGCCTTCGGGCTGCCCGCCGAGCAGTACGCCGTGCAAACCGGCACCCACCCGCGCGCCAGGACCGAGGCCAACGTGGTGAACTTCCGGCGTCAGCTCGGCCGGCTGGGCCTCGGCCACGACAGCCGGCGAAGCTTTGCGACCACCGACGTCGACTTCTACAAGTGGACCCAGTGGATCTTCCTGCAGATCTACAACGCGTGGTTCGACACCGCGGCCGGCAAGGCGCGTCCGATCGCCGAGCTGATCGCCGAATTCGATTCCGGCGCACGCCGTCTCGAAGACGGCCGGGACTGGACAGCGCTGTCGGCGGGGGAGCGGGCCGACGTGATCGACGGCCACCGGCTGGTCTACCGGTCCGACGCGATGGTCAATTGGTGCCCGGGCCTGGGCACCGTGCTGGCCAACGAGGAGGTCACCGCCGAGGGCCGCAGCGACCGGGGCAACTTTCCGGTGTTCCGGAAACGCTTGCGGCAGTGGATGATGCGCATCACCGCCTACGCCGACCGGCTGCTCGACGATCTCGACCTACTGGACTGGCCGGAAAAGATCAAGACGATGCAGCGCAACTGGATCGGCCGCTCCCGCGGCGCCCAGGCGCTGTTCTCCGCGACCAAGACCAACGGCGAGGTCACCGACATCGAGGTGTTCACCACGCGGCCCGACACCCTGTTCGGCGCCACCTACCTGGTGCTGGCCCCGGAACACGACCTGGTCGACGAGCTGGTCGCGCCCGCCTGGCCCGACGGGGTGGACCCGGCGTGGACGTTCGGGGCCGCCGGCCCGGCCGAGGCCGTCGCCGCGTACCGCCGCGCCATCGCGGCGAAGTCGGACCTCGAGCGCCAGGAGAGCAAGGACAAGACCGGCGTCTTCCTGGGCAGCTACGCCACCAACCCGGCCAACGGAAAACCCGTGCCGATCTTCGTCGCCGACTACGTGCTGGCCGGATACGGCACCGGGGCCATCATGGCGGTCCCCGGCCACGACCAGCGCGACTGGGAATTCGCCCGCGAGCTACACCTGCCGATCGTGGAAGTCATTGCCGGCGGCGACATTTCGGAGGAGGCCTACACCGGCGACGGCGTGCTGGTGAACTCCGGCTACCTCGACGGAATGGGCGTGGCGGCGGCGAAGGAGGCCATCATCGCGCGGCTGGAGGCCGACGGCCGCGGCCGGGCGCGCATCGAATTCAAGTTGCACGACTGGCTTTTCGCGCGACAACGGTACTGGGGTGAGCCGTTCCCGATCGTCTACGACAGCGACGGACGCCCGCATCCGCTCGACGAGGCCGCGCTGCCGGTCGAGCTGCCCGACGTGCCCGACTACTCGCCGGTGTCGTTCGACCCCGACGACGCCGACAGCGAGCCGTCGCCGCCGCTGGCCAAGGCCACCGATTGGGTGCACGTCGAGCTGGACCTCGGCGACGGCCTGAAGCCCTATACCCGCGACACCAACGTGATGCCGCAGTGGGCGGCCAGCTCCTGGTATGAGCTGCGGTACACCGACCCGCACAACCCGGAACGGTTCTGCGCCAGGGAAAACGAGGCGTACTGGATGGGGCCGCGGCCGGCCGAACACGGCCCCGACGACCCGGGCGGCGTCGACCTGTACGTCGGCGGCGCCGAACACGCGGTGCTGCACCTGATGTATTGCCGGTTCTGGCACAAGGTGCTCTACGACCTGGGTCAGGTCAGCTCCCGGGAGCCCTACCGCCGGCTGATCAACCAGGGCTACATCCAGGCGTTCGCCTACACCGACGCTCGCGGGTCGTATGTGCCGGCGGAGCAGGTGATCGAGCGCGACGGCCGCTTTGTCTATTCGGGGCCCGACGGCGAAATCGAAGTTTTTCAGGAATTCGGGAAAATCGGTAAGAGCCTGAAGAACTCGATATCGCCCGACGAGATCTGCGACGAGTACGGCGCGGACACCCTGCGGGTGTACGAGATGTCGATGGGGCCGCTGGAGGCGTCGCGGCCGTGGGCCACCAAGGACGTCGTCGGTGCCCACCGTTTCCTGCAGCGGGTGTGGCGGCTGGTGGTCGACGAGGACACCGGCGAGACCCGGGTGGTCGACGACGCCGGCCCGCGGGAGCTGGACACCGAGACGCTGCGGGCCCTGCACCGCACCATCGCGGGGGTGACGGAAGACTATGCGGCACTGCGCAATAACACCGCGGCGGCCAAGCTGATCGAGTACACCAACCACCTCACCAAGGAGCACCGCGACGCGGCGCCGCGCGCGGCGGTGGAGCCGCTGGTGCTGATGTTGGCGCCGCTGGCCCCGCACATGGCCGAGGAACTGTGGCTGCGGCTGGGCCACACCACCTCGCTGGCGCACGGCCCGTTTCCGGCGGCCGACCCCGCCTATCTCGTCGAGGAGAGCGTCGAATATCCCGTGCAGGTCAACGGCAAGGTGCGGGGGCGGGTGGTGGTGGCGCCCGACGCCGGCGAGGACATCCTGAAGGCCGCGGCGCTGGCCGACGAAAAGGTGCAGGCCTTCCTGGCGGGTGCCACCCCGCGCAAGGTGATCGTGGTGCCCGGCCGGCTGGTCAATCTCGTCGTCTAGCAAGGCCTATCGCCGGCCCGGCCGGATCACCACCTCGTGGACATGGCCGTCGGGCGGGGCGGCGACCACGTTGGCCACCACGGCCGCGACGGTCTCGGGCCGCAGGAAGTCGGCGGGGTCGTACTCGCCGCCTTCGAACGCGACGAGTTCGCGCTGCATGCCGGTGTCGGTGCGGCCCGGATATATCGTCGTCACCCGCAGCTCCGGCTCGTCGTCGCGTAGCGAGTCGGCGAACGCGCGCAGCGCGAACTTGCTGGCCGAATAGGACGCCATGCCCGACGACACCTTGCGGCCCGACCCGGAGTTGACGAACACGACCTGACCGCGGGCGCTGCGCAGCGCGGGCAGCAGCGCCAGTGTAAGAGCCACGGCCCCAAAGACATTCACGGCGAAGGTGGCGCGCCACTCCTCGACGCTGGACTCGGCGACGTGGCCGGGGATGGAAACGCCGGCGTTGTGCACCAGCACGTCGAGCGCGTCCACGACCTCGCAGCTGGACCCGATGGCGTCGGAATCGGTCAGGTCGAGCGGAAACGTTGTGGCGTCGAGCCGGGCCGCGACGGCATCCAGCCGGTCGGACGGGCGACCGGCCAGCAGCAGGGCGTGCGTGGGCGCCAGCGCGGCGGCGATGGCGGAACCGATGCCGCCGCCGGCGCCGGTGATCAGAGCAGTTGGCATGCGGCCAGCTTACGGGCATCGCCAATGATGTTGGGAATCAGCCCTTTTCACGCCCGCTTGCGTGCCGACGATTCGCCTTCCGCGTCGTGCACCGCCTCGCCGAAGGCCAGCCGCTCCAGCGGCGCCAGCGCCTTCGCCAGGGTGTTCAGGTCGGATTCGTCGAGCTGGCTGAGCATCGCCGCCAGGGCGGCGTGCCGGTTGGCCAGGGACTCGGCATGAACGGCCCGCCCGCGCGGGGTGATGTCGACCAGCACGGCGCGCAGGTCCGACGGGTCGCGGGATCGCTTCACCAGCCCGATCTTCTCCAGCCGGCGGATCGCCACGGTCGTGGTGGGGGTGCGCACCCGCTCGTGTGCGGCCAGGTCGGTCATCCGGATGGGTCCCTGTTCGAGCAGCGTGATCAGGATGGAGAGCTGCGCCAGCGTCAGGTCGCCGGCCACCACGCCACTGGGGTCCCCGCGGCGCAGGATGGAAATGAGTTTGGACAGCGCACGGTGCAACCCTTCCGCAAGCTCCGTCACCTCGGGCGCGGTGGATGTGTCCGCCATAGTTTGGCAGTCTAACCGGATATCGGGTGCGGACAAGATGGCTATTGGCGACTTTGTTTAGCCCGCATCAAAGTCACGTCGGAAAGGAAACTTCGCCCGTCATTCATAAAGTCGGCGGGCGCGTTCAGAGCGTGATGGACGGCTCGGTGCCCGCCGATTCGGCGCCGGCCAGCGCCCGAAGAGGCCCCGGAACAACGGTTTCGGCCGGGGTGAACACCCTGCGCCGGAACAGCTCGGACAGCATGGTCTGGGCCATCAAGTAGGAACGGCCGACGCACGCGGCCCGCGCGGCTTCCGAGTCACGCCGGTGGATGGCGGAGGTTTCGTCCTCGTAGAACGGCAGCATGCCGTCGCGGCTGTCCTGGTAGGTCATCCAGAACACCCGCGGGATGAGGTTTTGCGAGGCGCGGATGGTGGCGTGCAACCGCGGGCCCGCGTACTCGTCGTTGATGGTGCGCCGGTATTCCGCGGCGAATTCGGAAAAGGCCCGCGCGTCCTTTGCGGTGCGCAGCGATCGCAGCAGCGCGTCGAGTTGGCCCAGGATCCGCGGCGTCGGGTTGGTGGCCGCTCGCGCCGACGCGATGCCGTTCAGCAGGCCGTCGAGTTCGTGGTGCTCGAGGACGGTGGCCTCGTCGAACCGCTCGACGAACGCGCCCCGGTGATAGCGGGTGGAAACGATGCCGTCGTGTTCGAGTTGCACGAGCGCCTCTTGAATGGGGACGCGACTCACTCCCAGGCCCACCGCGATCTCGTTGCGGTCGACGCGGTCACCGCTGCGCAGCTTCCCGGTCAATATCAGGTTGAGGATGTGGTTGACAACCTGATCTTTTTCTTTGACCCCGTATTTCTTCGGCATCGGTCTCTTTTCCCACGAGGCAATCAGCGGAGGAAGTTTCTCACGACTTGGCGCCCGCGTTGCGATGTTTCGCCGATGAATTGCCGGCGAAACCGACTAGCGCCGGTCGCGCCACCGGCACAGCGCCTCGGCGGCACTCAGGTCGTAGTCCGGGCCGTTGACGCCGACCGTCAGCAGCGTCACGCCCAGGGCGGTGAGGCCCTCGGCGTTGGCGATCAGCCCGTCGAGGCCCTCGCCGCGGCGGACACCGCTGTTGTCCTCCACGCCGGCCGACCGTTCGATGGCGGCCGGGTCGCGTCCGACGGCCGCGCAATGCTCCTCCAGCACGGCTGCCGCGGCCGGGTAGGTGTCGACGGTGGTGAAGCCGTGCCAGATGTCGCCGTACTCGGCGACCAGCCGCAGGGTCTTGCGTGGGCCCTTGCCGCCGATCAGCACCGGGATGTCGCGGGTCGGTGGCGGGTTGAGCTTGGCCAGCCGCGACTTGATCCGGGGGAACGCGGCCGCCAGGTCGTCGAGACGGCTGCCCGCGGTGCCGAACTCGTAGCCGTATTCGTCGTAGTCCTTTTTCTTCCAGCCCGATCCGATGCCGAGGATCAGCCGGCCGTCGGAAATGTGGTCGACGGTGCGGGCCATGTCGGCCAGCAGCTCGGGATTGCGGTAGGAGTTGCACGTCACCAACGCGCCGATCTCGATGCGCGACGTCTGCTCGGCCCACGCCGCCAGGACCGTCCAGCATTCGAAGTGCGGCCCGTCGGGATCGCCATAGAGGGGAAAGAAGTGATCCCAGGTGAATGCGATGTCGACGCCGATGTCTTCGCAACGGCGAACCGCGTCGCGGATGTTGCGGTAATACGGCGCGTGCTGCGGCTGCAGCTGCACACCGATTCGAATGGGCCGTTGCACAGTCATAGGACCACCGTAGGCTCAGCGCCCGTCGAGCACCCCGCGCAGGATGTTGATCAGCGCGCGGGGCTGATCGCTTTGGACGGAGTGGCCGGAATTTTCGACGATGTGCGCGGTGCGGAAATTCGTTGCGCGCCTGGCGAGTTCGTCGGCATCCTCGTCGGTGACGAAGCCCGACGAACCGCCGCGCACCAGCGTGATGGGCGCCGACAGCGCGTCGACGTCCTCCCACAGGCCGGCGAAGTCCGGAAAGGTGCGGATGGCGTCGTAGCGCCACATCCACTTGCCGTTGTCGAGCCGGCGGGAATTGTGGAAGACGCCGCGGCGCAGGGCCTTCACCTCGCGGTGCGGGGCCGCGGCGATCGTGAGGTCCAGCATGGCCTGGAAGCTGGGGAACTCGCGCTCCCCGTGCATCAGCGACACCGTGCCCTGCTGCTCCTTGGTCAGCTCCGAGTGCCGCTGCAGCGCGGACGGGGTGACGTCGATGAGGACCAGCTCGGGCACCAGCTCGGGGGCGATCGCGGCGAGCCGTATCGCGGTCAGCCCGCCCAGCGACATGCCGACCACGAGTTCGGCCGATGGCGCGTGCTCGCGCAGCACCGGCGCCAGGGCGTCGGCGTTGTGCCGCGGTGAGTAGTCGCCGTCCTCACGCCAGGCGGAATGCCCATGGCCGGGCAGGTCGACCGCCAGCGCGGGCTGGCCGATGCCGACGACGACGGTGTCCCAGGTGTGCGCGTTCTGCCCGCCGCCGTGCAGGAAGACCACCCGCGGTGCGGTGGCGCCCCAGCGCAGGGCGCTGACGGCGCCCGCGTCGACGCGCTCGACTGCCGGCAACGGGCCCGAAACACCCGCCTGCTCGGCGTTCTCGGGCAGCAGCGAGAACTCGGACAGCCCCGCCAGTTCGTCCTCGGAGATCTCGGTCACGATCTACAGACACTAGAGGACACGCTTCAGAGGACGTAGCGCCGGCGAATCGCGCGGAACCGCTCCCACATCGCCGCGGTGCGTTCCGCCGCGGTCACCCTGGCGGTGTCCGCGGGAAGGATGCGCAGCAGCTCGTCGTACTTGATGGTCCGGGTGCTCAGCACGGCGGGCTGGCCCTCCAGCATGTGCCGGTAGGTGAGGTTGCCGCGCTCGAAGCCCTGGGTGTCCAGCCAGTTGTGCACGCCCGGATCGCGGTGCGCCATGACCAGACGCACCCGGCCGTCGCGGTCGGTTTTCGTGCGACTCGGCGTGTAGCTCACCGGGCGGTACAGGTAGTCCATGCTGTTGAAGAAGACGCCCATGTTGGTCAGCATCCACAGCCCGTCGTGGGCGTCGAATTCGACGATCAGCGCCTCGTCGGGTCCGAGCTCCCAGTACATGTTGGCGGCGGCGCGGCCGCGCTTGGCGTCCGCGTCGGTGGCGTCCACCCGGGGGAAGGTGTTGGGGTGCTCGGCGTCGACGCCGCCGTGGGTGAAGGGGAACTCCGGCCAGTCGGACATCAGGCCGGTGACGAAGTCGCCGGCCCAGCCCATCGCGTCGACCATCGCGGCGGGCGTCGGCGGCGGCTTGGGGGAGGCCATGTCGGTCCGCTCGATCCGCATCCGCGCCGGCGTCTCGTCCCATCGGTCGAACCCCTGGCGGATGAACACCTTGCGCGAGCCCGGGGTGGTGGGCAACCAGTTCGGGCCGCGTTCGGGCCCGCCGATGTAGAGCTCGAATTGCCCGTCGCCGCCGACGACGAGTTGATGGCCGTGCAGGTTGGCCTCCGGTGTGTCACCGAACGGTTCGTGCAGCACGCCCGGCCCGGGACGGCGCGGGCCCTGGACGGTCACGTTGAAAAACCGTGAGGTGCCCCGGCTGCCGGTGAGCCGGTAGGTCGAGCGCCCGTCGATCCACGCCTGCTGGTAGGTGAAGTCGGCGCAGTCGCCGCCGAGTTTGCGGGTGGGGCCGCAGAACGTGTGCAGCACCGGGTAGCGGGTGTCGCGGGTCTCGAGCGCCAAATCGAAGGCCTGGCCCAGGTTTTGGGTGAGAAAGCGGAAGGCGTCGGCGCGCTGCGCGCCCGAGGTGGCGTTGGCGTCCTTGAAGGCCTGCTCGCCGGCGCGTTGCAGCCGTTCGCAGAACGCGGTCCACGCGGACCGCAGTTCCGCGTCGTCGGGCCCGTCGCCGAATGCCATCGTCACGCTCCCAGCCGGTCGAGCATCGCGGTCACGAAATCGCATGCGCGCCGGGCGGATTCGAGCCGACCCTCGTTCTCGATCCGGGGGCCGATGAGCTCCAGGTCGAAGCCGTGCGCGTAGCCAGCTTTGAGGGCCTGGGCCACGAACGGCTCGATCGGGATCGTGCCGTCGCCGGGGACCGCCCGGGCCGGCAGCGCGCGGTCGCCCAGCACGTAGTCGCTGAGCTGGACGAGCGCGGTCCGCGGCAGGGCGCGTGCCACGGTGGCCTCGAAATCGCCCTCCGCCCAGCAGTGAAACAGGTCGATGCAGATGGAAAGCCCGCCCATCTCGGCAAGCGTGATGGTGTCGCGCAGCGTGTGGGCGAGATGGATGTCGGCGTACAGGCTGGAGGCGTTCTCGATAGCCAGCGCGACCCCGGCGCGGTTGGCGCGCTGCACGCAGGGGCCGACCATCGCGCAGAACCGGTCGGCGGCCTGTTTCCAGGTGAGGGCGCCGCGACCACCGGTGAGCAGGTAGACGGTACGCGCGTCGACCCCGGCCGCGGCGTCGATCACCGCGCACAGCGCGTCCCGCGCAGCGCGCGGGTCGGCGGACAGCGAGCCGCCCGCGAAGAGGTGGTACACGGCTTCGACCGTGTAGTCGTTGCGCCGCAACAGCGTTGGAAATTCGGGATCGAGCAGCTGGCTGTCCAGGATGCTCAGCCGGGACACCCCGAGCGCGGCCCAGTATTGCTGCAGCTCGGCCAGTGACGCGCCGTGAAAGGTGACGCTGTGCACGGACAGGCGTTGGTCGACCGCCGTCACGTCAGGCCCGCTTCTCGATCTCGACGCCGAATCGTTCACGGAACGGCTGGAATTCGGCGTGCAGCGCGTCGAGGTCTTCGCCGATGTCGACGAGCAGCCGGGTGGAGTAGGTGAACTTGCCGTATCGGTCCGGGCGGTTGTCGGCCAGGTAGGCGCGCATCGCCGACTCGGCTTCGGCCGTCAGCTCCCGCCCACAAAACGCGTAGTAGCGCCGCACCGTGGCGACCGGATCGGCGATGAAGTCGGCGTAGCGGACGTGCAGGATGCGCGGATCGTCGACCAGCGGATTGCTCATCGTGTTGGCGATGCTGGCGCGGGTCATCTCGAGATGCTTCTTGGCCTCGGCGTGCAGATCGACGGGACCGATCATGCCGTCGGCGATGTCGGCCATCATCATGGTGCGCGACGCTGCGACCTGTACCGGGTCCCGGTGCAACCAGACCATGAACGCGTCGGGGTAGGTCTCGAACAGCTCCTTGAGCCGGAAACCGTGAAAACCCTTCAGGACCCAGTACTTTCGCGGCCGGTTGTACTGCAGCTGTTGCAGCATCGCCTTGTGCAACCGGTACTGTGCGGCCGGGTCGGTGGGCAGGCCGCCGACCAGCGACTGCATCGGCACCCGCCACCACGCCGTCGGCGTCATGACCCGGAAATCGAAGGCCCAGGTGCGTTCGTCCTCGGGCAGGCCGTCGCCGAGCATGTCGTTGTAGGGGTGGCTGTGCAGCCATTTGGGCATCTTGGCGTTGATCTCGCGCCAGTCCGCGTCGGCCCGGTCGCGCCGGTCGTCGTCGGCGGCGGCGATGCCCGGCGGCGGCGAGGGATACATCACCTCCCAGAACCGCAGCGCCCGCGCGTGCGGATCGACGGACATCAGCGCGTGCACGAGCGTTGTGCCCGAACGTGGTTCGCCGGTGACGAACATCGGGGCCTGGATCACCTCGTCGCCGATCGGGTACCGGCTGCGGTCCTCGATGAACTCGAGACGCGATGTGAGCAGCCACCGGCACACCTGCGCCGCTTGCCGCCTACCGTCGGCATCCAAGCCGAGGCCGTTCAGGTGGTCGACGGCGACGGCGAAGCGCTCGGGCAAGGTGGGGTCGCCGTAGTCGCGCAACCCGGTTTCGGCCTCCGCGGCGCCCAGCAGCTCGGCGGCGTCCAGGTGTTCGCTCACGACGGGTCCCCGCACAGCGCCAGCAGTTGGTCCTCGGCCGCGCGAACGTTGGTGGCCGAGGACTCGGCGTGCTTGCGGCCCGCCATGGCGCCGTAGTCGAGGATTTTGGGCACCCGCAGGCCCGCGTCCACATACGTCTTGATGATCTTGGCAACCTGTCGCGGCGTGCCGTGCGGCACGACGGCGAGCAGCATTTCCGGCCGGACGCGCCGCAGGAACGCGATGATGCGTTCGCGGGTGAGCAGCGCCGGGTCGATGTCCTGGAATCCGCGCCAGCCCTCGCCCATCGGGTGCTCAAACCCGAAGCCGCGCAACGTTTCTGCCGATACCTGCAGCAGGAACGCCTTGACGAGGGGCGCCTGCAGGATCTCGGCCAGGGCGTCCTCGTCCTCGCCGATCAGGCACACCTGGATGAAGCACGGCGTGATCGCCGTCGGATCGCGGCCGGCGCGTTCGGCGGATGCCCTGACCGCGGTCAGCATGTCGGCGTAGTGCTCCGGGGTCCAGGCGCCCGCCGGCCACCACCCGTCGGCGTGGCGTCCCGCGATGTTGAGCATCCGCGGGCCGCTGGCGCCGATCCAGATCCGCGGCGGCTCACCGCCGTACGGTTCGGTGTCCAATCGGGCGTGCCGCAGCGAGTAGAACCGCCCGTCGAAATCGACGGGACCGTCGCTGTCCCAGAGCAGGCGGATCACCGTCAGCGCCTCCTCGAAGCGGCTCACCGGCCGGGAGAAGTCGAAGCCGTAGGGCAGCGTGTTCTCGCTCTCGCCGCTGCCCAGGCCGAGGACGAAACGGCCCTTGGCGAGATGGTCGATGGTGAGCGCCGTCTGCGCCAGCATGGCGGGATGGCGGCGCACGGTGTCGACGACGGCGCTGACCAGCGGCACGTTTTCGGTCAGGACCGCGGCCGCCGCCGCCACAGCTAGCCCGTCCAGGTGGCGGTGCGGCGACGGCGACGCGGCGGCGAGGTCGGTGAACTCGGGAGTCCAGAGCGCGTCGGGCCAGAAGCTGACCATGTGATCCGGCAGCCAGATCGAGTGGTAGCGGCCACCGTCCAGCTCCGACAGCCGGGACAGGTCGAGCGGAAGCGTCGTGCGCAGGAACGCGGCGGGCTGAACTCTCATCGAGAGATGATGCTAAGCACCCGCCCAGCGCCGTGTCGACGAATCCGCCGCGAGAGGCAGCCGGCCCTAGCCGACGATGAACTCCTCGAGCTGGGCGCGCGCGACGTCGTCGGGCAGCTGCCGCGGCGGGCTCTTCATCAGGTACGCCGAGGCCGGGATCACCGGTCCGCCGATGCCGCGGTCCTTGGCGATCTTGGCCGCCCGCACCGCGTCGATGATCACGCCCGCCGAGTTCGGCGAGTCCCACACCTCGAGCTTGTACTCCAGGTTCAGCGGCACATCGCCGAAGGCGCGGCCCTCCAGCCGCACGTAGGCCCACTTGCGGTCATCGAGCCAGCCGACGTGGTCGGACGGGCCGATGTGCACGTCCTTGGTCTTGAACTCACGCTGCAGGTTGCTGGTGACGGCCTGGGTCTTGGAGATCTTCTTCGACTCCAGCCGCTCGCGCTCAAGCATGTTGAGGAAGTCCATGTTGCCGCCGACGTTGAGCTGCATGGTGCGGTCCAGCTGCACGCCGCGGTCCTCGAACAGCTTGGCCATCACGCGGTGGGTGATGGTCGCGCCGATCTGGCTCTTGATGTCGTCGCCGACGATCGGGACGCCGGCGTCGGCGAACTTCTTGGCCCACACCGGGTCCGAGGCGATGAACACCGGCAGCGCGTTGACGAACGCCGCGCCGGCGTCGATGGCGCACTGGGCGTAGAACTTGTCGGCGTCCTCGGAGCCGACCGGCAGGTAGGACACCAGCACGTCGACGTTGTTCTCCTTGAGAACCTTGACCACGTCGACCGCCTCGGCGTCGGAGACCTCGATGGTGTCGGCGTAGTACTTGCCGATCCCGTCGAGCGTCGGGCCGCGCTGCACCGTGACGTTGGTCGGCGGTACGTCGGCGATCTTGATCGTGTTGTTCTCCGACGCGAAGATCGCCTCGGACAGGTCGAAGCCCACCTTCTTGGCGTCCACGTCGAATGCCGCGACGAACTTGACGTCGCGCACGTGGTAGGGACCGAACCGCACGTGCATGAGGCCCGGCACCGACGCTGTCTCGTCGGCGTTCTGGTAGTACTCGACGCCCTGGACCAGTGAGGACGCGCAGTTTCCGACGCCGACAATGGCGACTCGTACCTCGGTGTGCGCCTCCGGCGCCCCTACGGGCTGGTGCTCACTCATAGGGCGTTCTCCTAACCTCATTACGTTTGCCTCGGATGCTCGGTGACTTGTTGGTTTCGTGCGGATTCGTGCAAGGGGTTACATCTGCTCGGACAGGCCGGGCATGGCCCGCTCCGCGGCGATCAGCTCGTTGAGCCACTTGACCTCGCGCTCGCTGGACTCGAGCCCGAGTTGATGAAGCTGGCGGGTGTAGCGATCGAACGAGCTGCTGGCCCGCGCCACGGCCTCGCGCAGACCTTCTCGGCGTTCCTCAACCTGCCGGCGGCGGCCTTCCAGAATGCGCATCCGCGCCTCTGCCGGGGTGCGATTGAAGAACGCCAGGTGCACCCCGAAGCCGTCGTCGGTGTAGTTGTGCGGGCCGGTGTCGGCCACCAACTCGCTGAAGCGCCGACGCCCAGCGTCGGTCAGTTGGTAGACCCGCCGTGCCCGCCGGACCGGCGTGCCGGCCGGGGCGGCGTCCTCGGCGATCAACCCGTCGGCCTGCATGCGCCGCAGCGCCGGGTACAGCGAACCGTACGAGAACGCACGGAACGCACCGAGTAGGCCGGTCAGCCGTTTCCGCAACTCGTAACCGTGCATGGGCGACTCGATCAGGAGACCCAGGATGGCGAGCTCCAGCATCGACTCACCTCCCTTGCTTTGCTGGTTACGACGGTCCGACGCCTCGCGTCATCGTATCGTCTCGATATATTTGCCTCAACACCACCCGATGTTGGTGCGGCATTGGGCCGCTACGTGGGCAAATTCAGCCGCTTGGGCGTTCCGTCGCCGGCGAAGACGATGGAGCCCCCGCCGTAATCGGACGAGACATACAGCGACAGCGACAGCGCCCCGGGCGCCGTGGGGTCGGTGCCGGGCTCGATGATCAGGTACATGGTCTGGACGTCGGACTGCTTCATGTGCAGGGTCTGCGGGGCGCCGCGCATGACTCCGACGGCCGCCGCGATGTCGAACTTGCTCAGGTCGACGGCGACGGCGCCGTCGGCGGAGCTCTTGGCGGAGCTGGTCGGGTCGCTCCAGCCGCCGCGGTAGTCGTAGGACAGCATCCGGCGGCTGTCGGAGGGGTCGGGGCGATCGAGTATCGCGTACGTCGGGTAGACCACCATCCGGAAACCGATGGTGTCCCCGAACCTCTTGCGGGTTTGCTCCATCAGGCCGGTCAGCCCGCCCAGCGAATGCAGCTGCGTGGGAGCGGTCAGCACCACCGCGCCGATTCCGTCGGGCTTGGCTCCCGGATCCTCGCGGCCCTTGCCGACGTCCAGCGGCGAGCCGGTGCTGCCGTACAGGCCCCATCCGATGCCGACGCCCAGCAGCACCGACACGATGAACGCGGCGGCCAGGATGCCCCACCCGCCGAATTTCGGCGGCGACTTGGGAACACGGAGCTGCACCGGCGCGCTGTCGACCTGCAGGTCGGCCACCAGCGCCCGCAGCTCACCCAGCGTGACGGCGTTGGTCGCGGCGCTGACCCGCTCCCGGTGCTCTTCGCCGGACAGCTCGCCGTCGCTCAGGGCGTTGTCGAGGATCGCGCAGGTGTCCTGCCGGTCGCTGTCCTTGGCGCGGGTCGCCGACGTCGTCCCGCCGAGGGGTGCCCCGAGCCATTTCGCCACGGCCATGATCGTAGGAGCCCGAATCGAGTTCGGCACCGAATGTGACGAGCGATTACGGCGGCTCGGCCAGCGCGACCGCCTCGGTTGCATATCGGCGGCCGGGATGGCGACGTACTCTGGTCTGCGTGCGACTGCAGCGACAGGTGGTGGAGTACGCGCTTCGGCGGCGCGCGGTGCTGGCCGAGGTGTACTCGGGCCGCACCGGTGTGTCGGAGGTGTGTGACGCCAACCCCTATCTGCTGCGCGCCGCGAAGTTTCACGGGAAACCCAGCCAGGTGATGTGCCCGATCTGCCGCAAGGAACAACTCACCCTGGTGTCGTGGGTGTTCGGCGAGCACCTGGGCGCGGTGTCGGGCTCGGCGCGCACCGCCGAAGAGTTGGTCATGTTGGCCACGCGCTACGAGGAGTTCGCGGTCCACGTGGTGGAGGTGTGCCGCACCTGCAGCTGGAACCACCTGGTCAAGTCGTATGTGCTCGGCGCGGCACGCCCGCCAAAGGGGACGCGCGGCACCCGGACTGCGCGCGACGGCGCCCGCACGGCCATTGAATAACGAAGGGCGCCACGACCAGTCGTCCAACGACCCGGGCGGGCCAGCGACTGAGCGCGTGGGCAAGCATGCAAGCACCGACCCGCCGGACCACCCCGACCGGCCGGGCGACGGCGCGCGTCCGGGGCCGCGCCCGCGTCGTCCGCTTCCGCCCGACGACCGGATGACGACGATCCTGCCGCCCGTCGCCGACGACCGGCCGTTCCGGCGGCGTGACCCCCTCGAAGAGGTGAAGGCCGCGCTGGACGCCCCCGCCTCGAAACCCCTGCAGCCAGACGCGATCGACGAGGTCAAGGCCGCGCTCGATACCCGTCCGCGGCGTGAACGCCCGGCGTCCGGGCCACGGCCGCCGGCCGGGCCGCCACCCCCGCCGCGACGGCCGGGCGGACCCGACGAGCCGATCGGGCCCGGCCCTCGGGCACCCGGGCCGAGGCTGGACTGGAGCTGGATCGACCAGATCAATTGGCGCTGGGTGCGACGGGCGGCCTACCTCACCGCGGCGGTGCTGGTGCTGTTGCCGATCGTGACGTTCACCATGGCGTACTTCATCGTCGACATTCCCAAACCGGGCAACATCCGCACCAACCAGGTCTCGACGATCCTGGCCAGCGACGGCTCGGAGATCGCCAAAATCATTCCCCCGGAAGGCAATCGGGTCGACGTCAACATCAACCAGGTGCCCGTGCACGTGCGCCAGGCCGTGATCGCCGCGGAGGACCGCAACTTCTATTCCAACCCGGGCTTCTCGTTCAGCGGATTCGCGCGGGCGGTCAACAACAACCTCTTCGGCGGCGGCGACCTGCAGGGCGGGTCGACGATCACCCAGCAGTACGTGAAGAACGCCCTCGTCGGCTCCGCGCAACACGGGTTCAGTGGGCTGCTGCGCAAGGCCAAGGAGTTGGTCATCGCCACCAAGATGTCGGGGGAGTGGTCCAAAGACGATGTGCTGCAGGCTTACCTGAACATCATCTACTTCGGCCGCGGCGCCTACGGCATATCGGCCGCCGCCAAGGCCTACTTCAACAAGCCCGTCGAGCAGCTCACCGTCTCCGAGGCCGCGCTCCTGGCGGCGCTGATCCGGCGACCGTCCACTTTGGACCCGGCCGTCGATCCCAAGGGCGCGGCGGCCCGCTGGAACTGGGTGCTAGACGGCATGGTGGAAACCAAGGCGCTGTCGCCCAGTGACCGTGCGGCGCAGGTGTTTCCGCCGACCGTGCCGCCGGATCAGGCCCGCGCGCAGAACCAGACCACCGGCCCCAACGGCCTGATCGAGCGTCAGGTGACCAAGGAGCTGATGGAGCTGTTCAACATCGACGAGCAGACCCTGAACACCCAGGGGCTGCAGGTCACCACCACCATCGATCCGAAGGCCCAGCAGGCGGCGGAGAAGGCGATATCGAAGTACCTCGACGGCCAGGACCCCGACATGCGCTCGGCCGCGGTGTCCATCGACCCGCACAACGGCGCGATCCGCGCCTACTACGGCGGCTCCGATGCCAACGGTTTCGACTTCGCCCAGGCCGGCCTGCAGACCGGATCGTCGTTCAAAGTGTTCGCCCTTGTCGCCGCGCTGCAGCAGGGCATCGGGCTGGGCTACCAGGTAGACAGCTCGCCGCTGACGGTCGACGGAATCAAGATCACCAACGTCGACGGCGAGAGCTGCGGAACCTGCAACATCGCCGAGGCGCTCAAGCTCTCGCTGAACACCGCCTACTACCGGCTGATGCTCAAACTCAAAAACGGGCCGCAGGCCGTCGCGGACGCCGCGCATCAGGCCGGCATCGCGAAGAGCTTCCCCGGCGTCGAGCACACGCTGTCCGAGGACGGCAAGGGCGGGCCACCCAACAACGGAATCGTGTTGGGGCAGTACCAAACCCGGCCGATCGACATGGCGTCGGCGTACGCCACCCTGGCCGCGTCCGGCGTCTACCACCGGCCGCACCTGGTGCAAAAGGTCGTCAACGCCGACGGCCAGGTCCTGTTCGACGCCGGAGGCTCGGACAACAACGGCGAGCAGCGCATCGACAAGGGCGTCGCGGACAACGTCACCGCCGCGATGCAGCCCATCGCCGCCTACTCTCGCGGCCACGCCCTGGCCGGCGGACGCCCGTCGGCCGCCAAGACCGGCACGGTGCAGCTGGGGGACACCAAGGCCAACAAGGACGCCTGGATGGTCGGATACACGCCGTCGCTGTCGACGGCCGTGTGGGTGGGAACCGTCCAGGACAACGTGCCGCTGGTAACCTCCTCGGGCGCAGAGGTTTACGGCTCGGGCCTGCCGTCGGACATCTGGAAGGCGACCATGGACGGCGCGCTGAAGGGCACGCCGAACGAGAACTTCCCCAAGCCGAGCGAGATCGGCGGCTACGCGGGGGTGCCCGCCGCGCCGCCCCCTCCGCCCCCGCCGCCGTCCGAGCAAGTCATCCAGCCCACCATCGAGGTGGCGCCGGGCATCACCATCCCGGTCGGCCCGCCCACGACGATCACGATGGGGCCGCCGCCACCGCAGGGGCCGGGCGGCGGGCCGCCGTTCGGTGTCCCGCCGGGTGGCCCCCAGGCCCCGCCGCCGGGTGGCCCGCCGCCACCGTTCGGTCAGCCGCCACCGTTCGGCCAACCGCCGCCGTGACGAGCACCCAGCAGCAGCGCGCCCCCATCTCGCCGCGACCCCTGGCCGCGGACCTGCGCAGCGCCGACAACCGCGATTGCCCCAGCCGCACCGACTTTCTGGGTGCCGCGCTAGCCGACGCGATCGGCGGGCCGGTGGGCCGGCACGCGCTGATCGGCCGGGCCCGGCTGATGACCCCGCTGCGGGTGATGTTTCTGATCGGGCTGGTGTTCCTGGCGCTCGGCTGGTCGACGAAGGCGGCCTGCCTGCAGAGCACCGGCAGCGGGACGGGTGATCAGCGGGTCGCCAACTGGGACAACCAGCGCGCCTATTACGAGCTGTGCTACTCGGACACGGTGCCGCTCTACGGCGCGGAGCTGTTGAGCCAGGGCAAGTTTCCGTACAAGTCGAGCTGGGTCGAAAACGACGCCAGCGGCGCACCGCAGACCCAATACGACGGCAAGCCCGCGGTGCGGTACATGGAATATCCGGTGCTGACCGGCGTCTATCAGTACGCGTCGATGGCCGTGGCCAAGACCTACACCGCGCTGAGCAAGATCGCGCCCCTTCCGGTCGTCGCCGAGGTGGTGGTCTTCTTCGACGTCGCGGCGTTCGGGCTGGCGCTGGCGTGGCTGGCGACCGTGTGGGCGACCGCCGGCTTGTCCGGGCGCCGGGTGTGGGACGCGGCGCTGGTGGCCGCATCGCCGATCCTGATCTTTCAGATCTTCACCAACTTCGACGCGCTGGCAACGGCATTCGCGATGGCCGGGCTGCTGGCGTGGGCGCGGCGCAAGCCGGTGCTCGCCGGCCTGCTGATCGGACTGGGCGCCGCGGCCAAGCTGTATCCGCTGCTGTTCCTGGGGCCGATGCTGGTGCTGGGCATCCGGACCGGGCGCTTCGGCGCCCTGGCCCGCACCGCGGGCGCCACCGCGGCGACCTGGCTGGCGGTGAACCTTCCTGTGCTGGTGCTGTTTCCGCGGGGGTGGTCGGAGTTTTTCCGGCTCAACACCCGCCGCGGTGACGACATGGACTCGCTGTACAACGTCGTCAAATCGTTCACCGGCTGGCACGGTTTCGATCCCAAGCTGGGCTTCTGGCAGCCGCCCACGGTGCTGAACACGGTGGTCGTGGTGTCGTTCGTAATATGTTGCGCGGCAATAGCTTACATCGTGTTCACTGCTCCGCAGCGGCCCCGGGTGGCACAGGTGGTGTTCCTGATCGTGGCGGCATTCCTGTTGACCAACAAGGTGTGGAGCCCGCAGTTCTCGCTGTGGTTGGTGCCGCTGGCGGTGCTGGCCCTGCCGCACCGCCGAATACTGCTGGCGTGGATGACGATCGACGCGGTGGTATGGGTGCCGCGCATGTATTACCTGTACGGTAACCCGAATAGGGCGCTGCCCCAGCAGTTCTTCACCACGACGGTGTTGCTGCGCGACATCGCGGTGGTGGCGCTGTGCGCGTTGGTGATCCGGCAGATCTATCGCCCGGACGAGGATCTGGCGCGCTGGGGCGGGCGGATCGACGATCCCGCGGGCGGGCCGTTCGACCGTGCACCCGACGCCCCGCCCGGTTGGTTGCCGCAGTGGCTGCGCCCGGCCGGCCCGAAACGGTCGACCGCGCCGGCGCCCGAGACCGGCGCCGAATTAGAAACCGCGACCGCCGGAGGACGATCATGACGCAGGTCGCCATCCCGCTCTTCCCGGGGTTCACCGCCCTGGACGCCGTCGGGCCTTACGAAGTGCTGCAACGCATTCCATCGATCGAGGTGGTGTTCGTCGGGCACCGCCGTGGCGAGGTGCGTACCGAAAACGGGATGCTGGGCATGGCGTGCGACGCCACGTTCGACGAAGTCGGCACACCCGACGTGGTGGTGTTCCCGGGCGGTATCGAAACCCGCCCGCTGATTCACGACGACACCATCCGCGCGTGGCTGCAATCGGTGCACCCGAACACCACGTTCACCACCTCGGTGTGCACCGGGGCGCTGTTGCTCGCCGCGGCCGGCCTGCTCGACGGGCTGACCGCGACAACGCATTGGCGGGCCGCGGACCTGCTCAACGAGTTGGGTGCGCGCTATGTGCCCGAACGAGTCGTCGAGCATCTGCCGCAGCGGATCATCACCTCCGCGGGGGTGTCCAGCGGCGTCGACATGGCGCTGCGGCTGGTCGAGCTGCTCGTCGACCGCCGGGCCGCGCAGGCGGTGCAACTGCTCATCGAATACGACCCGCAACCGCCGTTCGATTCGGGTGCGCTGGCCAAGGCCGACGACGCGACGGTGGCCAGGGCCAACGACTACCTGCGGGCGCGCCGATAGCCGGCGCCGCGCCCGGATTATCGGCGCGGGCCGGCCGTCCGGTACCCTGATGCGGTTGCCGACGCAGGCGACCCTCCTGCCACGGATCGACCGTGGCCGCTTGAGACCAGAGGAGGTGGTGAGGTTTCCATGCGTCCATACGAAATTATGGTCATTCTTGACCCCACACTCGACGAACGCACCGTCGCTCCGTCGTTGGAGACGTTCCTCAACGTCGTCCGCAAGGACGGCGGAACCGTCGAGAAGGTCGACATCTGGGGCAAGCGCCGGCTGGCCTACGAGATCGCCAAGCACGCCGAGGGCATCTACGTCGTCGTCGACCTGAAGGCCGAGCCCGCGACGGTGTCCGAGCTCGACCGGCAGCTGAGCCTCAACGAGTCCGTGTTGCGCACCAAGGTGATGCGCACCGACAAGCACTGACGGCAGCAACGGCGGCGCTGGCTGCCCGCTGTCGGCGCGCTTGCGTAGGCTCAGCGAGGAACACGCTCATGACCATCACTCGTCCCCAGGCGGATCCAGGAGGAAATTGTGGCTGGTGACACCACTATCACGGTTGTCGGAAACCTGACCGCTGACCCCGAACTGCGGTTCACGCCGTCGGGCGCCGCGGTGGCGAACTTCACCGTCGCGTCCACGCCCCGGATCTACGACCGCCAAAGCGGGGAATGGAAGGACGGCGAGGCGCTGTTCTTGCGGTGCAACATCTGGCGCGAGGCGGCCGAGAACGTCGCGGAGAGCCTCACCCGCGGGGCGCGGGTGATCGTGACCGGGCGTCTCAAGCAGCGTTCCTTCGAGACCCGCGAGGGCGAGAAGCGCACCGTGGTCGAGGTCGAGGTCGACGAGATCGGTCCCTCGCTGCGCTACGCCACGGCCAAGGTCAACAAGGCCAGCCGCAGCGGCGCCGGCGGCGGCGGCTTCGGCGGTGGTGGCGGGGGCGGATCCCGTCAGGCACCGCCGGCGGCCCAACCGAGCGGCGGCGGCGGGGACGACCCGTGGGGCAGCGCCCCGGCTTCGGGCTCGTTCGGCGGCGGCGACGACGAACCCCCCTTCTGACCAAGAAACTTCAATCGGTAAACGGAAAGAAAGACAGACATGGCCAAGTCCAACAAGCGGCGGCCGGCTCCGGAAAAGCCGGTCAAGGCGCGCAAGTGCGTCTTCTGCGCGAAGAAGGAGCAGGTGATCGACTACAAGGACACCACGCTGCTGCGCACCTACATCAGCGAGCGCGGCAAGATCCGGGCGCGTCGTGTCACCGGCAACTGTGTGCAGCACCAGCGCGACATCGCGCTCGCGGTGAAGAACGCCCGCGAGGTGGCCCTGCTGCCGTTCACCTCCTCGGCGCGATAGCCCAGGCTCAACCGAAAGTACGCAACGATGAAGCTGATTCTGACCGCCGATGTCGAGCACCTCGGCACCGTCGGCGACACCGTCGAGGTCAAGGACGGGTACGGCCGCAACTTCCTGCTCCCGCGCGGGCTGGCGATCGTCGCCTCGCGCGGCGCGCAGAAGCAGGCCGACGAGATTCGCCGCGCCCGCGAGACCAAGACCGTGCGCGACCTCGAGCACGCCAACGAGATCAAGACGGCGATCGAGGCGCTGGGACCGGTTTCGCTGCCGGTGAAGACCGCCGCCGATTCGGGCAAGTTGTTCGGCTCGGTGACAAGTGGTGACGTCGTCGCGGCCATCAAGAAGGCCGGCGGGCCGAACCTCGACAAGAGAATCGTCCGGCTGCCCAAGACACACATCAAAGCCGTCGGCACCCACCCGGTATCGGTGCACCTGCACCCCGGGGTCGATGTCGAGCTCGCGCTCGAGGTCGTCGCGGAGGGCTAACCCCCTCGGCGTTCACCCGACTCGCCCGCCGGGCGCCGCATCGGGCGGCCGCAGAATCCTAGGCGCTGTGCGGGCGCTTTGCGCCCACTTTGGACGATCGCCCAGCCCGTGTCTGGCGAACTTTTTCGGGGCCGCTCCAGAGGGGTCGCCGTAACCGGGGCTTAACGTTGCGAAAATACGGCCGAAAGCCAACACGCCCGACTCGGTAACCTGTCGCGACACGCCGAAGAGATTCTTGTCCACACCAATTGTGCGGTGTTGTACTGCGCTTATCTGCAGCTATGTCAGGACGTCGAGGAATAATCCACAGGTTCTCCACACCCCGCTCAACACAGGTGCCGACGGATATGCACACACGATGCACAGCGTTATGAACAGCACCCCCTTTAAGTACTCGCCAGCAACGCCTACCGTCGTCCCGGCGCCGGCCATACCGGCGCTCGAGCGCGGGGTGTCGGTGCCCCGACTTACGCTCTTGAATGCCGGGTGTCGAATGTATGTTCGGCTAGCCTTGTCGGAGGGAGGTGAGGGCCATGGCGGTCGTCGATGACCTAACGTCCGGCATGGGCGCCTCGCCCCCGAGTGAGGATTATGGCCGTCAGCCGCCGCAGGATCTCGCCGCGGAGCAGTCGGTGCTGGGCGGGATGCTGCTCAGCAAGGACGCCATCGCCGATGTGCTGGAACGGCTGCGCCCCGGCGACTTCTACCGGCCCGCGCACCAGAACGTCTACGACGCGATCCTCGACCTCTACGGCCGTGGGGAGCCGGCCGACGCCGTGACCGTCGCCGCCGAGCTGGATCGCCGCGGGCTGCTCCGGCGCATTGGCGGCGCCCCGTATCTGCACACGCTGATCTCGACGGTGCCGACCGCCGCCAACGCGGGCTACTACGCGGGCATCGTGGCCGAGAAGGCGCTGCTGCGCCGGCTGGTGGAGGCCGGCACGCGGGTGGTGCAGTACGGCTACGCGGGCGCCGAGGGCGCCGACGTCGCCGAGGTGGTCGACCGCGCGCAGGCCGAGATCTACGACGTCGCCGACCGTCGACTCTCCGAGGACTTCGTTCCGCTCGAGGACCTGCTGCAGCCGACGATGGACGAGATCGATGCCATCGCCTCCAGCGGCGGCGTCTCACGCGGCGTGCCGACCGGATTTAACGAACTCGATGATGTGACCAATGGTCTGCATCCCGGGCAGATGATCATCGTGGCGGCCCGACCTGGAGTGGGGAAGTCGACACTGGGACTAGATTTTTTGCGCTCGTGTTCGATCAAGCACCGCATGGCCAGCGTCATCTTCTCGCTGGAGATGAGCAAGTCCGAAATCGTGATGCGGCTGCTCTCGGCGGAGGCGAAAATCAAGCTCTCCGATATGCGTTCGGGCCGGATGAACGACGACGACTGGACGCGGCTGGCACGACGGATGAGCGAAATCAGCGAGGCCCCACTGTATATCGATGATTCGCCCAACCTCACCATGATGGAGATCCGTGCCAAGGCGCGCCGGCTACGGCAGAAGGCCGACCTGAGGCTGATCGTCGTCGACTACATGCAGCTGATGACATCAGGCAAAAAGTTCGAGTCGCGTCAAGTGGAAGTGTCCGAATTCTCAAGGCATCTCAAGCTTTTAGCTAAGGAACTCGAGGTTCCGGTGGTCGCGATCAGCCAGCTCAACCGTGGTCCCGAGCAGCGCACCGACAAGAAGCCGATGCTTTCCGACCTTCGCGAATCGGGTTCCTTAGAACAGGATAGCGACGTTGTGATCCTGCTGCACCGGCCAGATGCTTTCGATCGCGACGACCCACGCGGGGGAGAGGCGGACTTAATTTTGGCCAAACACCGTAACGGTCCGACCAAGACGGTCACTGTCGCGCATCAGTTGCATCTTTCACGCTTCGCCAACATGGCGAGATGAGGCAATTATTGTCGCGAGGCCGCGAAGGTTTACGAAAGTGCGTTGTCCCGCAAGCGTTACTACTCAAGGTCTAGCCGAATCCTCCACGTGCCCGAAAGCTGCGCTGAAATCAAAACTTGAATCGCACCACCACGCCCTGAACCACGACAGGACTGCCCCCGGCATCAGCGATGCTGTACGCATCACGGTTGCCCAAGCTCGCGATGTCGACGACGCTATCCCAATAGATGTCATTCGTCGCAAGGTCGTGCAACGCGGGATCGTCCAGAATGACGGATATCCGATGCAGCCTGGCGCGGCCTGGCGCGTGGGTCCACATCCGGGGACCGTCAAATCTGGTGTTGGTCGCGCGCGCGAAGTCCATTTCGGACCAGTTCTGTCGCGCCAGAATCGTTTTAACCCGTACCCAGATCTCGAGCGGGATGGTATCCGTACCTGGCCGACGCGCGCGTCCAGCCAGCTTCTCGACAACCTCCTTGGCCTTGATGCCGCGCTCCCCGTGCACGCCTACCTTCGTAAGGAAGGCGATCTGGTTGGCGGCTCGGTCAATGGTGAGGAACCAGCAATCGCGATAGCCCGCCTTCGTCGTACGCGTAATCTTGCTCTGCACCCCCATCCGAAGAAGTAGGAGCATCACGTCGTCGATTAGGCGCCGGCTTGTCGAGGCGTAGTACACCCGCCCCTGCTGCGTCTTCGCGTCCCAGCGCACCGAACCGTCCGTGGCCCATAGGTGCCGCAAGAACAGGGCCACTTGCTCGTCGGGAAGCGAGAACACCTCGGGCGGAACGAACTTGTCATAGCTACGCAGACCAAAGAGGCCGAGATTATCCAGCCATTCCGCGATCGGGTTGCGCTTGCCGTGCGTCAAACGAAAAGGAGCAGGCAACCGCAATGTCGTCACACGCGCCGCCGCGTACTCGTCGCGGATAGGTGTCACGCCGAAATGTGCGGCCGCGATGGTCACGGCCACGAGGTTGGCCTCATCGACAGATGCATAACGAATCGGCTGCCGCTTGACGCAGGAGCCGTCACCAATCATGTGCGCCAAGAGGATTACCTCTGAGTCATGCATCCGATTCGCTTGCACCGGTTCGCCGAGTCGGCGGAGCACAGCAATCCTGGAACCAGCATGCAGCTCTACCAGAGGCGTCCAGCCATCCACCTTCAGGACATGTTGCCCAGATGTCAGCACGAGTTGACGTCCGGATGCCAGGCTCAGCCGGAACACCTCTTGACTGCGAGTCAGAACGCGCCCCGTGGCACGTCGCCTGACGAGGCGCATTCGCTCGTCGACTGACCACAGGAGGGGACTCACACCAGTACGCATCAATTCGTCCAGCGAGACTTCGAATCCGGTGTCTGCCCGCGCCACCCGTGTCTGTGACGGCTTCGCCACGCCTGCGGGGTTCCCGTAGCCCTGTCTGACCGACCAATCCGTTCGGGCAACTAGTTCACTAGCCGAACCCGCATCATCACGCTCTGTCATGTTCCGAGGCTATTGCTACCGACCGACATCACCTGCGGGACAGAACGTATTGCCGCCCGACAACTATCATGTCCCAGGGGTTGACCAAGTCGACGCCGGTTCCGTCGAAGTGGCGAGTATTGCGGGTAGCTACAATTGCGTGCCGGGATGCGGCGATAGCGGCGATTTGTACGTCACGGATCTCCACCGCAAGCCCGGCTCGTTGCCGGGTGGCCGCGATAGTCCCAGCAGCGATCGCGGCCGTCAGGTCGAAGGCTTGCACACGGCCGTCGAGGTCTTCGTCGAGGAGTTGAGAAAAGGTCTCGTCGAACCGCTTGCGTCGGCGGCTTGGTGTCAGAAGTTCTATGCCAGTGCGTATCTCGAATACAGTGACCGATGTCGTCCAGATCGATTCGGCGGGCTGATTGTCGAGCCATTCCACGACGGCCGGATCGGGTGTGTCCCGCATCAAAGCGGAGAGCACATTGGTGTCAAGCACGATCATGATTCGTTGAATCGCGCCGGCTGGACGGGCTGTCCGCGTAGTTCGGGTATGTCCTCGGTCAGGCCCTTGCCTTTGAAGCGGGACGCGATACGCGACCCTAGTCGTCCAGGCGGATCATCGACGCTCCGGACAGCGTTCCGCAGGATCTCGCGGACCTCTTCCTCGGTGCTGCGACCATGTTGACGGGCTAGCCGCTGCAGCTTGGACTTAGTGTCGTCTTCGAGTTGACGAATCAGAATCTGCGCCATGTGCGAATGATATCATGCTATCATCTGTCGTGCATTGACCTCGCCGGCGATTGTCGCGCCACGCGGCCTCGATAGGTGGGCACCGTTGACCGAAGTGCCATCAACATGGCCCAGAGTCAATGAGAATGCCTCAGACTCAGTGATAACGGGGGGATCGGAGGCGACCCTCCGCGGGGACTCCGCGACGATGCCGATACAAGTGTGCCGTCACGTGATGAATCCCCCACTGCATCGGCACGCTTGTTGAGCTACTGGACGTCCTCCCGGGGGAGTGCTCGCAACGTTCTGAAGAAGCGGATGAAGATATCGTTACGCCGGCTGCGCGGCGCCGATCTGCTGGGTCAATCTGGGCATCCAGTCCAACGGTGGCCTTCGCGGCGCGTCTGCCGCAAAGTGTCGGACCCCTTCGCAAGAATCCGGTGCATGAGCAGACGCAATCGCGAGAAGCGGACGGCCAAACAGAAGAGTCGGCGCCGGGCGGCCACTGAGCGAGAGCGCGTCGGCTTGGACCCGGAGGCGGACCGGGCGCTGCTTCTGGAGCGCCTCGTCGTGGCGTTGAGTACGGCCGCTTCGTGTCCCGGCGATCACGCGCCGCGGCATGCGGCGGCACTGTTCGAGGACTATCGGGCCTACCCGCGCGAGCTCGACGTTGCCGCCGACGTCACCATGAACGAGGCGATCAGAGCGGCGTGGGACCACGGCTGGTTGCCGTCCGATCTGCACGAGGTCGCACGCCGCAAGCTACCGGCAGGCGAGGTCCGCTACCTCGATGAGGCCATCGTCCGCGAGTCTCGGCGGTATGCGGTGGCGACACTGCATCCGAATTGGCGGGCCGATATCGCCGTGCTTGCGGCCACCGTCGATGTCGATGCGAAGACGCCGCAGATGTGGCGCTGGGCCGCATCGAACGCTGTCGACCGGCGGATGGCCCTGACCGTTGTCGTGAAGCTGTTGAATCTCCTCGGCAGACTTCCCGTGCTCGGGGCGGTTCTGCCGCCGCCCGGGGCGCATCGCCACGCGCCGACGGCGGTGAACGGTGTCGACGAGAAGGCTCTCGGCAAAGTGCGCGCTCTGCTGGCGAAGGCTGAAGCCACCGAGTTTCCCGACGAAGCGGAGGCCCTTTCGGCCAAGGCCCAAGACCTGATGAGCCGGTACTCATTACAAGAAGCACTGAAGCACCACGACCGCGGCCAGGTGCCGGTGGCCGCCGCGCGACGGATCTGGATCGAGAACCCCTATGCCGCCGCCAAGACAGCGCTGGTGCAAGTGGTGAGCCAGGCCAATCGTTGTCGCGCGGTATGGGCAGAGCGCCTCGGATTCGTTACCATCGTCGGCTGCAAAACCGACCTCGCTCTGGTCGAATTGCTCAGCACTTCGCTCCTCGTCCAAGCCAACCGAGCCATGCTCAGTGCCGGGCGCCGCCAGAGTGGCAATAGGCACACACGAACCAGGTCATTCCGGCAAGCATTTCTGCTCGCATACGCCCAGCGCATCGGCGAACGACTCGACAGCGCCAGCGCGTCGGTCACCGCGGAGGTCAAGCGGGACGGTCGACTACTTCCCGTGCTTGCAGCCAACAGCCGGGCTGCCGATGAGCTCTGTGATCGACTGTTCCCGTCGACGACGCCTCGCGCGGTATCAGGGTCCGACGTTGCCGGCTGGGGCGCCGGGCGCGCAGCGGCGGATATGGCCGTGCTCGACACGCGGGATTCGATCGCAGGCTAGAAGTTGCCGTGACCTTCAGGTGCGGCTCGTGTTGTGGCCCAGTAGTTTTCGTGCGAGCCCGGGTCGGGCTGATGGGGGCCGGCCGCCACCAAAGACCGACACCTCAGCGGAACCGGATGTTCAACGTCGCCAGGCCGAAGATCTTCCGGCCGCCGGACTTCGCGGTGACAATGACGACACCGCTGCGGGTTTCCGGGTCCAGCGACTTGACGCGGCCACTGAACTCGATGTCCGCGCCTTCGGCCGCCGACACGATCGCGGGCTGGGACAGTCGCACCGCGTAGCGGGTAACCGCACCGGGGTCGCCCGACCACGCGGAGGCGAATCCGGCGCCCAAACCCATGGTGAGCATTCCGTGGGCGATCACATCGGGCAGCCCGGCCAGCTTGGCGATCCCCTCGTCCCAGTGAATCGGGTTGGCGTCGCCGGCCACGCCGGCATAGTTCACCAGGTCGCCGCGGGAGAGTCGGGTGTGGCGCACCGGTAGCTCGTCGCCGACCTGCACGTCTTCGAAGGACGGCGTCCCCGGCGTGCGGGTCGTGCCCGCGTCGGCGATCCGAACCTCGCCCTCGGGGCGCACGGTTTTCTCGTAGGAGGCATCGGATTGACCGACGGCCGTGATGTCCACGTCGTGCATCATCATGTTGTGCACGGCCGTCTTGACTGCGGGATCGACATCCTCGGTGGTGAGACCGACAACGGTGGTGTGCAGGGTGTGCACCCGTTCGCCGGCGGTGTCGGTGAATGTGTTGGTCACGGTGATCAGGTCCCTGCCGGCGATCCTGCGGACCGACGTCAGTTCGACGTCGACATGCAGTTCGTCGCCGGCCACGATCGGGCGGTGCTGCTCGAAGACCTCTTCGGTCTGCATGTAGGTGTCGTAACCGACGACCACCTGCTCGAACATGTGCCGATTGCACGTCATGCCCGGCGTCGACGTGAACGTCAGCGGCGCCACCAGGTCCGGATAGCCCAGTTCAGCCGCGGCGGCGAGATCCCAGTGCGCGGGGTGATAGTCCTGCACCGCGCGGGCGTACTCGCGTAGCTTTTCGCGGCCGACCTGGTAGGTGCCGTCCATCTGGTAGTAGTGGCCGACCCGCGATTCGATCGCCGACGCTTCCGCTGCTGCGGTCATGAAATTCACTCTTCTATCGGCTTGTTCGCTAAGGCTGACCAAAGCACACTAGCGCGCGGAGACCGTTGTGCTACACGCACCTGCTGCCGGACGACTCGGGCGCAGCGCCGACGGCAGTGCGGCTTGTTTTGGAGGACGTCGCCCTATGATGCCGCGAGGGCACGGACGGCGGTGCCGGACCTTCAAAGCGGTTGGAGGCGACGACCGCAGTGTGACACCGGCCTCCACCAACGACGTAGCGACGCTGGCCGTTGGCCCCTCGTCGGTTCGGTGGCGGGGTCGGTAGTTCAACGGATGTCGGACGAGGGCGCGGTTGGCATAGTCGCGGGCACCGTCAGCCAAACGACAAGGAGGCGACTCCGGTGACAGCGGCCGATCAGCAAACCGGCACCAGTATCGATATGCCTGCTGGCTCCACTGCATCCAGGGGGTCGAAGTGGCCCCGGTATCTGCAGGCTGAGCTGGGGTTTAGCAACCATTGGCATCCAGTGTTGTTCGGCCATGAGTTAGCCGAAGGCGGGTTCATGTCGGTGAAGGTGCTGGGCCGGCAGGTGTTGTTGACCCGCACCGACGGACAGGTGCGTGCGATCGACGATCGGTGCGCGCACCGCGGGGTGCGGTTTTCGGCGCAGCCGTTGTGTCTTCAGAAGGGCACGGTGTCGTGCTGGTATCACGGCTGGACCTATAGCCTCGATGACGGTCGGCTCTGTGATGTGTTGACGTCGCCGAATTCGCCAGTGATCGGTCAGGTCGCCATCCCTGTGTATCCGGTGGCCGAGCGTCAGGGACTCGTGTTTGTATTCCTCGGCGATCAGCAACCGCACGATCTCGCCGAGGATGTGCCCCCGGGCTTCCTCGACGCCGACACACACTGTCTGGGAATCCGGCGCACGGTGGCGTCCAACTGGCGGCTCGGGGTGGAGAACGGATTCGACACCACCCACATTTTCATGCACCGCAACTCTCCGCTTGTGACGGAAAACCGGCTCGCCCTGCCCTATGGGTTCGTGCCCGCAGATCGCGGGGCGATGGAGGTGCACAGCCAGGGCTGGCCCAAAGGGGTGGTGGACAACCTCGCGCAGAACTATCGGCCGATCTTTGAGGCCCAGTTAGGCGGGGAGGCGGTGCTGCACTTTGAGCTGACCGATGACCAGAAGCGGGTGGCCGCCCAGGTCAGTGTGTGGCTGCCCGGAGTGCTCAAGGTCGACCCATTCCCTGACCCCACGCTGATCCAGTACGAGTTCTACGTGCCGATCAACTCCGGCCAGCACGAGTATTTCCAGGTGCTGCAGCGCAAGGTGTCATCCGAAGCCGACATCGCCTCCTACGAGCGGGAATTCGAAAGCAAGTGGCGGGATTTGGGTTTGCACGGCTTCAACGACGACGATGTGTGGGCGCGTGAAGCCCAGGAGGAGTTCTACCGCGACCACAATGGCTGGGCGAATGAGCACCTGTTCCCGCCCGACATGTGCATCACCAAATGGCGCCAACTCGCCTCCACCCATGCCCGCGGCCTGGCCCACTTGGAATCGACCACATGACATGACCATCACCACCACCACTGCAGACGAACGCTTCATCCAGGCTGACTTGGTCAGAACCCACTACTGGGAATCAGGTACCGGCGAGCCGCTGCTGTTGATCCATGGCGGGGGTGCGGGCGCCGACGCCTGGGGCAACTGGGCGACCTTGATCCCCACGTACGCAACGAATTTCCGCACCATCGCCTACGACATGGTCGGGTTTGGGCAAAGCCTGCTGAGTCGTGATGACGACACCGGTTTCAACTACTCGCAGGGCGATCGTGTCGCCCACCTGTCGGCCCTCCTGGATGCGTTGGGGCTGCAGCGGGTGTCACTGATTGGCAACTCAATGGGCGGCGCAACGGCGCTGGGGTTGGCGATGACCCAGCCGGAGCGGGTCAAAAAGCTGGTTTTGATGGGTAGCGCCGGGCTCAACCGCGCCTTCTCGCCCCAGTTGCAGACCATCTTGAATTACCGCGAACCCAGCCGCGACGCTATGGCCGACATCGTGCGCGCCCTGACCCACGAAAGCTTCGTGCCTCCCGAGGATCTGGTCGACTACCGCTACACCCTCACTCGCGAGCCCGCGGTGATGGACGCCTACCGGCGCACCATGGCATGGGTGCGCGAACAAGGCGGGCTGCACTATGGCGAGGACGAGATCGCTGCCGTCGGGGTTCCCACGCTTGTCGTCTGCGGCCGCGAAGACGCCGTCGTGCCACTGATGGAGTCGGTACGGTTCCATCAACTCATCGAGGACTCGCGGCTTTACGCCATTCCCCGATGCGGGCATTGGGCGATGATCGAGCATCCCGCGGAGTTCGGCCGCATCTCCTGCGACTTCCTGTCCTCAGAGGTCGACCGCGATGAGTTCCGCTGAACTGAGCCGTATGGTCGAGGACGGACTCGTCAGCGCCGAGGCGTGGAGCGCCATCCGTGCCCTCGACGACGACTTCCTCGCCCGGTACGCCCTGACGCCCGAGGAGGCCGCGACGGTTCGCAACAAGCCGACACCTGACAAACTGGCGTCGCTCGGGGTGCCGCCGCTGCTGGCCATGTGGGGATCGTTCATGGCCAACCCGGACTTTGAAACCTCCATGAGCGCAGGCGAATACTTCACTGCGGCGCCCTACCGCGTGGAGTGCGCCGATGGGTAACGTCATCGGGGCATTCGCCACTTCGCACACCATGTTCCCGAGCAGGGGCGTCGAGACTCAGGCGCAAAAGGTTGTCGACGGCTTCGTTGAAGTCGGGCGCCGAATACGCGCCTTGGGCCCCGATGTTGTGCTGATGGTGTCATCCGAACACGGGCCGACACTGTTACCCAGCGGGCCCCAACCTCCATACACCGTGGCGGTGACCGAATCTTTTTCGACGTTCGGCGAAATGAATATTCCCAAGGTGCAGATCGCCTCCAACGCCGATTTCGCCGGGGGCTTCATCAGCCACGCGGCGGCCCGCGACTTCGACGTCGCGTCGATGAGCACGATCCGCGCCGACCATGGGCTGGCAATCCCGATCCTGATGATGTTTCCGGACAACGACATAGCGGTAGTCCCGCTGATCATCGGAACCCAGTCGCCGAATTCCCTTGCCACACCAAGCCGTTGTTACCGGCTGGGCAAGGTATTGGCAGACTACGTCGCAACCCGCGATGAGAACGTGGTGGTGGTCGGTTGCGGAGGTCTTTCGCACTGGCCGGGTACGCCCCAAATGGGCCGAATCAACGAGGAGTTCGATGCCGAGTTCCTGGCGCTTCTTGCTGCCGGTGACGGCGGCTACGCCGCGGCTTGGTCCAACGACTACATTCTCGAGCACGCCGGCAATGGCGGACTGGAGATCCGCAACTGGATCTTCGCTGCCGCGGCCATCGGCGACCGGGGTGGCGAGGCCCTCTACTACGAACCGATCAAAGCGTGGGTGACAGGTATGAGTGCCTTTGCTTTCACCAGTCCACAAGAGGGCGCGGCGTGAGTGGCTCGCCTGTTGTCAGTCAGGAGTGAGGGGAACATGACTGTGGAAGGCACCCGCCGCTGCAAGCTGCTGAGGATCGCGGACTATACCGATCTTGCAGAGGAGCAGCCGCTCGGCGTGGAGGCCGGCGGCGAGGAAGTGCTGGTCGTGCGCATCCGCGGGGTGGTCTACGCCATCGGAAACATCTGCAGCCATGCCGAGGCGTGGCTGGATTCCGGTGTAGTTCACCCGGACAGTTTGGAGATCGAATGTCCCCTGCATGAAGGCAAATTCGACCTTCGCACGGGAGAGGCCACGGCTCTGCCGTGCGTGGAGCCGGTGAAAAAATTCGACGTCGTCGTTGATGGTGCTGACGTCTTCCTCGCACGCACCGACGGCGACTAGCACACTCACCAGTCGGTGGGACGATGCCATGACAGCGCAGCGCACGCCGTATCTGATCATCGGGGGTGGTCTGGCCGCCGCCAGCGCGGCGGAGACACTAGCCAAAAAACAACCAGGCGGGGTATGTCTGGTCAGCGCGGAGCATCACTTTCCCTACGCGAGACCGCCGCTATCGAAGGCGATACTGTCCGGCGAGAATGCACCATTTTCGGCGTACCTCAAGCCCAGCGATTTCTATCGCGACCGGGGGATCGATGTCGTCCTCGGCGATGCGGCCATCGGACTGAACACCGAACAGCGTGTGGTGAGGCTGTCCTCCGGGCGCCACATGGGTTACGAGACTTTGCTTCTGGCCACCGGCCTGGTGCCCGCACCGCTGGACATTCCTGGGTTCTTGTTGCCGGGCGTCCACACGCTGCGCAACTTGGAAGACGCGATCGCTTTGCGCGACGAGATTGCCCCGGGGCGACGGGTTGTCGTGATCGGGGGAGGCTTCATCGGCTGCGAGGTTGCGTCCAGCGCCATCGCCCGTGGTGCGCATGTCCACGCCGTCGAAATGGACGCGGTGCTGATGGAGCGCGCCGTCGGCCGCGACGTCGGGCAGATTCTCACCGAGCACCATCGCCGTGCCGGCGTGCACACCTACCTGGGCGCAACGGTGGTGGAGATCCGCGGCGACCACCGAGTCGAGGCGGTGTGCCTGGACACAGGCGCCGTATTACCCTGTGACGTCGTCGTAGTGGGGGTCGGCAGCCGCGCGGCCACCTCTTGGCTCGCGGACAGCAGCATCGCGCTGTCGGAGGGAGGGATCGTTGTCGACGCCCACTGCCGCACCGCCGACCCGCATGTCTACGCCGCCGGGGACGCCGCCGCGACCTATTCGCCGCTGCTCGACCGCTATGTGCGCATTGAGCACGAGTCCAACGCGCAGCAGCAGGGTGCGGTGGCGGCCCGCAACATGCTGGGCGGCACGACCGTCGACAAATCGCTCCCGTTTGTGTGGTCTAAGCAGTTCGACTTGGACATGTGGTGCGTTGGGAACACCCGGGCGTACGACAGCGTGGAAATCGGCGGGGATGTATCGGCCCATAAGTTCGTCGCGGTCTACCGGGCGCAGGGCCAACCGGTCGGCGTGTTTGGCGTCAACAGCGACGCACTCGGTGTCGCCCGCAAACTGATGCGCACTGCCGACGACGGGTTCACGTTGGCCGACCTACTGGCCGCAAACCGACAGGCGTCTTGACGGTGGTACCGGCGGATTCCAGTCTTACAATCACCGAGGCGTGTATGGCGTATTTGTGACGAACGTGCTATAAACGACATATCTTGCTCCCGTACGTATTCGTTTTCTCTAGGAAGCCATGCCAGCATTTGCGCTCACCGCCGAGCAGCGCGACCTGGTGCGCGATGTCGGCCAAGTGGCCGCCGAGCTCCGACCGCTCGCGACCGCTGGACCGTGCGGGCGGGTGAACCGGGACTTGCTGCGAGCCCTGGGCGAGCGAGGCCTGCTCGCGCGGATGTTCGCCGCCGACGGCACGGCAAAGGCGGCCGCGATGGACCTGTGCCTGCTGCGCGAATCGCTCGCAGCAGTGAGCACCGAGGCTGAGACGGCGCTGGCGCTGCAGGGCCTGGGCAGCTATCCCTTCCTGCTGTGGGGAAACCCAGCGGCAAGAAACCGGTGGCGCGCCGCCGTCGTGGACGGCAGCGCCGTGGCCGCCTTCGCGCTGAGCGAACCGGGCGCCGGGTCCGACGCCGCAGCGCTGAGCCTGCAGGCACGGCCCGACGGGCGTGGATGGCGCCTGCACGGGGAGAAGATGTGGATCTCCAACGCGCCCGACGCCGACGTCTACACGGTGTTCGCCCGCACCAAACCGGGGACGGGGGCACGCGGGATCACCGCATTCGTCATCGCGGGAGACAGTCCAGGGCTGGGCGGTGAACACCTCGAGATGCTGTCTCCCCACCCGATAGGACGGCTGACGTTCGACGGCGTGCCAGTCGGTCCCGAGGAGGTGGTCGGCGAAGTGGACGCGGGGTTTCGGGTCGCCATGCAGACCCTCGACCTGTTCCGGCCCAGTGTCGGCGCGTTTGCCCTCGGTATGGCCCAAGCGGCCCTCGATGTCGCCATCGAACACACCATGACCAGGGAAGCGTTCGGGGGTGTTCTGTGTGACCAGCAGGCGGTCGCTCACAAACTGGCCGACATGGCCACCCGCCTGGAAGCCGGCCGGCTGCTGGTCTACAAGGCCGCCTCGGCCTACGACGCGGGGTGTGATCGCTCCGAGATCACCTACCGCTCGGCGATGGCCAAGCTCGAGGCGACCGAGGCGGCTCAGTTCGTTGTAGACACTGCCGTGCAACTGGTCGGCGCCCGGGCTCTACAGCGGGGACACCCGCTCGAGCACCTTTACCGCGACGTGCGCGCCCCGCGCATCTATGAGGGTGCCTCGGAGATCCAGCGCACCATAATCAGCCGCCACCTCACCCAACTAGGACAGGAGACCCGTTGACCAGCAACCCTTTTCGTGCCTCTGCGCCGCTGACCCAGGTGTGGAAACACTTCGACTTCACCGTTTCCAACGGGGTAGCCACTGTGACCCTCAACCGGCCAGAGAAACTCAACGCGTTGACCTTCGACAGCTACGCCGACCTTCGCGACCTGCTGTGGGAGCTGCCGTATCGCACCGACACCCGGGTGCTGGTCGTCCGCGGGCAGGGCAAGGGCTTCTGCGCCGGCGGGGACGTCAACGAAATCATCGGCGAGCTGATCAAGATGGAGCCCGATCAGCTGATGGCGTTCACGAAGATGACCGGCGATGTGATCGCTGCCATGCGCGACTGCCCGGTCCCCGTTATCGCCGCGATCCACGGGATCGCTGCGGGAGCCGGGACGGTCATCGCGCTTGCCGCCGACTTCCGGGTGGTGTCGGCGTCGGCCCGGTTTGCGTTCCTGTTCACCAAGGTTGGGCTCGCCGGCGCGGACATGGGCGCCGCCTACCTGCTGCCCCGCATGGTTGGGACCGGCCGGGCCACTCAGTTGCTGATGCTCGGCGACACGATCGACGCGGCCACCGCCGACCGCTACGGCCTGGTCAGCGAACTGGTGGAAGATGAGGCCTTCGACGGGGCCGTCTCGCAGCTGGCCCGGCGCCTCGCCGACGGGCCGAGTCTCGCCTACAGCCAGACCAAAACGCTGCTGGCCCGCGAGCTCGACGCATCCTTTCACGCAGCCCTCGAGCTGGACGCAATGACGCAGGCGCTGCTGATGACCACCCACGACCACGCCGAGTTTCATGCCGCCTACAACGAAAAGCGCCCTCCGCAGTGGCTGGGACGGTGAACCCGGTGCTATCGCACACCCTGGGCGCTGAAGGTCGCGGGGCCGCTGCGGCGCGGCGGCCCGACCCGCTGGATTTCTTGGCGATCGACGCGCAGCTGACCGGCGAGGAGCGCGCGATCGCCGAGACGGTGCGCCGCTACGCCGTCACCGAGCTGGCGCCGTACGTAGGTGAATGGTATGCGAAAGGCGCGATCGACCGTTCCATCGCGCCGGGACTCGGGCGGTTGGGGTTGCTGGGCATGCACCTGCACGGCTACGGGTGCGCGGGCACCAGCGCTGTGGCCTACGGGTTGGCCTGCCGTGAGCTGGAAGCGGTCGACTCCGGTCTACGCAGCTTCGTGTCCGTGCAGGGATCGCTGGCGATGTTCGCCATTCACCGCTGGGGATCCGAGGACCAGAAGGCCGCATGGCTGCCGCTCATGGCGGCCGGAGAGGCGATCGGCTGCTTCGGGCTCACCGAGGCCGACGCGGGTAGCGACCCCGCGTCGATGCGCACCACTGCCCGCCGAGCCGGCGGCGACTGGGTGCTCAACGGCGCCAAGATGTGGATCACCAACGGCGAACTCGCCGACGTTGCGGTGGTCTGGGCGGGCACCGAGGACGGCATTCGTGGCTTCGTGGTGCCCACGACGGTCCCCGGATTCACTGCGCACCCGGTGCCGCACAAGCTGTCACTGCGCGCCTCGGTGACCTCGGAGCTGGTGTTCGACGAAGTGCGGCTGCCGGCGGGGGCCGAGCTTCCGGACGCCCGCGGACTGCGGGGCCCCCTGAACTGCCTCAGCGAGGCGCGTTACGGGATTTTGTGGGGCGTGGTCGGGGCGGCACGTGAGTGCTTCAAGGAAGCTCTGAACTACACCACTGTGCGCAAGCAGTTCGGCCGGCCGCTGGCCTCATTTCAGTTGAGTCAGCGCAAGCTCGCCGACCTGCTGATCGCGGTCACCACGGCCAACCTCATCGCGCTGCAGATCGGGCGGCTCAAGGACACCGTCGGGATTCATCCGGCCCAGATCAGCTTCGGGAAATTGGCTAATACGCGCTCGGCGCTCGAGGTGGCGCGCACCGCGCGCGGCATGCTCGGCGCCGCGGGCATCACGCTGGAGCACACCGTCATGCGCCACCTGGCCAACCTCGAGTCCGTTCTCACCTACGAAGGCACCGAGGAGATACACGCCCTGACGCTGGGCAGACACATCACCGGGTTTTCGGCGTTCCGGTGACCACGCCGCGAGTGTGCCTCGTCACCGGTGCCAGCAAGGGCATCGGGCTGGCCATCGCGCGCCGGCTGGCCGCCGACGGGCATTGCGTCGCGATGGCCGCCCGATCGCGAGAGCCGCTTCAAGCCGCCGCGCGCGCCGTGGCGGACGAGCACAACCATCCCGTCCTGCCGGTGGCCTGCGATGTCACGTCCCCACCCGATGTCGAAACCCTCTTCGCCACCATCGAACGGCATTGGGCGCCGGTGGAAGTCCTGGTGGCCAACGCGGGCGCGGGGTGGGCTTCGCCGCTCACCCAGACCAGCGACGACGACTGGCAGCGGGCGATAGACCTCAACTTGACCGCCCCGTTTCGGTGCGTGCGCACCGCGTTACCCGCGATGGTGCAGGCCGGATGGGGGCGGATCGTGGTGGTGGCCTCGATTGTGGCCAAACGGGGGGAGGCTCAGGTGAGTGCCTACACCGCCAGCAAGCATGGTGTGTTGGGCCTGGTACGCGCTGCCGCAGTGGAGTATGCGCGCGCCGGCATCACGGTCAACGCGGTGTGCCCGGGCTATGTGGATACCCCGATGACCGACGTTACGGTGGCGGCCATCAGCGCCCGTACTGCCCGCTCTGCGGACGACGCCCGAGCGATGCTGGCCCGGCGGCAGCCGATCGGCCGGCTCATCCATGCCGCCGAGGTCGCCGAGGCGGTCCGATTCTGCATCATCAACGCTGCGGTCACCGGGCAAGGCATCAACGTCGACGGGGGAGCGCTGCAATCGTGACGGCCGCGTTTATCAACCCCGGTGACCTGCCCAGGCCATCTGGCTTTTCCCACGCGGTGCGCGCCGAGGGCATTGCGGTGTACCTGGCCGGGCAGACCGCCATGGACGCGACAGGAGTTGTAGTCGGCGACGGGGTCGTCGACCAGTTCGAGCAGGCGCTGAGTAACTTGCTCACCGCGCTGCGCGCCGCGGGCGGGACGCCTAAAGATCTGGTCAGCCTGACCATCTACATCGTCGATGTGGACGACTACAAACACCATGCCAAGCAAATCGGGCAAGTGTGGCGGCGGCTGGTCGGGCCGACATACCCGGCAATCGCCGGGGTGGGAGTGGCGCGGCTGTGGGATGCCGAAGCGCTCGTGGAAATCCAGGGTATTGCCTGTGTACCACCCATGGCGAGCCCGGTCAGCGGTGAATGACGCGCATCGCGTGCTCACGGGCCGGCGCGCTGAGCACCGCGTTCAGCTTGCCGAAAAGTTCGTCCGCCGTGACCCCGTTCCATCCGGCCGGGAGTAGTGACAGCGGAAGACCCGGATCCAGGTACGGCAGCCGGCGCCAGTCGGTCAGCATCGGTACATAGACACAAAACGCCTCGCGGGGGTCGACGGTGTCGCTGCCGAACCGAGTCAGCACCGGCCGGTGCCTGGCGACGAATTGGCCATACAGCGCCGAAAGGTTGTCGAGATCCCACCACTCGCGCACCTTGGTGCGCAGACTGCCGAATGCGAGATGATCACCGACGAACATGTCGACATAGTCGGCGAGTTGCTGGCGTTCCAGTACTTGCCTGGTTTCATCGCTCAACTTGCCCGGCGCGATCCACACCCCTTGCGCCACCACGCCGAAACCCAGCCGGATCAGCGCGGTCCGCAACGCGTGGCGCTTGTGCCGCTCGGATTCGGGGATGGAAAACACCACCAGCACCCAGCCGTCCTCGACAGCAGCACGGGCGCGATCAAAGATCCGGACATCACCTTCAGCCAAGATGGCAAGCGCCTGCGGCGACAGTGAGTACCCCGCGACCCCACCCAGACGATGGCTGGCGAGCATTCCCCGCTGCTTAAGACGCGAAATCGACTTGCGCACCAGCGGTCCCGCGGCGCCGAGATCGCTCATCAGCTCGACCACCGACGCCACTGACAACCAGTTCTGCTCCGCACGCGCATACAGCCCGAACAGCGTCAAGATCAGGTCCCGTGGTTGCGGCTCGGTGGGCCAGGGCAGCGCCGGGTTGGTTGGCGTGGTGGCGCTCGGCATCGGCTCTCCTCGCTGAACGGGACTACCCGATCTCGGTCCGGCGTCCGGACAAGCCGAGCGCGGCATCGGTCAGCCCCCATGGTGACTGACGGTCCCATGAGGACCGTTGGTCACACCCGTCGTGTCGGGCCGTCCGGCGCGTGACTGCCCATACGGCAGGATATCCAATAATATTGACGAGCGTTATCGATACGGTATATATTTCGGACACTTCGAGCCTCAACGGAGGTCCAGTCATGCCGATGTCACTGACGGCACACGCCGACACGTTCTGTCGTGATCATCTGCCCCCGCGCGATCAGTGGCCGCACTTGGAGTTCGAGCTGCCCGCGTTGCACTACCCCGCGCGCATGAACTGCGGGACCGTACTGCTGGACGAGGTCGTCGATCGACTTGGCGGTGACCGCCCATGCGTGATTACGCCCACCGAGTGCTGGTCCTATGCCGATGTGCTCCAGCGGGCCAATCAGGTAGCCCAGGTGTTGTGCGAGGATTTCGCGGTTATCCCGGGGCAGCGCGTGTTGCTGCGCGGGCCCAACAATCCGTGGCTTCTGGCGTGCTGGTTCGCAGTGATCAAGGCCGGCGCAGTGGCGGTCACTACGATGACCCTGTTGCGTCGCCACGAGCTGAGCCAACTGATCGACCTCGTCAAACCGGCGGTCGCAATATGCGACCATCGCTTCAGCGACGAGCTGCTCGCGGCGCTCCACAGCACCGACGACGTGTCGGTGCTGCAGTACGGCGGCCCGGAGCCCGACGACCTCACTGCGCGGGCCGCGATCAAATCCGGCGTGTTCACCAATGTCGACACCGCCGCCGACGATGTGGCGCTCTTGGCGCCAACCTCCGGGACCACCGGCGCGCCCAAGGCGACGCTGCAGTTTCACCGCGACGTGCTGGCTGTAGCCGACACGTTCGCCGAACACGTCATCGCTCCACGACCCGACGACGTGTTCACCGGAACACCGCCGCTTTCGTTCACCTACGGGCTCGGCGGGCTGCTGATCTTCCCGATGCGTGTCGGTGCGGCCACGGTGCTGCTGGAGAAGCCGACGCCAGACGCGCTGGTCTCGGCGGTCGCCGACCTGGGTGTCACCATTTTGTTCACTGCGCCCACCGCCTACCGCGCCCTGCTTCGCGAGGGCAAAGCCCGCTCGCTGACCGGGCTTCGGTGCTGCATGTCGGCGGGCGAACATCTGCCTAAATGGGTATGGCAAGCATTCAAAGACCAATCAGGGCTGTCGATCATCGACGGCATCGGGGCCACCGAGATGATGCACGTGTTCATCTCATCCACTCCCCATGACATCCGGCCAGGCTCGACCGGCCGGGTGGTGCCGGGCTACCGCGCCGAAATCCTCGATAGCGAGGGGGATCCGGTAGCAGATGGTACCCCTGGTCGCCTAGCCGTCATTGGGCCGACGGGTTGCCGCTACCTGGCCGATGAGCGGCAACGCAACTATGTCCAGCACGGCTGGAACATCACCGGCGACATCTACATTCGCGATTCTGACGGATACTACTGGTACCAGGCACGCAGCGACGACATGATCGTGTCCTCGGGTTACAACATCGCCGCTCCCGAGGTAGAGGAAGCGTTGGAGCAACACCCCGACGTGGTCGAGTGCTCCGTCGTCGGCAAGCCCGACCGCGACCGCGGCGCGGTGGTGCACGCCATTGTGGTGCTGCGGCCCGGTGTCGCGGGCGACTGCCACAAGGCCAGCGAACTACAGGCTCACGTCCGCAGTGTTCTGGCGCCCTACAAATACCCACGCAGTATCGAATTCACCGACGCGATCCCGCGCACGGTTACCGGCAAGGTGCAGCGCTCTTAACTACCCACCATGATTCCGGGGCGAGGCAGTGACTCGGCAGGTCGATGCTGCGGAATCGGCGAAACACGTTGGGGCGCTGTATCTCACGCAGGAGAATAAGGAGACGACGATGCGTATCGCAATAATTGGCGGGGGGCCCGGCGGGTTGTACTTCGCCGCGCTCGCCAAGCAGTTGAACCCAGCGCACCAGGTGACAGTGTGGGAGCGTAATGCCCCGGACGACACCTTCGGGTTCGGTGTGGTGTTCAGCGACGAGACACTCGGCGGCATCGAACTTGCCGACACGGAGACCTACCGCCGGATGGAAAGCGAGTTCGCCCGCTGGGACGACATCGACATCCATCTGCGCGACAGCATCCACATCTGCGGCGGCCACGGGTTTGCGGCCATGAGCCGCAAACGACTGCTGCTCCTCCTGCAGGAGCGCTGCCAGGAGCTGGGGGTCGAGCTGCTGTTCCGCACGGTCGCGCCCGACGTCGAAATGCTAGCCGCCACCCACGATTTGGTGCTTGCCGCCGATGGTGCCAACTCGGCAACCCGCAGCCGCTTCGCCGACCATTTCGGCACTACGCTGGAATATGGCCGCAACAAATACATTTGGCTGGGTACGGACAAGGTTTTCGAGGCCTTCAAGTTCTTCATCCGGGAAGAACCATACGGGGTGATCCAGGTCCATGGCTACCCCTACGGCAACGACGGCAGCACCGTGATCGTCGAGATGCGCGAAGATGTCTGGCACCGCGGTGGATTCGCAGAATCCGCAGCACAAGTCCTCCCGCCCGGTGAAAGTGATGAGGCCTCCATCTCAGCGCTCGCCAGCCTGCTCGACGACATTGTTGACGGCCACAAGATACTGGCAAACAATTCGCGCTGGCTCAATTTTGCCACGGTGCGCAACACCAACTGGTGTCGTGACAATCTGGTGCTGCTCGGCGATGCCGCGCATACCGCTCACTTCTCCATCGGGTCCGGAACCAAGCTGGCGATGGAAGACGCCTTGGCACTGGCCGCTTGCCTGCACGAGCAGGCCGCGCTCGGTGACGCGCTGGAAGCCTATGAGCGCGAGCGCCGTCCAGTCGTGGAGTCAACCCAGCGCGCCGCGCGGGCAAGCCTGGAGTGGTTTGAGAACATTGGCCAGTACGTGCATCAGGACCCGCAGCAGTTCGCGTTCAACATATTGACCCGCAGTCGCCGCATCACACACAGCAATCTGCGGCTACGCGATCCGCAGTTCGTCGACAGCACCGACCAGTGGTACGCCGAATGCGAAGTGCGCCAAGGCCGCATCTCCGCACCGGCAGACACACGGCCACCAATGTTCCAGCCCTATATAGTTCGCGGTCTTGAGCTGAAGAACCGGATCCTGGTGTCGTCGATGGACATGTATTCGGCCGTCGACGGGGTACCCGGCGACTTTCATCTAGCGCATCTGGGTAGCAAAGCGTTCGGTGGGGCTGGACTCATCATGACCGAGATGGTTTGTGTGTCAGCGGAGGGCCGCATCACTCCCGGGTGCGCTGGTCTCTACGCCGCCGATCAGGAGGCGTCGTGGAAACGGATTGTTGACCTCGTCCATGGTTGCAGCACCGCGAAGATCGGCGTGCAGCTGGGCCACTCCGGGCGCAAAGGCTCAACGAAACTGATGTGGGAAGGCATCGACGAACCCCTCGAGAAAGGGAACTGGGAGGTTGTCGCACCCTCGGCGCTGCGGTACGGGCCGTATAACCAGATGCCGCGAGCAGTCACCGAGCCGGATATGGACCGAATAACCCAGCAATTCGCCGACGCCGCAGCGGCGGCGGACCGCGCGGGATTCGACCTGCTGGAGCTGCACTGCGCCCACGGCTACCTGCTTTCGTCGTTCTTGTCACCACTGACCAACCTGCGCACCGATAGGTACGGCGGTCCACTGCAGGACCGGCTGCGCTTCCCGCTGCGGGTGTTCGACACGATCCGCCGAGTGTGGCCGACCGAACGTCCACTGTCGGTGCGTATTTCGGCCACCGACTGGGCAGCGGGCGGCAATGACATCGACGAGGCCGTCGAAATTGCCCGTGCCTTCGCCGAACACGGTGTCGACGTCATCAATGTCTCCACCGGGCAAGTAGTCAAAGACGAGCAGCCCGCCTACGGGCGTAGCTATCAAACCCCGTACGCCGACCGGATCCGCAACGAGATCGGCAGGAAGTACGGTGTCACCGTCGTAGCCGTGGGTGCCATCTCCTCGTACGACGATGTGAACTCGGTGCTCTTGGCCGGGCGCGCGGATCTCGTCGCGATCGGACGGACCCACCTATACAACCCGCACTGGACGCTGCACGCCGCCGCTGAGCAGGACTACACCGGGCCGGGAAGCGAATGGGCCGACCAATTCAAAAGCGGCAGTCGCAAGCCGCCCACCGGCAACGCCGACAAACCCCGGCCACGCCTCGAACTCACACGCCCCCAGGACCATGCGCAACCACGACGGCGCTGGATCCCTGCGGCGGCGGGTATGGGCTGAACGCGAAGCTGACGCGCCGCCGCGGCCAATGCCGAACCGGCAACGCCGGAATTGAAGATTTGCTGTTCATGACGCACCGACGTGGTCCCAGGTACACTCCGCGAACAACGAGCTGCACGGTCGTACCGGCCGTGCGTCGCCGCAACAGAGGTTTTCGAGTATGCGACAAGTGAAGCGTTGCGAGGGAAACCTACCGACGGACGTCACCGGCTTCATCGGCCGCCGGCGAGAACTCCGGGAGCTGCGCACGTTGCTGACGGAGTCGCGGCTGATGACCTTGACCGGTGTCGGGGGCGTTGGGAAGACCCGCATGGCGTTGAAGGTCGCCGCCGAGTCGCGGCGGGCTTTCCGGGATGGCGTCTGGTTCGTCGAATTGGCGGTCCTGCAGGACGCCTCGCTGCTGGCCGATACGGTGGCTAGCGCGCTGGGCGTGGTCAAGCACACCACCAGGGCGCCGTTGGAGCAGTTGGCTGATTATCTGGCCGACAAACACATGCTGGTCATTCTGGACAACTGCGAACACCTCAGCGATGCTTGCGCCACGTTGGTCGGCGAGCTCCTGCGCACCGCCCCGATGGTGCGTTTCCTCATAACCAGTCGGCATTCGCTCGGCGTGCTCGGCGAGCGGATCTTCACCGTGCCGCCGATGTCGACACCCAACTCGGCGGCGGGTCTGGACGCGTCCTCGCTGAACGAGTTCGACGCGGTGGCCCTGCTGTGTGCCCGCGCATCGGACAGCGGACTGGGCTTCCATGTCACCGACGAGAACAGCCTTCTAGTCGCGCGGCTGTGCGAACGCCTCGACGGCATCCCGTTGGCCATTGAACTGGCGGCCGCGCGGCTGCGGACATTGACGGTCGCCGACGTGCTCGACCGATTGGACCGCCGGTTCCAGCTGCTCAGCGCCGGCAACAGCGCAGCACTGCCGCGGCACCAGACGTTGCAGGCACTCATCGACTGGAGCTACGCACTCTGCTCCCCGAAGGAACAGGCTCTATGGTCACGCTTGTCGGTATTTTCCGGCAGCTTCAGTTTGGCGGCCGTGGAGGCGGTGTGCGCCGGGGAGGGGTTGACCGCCGACGAGATGCTCGACCTTGTCGAGGCGCTCGTGCGCAAGTCGATCCTGATCACCGAGCGCAGCGGGGAACAGATGCGCTACCGGCTGCTGGAAACCGTTCGAGAATACGGCAGTGCCCAGCTGGCGACCACCGATGCCTCAACGCGGCTGCAACGAACACACGGTGACTACTTCGGACGTCTCGCCGAACGGAGCTTCACCGAGTGGTGCGGCCCCGAGCAAGCGACATGGGTCGCCCGGCTGCGTGAGGACTACGGGAACCTGCGAGCCGCCTTCGACCGTTGCATCGAGTCCGGTCGCGGCGAGCAGGCGTGTGCACTGGCCGCTGCATTGCAGTGGTATTGGATCGCCGGCGGGAGCCTGGGAGAGGGTCGCCGCTGGCTGGGCCAGGCGTTGGCCATCGCCGATCCGCGTCAGCCCCGCCCGGCCCATGCCGCAGCGATGTGGGTCGACGCCTACCTTGCGCTGCTGCGTGGCGAACTGGCTGCAGCGGGGGCGCAGCTGGACGAGGCCGAGCGGCTGGCTGGAGTAGTCGACGCCCCTGACCTACCCAGCTACCTGGCTCAGCTGCGTGGCATGGCCGCACTCTTCAGTGGGGACCTGAACAAGGCCAAGAAGTGCTATGAATGCGCCCTAGCCGGCCACGAAGAGCGGGGCGACACCGTGGCGGTGGTGTCGATGCTGTTTCAGCTGGCCGTAGTCTGCCTGTTCACCGGAGGACATGACCACGCGGCCGCGCTGTGCGAACGTTCACTGCGCCTGAGCGCTCGCTACGGGGAGCGCTGGGCGGCGTCCTACGCGTTGTGGGCGCTGGCGCTCAACAAATGGTCCGTCGGCGACTACGCCGGTGCGGGCGAGTTGGCGCGCGAAAGCCTGCGACTTAAGCGCGATTTCGGCGATCACCTCGGCATCGCGCACATGATCGAGCTGTTGGCGTGGATCGCGGCGTCCGACGGGCGCTTCGTCGAAAGCGCGCGGATGCTCGGGGCGGCCCACACCATCTGGCACAGCCTGGGAACGTCGATGGCCGCGTTTGGACAGCACCTGGCTGACTGCCACACCGCCACCGAAAAGCGTGTGCGTGAGGCGTTGGGTACCTCGGCCGCCGACGCGCTGACCACCGAGGGAGCCGCCCTGGGCACCGACCTGGCAATGGCCGACCTCACCGGCATCGCGGACACTCCCGATGCGTTGGAGGACGCGGCTGGTTGCCCCCTGACCGCCCGAGAGCTGGAAGTCGCGGGCCTGGTCAGCCGCGGCATGACCAATCGCCAGATCGCAGCCGAGCTAGTCCTTTCCAGCCGCACGATCGACAGCCACGTGCAACATATCCTCACCAAATTCGGCTTCACCTCCCGCAGCCAGATCGCCGGCTGGTTCGCACAGCAGTCAAGCGCCCCTAACCCCAACGGGGTGATGTAGGAGTCCCCGTCGACGGAACCGCGGTGGTCAACACCGGCCGCGCGTGACTCTCTTCAGTCCGCCCCAATCGAGAACATCGCTTCGAGGTCTAATCGGGAATACGCCCGAAAGGCGATGTAGGTTCGGGTATCGAGCACATGGGGCAGCTTTGAAATCTCACCGGTGACCAGCTCTGCCACTCGATCGAATTCGGCCACCCGCACGACAGCGATGACGTCGAATTCCCCTGTGACCGAATATACTTCGTACACGCCATCGAGGTCGACGAGTCGCTCAGCCAATTCGGTCAGGCCTTCATTAGCGGCGACGATCATCACGAACGCGGTAATCACAATGATTCTCCTTGATCTCACTGCTCATCGCGCCGCACCGCATGGCCCGGTGATGTTGCGAGCACCCTGCGGCCGATGTTGCGAGCGGTGGCCTGCACCGCCGGTGCGACCTGACGCAGATTCATTTTGCCAGCCCAGCCCGCGGCCGAAATGGCTCCGACAGGTAGGCCATTGGCATCACGGATAGCCGTTGCGACACAGACGATCCCGGGGCCCGACTCCTCCTGCTCAAAGGCCAGCTCACTGGTCGCCGCGCGGGTGAGCTGTTGTCGCAGCAACCCGGGCTGGCGGATCGTACGGGGCCCGAGGGCCGGCAGGCCAGTGGCGACGAGCATGTCGATGATGTGCGGCGGCGACGCCGCAAGTAAGGCCTTACCGACAGCGGTCGCGTGCGCGGGCAGTCGCCCCCCGACACGCGACGGCAGCCGGGGTGCCGTCAGGCTCGGCAGTATTTCCAGATACATCACGTCGACGCCGTCGAGGATCGCCAAGTGAATGGTTTGATGGGTGGCCGCACGCAGATCGGTCAACAGCGGCATCGCCACCTGACGTGCCCATTGCAGGTCCCTGGCGCGTTCGCCCCACTCGAATACCCGCAGCCCCACGCCCACCTTCCTGGCGTGCCGGTCGATGAATCCAGCCTCTGCCATGTCATTGACCAGCCGCGCGACAGTGGAGGGTGGCAGGTGGGTGTGACGCGCTAGTTCGCGGATCCCCAACGGGATTCCAGCGGAATCCAAGGCGTCGAAGATCTGGGCCATCCTGCGGATCACCGACGTCGCCGATGCGGGCGCGGTGTGCCGCTCTGCGGAACACATTTCTTCAGTATCCACTGTCACGGCGGCAAAGTATGACATCGATTGATCGAGACCGGCCGCGCTGGCGTCCTGTTGCCAACCGCACCGAGAGGATTGCATGACCGAAGGCCAGGGAAGTACGGGAGCTCCGCTGCGCTGGGATCGCGATGACCCCGACTGAACAGATCACCGACGGCACTATCAGCCACGTCGCCGATGTGCTGCAGCAGGCCGCCCGGACCAGGGTGCCCACGGCGCCCCTCCGAGCGCTGATCGGCGCCGACGACATCGACGCCGCCTACGCCGTTCAGCAAGAACTCATCACCCGCCGCGTCGCTGACGGCGCGGTGATCGTAGGGCGCAAGATAGGTCTGACCTCACCGGCGGTGCAGCAGCAGCTGGGCGTCGACCAACCCGACTTCGGGATGCTGCTGGCCGACATGGATATCTCCAGAGAGGCGGTTGTTCCGTCGCATCGGCTGATTCAGCCTAAAGCCGAAGCCGAGATCGCATTCGTGCTCAAAGCCGACCTCGCTGGCGAAATAAGCGATCCCGAGCAGATCCGCGCCGCAGTCGATTACGCCGTCGGTGCGATCGAGATCGTCGACAGCCGCATCGCCGACTGGGACCTCACCATCGCCGATACCATCGCCGACAACGCCTCCAGCGGTCTGTTCGTGTTGGGCCATCGCACGTTACGTCTCGACGACTTCCAGCCGCGAAGGGCCGTCATGCGGATGTACGCTAACGACACCTTGGTGTCGCAGGGTGATGGCACAGCGTGCCTGGGCGACCCACTGAACGCGCTGGCGTGGCTTGCCCGTGCGGCCGCGGACTACGGAAATCCGTTGCGCGCCGGTCAGGTTGTGCTGTCCGGTGCGTTGGGCCCGATGGTCACCGCGGCTCCGGGCGCCCACATCCGCGCCGACATCGCGCCGCTGGGCACCGTATCGGTCCACTTCTCAACATTGGATTAGCCTTGAGCACAACGAAAGTCGCAATCATCGGATCAGGCAACATCGGAACCGATCTGATGATCAAAATGCTGCGGACCTCCCGGCACCTCGAGGTCGCCGCGATGGTTGGTATCGATCCCGCCTCCGAGGGGCTTGCCCGCGCCAAACGGCTGGGTGTCCCGACTACCCACGACGGCATCGAAGGGCTGATCGCTATGCCGGATTTTCCCGACGTCGGCATCGTCTGCGACGCCACCTCCGCGCGGGCTCATCTGGCAAACGCTGCCGCGTTGGATCCGTATGGAAAGACGCTCATAGATTTGACGCCCGCCGCGCTGGGTCCACCGGTCATTCCCTCGGTGAACTTGCAGGCCGGCCTGGACAGGGGTGCCACCAACTTCAATATGGTGACCTGCGGCGGGCAAGCGACGATTCCCATGGTCGCGGCCGTCTCGGCGGTCACCCCGGTGCACTACGCCGAAATCGTGGCTTCGATCGCGTCCAGATCCGCCGGGCCGGGAACTCGGGCCAACATCGACGAATTCACCGAAACCACTGCCCAGGCAATCGAATCCGTCGGGGGAGCCGCCCGCGGTAAGGCGATCATCATTCTCAATCCTGCCGAACCGCCGCTGATTATGCGTGACACCGTCTTCTGCCTGATCGGCGACGCCGACCGCGACGCCATCACGGCCTCCATCCATGCGATGGTCGAGCGGGTGTCCGGTTACGTTCCCGGATATCGGCTCAAACAACAGGTGCAGTTCACCGCGATCGCCCCCGACGAACCTATCCATACCCTGCTACCCCACGATGTGGGCACAGCGCGCACCCGGGTGTCGGTGTACCTCGAGGTCGAAGGCGCAGCGCACTACCTACCCGCCTACGCGGGGAACCTCGACATCATGACCTCGGCTGCCCTGCAGGTTGCAGAGTCGATTGCCCAACGGCAGCGCAACGCTACTCCCGCAGAGGTTTTCCAATGAACCCGCCGCTGTACATCCAAGACGTCACCCTGCGCGACGGCATGCACGCGATCCGGCACCGAATCAGCCCCCCGGATGTTGCCCGTATCGCGGCTGCCCTGGACGCGGCTGGTGTGGATGCCATCGAGGTTGCCCACGGCGACGGCCTGGCCGGCGGTTCACTGAACTACGGGCCCGGTAGTCACACCGATTGGCAGTGGATCGAGGCCGCGGCCGACGCGATCAGCACCGCGGCGCTGACCACGCTGCTACTGCCCGGTATCGGCACGATTGCCGAACTAAAGCACGCGCACTCGCTCGGGGTTAGGTCGGTGCGGATTGCCACCCACTGCACCGAAGCCGACATCTCAGCGCAGCACATCGCAACCGCACGCGAACTCGGCATGGACGTCTCGGGTTTCCTCATGATGAGCCACATGGCAGGTCCGGCCGAACTGGCAGCCCAAGCCAAGCTCATGGAGTCTTACGGGGCGCACTGCGTCTATGTCACAGACTCCGGGGGCCGCCTGACCATGGACGGTATGAGCGAGCGCGTCCGCGCCTACCGCGACGTGTTGAATCCAGAGACTCAGATCGGGGTGCACGCCCACGAAAACCTGTCGCTATCGGTGGCCAACAGCATGGTGGCCGTCCAACAGGGTGTGACCCGCGTCGATGCGTCGCTGGCCGGCCAGGGCGCGGGAGCCGGCAACACCCCCCTCGAAGTCTTTGTGGCGGTGGCCGAGCTGCAGGGCTGGCAGCACCGCTGTGACCTGCTGGCGCTGCAGGACGCCGCCGACGACCTGGTGCGCCCGCTACGCGACCGGCCAGTCCAAGTCGATCGCGAAACCCTGACGCTCGGCTACGCGGGTGTGTATTCATCGTTTCTCCGGCACGCCGAAAACGCCTCCCGCAACTACGGAATCGACGCCCGCACCTTGCTGCTGGAGGTGGGTAGGCGACGCCTGGTGGGCGGCCAAGAAGACATGATCGTCGACATCGCCTTAGACCTCCTCGCGACACGGACGTGAGGAGCCGGGCAGCCCGATCGGGGGCACGGTCGCCCCGCGGACCCCGACCACGTGATCACTGCTGACCGCTCGAGAGCTGAGCGTCGGGGGCATGGTCGCCTGCGGACGACCAACCGCCAGAAGCTAACCGAGCTGATGCTGTCCCGCAGCACGATCGACGCCACGTGCAACACCTCCTCACCAAAGCTCGACCTGAGCCCCGCGCAGCCGGCTGCCGGCCGGTTCCCGCCCAGAGCTGCAGCGCCATCGTGGCCGAGTCGGGTGAGGACTGGCCGTCCGGGTGTATCGGTAATGGGTCGGTAGTTCAACGGATGTGTTCGTTGGACGGGGGTTGGCATAGTCCCAAGTCAACGCCGCCTTATGCGCCTTCGGATTGGGGATACGATCCTGATGACTGCCGCTGATAAACGATCTGACGCGGATGTGCTGGCCATATCTGCAGGGTCGGCGGCCGGATCGAATTCGCTCACCGCCGCGGTGTCGGGGCGCATATGCTGACGTCAGTTTATGGGGCCACCAAGCCGTTGCGTACATTCGGCGGCTTCATGGCGATGTCGCTGGATACCTTCGTCATGATGTTCCGGCCTCCGTTTGCGTGGCGTGAATACGTTCTGCAGACATGGTTCGTGGCGCGAGTAACGACCCTGCCGGCTCTGGTGATGGTAATCCCGTACGGGGTGCTCTTGACGTTCACCATCAATGTCGTATTGATGGAAATCGGTGCCGTGGATTACTCCGGGACGGGTGCCTCGACCGCCATTGTGAGTCAGGTAGGCCCGGTCGCTACGGTGTTGGTGATATCCGGCGCGGCCGCCACCGCGGTCTGCGCCGATCTGGGATCGCGGACAATCCGGGAGGAACTCGACGCTTTACGGGTGATGGGCGTCGATCCTATCCGGTCGCTGGTGGTTCCTCGGGTGCTGGCAATTACCACGGTGTCCTTGGCACTGGGTGGTGCGGTGATCATGGCCGGACTCGTCGGCTCGTTCGTTTTCTCCGTGTATGTCGAGCACGTTTCGCCGGGAGGTTTTGTCGACCATTTGACGTTGCTCACCGGCGTCGGCGATGTCGTCGTTTCGTTAATCAAGGCGACACTATTCGGGCTGGCGGCCGGCCTGATCGGCTGCTATAAGGGAATCACGGTCGGCGGTGGTCCCGCCGCTGTCGGTAACGCCGTCAACGAGACCGTCGTATTCTCCTTCGTCGTGTTATTCGCGATTAACCTCGTCTCCACCGCCGTCGGTATCCAGTTCACTGTGTCGTGAGGTGAATTCATGACACAGACACTGTCGATTGCCGCCGCGGGCGAACAATTTCCGTGGTCGCAGCGAGCTATAACCAATGTGATTTACGGTTGGAATCGGATCGGATCCCAGACGCGATTCTATGCGGCGACGCTCGCTTTGATTCCCAACGCTTTTATGCGCTACCGGCGCGAACTGCTGCGATTGATTGCGGAAATGGGATTGGGTGCTGGCGCGCTCGCGGTAATCGGCGGAGCCGTCGGGGTCTTCGCGATGATAATGCTAGCGACGGGTTCCCTTGTCGGGGTGCAGGGATACAACCAATTCGCGTCGATCGGTGTGGAAGCCCTGACCGGGTTGGCCGGCGGATTGGTCAACATCCGTTTCATAGTCCCGGCAACCGTCGCGGTGGCCCTCTCGGCAACCATCGGCGCCGGCGCCACTGCCCAGCTGGGAGCGATGCGCATCAACGAGGAGATCGACGCGCTCGAGGCGATCGGTATCCGCAGCATCGGCTACCTCGCGTCTACCCGGGTCATAGCCGGGGTGTTCGTGGCGCTTCCCCTGTTCTGCGTGTCTACCCTGATGGCTTTTTTCGCCGCTCGTGTCTCGACCACTGTCTTCTACGACCAGGAGCCCGGCGTGTACGACCACTACTTCAACACGTTCCTCGATCCCGCCGATGTGATCTGGTCATTTTTCAACTCGTTGGCCCTCACGGTGATCATCATGCTGTTTCACACCTGCTACGGATTCAACGCCACCGGCGGACCGGCCGGGGTTGGCGAGGCCGTGGGCCGGGCGGTGCGCAGCGCGATGGTGATCGTGGGCTTCGCGCTCGTTCTCCTCACCCTCGCCGTCTATGGCCAGTCCGGCAACATCCACTTCACCGGCTAGCGCGATGAACGACGGGCGAGGAAAACACCGTGTCCACTCCGCGTGGTGGACGCTGATCCTTTTTGCCTTGATCGGCATGTTCTTGTTCGCGACCACGGCGGCCTTCACGGGCGTAGTCAGCTCCTATGTGACGGTAACGCTGACGTCGGATCGAATGGGGCTGGTGCTGGATCCTGGGGCCAAGGTGGAGCTGCGCGGCGTCCAGGTCGGACGGGTCGGCCAGATCGGCGGCGGCACCAACGGGGCCAGCTTGAAGCTGGAGATCGACCCAGATCAGATCCGCTACATCCCGGCTAACGTCCAGGCAGAGATCAAGGCCACCACCGCATTCGGCGCCAAGTTCGTCGAGCTTGTGTATCCGCAGCATCCCAGTGCTGCTCGGTTGGCCGCTGGCGCGGTTCTGCATTCGAAGAATGTCAGCACAGAGGTCAACACGGTCTTCGAGAACGTCGTCGATCTGCTCAAGATGGTCGACCCGGGCAAGCTCAACGCGGTGCTGACCGCCATGGCCGAGGGTGTGCGCGGGCAAGGCGAGCGAATCGGCAAGGCCACAACCGATCTCAACGAGGTGTTGCAGGCCCTTAACGCGCGCAGAGACATCATCCGCCAGGACTGGCGTTCCTTGACGAACTTCAGCGACACCTATGACGCGGCCGCGCGGGACATCCTGACGGTCCTCAATGCCGGCAGCACCACCAGCGCCACCGTCGTAAACCATGCGAAAGCCCTGGATTCCTTGCTGCTCAACGTAATCGGCTTCTCGAAAGCCGGGACCACCCTGCTGGGCGCCAGCAGGGACAACCTCGTCGGATCGGTCAACGCACTCGAGCCGACGACCGACCTGTTGCTGAAGTACAACCCTGAGTACACCTGCTTTTTGCAGGGTGCCAAGTGGTACCTAGACCACGGGGGCTATTCGGCGTGGGGCGGCGCTGACGGCAGGTCAATTCAACTCGACTTCGGACTCGCGCTGGGCGATGACCCCTATATGTATCCGGACAACCTGCCCATCGTCGCGGCCAAAGGTGGACCCGGCGGCAGGCCGGGATGCGGATCGCTGCCGGACGTGACGAAGAACTTCCCGGTGCGCCAGCTCGTCACCAACACCGGTTGGGGAACGGGGGTCGATATTCGGCCCAACCCCGGCATCGGGCATCCCTGCTGGGCAGACTACTTGCCGGTGACCCGCGCGGTGCCGAAGCCGCCCAGCATCCGCCCGTGTCTTCCCGGGCCGGCCCCCGGTCCGATCTCTTACCCAGGGGCACCGCCGTACGGCGCGGCGCTATACGGCCCTGGCGGGGTGCCGCTGTGGCCTGGTGTGCCGCCGGCACCCCAACCCCCTCCGGTGTCGGCAGGCCCCGGTGGGCCGCCGGCCCAACCCGGCTCGCCGTGATCGCACTGACCGCCAACGATCTGCCAACCCAGGAGAACAACGCGTGCGGAACAACCTGAGAGGCGCCGCCTGGCGCGTGGGGATCTTCCTGACGGTCTGTCTGCTGGTCACGTTCGCGCTGCTGACGATCTACGGACAGTTCCGGTTCGGTGAGGGGAAGGTTTACAGCGCCGAGTTCGCCAATGTTTCCGGCCTGAAGAAGGGCAACATGGTGCGGATCGCCGGGGTGGAGATCGGGAAAATCCAGGGAATCTGGGTCAATTCGGACGCGACGGTGCGCGTCGAGTTTTCCGCCGACGACACTGTCGTTCTGACCGAGGGGACCCGAGCGGTGATCCGCTACGACAATCCGTTCGGCGGCCGCTACTTAGCCCTCACCGAAGGCGCCGGAGGAGTCAAGACGCTTCAGCCCGGTCAGACGATTCCGCTGTCCCATACCGAGCCTGCACTGGATTTGGATGCGCTGATTGGCGGGTTCCGGCCGCTATTTCGCGCACTGAATCCGGAACAAGTAAACGCGCTGAGCGGACAGCTGATACAGGCGTTTCAGGGACAGGGCCCGACGATCAGCTCATTCCTGGACCAAGCGGCGGCGGTAACCAACACGTTGGCTGACCGCGATCTGCTGATCGGACAGGTCATCGACAACCTCAACGTGGTGCTGGGGTCGTTGGGCGGCCAGAGCGACCAGCTCGACAAGGCGGTGACGTCGTTGTCGGAGCTCATTCACAGGCTCGCCGAACGCAAAACCGACGTCTCAAATGCGGTGGCCTACACCAACGCTGCTGCCGGTTCGATCGCCGACCTGCTGTCACAGGCTCGTGAGCCGTTCAAAAAAGTGGTCGACCAGACCGACCGCGCTGCGGGCATCGCGGTCGCCGACCGCGACTATCTCGACAACTTGCTCAACACGCTGCCGGACAAGTACCGGGCGATGAGCCGCCAGGGGATCTACGGCGATTACTTCAGCTTCTACTTGTGCGAAATCGTCCTCAAGGTCAACGGCAAAGGGGGCCAGCCGGTGTATGTGAAGGTGGCCGGTCAGAGCACGGGGCGGTGCACGCCGAAATGAAATCGTTCTCTGAACGCAACCCCTTGCTCATCGGCATCGTCGGCTCCGCAGCAGTCGTCGCGATCACCATGGCCGCACTGCAGTACCAGAACCTGCCCTTCATCAACCAGAACACAAGCTACTCAGCGTATTTCGCCGACGCCGGCGGGCTGCTGAACGGCGCCGTCGTCGAGGTCTCCGGTTATCCGGTGGGAAAGGTGTCGGGCATCGAACTCGACGGACAGGGCGTGCTGGTCACGTTCAAGGTGGATAAGCACGTCCGTGTCGGCGACCGCACCGCTGCTGCGATCAAAACGAGGAGCCTTCTGGGCACCAAGGTGCTCGACGTGACGCCCCGGGGTGACGGACGGCTCACCGGCGCCATCCCGATCGACCGGACAGTGTCTCCTTACCAGCTGCCCGAAGCCCTCGGTGACTTGGCCACCACGATCAGCGGGTTGAACACCAGCCAGCTGTCCGACTCGCTGGCCACCCTCGCCCAAACCTTCTCCACTACGCCGCCAGACCTGCGGAACGCGGTGCAAGGACTGGCACGGTTCGCGCAAACGCTTAACGAGCACGACGCCCAACTACGCCACCTGCTCGACAACGCGTCCAAGGCGACAGGAGTGCTTGCCAAGCGCAGCGACCAAGTGGTGAGCCTCGTGAAGGACACCAACGCCCTGATGGCGCAGCTGCGGACGCAAAGCGCGGCGCTGGACCAGATCTGGACCAATATCTCCGCCGTATCGCGGCAACTGAAGGGATTCATCGCGGAGAATCGACAACAGCTGCAGCCGGCCCTAGACAAGCTAAACGGGGTGCTGGCGATCATCGACAACCGTAAGGAGCGGCTGCAGCAGGCCATTCCCGGTCTCAACCGCTACATCTTGCAGCTTGGTGAAACTATCTCCGGGGGGCCATTTTTCAAGGTATATATCGCGAACCTGCTGCCGGGCCAGTTCGTCCAACCGTTCCTCGACGCCGCTTTTTCCGATCTGGGACTGGATCCGGCCACGTTGCTGCCGTCGCAGCTGACGGATCCGCAAACTGGTCAGCCTGCGACCCCGCCGCTACCGCTGCCGTACCCGCGGACTGGCCAGGGCGGTGAACCGCGGCTGAATCTGCCCGACGCGATCACCGGCAATCTCGACCCCAACTTGCCACCACAATCTCCGGGCCGTTACCCATACCGGCCTGAGCCGCCGGCACCGCCGCCCGGCGGGCCGCCGCCCGGACCGCCCGCCGTGGCACCACCCGGGTTGCGGTCCACACCCGAGCCGACACCGTCGCCGGTGTACGTGCCGGCACCGGGTGAGGCGGGGCGCCCCGCGCCGCCGGGAGGTCAACCGTGAGAACCCGGCTGCGGACGCACCCGCGCATCGCCGTCGCGGTCGGGCTCGTGCTCGTGCTCGTCGCGGGCCTGTTCGTCGCGCTGCGCGCCACCGATCAGACCGCCCGAACAACGGTTGTCGCCTACTTTGAGAACAGTACCGGCGTCTTTCCCGGTGACGATGTGCTCATCCGGGGCGTGCGCGTGGGCAGGATCGAAAAGATCGAACCGCAGCCCCAGCGGGCCAAGATCACCTTCTGGTTCAATCGCAAATACAAAGTTCCCGCCAATGCTATGGCGGCGATCCTGTCACCGCAGTTGGTGACGGGTCGGGCTATCCAGCTGACGCCGCCCTACACCGGCGGACCGGCGATGCAGAACGGCGCGGTCATCGCACAGGCCCACACGGTGGTGCCGGTCGAGTGGGACGACCTGCGGGGGCAGCTTGAGCGGCTGACTGAATTGCTACGGCCCACCCAGCCGGGCGGCGTGAGCACGCTCGGTGCGCTTATCAACACCGCCGCCAACAATTTGCGCGGGCAGGGCGTCAGTATCCGCGACACCATCGTCAAGCTGTCGCAGGCGGTGTCCGCGCTCGGCGATCACAGCAAGGACATATTCGGCACGTTCAGGAACCTGTCAATCCTGGTGTCAGCGCTGCACGACAGCACCGATCTGCTCGAGCAGCTCAACCACAACCTGGCCGCGGTTTCGGGGCTGCTCGCCGACGGCCCCGACAAGGTCGGACAGGCGGTCGAAGACCTCAACGCGGTCGTTGCGGATGTGCGAGGGTTCGCGGCCGAGAACCGCGAAGCGATCGGTACCACGTCAGACAAATTGGCATCGATCACCAAGGCGCTGGTCGACAGCCTCGACGACATCAAACAGACGCTGCACATCACGCCCCACGCCGCTTCCGATTTCGTCAACATCTTCAAGCCGGCCAATGGTGGCCTCAGTGGAGTGTTGGCCGTCAACAACTTCGCCAATCCGATCGCCTTCCTCTGCGGCGCGGTGCAGGCCGCTTCCCGCTTGGGCGGTGAGCAAGCCGCGAAGCTCTGCGTCCAATACCTGGCGCCGATCGTCAAGAACCGCCAATACAACTTCCCCCCGCTGGGGATGAACTTCTTCGTCGGAGCGCAGGCCAGGCCTAACGAAGTCACCTACAGCGAGGACTGGATGCGGCCCGACTACGTGCCCCCGGTTCCCGAATCGCCGCCCGCCGCCGCGACTCCTCCGGCCGAACCACCGCCGCCCGCAACGCCGGGAGCACCGGCCGCGGCGGCGGTTTCCACCAACCCCGCTGCCGGCCTACCCGGCATGATGATCCCCCCCGGAGGTGGCTCATGAGGCTCAGCAGGCGGGGCTTGGTGGGACCAAGCCTGATGACGATCATTGTTGTTGCCGGGATAACTGGTTGCAGCTGGCGTGGATTGAACTCGCTACCGCTGCCCGGAACGCAGGGGCGCGGACCGGCTTCGTTCGTGATCCAGGCGCAGCTGCCCGATGTCGACAACCTTCAAACGAACTCGCGGGTGCGGGTCCACGACGTGACGGTCGGCACTGTGACGAAGATCGAGCGCCAGGGCTGGCATGCGTTGCTGACCATGCGCCTCAACGGTGACGTCCACCTGCCCGCCAATTCGACCGCCAAACTCGGCCAAACCAGCCTGCTAGGTTCGCTACACATCGAGCTGGCGCCCCCTGCGGACGGCCCCCCGCAGGGCGAGCTTCATGACGGCTCCCTTATCCCCTTGTCACGCGCCGGTGCGTATCCGCGCACCGAGCAGACACTGGCGGCGCTCTCACAGGTACTCAATGGCGGCGGGCTGGGCCAAATACAGGACATCACCGAGGCGTTCAGCACGGCGTTCCGGGGCCGTGAGCAAGACCTGCGAACCCTGATGAAGCAGCTGGACACCTTCACCGGCAACCTCAACGACCAGAGCCGTGACATCATCTCCGCCACCGACAGCCTGAACAACCTCGTCGGAAAGTTCGCCGCGCAGCAACTAGTCCTGGACCGGGCCATCAAGACCATCCCCGACGCGCTCGCGGTGCTCAACGACGAGCGGGAGAACCTCGCCGACGCATCCAGTGAGTTGAGCAAATTCAGCGCCCTGACCGTCGACACGGTCCGCCGTACCAAACAGAACCTGGTCAAAGAACTGCGGGCGATGGGCCCGGTGTTGGAGTCGTTCGCCAATGCCGGCCCCAGCATGACGCGATCGCTCAGCCTCCTGACCACCTTTCCTTACGCAAACGACACGCTCGAGAAAGTTCAACGCGGTGACTACGCCAACTTGACGATGATCATCGACCTCACCCTCAGTCGCATCGACAGTGGTCTATTCACCGGCACCCGGTGGCAGTGCAATCTGACCGAGCTGGAGCTCCAGTGGGGCCGCACCATCGGCCAGTTCCCCAGCCCATGCACGGGTGGTGGCCCATTCAACCGAGGCAATCCACTGACGATTCCGTATCGCTGGAACCAGGGGCCCTAGATGCGCTACCGACGAATCAAGTTCCAGCTGGCGATCCTCATCGCGGTCACGCTTGTCACGGCGGCATACACCTTTCTGCATGTCATCAAGTTGCCGGCTATGTTGTTCGGCGTCGGCCGCTACACCGTGAGACTGGAGCTGCCGCGCACTGGCGGGCTTTACAGCAGGGCCAATGTGACCTACCGCGGCAGCGAAGTAGGCCGGGTGCAATCTGTCCAGCTGACCAGCACGGGCGTCGAAGCCGTCCTATCGCTGAAATCCGGCATCCACATTCCCTCCGATCTCAAAGCCGAGGTGCACAGCGAAACCGCGCTCGGCGAGCAGTACGTCGAGTTGCTGCCGCGTACCGGCACGTCGCCGGCGCTCAAAGACGGCGACGTGATCGCACTGGCCAACGCGTCCGTGCCGCCCGACATCAACGGTCTGCTCACCGCGGTCAACACTGCTCTGCAGGCGGTGCCGCGCGACAACCTGAAGACCGTCATCGACGAGTCGTATACCGCCGTGGGCGGCCTCGGCCCGGAGCTGTCCCGCCTCGTCAAAGGCTCATCCGACCTGGCAATCGAGGCGCACAACAACCTCGACCCGCTGCTCGCGCTGATAGACCAATCGCAGCCGGTCCTCGACTCGCAGACCCACACATCTGACGCAATCCAGCAGTGGGCATCGCACATGGCCACGGTGACAACGGAATTGCAGACCCACGACGAGGCATTCACCGGCATGGTGGAGAACAGCGGCTCAGCGGTCGCGGAGGCCCAGCGACTGGTCGAGCGATTGCAGCCGACCCTGCCGGTTTTGCTGGCCAACCTGGTCAGCGTCGGCCAGGTCGGGGTCACCTACCGAAACGACATCGAACAAATCCTGGTGCTGTTCCCCCAACTGGTCGCGAATCACCAAGCGGCCATCGTGGCCAACGCGAATACCAAGCAGGACTACGCGGGCTTTTTCGCCAATCTCAATCTCAACCTCAATCTGCCGGCCCCGTGCACCACCGGGTATCTGCCGTCGCAGCAGAGGCGCAATCCCACGTTCGAAGACGCTCCGGACCTCCCGGCCGGCCTGCTGTACTGCAGGGTCCCCAAGGACTCACAGCTCGACGTGCGCGGGGCGCGCAACGTCCCATGCGAAACCGCGCCCGGCAAGAGCGCGCCCACGGTGAAGCTGTGTGAAAGCGCCGAGCAGTATGTGCCGCTCAACGACGGTTACAACTGGAAGGGCGACCCCAACGCCACTGTGTCGGGCCAAGACATCCCGCAACTGCTGCCTGGGTCTGCTCCGGAGGCTGCCGGGCCTGCCGGCCCGCCGCTGCCGATACCCGCGGCCGAGTACAACCCCGCCACCGGCACCTATATCGGGCCAGACGGGCAGCAGTACACCCAATCAGACCTGGCCCAAACCGCACCGAAGGACAAGACATGGCAAACGATGCTGCTCCCGCCGCCGGGCAACTAACAGCGATAGCGCGGGCCGACCGACCGCGACGGGAGGACGATGTGCACGTAGTGACCGATGTCGATCTCCTCCTGGATCCCTTGGACACTGACGGCGACATCGAGGACGTTGCGACTGAGTCCGACGCGGGCGGCGACGATCGTGTGCCAGACGTGCGGCCCAGAGAGGCCACGTCGCCGCTGCGGCCGGCGATGCGGTTCGGGGTGGCCGTCGTCGTTGCGTTGGCGGTGCTGGTGGGATGGTTCGGATTTCGTGTGTATCAGTCGCACCAGGCACTGGCGCAGCGAAATCAATTCCTCCAAGTGGCGAGACAGGGCGCGCTGAACTTGTCGACAATCGACTGGCGGCATGCCGATGCCGATGTGCACCGCATTCTGGACGGCGCGACGGGGGAGTTCTACGACGACTTCGCCAAGCGGTCACAGCCGTTCATCGAGGTGCTCAAGCAAGCCAAGGCGACCACAGTCGGGACGATTACGGAGGCCGGCCTGGAGTCGGAGACAGGCGACGCAGCCCAGGCGCTGGTCGCCGTGTCCGTACAGACGTCGAATGCCGGTGTATCCGAACAGGTTCCGCGCGCCTGGCGGATGCGTGTCTCCGTGCAGAAGGTCGGCGATCAGGTCAAAGTTTCCCACGTCGGGTTCGTGCCATGAGGTGGCCGAAGTTGCGCCGCGGCGGCTATCTGGGTGACACCCACTCAGCGGAGGAATCACCTGCCGAGCGGGTTCAGACAGTGACCGCTGACGAGGAGGCGACCGTGGCCCAAGCGTCCGCGGAGGCCGAGGAGGCAAACTACTATCGGCGTCCGACCGCTGCGAAGGGTCGCGTCCGTTGGTCGCGGACGATCGCCTACGGTGTGCTGCCGGGGCTGGCACTGATACTGGCCTCCGCCGCGGGCTTTCTGAAGTGGCAGGACGCCTCGGCCCGCGAGGCTGCGGCGGCCCGGACGGAATCCGTGCGGGTTGCCACCGAGAGCACGATCGCCCTGCTGTCCTACCGGCCCGACACCGTGCAGAAGGACCTGGAGGCCGCGCGTGGCCGACTGACCGGTACGTTCCTGAACGCTTACACCCAGCTGACCCACGACGTGGTGATCCCAGGAGCACAGCAAAAGCAGATCTCTGCTGTGGCAACCGTTCCGGCTGCTGCGTCGAAATCTGCGACCGCCAACCACGCGGTGGTCCTGCTGTCTGTGAACCAGACCATCATTGTGGGCCAAGATGCGCCGACCAGTACCGCATCCGATGTTCGGGTCACCCTCGACAAGGTCGGTGGTCGATGGCTGATCTCTCAATTCGACCCGGTCTGAGCCCATTACGATGCGCAACCGAGTAATGGATCGCATACTTCGCACGCTGCCAGCGCGTGTGGACTTCGCGTGGGCGGGGTTATTCGTTGTCGCGTCAACGGCGGTCACTCCGCGCTCGCGCGCGGGCGTTGCGGCCTATCTCGTCAATGCGACGTGCGGCCATAACTTCACCGACGCCACCCACGAACTGTGGGCCCGCACAGATCTGCCAATTGCGAGCCTCAGCAGCCACTACCAGCCACCGCTCGCTGGCGGCTGATAAGGAGGAGATCGACATGCCGTATCGGCCGTTCGCCCTGCCCGCCTTGGTAGGCGTCGCCGGCGTCCTACTGGGCACGCCCGCCGCATATGCCGATGGTGACAACAACACACTTGTCCCGAACAACAAGCGGCTCAACGACGGTGTGGTAGCCAATGTCTTCACCATGCAGCATCAGGCCGGCTGCACCAACGACGTTAGAACCAACCCGCAACTGCAACTGGCCGCCCAACGGCACACCCACGATGTGCTCAGCAACCGAAACCTCGACGGCGACACCGGATCTGACGGATCCACACCACAAGACCGCGCCAACGCCGCCGGCTATAAGGGAAAAGTGGCGGAAACTGTGGCGATCAACCCCGCTCTCGCGATCAGTGGTATCGAGTTGATCAACCGCTGGTATGACGACCCCGCCGATTTTGCGATCATGTCAGATTGCGCTAACACGCAAATCGGGGTGTGGTCGGAAAACAGTCACGATCGCACGGTGGTGGTAGCCGTCTACGGGCAGCCGCAGCGACTGGCGGACACAACCGGAGGTGGAGGGGAAACATCGCCTCTGAGTTCCCCGGGCGACAGGTCGCAGAATCTTCCGATTGATCCCAGCCCGGACTATGACGCCAGCGACGAATTCGAGTTCGGCACAAATTGGTTCGCCTGGATCCTGCGGGGTGTGTATCCGCCGCCCGCCTATCCGCCACAGTAGGTTAGAGTGCGATCTCTTAGGCACGAAACGTTTTATCTCGTCGACGCATTAGGCGCTCGCACGGGCGTTGCCGTCACAAAATCTGTCAACGACGTTACTTCCCGTAACCCCGCCCAAGGAACTCAGCCATGAAGCGCCGGAAGTCAGTGGTCCTCTTGATCGCGTTCTCCGCAGCCGTTGCCGGGGCCGTGCAGGTGTCAGCCGCCCGCGCGCATGCCGCGCCGGCACCCGACATCGAGTATCTCTACAACGTGACGGTGCGGCGGCACTACAACTTTCCCAACAATGATGCGATCGGTTACGGCCATGGGATCTGCGACAAAGTCAGTCGGGGTGGAGCGTACGCCCAAGTGATGAGTGACGTGAAAAGTGACGTGACCCCTAACGACGAATTCGCAGCCAACTACTTGGTTTCGTATGCAGTCAATCTGTTGTGCCCTGCTCAGATTTGGCAGCTTCGGAACTCGGCGGCGCACTACCAACCACCGAGCGGAGAAGGCCCGCCTAGTACCTACTACTGAAGCCAAGAGGAGGGCAAGGTCCGCTCTTCAGGGGGTGAGCCCACCACGGCAACGGCGAGAGGATGGCTTAGCAGGCAATGAAGGCGCTCGCGCTGAACGACGGCGGGATTCGGTACAAAGCCGTGCAGCCCAGGCTATTTCGGGAGAGGCCAGGTGTCGTATGTGGGTACCGCCCTCACGGCGACCAAGGACCCACGTTGTCGATTTCGACTCACCGAGGACGCTTGCGCCAGCACCGAGTGCGGCTGCGTGAAGGAGGCCCAAGATGGCACGTCACCGTCTGATACCCCACACTAAGCAACCCGCCTCGGCGAGCAGATCGTATATGCACTTGGTCGTTTGGGCGCTGCACCACCTCGGCCTCGCGGTGGTGTGCCAGCGGGCAATTCGCGCAGCACGGACGCCGACCGTGAGCGTCGCGGTGGTCACTCCCGTGGTACTCGCTGGCGCCGTGGCCGCCGCCGCTCCGCAAATTCACACGCCCACGGCCGCTTTGCGTGCTAACGGGACAATTTCTCCGGTGGCGTCTGCTGCCGCCGCAGGGAGCTCCCCGCCGGGCCCGGCAGTGATCACGGTCCCGCATGCACCGACCAGCTTTCGTATCGCGCCGGCTGCCGTCTCGGCTCCGCCACCGAGCGTGTCGGTCGGCGCGCCGGGTGCGCTGGGCATCCCGATGATCGCGCTGTCGGCCTACCGCAGCGCCGAACAGAAGATGGCCGCCGAGGCGCCGGGCTGCGGTGTCAGCTGGAACCTGCTCGCGGGGATCGGGCGCATCGAGTCCGGCCACGCGGGCGGCGGCGCCGTCGATGCGCGCGGCACCGCGGTCGTCCCGATCTACGGCCCGGCGCTGGACGGCACGCTGCCCGGCAACGAGGTCATCCTGCAGAGCAGCGTCGGCAACCGGGTCACCTACGCCCGCGCGATGGGCCCGATGCAGTTCCTGCCCGGCACCTGGGCGCGGTACGCCTCGGACGGCAAGGGCGACGGCACGGCCGATCCGCAGAACCTGTTCGACGCCACGCTCGCGGCCGCCCGGTACCTGTGCGCCGGCGGGCTCAACCTGCGCGACCCGGCGCAGGTGATGGCCGCGATCCTGCGCTACAACAACTCGATGCCGTACGCCCAGAACGTGCTGGGCTGGGCGGCGGCGTATGCGACCGGCGTCGTCCCGGTCGACCTGCCGCCGATCACCGGGCCGCCGCCCCCGCTGGGCGACGCCCACGACGAGCACCCGGAGGGGCTGGGTCCCGGCCTGCCGATGAACATCAACGGCCTGTCGGTCGACGATCCGATGGCGCGGATGCCGCTGATCGACTTCGGCCCGCCGCAGCCGCTCGGGCAGCCGCCGATGTTCCCGTGGATGCCGGCCAACACCCCGGTGCCGGGGCAGACGCGACAGCCCGGCTGCACGCTGATCTGCATCGGCCCGCAAAGCCACGCAAGTCTCCCGGAAGCCATTGCACCGCAATGAAACCCAACCATGTAGTCATGTGGCAGAGTGTCAAAAGGACGCGTCCGTCACAGCAGCGAGCGCAGGTCGTCGGCTAGCGAACCTCCGCCGACCTGTAGTTCGGTGGAATACCACGTTCTACTGATAAGATTTCGAATTGTGTTCGAGTTTAAAGGACGTCCATGAGCCGTGCCGCGCGGCTCATCGCCGAACGGGCCGAGCCGTCACAGTCTCGGGTGCAGCGCCGCGGAGTCGAACGCAGGCGCGCCATCCTGACCGCGGCCAAAACGATTCTGAGCGAGCAAGGCTACGCGGCGGCGACGCTCAAGGCGGTCGGTGACCGCGCGGGGATCCCGATCGCATCGATGTACCACTACTTCTCGGATCGCCACGACGTCGAGATGGAGCTGATTCGAGCACACCTCGGTGAACTGGACAAGCATGTCTCAGAGGTGCTGAGAACCAAGGAGATTCGAACCTTGGGCGACGCGACGGACGCCATCATCGATCCGTTGATGGAATACTTTCGGACACATCCCGACTGCGCCGAGCTGTGGTTCGCCGGACGGAACGAGGCCGTGACCGACCTGGTGCAAGCATTCGACGACGAGAAGTCGGAGTCGGTGTGGAGGATGCTGCTGGATCGGCACCTCGTCCGCGACGACACGCCCCTGCACGTGATCCGGTTGGCTTTCGAAGCCGGAAACCGCCTCTTCGACATCGCATTCCGGCGATCGCCAGACGGTGACGACGCGACGATGGCCGAGGCGCGCCGAATGATCACGGCCTATCTGGCGACCTACGCTCCGACCGGGTAGAGAGCGTCGGTAACCTCCTTGGCAACCCGTTCGCCGGCACGTACCGCGCCGTCCATGTAGCCCTCATAGGATTCTGTCGACGTCTCAGAACCCGCCCAGTGGACGCGCCCGATGGGCACGCTGACGGCATCGGTGCACTGGGTGAGCAGGCCCGGAGCGCGTGCACTCACGCAGCCCTCGATCCACGGTTCGTGCACCCAGTCCTTCTCGAGGAATTGTTGGGGCCGAGATGCCTTGGGTCCGAACAGCGTCGCGAAGTCGGCGAGAACGGCCTCGCGCCGCTGCTCGGGATTGTCGAGGACGGCGTCGTTCCACGCCAGTTCCGTACCGGAGCCGGCAGTCCCGATGAATGTCAGCAGGATGCCGACGCTGCCGTCGGGCGGCGAATTGTCGACGACGAACGACGTTGTCGGCAGATCGGCGATGGCCTGCCCGTTCAGGCCCTGGTCCCGCCAGAACGGCCCGTCGTAGACGGCGAGGGCTTTGATCGCGGTGCCGTTGTGCCACTTGCGTTGCAGGGTTGCCCGGCGGACGGGAAGGTCGGGGCGGAAGCGGATGCGCTCAGCGTCGGCGGGCGCCATGGCGACGATCACCCGTCGGCAATGTAGGTGTGCCCGAGCCGATTTCACGACGACACCGTCGTGCGATTGCGCGACCTCGGACACCGGCGTGTCGAGCATCACCCGCTGGCCGAGGTCACGGGCCATCCGCAACGAGACGAGTTGGGAGCCGCCGGTAACGCGTGATTCCTGGGATCCGCCGGTGATGCCCATCATGTGTTCGACGCCGCCGCACGTCTTGATGGCGTGGAGAACGCGAAGCAGTGAGCTGTTGTGCGGGTCCTCGCCGAGGATGGTGGTGAACGCGAGGGTCAGCAGCCAACGCGCTTCGTCCGTCAACGCGTTCCTGTCGAGCCAATGGCCGAAGGTGGTGCCGTCCCAGGTGACCGCCTTGGCCGCAGCCCATGGCGTCGCGCCCGGCACGCTCGCCGCCATCCGTTCCAACCGCGCTTGCAGCTCGATGTAATCGAGTTTGGCCCGAAGCCGCAGCGGGGGATTGTTGCCCGTGTACGTTCGTCGCCTGCCCCGGAACTGGTAAATGGCGTGGCCGGTGACGTAGGTGTCGAACGTCGACAGCCCCAATTCGTCGATGAGAGCGGAGATCCGCTCCTGACCGGGCCCGATCCATTGACCGCCGCCCTCGGTGATCACCCCGTCAGCGACGTCGAGGTTGACGGTGCGCCCTCCGACGCGATCGCCGGCCTCCAGCACCAGCACGTTGACCCCCGCCTCGTGTAGGCGCCTGGCTGCGGTCAGACCGGAGATCCCCGCCCCGACGACGACGACGTCCGCGTTGAGTTGAGGCGCCTCTTCGGTCGCCTGAATTCGGTTGTGCGCGTTGCCCATGTGGTCAGACCCGGCACATCTCGCCGGCCGCGCCGATGAAAACCGCTCGTTGTGTCGGCACGCCCCCACCGTCCTCAACCCGAACCAGATTCGGGTTTGAATCTAGGGGGCCGAGGCGGCGACGTCAACCCCGCGCCAAGGCCGAGTCGATGTGACGCGGCCGGGGGCGGAGCCCTTGACGGCCTAGAGTAGCGTCGCTAACGTAGCGTCGTTACCTTATTGGCGGGGGATGCTGATGCTGGAACGTTTGACGCGGTTTGTGGTCGCGGCTCCGCGACTGGTGTTGGGAGCGGCGTTGCTGATCGCGGTCGCCGCCGCCGTGTTCGGCCTCCCCGTCACGAGTCACCTTGCCGCGGGCGGGCAGCAGGATCCGACGTCGGAATCGGCGCGGGTGGCGCGGATTCTCGTCGAAAAGTTCGGCATCAGCGAACAGTCGCTGGTGTTGATGCTCAGCAGCGACCAGGGCGCGAGAAGTCCCGCGACGACGAAGGTCGCCGGCGAGCTGGAAGGCGAGTTGCGCCGCTCGGGCGTGGTGCTGAACCTGGCTTCCGCGTGGAACGCGCCACCGCCGGTTGCGGCGGGGTTGTTCAGCAAGGACGGCAAGTCGGGGATGATCGTCGCCGGGCTGATCGGGGGCGAGAACGACGCACAGAAGCACGCCACCCGGTTGATCAAGACTCTCGGCCATGACCGCGACGGTGTATCGGTGCGTGCCGGCGGGATGGCCACCATTTACGGTCAGATCAACAAGCAGACCGAGCGCGACCTGATGACGATGGAATCGATCGCCATCCCGGTGACTTTCGTTGCGCTGGTGGCGATTTTCGGCGGCCTCAACGCGGCGCTGCTTCCGCTGGTGGTGGGGGTGTTCTCCATCGTGGGCTCGATGTCGATACTGCGCGCCCTGAGCTACTTCACCGATGTCTCGATCTTTTCGCTCAACCTGACCATCGCGATGGGGCTCGGGCTGGCGATCGACTATTCGCTGCTGATCATCAACCGCTATCGCGAAGAGGTCGCCGCCGGGATGGCCCGGGAGGATGCGCTGGTGTTGACCATGCGCACCTCGGGACGGACGGTTTTGTTCGCGGCCTTGACGGTGGCCCTCTCGCTCGTCTCCCTGGTGCTCTTCCCGATGTATTTCCTCAGGTCGTTCGCCTACGCCGGAGTGGCGGTCGTGGGCATGGGCGCGGTGGCCGCGCTGTTCATCGTTCCCGCGGTGATCACGCTGCTCGGCGATCGTATCGACGCCCTCAACATCCGGCCGTTCTTCCGGCGCATCCTGCGCCGCCCCGAGCCCGTCGCCGCGGCGATCACCGACACGTTTTGGTACCGGACCGCCAAACACGTTATGGCACAAGCTGTTCCGGTGGCCCTGGCCATCGTCGCGATGTTACTGCTACTGGGATCGCCGTTTCTTCACGTGAAGCTCGGCTTCCCCGACGATCGGACGCTGCCCGCGTCGGCGTCGGCGCGCCAAGTGGGAGACCAATTGCGCACCAACTTCAACAACGACGATGCCACCAACCTCTCCATCGTCGTCGAGCACGTGAAAGGACCCGGGAGCCGGCAGCTCGACGGGTACGCCGCTGCTCTCTCGCGTGTGCAGGGCGTCGCGGCCGTTTCGGCACCAACCGGGGCCTACGTCAACGGAAACAAGGCCGGCCCCGCGCTGACGCCCACCGGAATCAACGACGGCACGGGGCTTTTCACCGTGCGGACCACCGCCCAGCAGTACACGGCGGGAGCCAAACGTCAGCTCGACGCGCTGCACGCGATACCCGCGCCCGCGGGCACGGATGCTCTGTTCGGCGGTGGAGCGCAACTGGATCGCGATGCCGTCAACGGCATATTGTCCCGGCTGCCATGGGTGCTGAGCATCATTGCCGTCGTGACCTTCGCGCTGTTGTTCATGCTGACCGGATCGGTGGTCCTCCCCCTGAAAGCGTTGGTCCTCAACCTTTTATCCCTCACGGCCACGTTCGGGGCGCTGGTGTGGATATTCCAGCAGGGGCACCTGGGCGCGTTGGGCACCGATCCCACCGGGACGATCACCTCGAACATGCCCATCCTGATGTTCTGCATCGCGTTCGGCCTGTCCATGGACTACGAGGTGTTCCTGATGTCCCGAATCCGCGAGTACTGGATGAACTCCTGCCGCACCCGTGCCGACAACGACGAATCGGTCGCCCTCGGGGTGGCCCGCACCGGTCGCGTGATCACCGCCGCCGCGGTGATCATGTCGATCTCGTTCGGCGCGCTCATCGCCGCGCAGGTGTCGTTCATGAGAATGTTCGGCGCCGGACTGACCATCGCAATCCTGATGGACGCCACCGTCATACGGATGCTGGTGGTACCCGCCTTCATGCGGATCCTGGGCCGCCTGAACTGGTGGGCGCCGCCGGCGCTGGCGCGATGGCACGCACGATGGGGTATCACCGATGAGCCACTCGAACAAAACGCCTACGCGTCCTGAGCCGCGCCGGCAGCGACTGCCCAGGGGATCGGGCGGCCAGCTGCGCGAGCAAATCATCGACACCGCAACGGAACTGATCATCGCGTCGGGAGACATCAAGGCGCCGTCCACCCGGGAGGTGACCCGCGCCCTGAACATCTCCGCGCCCTCGCTCTATCGGCACTTCGCCAACAAGGACGAACTCCTGGACGCCGTCTGCGCGAAGTATTACCGCCAGCTCGGCGAGGTCATGCAGGACGCGATACGCGACGTCTCGAATGCCCTGGAGCGCCTGCACATCCTGGGCATGACCTACGTGCGCTTCGCCGTCGCGACACCGCTGATGTATAGGGTGGCCACCGGCGCTCCCCCGCGGCGCGGCAGCAACTTCGACGAGACGCTCATCAGCTCGGCCTTTGTCCACCTCCGCGAAACCGTGCAGGAACTCATGGACCAAAAGTTCTTTCCGCCAGGTGATCCCGTCAAACCCGCCCTGCAGCTCTGGGCCGCGGCGCACGGTGTCGCCTCGCTGCTGATCGCCAAGCCCTACCTGCCCTGGGGGGACGCCGAGGCCTTCACCGACAGCGTCCTGCGCGCCGTCTGCGTCGGGCAGGCGGTCGACGGGCTGGACCTGTCGGGGCTGCTGCCGCGTCGGCTGTAACGAATCGCGCGGCGAAACGATATAGGCAGGAACCCGTCACGAGGGGGACCGATGAGCCATCCGCCGTTGGCCAGCGACGACACTGGACTGGCCAAGCCGCGGATGCGGGGCTGGATCCACCAATACTGCGCCATCGCGGCCGTCATCGCGGGCCTGCCGCTGGTGGCGGTGTCATGGGCGGCGGTATCCAAGCGGGCCGGCCATTCGACGCTGACGTACACCCTGGCGATCGTGGCGTTGTTCGCCGTGAGCGCGGTCTATCACCGCGTCGACTGGGAGTCGGCGGTGTTGCGGAATTGGATGAGGCGGCTCGACCACTCGATGATCTTCGTGCTCATCGCCGGCAGCTATACGCCCTTCGCGAGGCTGGACATGCCGCGCGGCACCGGCCATCTGGTGCTGGCGATCGTATGGGGCGGCGCGGCGGCCGGAATCGCGTTGACGTTGTTCTGGCCGATGGCCCCGCGCTGGCTGGGCGTGCTGCTCTATCTGCTGCTGGGCTGGGTGGCGGTCTGGTATGCGGGAATGATCCTGCACAACGCCGGCGTGGCCGCGACGGTGCTGCTGGCCGTCGGCGGCGCGCTGTACAGCATCGGTGCGCTTTTCTACGGGCTGCGCTGGCCCGACCCCTGGCCCACGACGTTCGGCTACCACGAGTTGTTCCACGCGTTCACCGCGGTCGCGGCGATCTGCCAATACATCGCGATCTGGCTGGCGGTCTTCTAAGACGGGTCGAGGGCCGGCGAGTATTTTGCCTCTCACCTTCAACATATAGCGGACCCGGGGGCTTGCGGCAAGACCGGGGTCATGCCGCAAAATCGCTGGCCTAAGCCAAAACTCAGCGAATCGGGGGGTTGCGAATGCGCCGACAGGCCGGGGTGTCCAATCATGCGGTGGTGGTCGTCGGGGCCGGCCCCACGGGGCTGATGCTGGCCGGTGAGTTGGCATTGGCGGGCGTCGACGTCGCGATCGTCGAGCGGCGCGCCAACCAGGACGTCATCGGCTCGCGTTCGGGCGGATTGCACTCGCGCACCATCGAGGTCCTCGACCAGCGCGGCATCGCCGATCGTTTCCTGTCGGAGGGACAGGTTGCCCAGGTCGCCGGGTTCTCCCAAATCCGCCTGGACATCAGCGACTTTCCCACCCGGCACCCCTACGGTCTCGCGTTGTGGCAGAACCACATCGAGCGCATCCTGGCCGGCTGGGTCGGCGAGCTGGCGGTGCCCATCTATCGGGGACGGGAGGCGACGAACGTCGCGCAAGACCGCACCGGCGTCGACGTCGAAACGGCGAGCGGCAAGGTCGTGCGGGCGGAGTATCTCGTCGGTTGCGACGGCGGGCGCAGCCTGACCCGCAAGGCGGCCGGCATCGACTTCCCGGGTTGGGATCCGACGACGAGCTACCTGCTCGCCGGCGTCGAAATGGCCTTCGAGCCGGGCCGGGAGCCGCAATGGGGCATCCGACACGACGCCCTCGGCGTCCATGCGCTCAGCGAGTCCGTGGATGGGGGGCCGGTTCGGGTCATGGTGACCGAGCGGCACCTGCGGTCCGGCGGCGAACCCACCCTGCGTGATCTCAGCGAGGCACTCGTCGCGGTCTACGGCACCGACTACGGAATCCACAGTCCCAGTTGGATTTCCAGGTTCACCGACATGACGCGGCAGGCCGCGGCCTATCGCAGCGGACGCATCCTGCTGGCCGGCGACGCCGCCCACGTGCACCACCCGATAGGGGGACAGGGCCTCAACACCGGCGTGCAGGACGCGGTGAACCTGGGATGGAAGCTGGCCCAGGTGGTCAAGCGGACGTCGTCCGACAGCCTCCTCGACACCTACCATGCCGAACGGCACCCGGTCGGTGCGCGGGTGCTGCGCAACACGATGGCGCAGATGGCCCTGCTTCGGCCGGACGACCGCACAAAGGCCTTGCGCGACACCACCTCCGAGCTGCTCGGCATGGAGGAGCCGCGCAAGCGCTTCGCCGCGATGATGTCCGGACTGGACATCCATTACGACCTCGGTGAGGGACACCCGCTGCTCGGGCGCCGCATGCCCGACCTCGACCTGGCCACCGCAACCGGGCCGCTGCGGGTCTACCCCCTGCTGCACGAGGCCCGGCCGGTGCTGCTCAACCTCGGTGAGCCCGGCGGTGTCGACATCGGACCATGGGCCGACCGGGTTCGACTGGTCGACGCGAAATACTTTGGCGGCTGGGAACTTCCGGCGCTCGGCGCGATCAGCGCGCCCAGCGCCGTGCTGATCCGGCCCGACGGGTACGTCGCCTGGGTGGGCGTCGGATCAGGGCTTGGGCTCGCCGACGCGCTCACCACCTGGTTCGGGGAGCGCAGCGTCGGGTGCTAACGGGTGCTCTCGTCGGGCAGGTCGTGCCGGGACTGATGCAGACCGGGCGCATCCGGGTCATCGTGCTGATGTTCCAGCTTGCCCTGCCGGTCTCGCTGCTCCTGGGTCGGCTTCCTGGCGTCCTTGGGCCGCGCGGCCGGGGTGGTGTCGATTTCGTCATCCATGGTCACACACCGACGGCGCGCTCCAAGTCCTTCAGGGACGTGTCCAAATGACCCAGCAGCCGCTGCAGGTGGGGGACGCTGCGACGGCAGCCGACGAGACCGAAGTCCAGGTTGTCGGCGTTGTTGGTCACGGTGATGTTGACCGCCTGCCCGTCGAGCGGGATCGACAGCGGATAGTTTCCGTTCAAGCGCGAGCCGCGCCAGTACAGCGGCCCGGACGGGCCGGCCGAGACGTTCGAGATGACGACGTTGAACGGTGGTGACGCGGTCGAGAGATAACCGGGGATCAGTCCCAGGAAAAGTCCACCGATGTTGAACGCCGACACCGCCAACTGCTGCACCGGGGGCAGCTGCTGAAAAACCTCCTTGGTGTCGCGGATCGACGTGCTGATGATCTCCAGCCGCTTCGCCGGGTCGTCGACGTTGGTCGCCAGGTCGCACAGAAAGGTCCCGACCATGTTGCCGCCGCGGTCGTCGTCGCCCTTGCGCAGGTTGACCGGCACCATCGCGGTCAGCGGGGCATCCGGCAGCGCGTCCTGCTCGATGAGGTAGCCGCGCAGGGCCCCCGACGACATGGCGAGCACCACATCGTTGACCGTCACCCCGGCGGCCGACTTGACCGCCCTGATGCGGTCCAACGACCACGACTGCGCCGCCACCCGGCGAGCGCCGCCGATGCGGACGTTGAACATGGTGCGCGGCGCCCGGAACGGAAGGGTCAGTTGCTGTTCGAGCAGGGCGGCGCGCGCGAGCTTCAACGTGGACGGGGCCAACGCGAACGCCGACGCCGCGGTGCGGCCGACACGATCGAGCGGCGAGGGCCGTTTGCGCGGTCCGCTCCTCTTGCGTGGGGCGAGGGTCCACGGAACGCGCACCTCGTCGTCGGCGGGGTCATCGGTCAAGGCGCGCTGCATCAGCCGCAGCGCCGAGACGCCGTCCATCAGGGAGTGGTGGTATTTGGTGTAGACGGCGTACCGGCCGTCCTGCAGGCCCTCGACGAGGTGGGCCTCCCACAGCGGGCGGTGCCGGTCGAGCAGGCTGCTGTGCAACCGGGAAACCAGCTCCAGCAGGTCGCGGATCTGTCCCGGCTCGGGCAGGGCCGAGCGGCGGAGGTGGTAGTCGAGATCGACGTCCTTGTCGAACGACCACGCGAGGTTGGTGACGCCGCCGAAGAACGCCGGATGCTTGCGGAACGTCGGTTGCACGTCCGTGCACTCGAGCATCGCCTGATAGGACTCGCGGACGAAATGCGGCCCCGCGTCCACGGGCGGTTCGAACAGCTGCAGCGAACCCACGTGCATCGGGTGTTCGCGCGATTCGCCGATGAGGAACAGCGCATCCGTCGGCGATATCGGTTCCATGGTCGTCGTCCTCGTTTCCTGCGGCCGTGTCGTCCTCTATCTACGGTTATCCAAAAAAGGCGCATGTCACACTCGAATAAGCGGCGCGGTTTACCGGCGTGGCGCCGCGGGTACCCCAACGCGCGATCGAGCGGCCGGACTACCTTGCAACGCAACCGATCAGCCGTGCGGCCGCTAGCCGCTGACAGCTTTCGCCGAGCGTGAAGCTATTGCGAAAATCGGCTCACATTTCGCAGCAGCTGCACGCTCGGCGCGGCCGGTAGGCGCGGCTGGTAGCGCCTGACGGCTCATTGGCCCTTCAGGCTGCCGATGCGGAGCGAAAAGTCGGTGCGTTTGGACGGCGGCGTTTCCTCGAGCTTCTCGACGTAGCGTTCGGGGTCGCGGTCGATGATCGGCAATCCCTCGGTGGTGGGATGCTGCTCCATGAATTCGCTGTATTGCCGGCCGAGCGCCTCGCGCAGGCCGATCGGGGCGTGGCGGCGGAAATCCGACAGGCCCTCGCGCTCCTCCTCGCTCATGTGGTCGTCGTTGGCCACCCGGGTGCGGCCGACCGCCGCCCACCACTGTTCGCTGCCGACCGGGGCCGCGTTGGCGTCGCGCACCCCGTCGCGGATGTCGTTGTGGTCGCCGATGGCGTCGAGCGTCTCGCCCTCGGGATCGTTGGCGCCCCGCTTGAGCAGTTGGGGGTAGAAGATCTTCTCCTCGATGTAGGCGTGCACGTCGAGCTTGTCGCCGAGCGGCCGCCATACCCGCTCGAGCGCAGCGTGGTTGTCCGGCGTCCGCTCCTGCAGGTCGTCCAGCTTGGCGAATTGCTCGCGGAACCAGTTATGGTCGGCGAGGATCAACTCGGTGATGTCAGCCACTGCGGCAATGGTGTCCGATGTCCTAGCGTCAATCAAGCGGTCCCATTCGATGATGCGAGGTGCCCGATGCATCCGTTCCGCAAGGCAGTCGAGGAGCACGACGAGGCGGCCATCCAGGCGATGCTCGCCGACGACGTGGTGTTCACCAGCCCGGTGGCGTTCAAGCCCTACGTCGGCAAGCCGATAACCGCGGCGCTGCTGCGCGGCGTGCTGCGGGTCTTCGAGGACTTTCGCTACGTCCGCGAAATCCACGACGCCAACGGCCGCGACCACGCCTTCGTGTTCGAGACGACGGTGGCGGGCAAGAAGATCACCGGCTGCGACTTCCTGCACTTCAACGACGACGGCCTCATCGACGACTTCATGGTGATGGTGCGGCCGCTGTCCGGCGCGACGGCGCTGTCGGAGGCGATGGGCGCCCAGTTCGACCGGATCCAGCAGGAGGCGATCGAACTGGCGGCAGGCCCCGGCCCGGTTTGAAATCGGCTGATTTGGTGTACAAATACCACTACCGAGATCCGGGAAGGCAAACGATGAAGCGAATTGCGGCCGCCATGATCGCCGTCGCCGCGGTGCTGTCCGGCGCGTGCTCAGCGTCGCAGGTCATCAACACCGGCGGCGACACCAAGTGCAAGGACTTCACCACGCAGGACGAGAAGAAGCAGAACGACGAAGTCAGCAAGATGCTCAAGGACAAGAGTGGCGCCGATCCGACCAACATCGAGATCTCGGCGACGCGGCTCTCGGCGTTGACGTACTGCCAGACCGTGGGCAAGCCGGACACCAAGATCTCCGAGGCGCCCCACGGCTAACGGCTCTTAGGCCAATGTCAAGTCGCCGGGCAGCTCGTCGCCCAGCGCGGCCTCGGCGAGCAGCTCACCAAGCAGCGGCCCGAACTTCATCAGGTTGCTCCCGACGAACGCGACGACGCGACCGCGCCGCGCGACGGTCCAGCCGTCGCCGCCGGGGTCGAGCCACGGGGCGCGAACCGTGAAGCAGTCCACCCGGCCCACCGGCGAGAGCGACGGGAACAGGGCGCGCACGGTCGCCGGGTCCGGCGCCTCCTGCCCGAAGGCCCAGCGGCCGGTGCTGCCGAGCGGCAACCCGTAACCCTCGGGCGCCAAAAGGCAAGCGGCGCCAACGGCATTCGCGCCGTCGTAGGTGAAGCGAGTGTGCGGGGCGAACTCGACGCCGAGGGGCCCGAACAGCGCCGGCGTCTGGACGCCCACGCAAACGAGCACGCCGTCGCCCCGCACCACCGTGCCGTCGGCAAGTGCCACCGTGCCGTCGTCACCGACCGACGCGACCTCGCCCCGGCGAATCGTGACCCGCCGCGCCACCGCGCCCAGCGCGCGGCGGATGCGCAGGCTGCCGCCGAGCGGGTCGAACACCCCGGTTTCCCACGGCGCGGCCAGAAACGGGATGCGCGCCTCGATCTCGCGGCGGTCGACCCAGGAGAACGCCGCGCCCGCGTCGGTCATTGCCGTGGCGGTTTCGTCGGGCGCGGCCACGGATATGAAGCCCTCCGAGCCGAGCAGCCGCCCCGCGCCCAACTCGGCCTCCCAGCGCTGCCAACCCGTTCGGGCCCTGATCGCGAGCCCGCACAGCGCCGGGCGCCGGTGCGCGATCCGGAAGATGCGCGCCAGGCCCGCCGACTGCTCGGCGAACGGTTCACCGCGCTCGAACACGATCGCGTGCTCCCCGCGCCGCGACAGTTCGTAGGCGGCCGCGAGCCCGCAGATCCCCGCCCCGACGATGACGATCACGTGTTCAATGTGAACATGCTGCGTCGCGGTGCCGTGCCGGGGGCTCCGACCCTGCCCATCGACCTCTACAGCAGAGAGACACTGCTTAACCCGGCCGAAACCTATCGCCGCATCCGGCAGGCCGGAACCGTGGTCTGGCTGCCGAAGCACCGCCTTTGGGTGATGGGCCGCTATCGCGACGTGCGCCGAGCGCTCAGCGATGACGAGACGTTCTGCAGCGGCAACGGGGTCGCCGCCAATCCGGTGACCAATGTGCTGACCGCGGGCACCACGCTCGCCAGCGACGGCGAAGCTCACGCCAAGCGACGTCGGGTCCTGCTGCAATCCCTGTCGGCAAAGGCGCTTTGCGCCATCGATCCGATCCTGCAGCGCGAGGCGTCGGGACTCATCGAGCGGCTGTGTGACCGCGTCGAGTTCGACGGGGTCTCCGACTTCGCCGCGCATCTGCCGATCCGGGTGGTCGCCGATCTGGTCGGCGTCGACATCGACCACCACCGGATGCTGAAATACGGCCGCGGCGGGTTCGACGTGTTGGGCCCCACCAACACCCGGACCCTGAGGGCGGCGCCGGCGGGGCTGAGTTTTTGGCACTACGCGCGAACCATCCGCCCCCAGAGCGTCAAGAGCGGTGGATGGGCGGAGTCGGTCCTCGCGGCCGGACATGCTGGCGCGCTGAGCCCGGCGGAAGCCAAGGCCATGGTGATCGACTTCATCGGGCCGAGCCTGGACACGACGATCCTGGCGTCCGCGCAACTGCTGTGGAGCCTGGGCACCCACCCCGACGTGTGGGAGGAGATTCGGCACAACCCCGATCTGGTGCCCGCGGCCGCGGTCGAGGCCGTTCGCCTCGGCTCGCCGGTGCGCGGCTTCGCGCGAATGCTGAAGAAGGACACCGAGATTGACGGCATCCCATTGGGCCGAGGCCAACGCGTCGTGCTGCTCTTCGCGTCGGCCAACATGGACGAAACCCAATTCGAACAACCCGAGGTCTTCTCCCTGCACCGCAAAGGAGCCAATCTCGGGTGGGGTTTCGGCGCCCACGCCTGCGTCGGCATGTACCTCTCCAAGATGGAGATGCACGCGCTGATGCGCGCGATGATCCCCGAAGTCGCGCGGATTCGGGTCGACACGCCGGTCCGGATGTTGAACAACACGCTGCAAGGCTTCCAATCGCTGCGCGCGAGCTTTGCCCGGCCCGCGCGTTAGAAGAAGAACCCGGCGTACGGCGCCTCGGCCACCGCGAACAGCCGGTCGGCCGCCGCGATCGCCGCCGGGTCGCCGTGCGCCAGCCCCCCAAGGGTCAGGCCGCGCCAGGTGGCGCCGCCGAGCAGCACCGCGGCGAGCCCCTCGACGCCGACGTGCACCTCGGGCGGCCGGCTGTCCGGCTCGGCGCCGCCGCCAGCGATGGTGAACGTGGCCGAATTGTTCCGCAGCAGCGGGTCTTTGACCGCGATGGTGACCGCGCCGCCGTCGGCGTATCGGCGGGCCCGCAGCGCCCCGCGGACGTCGACGATGCGCAGCCACGTTTCGTCGTGCACCGCGGTCATCCGCGCGGCCCGCCGGTCGACGAGCAGCCAGGGCAGCGGGTCATCGACCGGCAGCATCCAGAACACCACGCGGTCAACGAGATCGAGTCCGAGCAGGAAACGCAGCAGCCCGAGGTACGCGTCGGCGGTGGGCGCGAAGAAGTCTTCGACCACGATGGTGCGCTGATCGCTGACGAACCACCGCTCGGTGTCGATGGGGCGGTAGCGGGCGAAGCCCGACTCGGACCCCGGCGCACCGCACACCGCGACATACGCGGGCCCCGAGGAAGATTCGGTGCGCAGCCGCGCGATGTGCCACCACACCCGGGGCCGGTCGATCGTTCCCGGCCGCGACGGACGGTTCACGGCGTAGATGTGTGGCAGGACGTCCCATGCCTGGGCGGCGTCGAGCAACCGCACCGGAGCCCCGGCTCCGACGCCCGGCCGCAGCGCCGCCCGCGCCGTGTGCACCTCGACGGTCTGCGACGAACTCGCCACGCCGTAGCCGTACCGCTCATAGATCGTCGCCTCCGACGCGCGCAGCGTCGCGACCACCTCGCTTCGCGCGGTGACGTCGCGCAGCTGGTGATCCATCAGCGCGGTGGCGACACCCTTGCGCGTGAACGACGGCAGCACCCCGATGTGTGACACGGCGGCATGACTGACGATCGCCCCGCCGGGCAGGGTCAGGCCGCTCGTCGCGGCGTCCGCGGTGCCGACGAGTTGTCCGTCGACGAACGCCCCCACGGTGCGGCCGGGTTCGAGCAGGTTGTCGATCTGTCCTGGCTGCAGGTTCGGCAGGGGTGGGAAGCCGACCATCGCGGTGCGAAACAGGTTGGCCGCGGCGACGAGGTCGCCCTCGTCGTCGAGGACCCGGATGTCGATGGTCACCCCGCCATCATGGCGTGCGCCCTCACCGGATCGGCAGGCCGGTCAGCGCCCGCGAGATCACCAGCCGCTGGATCTCGCTGGTCCCCTCGAAAATGGTGAAGATCTTCGCGTCGCGGTGCATCCGCTCCACCGGGTAGTCGCGGGTGTAGCCGTTGCCGCCGAGGATCTGCATGGCCTCGTCGGTGACATAGACCGCGGTCTCGCTCGCCGCCAGCTTGGCCATCGAGCCCTCGGCCGAGTCGAAGTTCTGGTTGTTGCGCGCCATCCAGCCGGCCCGCCACACCAGCAGGCGCGCCGCGTCGATGCGGCTCCTCATGTCCGCGAGCTTGAACGCCACCGCCTGGAACTCACCGATCTTGCGGCCGAATTGCTCGCGCTGGCAGGCGTATTCGAGGGCGTATTCGTAGGCGGCCCGGGCCACGCCGATGGCCATCGCGCCGACCGTTGGACGGGTGCGTTCGAAGGTCTTCAGCGCCGCCTGGCCACCGGCGGAGGCGCCGGATTTGACCCGGGCGATCCGCGCCTCGAACTTCTCCCGGCCGCCGAGGATCGCGTCCTCGGGCAGGCGGACGTTGTCGAGCACCACCTCGGCGGTGTGCGAGGCGCGGATCCCGTGCTTCTTGAATTTCTGCCCCTGGGACAGCCCCTGGGTGCCCGGCGGGACGACGAACGTGGCCTGGCCGCGGGTGCCCAGTTCCGGATAGACCGACGCCACCACGATGTGCACGTTGGCTATGCCACCGTTGGTCGCCCACGTCTTGGTGCCGTTGAGGACCCACTCCCCGGCCGCCTCGTCGTAGTGTGCGCGGGTCCGGATGGCGCCGACGTCGGAGCCCGCGTCCGGCTCCGAGGAGCAGAACGCGCCGAGCTTGGGATCGTCGGACGTGCCGAACATCTCGGGAAGCCAGCGGCCCAGCTGTTCGGGAGTTCCGTTGCCCGCCAGGGCCGCCGCTGCCAGGCCGGTGCCCATGATGGACAGCGCGATACCGGCGTCGCCCCAGAACATCTCCTCGAACGCGGTCAGGAAGCCCAGCCCGGTCGGCTCGGCCGCCTGCTGCGCGAAGAAATCGGGGGAGTACAGGCCCACCTTCGCGGCCTCCTGGATCACGGGCCACGGGGTTTCCTCGCGCTCGTCCCATTCGGCCGCGGCGGGCCGGATGACCTCGCTGGCGAACTTGTGCACCCAGTCGCGGACCTCGATAACGTCGTCGCTGAGTTGTAGTGAGAACGTCACTGCCTGCTCCTGAACTATGTTGTGGTCAACGGTTTTTGCGGTTCGTGTATTGCGCCAGGACGGCGACCGTCTGGTTGACCCAGGCCTCGAAATATCGGTCGTCGTCGATGTTTCCGGGCGAGCGTCCGGTCAGCGCCTGCAGCGTCGCGGCGTAGGAAAGCGACCCGATCGCCACGGCCGCGGCGGCCTCCGGGTCGGGGATGCTGGTGCGCCCGGAGCGATTGGACGCCGCCAGTTCGTCGGCGAAGCGCTGATAGGCGTTGTCGGTGATGACCTGCCATGTTTTCTGTTCGAGATCGCCGGCCTCGGCGGGCTCGCGCAACATGACCTTGAGCAGCTCCTCGCTTTCGCGCAGGTTGTTCCAGATCAGCCGGCCCGCCGTGCGCACCGCGTCCTCGACGCTGCCCGACCGCCCGGCGTCGTACTGCTCCCGCGCGGCCACGATGCTGTCGATCCGGTGCGCGACGGCGGCCTCCAGCAGCTCGCGCTTGGAGCCGAAGTGCTTGTAGAGCGCGCCGGACCCCGGCGCGAGGCCCGATGCGCGCTGGATGTCGGCCACCGAGGTCGCCGCGTACCCCTTGGCGGCGAACAGCTGCAGCGCCTCGGCCAGCAACCGGTCACGTGCGGTGGACATGGTGAGAGAGTACTCACTCACCACGGCCGAGGCCAAATCGCCCCGGCGGTCCGGTCCGGCGATCGCTGTTAGCTGACCGAGAAGCCGCCGTCGATGGCGAGCGCCTGGTTGGTGATCGCCCGGGCCGCGTCCGAGGCGAAAAACACGACCGCAGCGCCGATCTCGCGCGGCTCCTGGAAGCCGAACGGCGTCGGCCTGGTCGCCGGCCCGGCGGTGAGTGGCCCGGTGGCGTTGATGGCCCCGGGCGTGATGACGGCGCCGGGAAGGATCGTATTCACCGTGATCTGGTGTTCGGCGAGTTCGAAGGCGCTCACGTGACTCAGCTCGAGCATGGCGCCCTTCGAGGTGGTGTACGCGGCGAGGCCCTTGATGAGGCCGCCACGCAAGGCGTTGGAGGCGATGTTCACGATCCGCCCGCCCCGTCCGGCGGCGACCATCTGCCCGGCGATCTCCCGCGTCATCAGGAACGCGCCCCGGGCGTTGACGGTGTGGATCGCGTCCCAGTGCGAGGCGCTCGCCTCCAGCAACAGCTCGCGATGCTGCAGCGCCGCGTTGTTCACCAGCAGCCAGGGGGAGCCCACCTCGGCCGCGATCGCCGCGCCGGCCGCGATCACCGAGTCCTCGTCGGCAACGTCGACGCCCACGGGCACCGCACGGTGGCCGGCGCCGGTCAGGGCGTCGACGTGAGCCTTCGCGCCGTCGAGATCGGAGTCGGCGACCACCACGGTCGCGCCGGCCTCGGCCAGCACCTCCGCGATTCCCGCGCCGATGCCCTTGGCGCCGCCGGTGACGACGGCGACGCGCCCGGCCAAGTCGAAGAGTGGGGTGATCCTCTGCTGATCGGCGACCCGTTGAATATCCATGTGCCCCCGGCCTATTCGGGCGAGACTCGAGAATGCATAGACGATTGCATAGAGCCGCAACTCTACTGTCGGAACGCGCCTTTGGGAACGACCGGCCGGATGGGCGCACCTACACGCCGGATGGCGGTCAGGCTGGCTAGGATCGTCCCCGACATCGACCTGGCGCTTCGAGCGTGATAAATGGAGCCTGATATTCGCGTGTTTCGTCATATACGGCTCCCGATGCGGGTGCTGTCGCTGCGCACCATCGTGATCGTCGCCGCGGTGTCGGTGATCGCCCTCGTCGTCCTGCTGGGCCTCTGGGTGTGGATCGGCGTCACCAACGATCAGTACAGTCAGCTCGACCGTCGCCTGGACTCGGTCAGCAGCCTCGGCGACATCAATTCGCTGCTCAACCGCGCGCAGCTCACCAACCCCGATCGACCCATGCCGGACGGCAACCTGGTGCGCACCGTGCGCGTCCGGGACACCACCGTCTCGGTGCCGGGCAATATCGTGCTGCCCAAACTGGCGAACGGCTACGCCAACACCACCATCGACGGCGTGCAATACCGCGTCCGCACCTTCACCGCGGGCCCGGCGTCGATCGCGCTGGCGGCGCCGCTGGCCGAGGCCCAGCACCGGATCAACGAACTGCACCTGCGGGTGTTGTTGATCTGTTCCGGCGTCATCGGGGGCACGATCCTCGTCGGCTGGGTGATCTCGTTGATCATGGTCAACCCGTTCCTGCTGCTGGCCCAGCAAGCCCGCGCCATCAACGCGCAGTCCAGCCCGGACGAGGTCCAGGTCCGCGGCGTGCGCGAGGCCGTGGAGATCGCCGAAGCGGTCGAGGGCATGCTGGCCCGCATCGGCAACGAGCAGCAGCGCACCAAGGCGGCGCTGGAGTCGGCGCGCGATTTCGCCGCCGTCGCCTCCCACGAGCTGCGCACCCCGCTGACGGCCATGCGCACCAACCTGGAGGTGCTGTCGACCCTGGAGCTGGGCGCCGAGCAGCGCAAAGAGGTGATGAACGACGTCATCCGCACCCAGAGCCGGATCGAAGCCACCCTGACCGCGCTGGAACGACTCGCCCAGGGCGAGCTCACCACCGTCGACGACTTCGTCCCGTTCGACATCACCGAGCTGCTGGACCGCGCCGCGCACGACGCGCTGCGCATCTACCCGGGCGTGCAGGTGTCGCTGGTGCCGTCGCCGACGGTGCTGATGGTGGGCCTGCCCACGGGCCTGCGATTGGTGATCGACAACGCCATCGCCAACGCCGTCAAGCACGGCAGCGCCACCGAAATCCAGCTCACCGTAACAAGTTCCGGCGACGGCGTGGAGATCGCCGTCGACGACAACGGCACCGGCATCCCCGAGGGCGAGCGCGCCAGGGTCTTCGAACGCTTCTCCCGGGGGTCGACGGCCTCGCGCTCGGGGTCCGGGCTGGGCCTGGCGTTGGTCGCCCAGCAGGCCGAATTACATGGCGGCACAGCGTCTTTGCACGCCAGCCCGCTCGGCGGGACGCGGCTTTTGCTGACGCTGTCCGGCGACGGGAGCGGCCCGGCCTAGTGCGGGGGTTGACCTTTCACAACGGCGTGGCCTGTTGGGCCAGGTTCAGCAGCACGTAGGCAACGCAAAAGAGGAAGTTCAGGACGACCAGAAGCAACCCCGCGAACAGCAGTGAGCGGGTGCCGCGGCGTTGCAGGCGCCTCAGCTTCGCGGTGCGCGCTTCACGGTTCATCTGTGAGGCGATCAACGCGAACCTGACGTCGGTCACCTCGTCGTCCGCGCCGGGAAGGCCGGCGAGCATCTGCTGAAGCCGGTCCGGCTGGGTCCTGACGCCCACCTGTTCGAAGCGCTTGCACAACCGCCGCGCACCCCTGCGGCCGACAATTCGGTATTGCATCTCCAGCCGATGCGACAGGCGCCCCCATTCGCCACCGCATGGGCTCGACGGGATCGCCACAAGCCGGGAGTCTAATTCGGTTGGGCGCCGTTTCGAAGGCTCCGCGCCAATTTCGTTGGCGGCGATTCGTCGTGCGCGGACGTCTTCTCGCCGGGGGCCTCCGTCGAGACTGAATCCACGCACACGCGCATCGGCGTGTCGTGTGCGTCATTGCAGTGTCGCGGCCCGGGTGGCCAGGCACGGGAGCGCTACATCAGCCGCCGCCCGTCATCCGCTCGGACTCGGGCAGGTCGAGGTAGCGCTCGAGGTTGCGATGCGTGTTGATCACGCGCCGCTCCTCGCCGGAGAGCACCAGGTGGGTGAAACCGGGCTGATGCATGCCGCGCTGCAGGCCCGGCAGCACGCGGATGTCCTGGGTGAGCACCAGGCCGGGTTCGGCCTCGCCGGCGCTCATGCGGACGTCCGTCGGCTTGTTGCGCGCCGCGCCCGGCGGCAGTCGCGTCATCAAGAACATGACGAACTCGCCGTGGTCGGGGTCGGGCCCGGGGCGCGAGCACATGACGGTCAGGTGGTCCGCGTTGGCCAGCAGCGTCATGTTCGGGAACACGTTGTACTGGTGCAGCCGGGTGATCCGGTCGGTGTCGGCCCAGCCGAGATCGACCCCGCGGGTGGCCGCGAACGCCCGAGTTCGGTCGGCGATCAGGTCCTGCACGGTCTGCCCGGGCTGCAGTTCCTCGGCGGGAAAGGGTGTTCCCTCGGCCACGCCCATCAGCGCGCCCTGCGTGTAAACGTAGGCGTCCCAAACCTCTTCGTCGCTCAGCGCGCCGTCGAAGCGGGGGCTCTGCACACCGTAGGGCTGGTCGGACTTGCCGGTGTGACCCCAGATCTGCTGCGGCGCATGGATGTCGTCGACACAGCGCAGCAACTCGGGATGCAGCGTCTGGATGTGGTAGGTCTCGCTGAAGCCGTCGGCGATGGTCTTCCAGTTGGCCTCGACCTCGACGGTCAGCGTGGCATAGCAGCGGAAGTCGCCCAGGTTGCACCAGGCGATGTCGTCGGGCATCGACTCCAGATATTCGAGCAGCGGCATCGCGTTGAGGTCGAGGTTGACGAAGACGAGGCCCTCCCAGGTGTCGACCCGGACGGGCAGCAACGGGAAGTCCGACATGCGCAGCGCGCCGAAGCCCTTGCGGTTGGGCACTCGCTTGAGCGTGCCGGCCAGGTCCCAGGTCCAGCCGTGATAGCCGCACTTGAGCTCGCGCAGCCCGGAACCCGAGCCGACGCAGACCGAGTTGCCGCGATGGCGACAGGCGTTCTGGAAGGCGCGCAGCGCGCCGTCGTCGCCGCGGACGATCAGCACCCCGTACGGGCCGCAGCGGTACTCGAAATAGTCGCCCGGCTCGGCGACGTGGTCGAGCATGCAGGCGACCTGCCACACCCTCGGCCACATCCGCTCGATCTCGAGCGCGGCGAACGCCGGAGAATAGTAGCGCTCGACCGGCACCAGGGTCGGGCTCGGCGGCGGGGTGCCGATCGCGTCCTCGTCGCGGGTCCGAGCCGGGTTGCGTGCGGGCGCGTTCATAAGCCCGGCCCTTAACGCGCCCCCCGCACCAGCCGGCCGGGGCGAGCACCGGTGTCGACGTCGTACCGCCGGGTCACCGTCCCGCTGACGATCGTGGCCGCGTACCCGCTTGCGCCCTGCAGGATCCGGTGCCCGCCGGCGGGCAGGTCGAACGCCATCGCCGCGGGATGCAGCCGCAGCGCGTCCATGTCGATCACGTTGATGTCTGCCTTCTTGCCGCGCTCGATCGTGCCGCGGTCGGTGAGGCCGAAAAGGTGTGCGGTATCGCGGGATTGCTTGCGGATCACGTATTCCAACCCCAGCTTCTCGCCGCGGCTGCGATCGCGCGCCCAGTGCGTCAGCAGGAACGTCGGGTAGGAGGCGTCGCAGATCATCCCGCAGTGCGCGCCGCCGTCGGACAGCCCCAGCACCCCGGCGGGATGCAGCATCATCTCCCGGATCGCGTCGCAGTTGCCGTCGGCGTAGTTGAACAGCGGCAGCATCAGCATGTTGGTCGCGTCCGCTTCCAGCATCAGGTCGTAGAGCGTCGACAGCGGGTCCTCGCCGCGGGCCTTGGCGATGGCGGCGACCGTGCGGTCGGGCGTGGGCTCGTAGTCGGGCGGGTCGCCGAGCGCGTAGAGGCGGTGCAGGGAGTTCTGCACGAGGGCGAACATCCCGTCGAACAACAGCGTCGGGTCGGCGGGCAGGTCGTCCTCGGCCAGGATCGCGGCCTTGACCGCGGGGTCGGCCAGGCGCTGCGCAAGCTCCTCGCGGCCGAGCTTGGCCGCCAGGCGGCGGTAGGTGGGCCGGTGGCTGAAACCGTGGTGACCCTGGAAGCCGATCATCATGCCGAACGGGCGCGCCGCGATCTGCGGGTGTAGGCGGGCGCCCTCCGCGTGCGCGGCCGCGGAGAGGTCGAGCATCTCGCGCCACAGGTTCGGATCGGCGTCCACCTGGATGAGAGCGAAGGACACCGGCCGGTCGATCTCCGCGCCCAGCCGCCGCATCCAGTCCAGCTCCTTCTTGGGGGCGACGATGTCCTCGCCCGCTGCCCCCTGCGGGGCGAGCTCGAACACCGCCTGGCCGCCGGCCGCCATCGCGCGGCCCAGCCCGAACAGCTCTTCCTCGGCGGCGAAGGTGCCGGGTACTGGCTCGCCGTCCATCGCGCGGTGGCCCATCGTGCGCGACGTGGAGAATCCGAGCGCGCCGGCTTCGATGGCCTCCCGAACCAGCCGGCCCATCGCCTCGATGTCGTCGGGGGTGGCCGGCTCGTTGCGGGCGCCCCGCTCGCCCATCGCGTAGGCGCGGATGGCGCCGTGGGCGACCTGGCTGCCCACGTCGATGGCGAACTTCTGCTTGCCGACCGCGTCGAGGTATTCGGGATAGGTCTCCCAGCCCCAGGTGATGCCCTCGGTGAGCGCGGTGCCGGGGATGTCCTCGACGCCCTCCATCAGCTCGATCAGCCACTGCTCGCTGCCGGGCCGCACCGGCGCGAAGCCGACGCCGCAGTTGCCGGTCACAATCGTCGTGACGCCGTGGCCGCTCGACGGCTCCAGCAGGCTGTCCCAGCTCACCTGCCCGTCGTAGTGGGTGTGGATGTCGACGAAGCCGGGGGCCACCACATGGCCCGTCGCGTCGATGGTCTCGGCGGCCTCGGCCGTCGCCAGGCCGCCGCCGTCGGCGCCCTGTCGATCCGGAAGGCGGACGACGTCGACGATGACGCCGTCCTTGATGCCGACGTCGGCGCGAAAGCGCTCCCCGCCCGTCCCGTCGACGACGGTGCCACCGGTGATCTTCAGGTCGAACATGAGACTCTCCTTGCCGCCGCTGTCGGCGTCGAACGCGCGGGGGATTTCGCTACGCATAGTAGCGTAACTCCTCCGGCACCGATGGCAATAGGTTGAGCCGAATTTCGCGCGGCTACCCCGCGGCCTTCAGCGCCGCGATGGTTTCCAGGTCGTCGAGCGCCGCGACGCCGCGCCGCAGGCCCTCCATGGCGATCGCTTCGACCTGCATTCCCCCCATTCCGGCGGTGATCAGGGCGGCGACGTAGGCGTACAGCGCGCCCTGGCGGTACCGCAGCCACAGCTCGTCGCGATCCAGGTCGGGGCCGCCGGCGGCGACGAGCGCGCGCCGGTAGTCGTCGAGCAGGTCGCGCTGAGTCGCGCGGCGGTCCTCCGGGGTCAGGCTGGTGATCAGGGTGTAGGCCAGTTCGCGGGAGGGGTGTCCGCGCCGCATCGCCTGCCAGTCCAGCAGCCCCGCCTTGCCGCCGTGGAAGTACATGTTGCCCGGATGGGCGTCGCCGTGCATGACGGTGTGCGGGGGAGCGTCGATCAGCGCGGCGACGGCCCGGTAGTTGTCGGCGATGTAGCGGCCATTCTCGACGGGGATGGTGGTGCGATCGGCGAGGCGCTTGATCGAGGCGTGCATCAGCGAGCCGGTCAGCAGCGACGTGACATCGCCCGACGGCGTGTAGAGCCATCCCAGCGGGCCGCGCCCGTCGCGGGGCAGGCGGTCCCAGAAGGTGGCGTGCAACCGGGCCAGTAGTTCGACGATGAGCCCGGCCTGGTCGGGGGACAGGGGATGCAATGTGTCGGGGAATTGGCACGTCTCGGGTGGGAGGTCCTCCAGGACCAGCAGGTACCGGCCGGTCCAGGGGTCGAAGGCCGTGCCGTAGGCGGCGGGCACGCCGGTGAGTTGCGGCGCGAGCTGGCTGTAGAAGCGCACCTCGGTGTGCCCGAGCCGGCCGAGCTCACCCATCAGGCGGGTCGCGGCGGTCTGCGCCGCGAGCTTGACGAACACCGACTCGGGCACGTCCTTTCCGGTGAGCACAAGCCGGGCCCGCGACGACGTCCCCGCGTCGCTGCCAAGGACGCGCACCGACCTGACGGTGTTCCCCATGACCTTGGACAGGACCGCGGCGTCGATGCGCTCGACGGTGCGGGGCAGTCCCACCCGGTTCCCCGCCACCGCGTCGACGGCCACCCGTCCCGCCCCGCGCCCCAGGTGGGCGGCCAGGCCGATGACGGCAAAGGCCTGCCCCACAGCGTTTTTCATGTCGATCCGTTCTGGCTGCGCGTAACGCGCGACCAGTCGAAAATAACCGAACGCCCGGACCGCAACCGCGCCCGGTACCAATGCCGAATATGATCGACACCGATTCGAGCCTGATCGCGCACCGGCACGAAAGGGGTGCGAAGACCACAAGGGAGTGGAGAATTCCATGCCGAACGAGAAGCAAGCAGACCGGATGACGTCGGGCAAGGGATTCATCGCGGCGCTCGACCAGAGCGGCGGCTCGACGCCCAAGGCGCTGCGCCTGTACGGCATCGGAGAGGACGCCTATTCCTCCGAGAAAGAGATGTTCGACCTCATCCACCAGATGCGTTCGCGGATCATCACCTCCCCGGCGTTCACCGGTGACCGGGTGCTGGCGGCGATCCTGTTCGAGCAGACCATGGACCGCGAGATCGAGGGGGTGCCGTCGACCACCTATCTGTGGGAGACCAAGGGCGTGGTGCCCATCCTCAAGATCGACAAGGGGCTTGCCGAGGCGTCCGACGAGGTGCAGCTGATGAAGCCGATACCCGGCCTGGACGAGCTGCTGGAGCGGGCCATCGGCAAGGGCGTTTTCGGCACCAAGGAGCGATCGGTGATCGGCGGCGCCAACGTCGAGGGCATCGCCGCGGTGGTGGCCCAGCAGTTCGAGGTGGCCCACCGGGTGCTGTCGCACGGCCTGGTGCCGATCATCGAACCCGAGGTCACCATCTCGATCGCGGACAAGGCCCAGGCCGAGGACATCCTGCGCGACGAGATCACCAAGCAACTCGAAACCGTGCCCCAGGGGCAGCGGGTGATGCTCAAGCTCAGCCTGCCCAGCGAGGTCAACCATTACCGCCCGCTGATCGAACATCCGAAGGTGATGCGGGTGGTGGCGCTGTCCGGCGGCTACTCGCGGGACGAGGCCAACAAGCTGCTCGCGCAGAACACCGGGCTCATCGCCAGCTTCAGCCGCGCACTGACCGAGGGCCTGACCGTCGACCAGACCGACGAGCAGTTCAACGCGACGCTGGACAAGTCGATCCAGTCGATCTACGACGCGTCGGTCGCCGGCTGAAAATCGCCGATAAACCCTGCCCACGACGGGGTGGGCGGCGGTACGGTCTCAGTCATGCTGTTCGCGGCCTTGCGCGACATGCAATGGCGACGGCGGCGCCTGGTGATCGCGATCGTCAGCACCGGCCTGGTGTTCGCGATGACGCTGGTTCTGACCGGACTTGCGAACGGCTTCCGGGTCGAGGCCCAGCGCACCGTCGACGCCATGGGGGTCGACGGCTTCGTGGTCAAGACCGGCGCGGCCGGCCCGTTTCTCGGTTCGACGCCGTTCGCCGAAGTCGACTTGGCCCGGGTGGCCGCCTCGCCCGGTGTGCAGGCGGCGTCCCCGCTGGCGACCGCGGCGCAGCCGATCAGGGAAGGCAACTCGGCGCGAAACTCCTCGGCCTTCGGTGCGCCCTCACACGGACCCGGCATGCCGCAGGTTTCGGAGGGTCGGGCGCCGGAGACGCCTGACGAGGTCGCGGTGTCGAGCACGCTGGGCCGGCCCATCGGCGAGGATCTGCAGGTCGGTGCGCACACCTTGCGGATCGTCGGCGTCGTGCCCAACGCCACCGCGCTGGCGAAGACGCCCTGCATCTTCCTGACGACCGAGGGCCTGCAAAAACTGGCCTACAACGGGCAGCCGGTGATCACGTCGATCGGGATCATCGGCGCCCCCCGGCAGCTGCCCGACGGCTACCAGGCCGTGGATCGATCCGCCGGTGTCACCGACCTGATGCGTCCGTTGAAGGTCGCGTCGGGGGCGATCACGATCATCGCGTTCCTGCTGTGGATTGTGGCCGTCCTCATCGTCGGATCGTTGGTCTACCTGTCGGCGCTCGAGCGGCTGCGCGACTTCGCGGTGTTCAAGGCGATCGGCGTGCCCACCCGGTCGATCCTGGCGGGCCTGGCGCTGCAGGCGGTGGTCGTCGCGCTGCTCGCGGCGGCGTTGGGCGCCGTCCTTGCGCAGGTGCTGGCACCGGTGTTCCCGATGATCGTCGTGGTCCCCCTGCGCGCCTACCTGGCGCTGCCGGTGATCGCGGTCGCGATCGGTCTGCTGGCAAGTGCCGCGGGACTGCGACGCGCGGTGGCCGTCGATCCCGCGTTGGCGTTCGGGGGTCCGTGACCGTGGGCGATCTGAGCATTCAAGACCTCGTCGTCGAGTACTCCAGTGGTGGGTATGCGCTGCGCCCCATCAACGGCCTGGGCCTCGACGTGGCCGCCGGATCGCTGGTGATCCTGCTCGGCCCCAGCGGCTGCGGGAAGACCACATTGCTGTCCTGCCTCGGCGGCATCCTGCGGCCGAAGAGCGGGGTGATCAAGTTCGACGGCATCGACGTCACCGCCCTCGACCCGCGCGCGCTGGCGAGGTACCGGCGCGACACGGTGGGCATCGTTTTTCAGGCGTTCAACCTGGTGCCCAGCCTGACCGCCCTCGAGAACGTGATGGTCCCGCTGCGCGCGGCCGGGATGTCGCGCGCGGCCTCGCGTCGGCGTGCCGAGGAGCTGCTGTCGCGGGTCAACCTTGCGGACCGGGTGAAACACCGGCCAGGAGACCTCAGCGGCGGGCAGCAGCAGCGGGTCGCGGTCGCCCGCGCGATCGCGCTGGATCCGCCGTTGATCCTCGCTGACGAGCCGACCGCGCACCTCGACTTCATCCAGGTGGAGGAGGTGCTGCGGTTGATCCGCTCGCTCGCGGCGGGCGAGCGTGTGGTGGTGGTCGCGACCCACGACAGCCGGATACTGCCGATGGCCGATCACGTCGTCGAGCTGGCACCCGCACTGGCGTCGACGAACCGGCTCCCGGAAACCGTTGCGCTGAAGGCCGGCGAGGTGTTGTTCGAGCAATGCACGATGGGCGACCTGATCTATGTGGTGTCCGAGGGCGAATTCGAGATCGTGCGCGAATTGGCCGATGGCGGTGAGGAATTGGTCGAGGTGGCCGGGGCCGGCGACTACTTCGGCGAAATCGGCGTGCTGTTTCACATGCCGCGCTCGGCGACGGTGCGTGCCCGAACCGACGCCACCGCCGTCGGCTATACCGCGCAGGCGTTCCGGGAGCGGCTCGGCGTCTCGGGCGTAAGCGAGATCATCGCGCAACCGCAGCTCGTGGACGACTGATTACCGCAGCTGCTCGGTCGGCACCCCGTAGCGGTCCTGGTAGGCGCGCACCCGTTCCCGCACCTCGTCGGCGTTCAGGCCGGTGTCCGACCAGGTGTAGCGGCCGCGCCCGCCGTCGCCGGGGTGAGCGGCCAGAAAGTCGCGCATCCGCCGTTCCGCTTCGGGCCGCAGTTCGCGACCGAGCTTGGCGTAGATGTCCTTGATCGTGGTCCACGGGTCGTCGACGAACTCGGCGTACTGCACGTCGATCACCCGCCCGGCGGGCACGTCGCCGCTGTCCCGCAACGTCATCGCACGGTCGAGGCCGACGACGATCTCCTCGTAGGACTGGGCCGCGCACTCGGCGATGTTCGACTCGTCGCTGCCCATCCGGCGCAGGTGGTGGGTCAGCGCGGCGATCGACGAGATGACGTTGAGGGGATCGCGGTGGGTCTGCACGATCAGCGCGTCGGGATATTCGGCCAGCAGCTTGTCGAGCTGCCACAGGTGCGCCGGCGACTTCAGCAGCCACTGACCGGGCACCCCAGACTGCAGGTGCTGCAGGAAGATTCGGTGGAAGCGATAGGCGCCGGCGTGGTCGGCCTCGTAGAGCAGCCAGCGATAGTAGCTCGGCAGCCGGTACTGCACCGAGTAGATCATGCTGGTGAACTCGCTGGCGGTGATGCGGACGCACTCCTGCCCGACGAGCGCGCCCATCGGGTGCAGCGCCAGGAAACCGGGGATGATCTGTTCCGAGAGCTCGATGCTGGCCTGCGTCTGCGCGATGCGCGGGTCGTCGTGGTAGGTCTCGGGCCGCGGCACCGGACAGGGCGCGTCGACCTCCCAGGTCAGCGGCGCCCGCAGGGCGGGATCCTGGGCGAGCAGGTCGTAGAGGATCGTGGTCCCGGTGCGGGGCTGGCCGACGATGAAGATCGGCGAAGTTATTGGCTCGCTTGCGATTTCGGGATGCTGCTGGCGCCAATCGATGATGCCGAGCCGGTTCTTCAGGGCGCGCATGATGTCGAGGTGGGCGATCTCAACGCCGATGGCCGACAGCCGCGCCTCGTCGACCAGGCCGTCGGTCAGCCGGTCCAGCCCGGCTCGCCAGCCCGTGAGGCCAAGGCTGTCGCCGAAGTCGTCGCTGCCGGCTTCGTCGCAGGCGGCGGCGACGAGCCGGTCCGGGTCGAAGCGCTCCCGCAGCGTCACGCCGGCTCCCCACGCCGGCGCACCGACACCGTGACGTCGGGCGGGTTGGGGTTGTCGAGCCAGCGCAGCACCACGAATCCACGCCGTCGCCCGCCGGTGTCGAGCCAGTGGCCGAAGCCGAGGTCCTCCGCCGAGATCGCGATGCGCACGCGCCCGTCCGGGTCCGGCCGCACCCCGCGGTTGGTCACCGAGCTGTGCCGGCGGCGCGGCTCCAGGCACTCGTGCCAGATGCTTTCCAGCGTGACGTTCCAGTACCTGGTGTCGGGCGGCGCGATGTCGAGCACCAGCGCCTCGCCGGGGTCGAGCCGGAACGTCCCCATCATGTACAGGTTGTCCGGGGTGGTGTCGGCGGCACCCAGGTCGGCGGCCTCGGCCGTCAGCAGCGTGTTGGGGCGCTCCAGCAGCTCGGGCTTGATGGTGCGGTGCAGCGCGACGAGCTTCATCAGCGTCCACGCCATCGCCGTGAACTGCTCGGCCAGTTCGTCGTCGGTGAGCCGCGCGAGCGGGCCGGGGTCGAGGGCCTCGATCTTCAGGGTGGCCAGTTCCTCGGAGCCGCGATCGCCGAGATACTCCCGGACCACGACCGACGACGCGTCGTCGGGGATCTGCACCCACCGCGCGCCGGCGAGATCGGCGGGCTCGTCCGCGGACAGGACGAACGCGAATTCGCTTGCGGGCAGGTCGGTGTCGCTGACGTAGTTGGACATCCGGCGCGGCGTGAGCCCCGTTCCGGCCAGGATCTGGAATCCGAGGTAGGCGCTGGTGCCGCGGGTTCCGGTGATCCGGTAGCGCCGGTCGCCGCGGATCATCGCCAGGTAGTAGTTGCCGTCGGGGTTGGGGCCGCCGATCATCCGGTTGTCCGAGCACATGTCGAAGAACGCCGGCCGGTCGGGGTCGGCCTCGACGGACAGTTGCGAGCACAGCGACGACACCCGGGCCACGACCCGCAGTCCCTCGAGAAGCTCTCGCTCGGATTCGGCGTCCTGGGTCACCACCTTGGTGACGTCGGCGAGCATCTGCTGGAAAAACTGCCACGCCTCGAGCGTCTTGTGCGTCATGACCTCATGCCTAGACCATGTCCTCGGCTCGCGCTGCCGATTTACGCCGGCGGGTCAGGGCATCGACGATGATCCGGGTCGTCAGCTCGGCCCGCCGCCGCGAATATCGTTGTGCGCCAGACAGGATCGGATACACCACGCCGCCGACGATCGCGTCGGCGGCGGAGTCGGCGGTCACCTCATCGATGTCGTCGGCGACAAGCCGGCTCCGGACGCTTTCGTGCAGCGGCGAGGAGAACCCGGCGCGCAGCTTGACCGCGGTCTCCTCGTGCTCCATGCCGGCGGCGGTCAGCGTCCGCAGCATGGCCGAGCCGCGCTCCGTCGTCAGGCTCGCGGCGAGTTTGCGCACCCAGCCCACCAGGTCCCCGGCCAGGTCGCCGGTGTGGTCCACCGAGGCGAGGATCCTGTCTGCGTCCTCGAGCATGACGTCGGCGACGAGCGCCGGACGGCTGGGCCACCAGCGGTAGATCGTCTGCTTTCCCACGCCGGCGCGCGCCGCGACCGCCTCGATCGTCAGACCGTCGAATCCGCGCTCCAGAAGCAGTTCTCGCGTGGCGGTGACGATCGCCGTGCGCGACCTCTCGCTGCGGCGCCGCGGGGCGGGATCGCTTGGCATGTGATGATCCTCGCTTTACATATCCTGACCCGCACCGTAATGTCCCACAAGACGAGACGGTTCGTCTTGTAAGAGGGAAGGATAGCAGTCCGTGCGGCCGAAGCCCGCGTTCGCCACATCTCGGCCGCGACCATGACGCTTGCGTTGTCCCCGGAGCAGCACGACCTCGGCGAGGCCGTCGGGCGGTTCGCCGGCCGGCATGCCCCGATCTCCTCGACACGCGACGAATTCGACGCGCTGGCCGCCGGCAAGCTCCCCGGATGGTGGGATGCGTTGGTCGGCAACGGCTTCCACGCGGTCCACCTGCCGGAGAGCCTCGGCGGCCAGGGCGGACGGATGATCGACGCCGCGTGCGTCCTGGAGTCGGCGGGCAAGGCGCTGCTGCCCGGACCGCTGCTGCCCACCGTGACGACGGGCGCCGTCGCGCTGCTGGCGGATCCCACGCCGGCCGCCGAATCACTGCTGCGCGACCTCGCATCCGGTGCGCCCGCGGCCGTCGTCCTTCTCGACGATGGTGACTTTCTGGCGCGCGCCGACGGCCCGGGCTGGGCGGTCAGCGGAGCCTCGGGTGTCACCATGGGCGCGTGTGCGGCGCGGGTCATCCTGGTCGGCGCCCGCACCGGGGACGGCGACGTGGTGTGGGTGCCGGTCGACACCGGAAAGTCAACGGCGACGGTCGAATCCGTCGACGGCACCGACCTGGTCGCCGATGCCGGGATCCTGCGGCTGGCCGAGTATCAGGCGGGCGACGTCCTCACCGGCATCGACGCCGATCGCGCCGCGTGCGTCGCGCTGGGACTGGTCGCCGCCACCACCGCGGGCATCGCGCAGTGGTGCGTCGAGGTGGTCACCGCACACCTGCGCACCCGCGAGCAGTTCGGCAAGGTGATTGGAACGTTCCAGGCGCTGCAACACCACGCGGCGATGCTTCTGGTCAACAGCGAATTGGCCACCGCGGCGGCCTGGGACGCGGTGCGCGCCGCCGACGAATCGCTCGATCAGCACCGGCTCGCGGCCGCGGGTGCCGCCATGATCGCGATCTCGCCGGTGCCGGAGCTGGTGCTCGACGCGCTCACGATGTTCGGCGCCATCGGCTTCACCTGGGAACACGACCTGCACCTGTACTGGCGGCGGGCCACCAGCCTGGCCGCGTCGATCGGGCCCGCGAATCGGTGGGCCCGCCGTCTCGGGGAGCTGACGTGCACGCAGCAGCGTGACATGTCGGTCAACCTCGGCGACGCGGAGGCTGAACTCCGGGCCTGGGTCGCCGAAACGCTCGATGCCGCAATGCGACTGCGCAACGACACACCCGCGCCGCACGGCGACTACGCGGACCAGGCCTCCGGGCCGCAACGCGCGCTGCTCGCCGACGCCGGCCTGATCGTGCCGCACTGGCCAGCGCCCTGGGGCGTCGGCGCGGACCCGTTGAAACAGCTCATTATCGACGAAGAGTTCGCCAAGCGACCCGGGCTGGTCCGGCCGTCGCTGAACATCGCGGAGTGGATCCTGCCCGCGGTGCTGGCGGCCGCGCCACGAGAGCTGCAGGAGCGGCTGATCCCCCCGACCCAACGCGGCGATATTCATTGGTGCCAGCTGTTCAGCGAGCCGGGCGCCGGCTCCGACCTCGCGTCGCTGGCCACCAGGGCGACCAAGGTGGACGGCGGCTGGCGGATCAACGGTCACAAGATCTGGACGTCGTTGGCACAGTACGCCGATCTTGGTGCGCTGCTCGCGCGCACCGATCCGGCGGCAAGCAAGCACCGCGGCATCGGCTACTTCATCCTCGACATGCGTTCGCCCGGAATAGAAATCCAGCCCATCAAGACGGCCACCGGCCACGCGCATTTCAACGAGGTCTTCCTCAACGACGTGTTCGTGCCCGACGACATGCTGCTCGGCGACCCGACCGACGGCTGGAACCTCGCCATCGCCACCATGGCCGAGGAGCGCTCGGCCATCAGCGGCTACGTCAAGTTCGACAGGGCCGCCGCGCTGCGGGCGCTGACGGCGCAACCCGGAGCCGATCGCGCCGACGCGCTGCGGGAGCTCGGCGAACTCGACGCATATGCCAACGCCATCAAGGCCCTCGGCGTGCGGGAAACCATCCGGCTGCTCGACGGCCAGGCATCCGGCCCGGCATCCAGCATCGCCAAGGTGGCGATGAACGTCCTGCTGCGGCGCACCTTCCGGGCCACCCTGCAGCTGACCGGGCGGACGGCGATGGTCGCCGACTCGGAACCCGCCGTCGTGCAGCCCTACCTGCACCTGCCCGCCGAGCTGATCGGCGGCGGAACCCGGGAGATCCAGCTGAACATCATCGCCCAGATGATCCTGGGCCTGCCACGTAAGTGAGGACGCCACATGGGATTACGCGGAGAGGCGGCGATCGTCGGGTACGTCGAGCTGCCGCCCGAACGGCTCAACAAGGCCTCACCGGCGCCGTTCGTCCTCGAGCAGTGGGCGGAACTGGGCGCCGCCGCGCTCGATGACGCGGGGCTGCCGGCTGGCGTAGTCAACGGCATCGCCGCCTCGCACCTGGCCGAATCGGAGATCTTCGTTCCCTCCACCATCGCCGAATACCTGGGAATAGGAGCACGATTCGCCGAGCTGGTCGACCTCGGCGGGGCCAGCGCCGCCGCCATGGTGTGGCGCGCGGCCGCCGTGATCGAACTCGGCATCTGCGACGCCGTCCTGTGCGCGCTGCCCGCGCGGTACATCACGCCGTCGTCCAAGAAGAAGCCCAGGCCGATCATCGACGCGATGTTCTTCGGCTCGTCGAGCAACCAATACGGTTCCCCGCAGGCCGAATTCGAGATCCCGTATGGCAACCTCGGCCAGAACGGGCCCTACGGCCAGGTGGCTCAGCGCTACGCCGCGGTCTACGGCTACGACGAGCGGGCGATGGCCAAGATCGTGGTCGATCAGCGGGTCAACGCCAACCACACCGAGGGCGCCATCTGGAAGGACAAGCCGCTCACCGTCGATGACGTCTTGGCCAGTCCCGTCATCGCCGACCCGCTGCACATGCTGGAGATCGTCATGCCCTGCGTCGGTGGGGCCGCGGTGGTCGTCGCCAACGCCGACGTCGCGCGGCGGGCCCGCCATCGTCCGGTGTGGATCAAGGGATTCGGTGAACACGTCCCGTTCAAGACGCCGACGTACGCCGAGGATCTGCTGAATACGCCGATTGCCGCCGCCGCCGATACCGCGTTCGCCATGACCGGCCTGACCCGGGACCAGATGGACATGGTGTCGATCTACGACTGCTACACCATCACCGTGATGCTGTCGCTGGAGGACGCGGGTTTCTGCGAGAAGGGCAAGGGCCTGGAGTTCATCGCCAACCACGACCTGACCTTCCGCGGCGACTTCCCGCTCAACACCGCGGGCGGCCAACTCGGCTTCGGCCAGGCCGGGTTGGCCGGCGGAATGCATCACGTCTGCGACGCCACCCGCCAGATCATGGGCCGCGCGGGCGCGGCCCAGGTCGCCGATTGCAACCGCGCCTTCGTGTCCGGCAACGGCGGCATCCTGTCCGAGCAGACGACGCTCATCCTGCAGGGGGACTGACGATGAAGTTCGAGCGCCCGATGCCCGTCAAAACGCCCACCACGGCGCCGTTTTGGGATGAGCTGGCGCAGCACCGCATCGTCATCCAGTACTCGCCGTCGTCGCAGAGCTATGTGTTCTACCCGCGGGTGCGCGCGCCGCGTACGCTGGCCGACGACCTGGAATGGCGAGAGATCTCGGGCATGGGAACGCTGTACTCCTACACCGTCGCGCACCGGCCCGTCAGCCAGCACTTCGCCGACGCCGTTCCGCAGCTGCTCGCCATCGTGGAATGGGACGAGGGACCAAGGTTTTCCACCGAGATGGTGAACGTCGACCCGGCCGACCTGAGGATCGGGATGCGGGTGCGGCCGGTGTTCTTCGACTATCCGGAACACGATGTCACCATGCTGCGCTACGAACCGGCCGACTAGCGGGATGCCGAGCAGACGCAAAAGCCCCCGAATTCGGTAGGAATTGGGGGCCTTTGCGTCTGCTCGCGCAGCTGATTACATCTGCGCCCAGACGATCTTCGTCTGCAGGTAGGTCTCCAGGCCCGCCTTGCCCGACTCGTAGCCCCAACCGGATTGCTTGTACCCGCCGAAGGGCATGGAGTGGTCGAACTGCATCTGGCAGTTCAGGCCCACGGTTCCGGCCTTGAGCCGCTTGGCAATTCGGTGTGCCCGGCCGAGGTCGCGGGTCCAGGCCGTGGCGGCCAGCCCGTAGGTGCTGTCGTTGGCCAATGCGACCGCCTCGTCCTCGTCGTCGAACGGGATGACCGCGACCACGGGCCCGAAGATCTCCTCCTGGAACAGCCGGCTGGTGGTTGCGACGTTGGTGAGAACGGTCGGGCGAACGAAGTAGCCCTTGCGGTCCACCCGCTCCCCGCCCGTGACGATCTGCACGCCGTCGGCCTTGCCCTGGTCCAGGTAACCCAGCACGCGGGTGAGCTGCTTCTGGCTGATCAGCGGGCCGATCAGGCTGCCCTCGTCCTTGGGGCCGCCCTGCGGCAGCCCGTTCGCGACGTTCGCCAGCTGCTCGACGAACTGGTCGAAGATGCCGCGCTGCACGAAGATCCGCGATCCGCACACGCACGCCTGGCCGGAGTGGATGAAGGTGCCGAACGCCGCCATCGGGACGGCCTTCGACAGGTCGGCGTCGTCGAAGACGACGACCGGCGACTTCCCGCCGAGCTCGAGCGTGATTTTCTTCAGGTTGCTCGCCCCGGCGGCGTGCACGATCTCGCGGCCGACCTCGGTGGACCCGGTGAACGCGACCTTCTCGACGTCGGGGTGCGCGGTGATCGCGGCGCCCGCGGTGTGCCCGTAGCCCAGCAGCAGGTTCGCCACCCCGTCGGGCACCCCGGCCTCGTGCAGGATGTTGTCCAGCACCAGGGCCGACAGCGGGGTCTCCTCGGCGGGCTTGACGACGCTGCTGCAGCCCGCCGCGAGCGCCGGCGCGAGCTTGCAGCAGAAGTTGAAAACCGGTCCGTTCCAAGGAAATATCAGCCCCACCACGCCGTACGGCTCCTTGAGGGTGTAGGCGTGCTGATGCGAGTCGATGCCGGTGAGGCCGCCGGTGTGCACGTCGGCCGCGATGCCCTCGATCTTGGTGCACCAGCCGGCGTAGTAGCGGAAGAACTCCGAGCCGACGGTGACCGTACCCTGCGCCTGCAGCGGGGTCATGCCCGCGTTGAGCGACTCGAGCTCGGCCAGCAGCTCCGCGTTCTGATCGATCAGCTCGCCCACCCGCCACAGAATCTTGGCCCGCTCGCTGGGCGGCTTGTCCCGCCAGACGCCCGACTCGAAGGACGCCTTCGCGCGCGCGACCGTGTCGTCGACGGCTTCGGGCCCGCAATCCTTGAACTCGGTGACCTGCTCTTCGGTCGCGGGATCGACAACCGCGATCACCTCACCGGTGCCCGGTCGCTCCCGGATTTCGTCCAGCACAGCCTGCACCGACACGCCCATTCCTCCTACGCCTCATTGCACGGATCGTCACGCCGAGGTTATGCGCTTAACCACTCGATGTCCAGGGCGGGCCTAGGGGCGTCAGGTCGACGAGCGCACGATCAGCCGCGAAATCTCGGTCGGCTCACTCGACGGCACGGCCGGGAGGCTCAGCCGTTCGAAGATGGCGGCGACCGCGGCGTCGGCGAGCGCGCGGGGGTTGAACTCGACCGTGGTCAACGGCGGCGTGCTCACCACACCCATCGGGCTGGCGTCGACGCCGATCACGGCGAGGTCGTCCGGACAGCGCAGCCGCGCCTGATGAATGCCGTAGAGGACGAGGCAGGCTATGTCGTCGCTCTGTGCGCACACGGCTGTCACGCCGCCTTGCACCCAGCCGGTCACCACGTCGGCGGCATTCTCGAGTGTGACCTCGCCAACCCGGATGGGGGGAAGGCCACGCAGCCGCGCCGCGCGCTCGACGCCCTCGAACCAGTAGTCGCCCAGCGGGCGCCATTTGGCGATTCCCGTGTAGGCGAAGGCGATCTGCCGTTGGCCGCGCGAGACGAGGTGGTCGACCCGCAGCTCGCCGACCGACAGGTGCGGATCCCCAAGCGCGGGAAGGGTTCCGATCTCGATGTGCGGTATGCCGGCCGACCGGACCGCGGCGACGGCGGCGTCGCTGAGCGGGAACAGGCTCGTGACCGCGACCGGGTCGAGGCTCGCGATCGCGTCGACGACATGCTGATCGTCCTCGGCCTCGAAGATCTGCACCTGAAGCAGGCCCTGGTGGGCCAGTTCCGTGGTCATGCGGCTGCCGGCCTGCATGGGCATGTCACCCACCGCCACGTGCGGCACCACGTACAGCACCACGCCGCCCTTGCCGCGGGCGAGGTTGCGCGCGGCGAGGTTGGGCCGATAACCAAGCAGCTCCGCGGCGCGGTACACCGCCTCGCGGGTCGGCGCGGAGATTCTGCGGCCCTCGGCGTCGTTCAGGACGTAGCTGACGGTCGCGGTCGACACGCCGGCCAGTCGGGCCACATCGGCGGTGGTGGGCCGCACAACCTTCTCAGTCAACGCATCACCTTCCGGGCCCGACCATGCCTCATGGTGGCACGCGATCCCGCGGGCAGCGCGCGACCCGCCATCCCGCAGGACGAGCAGTGAGGACTAATAGTCCGTATCCGGGGGCAAGTGCGTCGGGCCGCAAGCATGCAAAAACTGTGGTGTTTGGCATTGTGACACAGCCACTTAGCGCCGAGAGGGCAGGTGCCGCCACCGTTGACACTGTGACGGCCACCATTGTCTACTAGTCACATCTCGGCCTAGGAGTGCGGCATGAACAAGGACGACCTGATCCTGATCAGCGTGGACGACCACATCGCCGAGCCGGCGGACATGTTCGACGCGCACGTTCCGGCGAAGTACAAGGACCGCGCCCCGCGGGTGGTCCTCGAGCCCGACGGCGTCCAGCAGTGGTACTACGGCGACGTTCGCGGACGGAACATGGGCCTGAACGCGGTGGCCGGCAAACCCCGCGAGATGTACAACGTGGACGCCACCAGCTACGACGAGATGCGGCCGGGCTGCTTCAACGTCGACGAGCGGATCCGCGACATGAACGCCGGCGGGCAGCTGGCGGGCCTGAACTTCCCCAATTTCACCGGGTTTTCGGGTCAGGTGCTCAACCAGGGACCCGACCGGGACGTCAACCTGGTGATGATCAAGGCCTACAACGACTGGCACATCGACGAATGGTGCGGCGCGTATCCGGGGCGCTTCATCCCCTGCGGCATCCTTCCGCTTTTCGACGTGGCCGAAGCGGCCAAGGAGGTGAAACGGCTCGCGGACAAGGGCTGCCACGCGGTGACGTTCTCCGAGAATCCGGAGGCCCTGGAGATGCCCAGCATTCACACCAGGTACTGGTACCCGTTGTTCGAGGCCGTGTGCGAGAACAACTCTGTGCTGTGCACCCACGTCGGCTCCGCGTCGCGTTCGCCGCAGGTGTCGAGCGACGCCCCGCCCAGCGTCATGATGACGGCGTCGTCGATGATGAGCATGTTCACCTTCACCGAGCTGATCTGGGCGGAGTTCTACGCCGACTTCCCGGAGATCAAGTTCTCGCTCACCGAGGGCGACGTCGGCTGGATACCGTATTTCCTCTGGCGCGCCGAACATGTCTACAACCGCCACTCGGGCTGGACGCTGGCGAAGTTCCCGCCGGGCTACAGCGGGCCCGCCGACGTGTTCCGGCGACACTTCTACACCTGCTTCATCAGCGACAAGGTCGGGGTGAAGAACATGGAGTGGTTCAACGAGGACATGCTGTGCTGGGAGTCCGACTTCCCGCACTCCGACAGCAATTGGCCGTTCGCGCCCGAAGACGTGATGGAGACGATGGGCCACCTGGACGACGCCGTCATCAACAAGATCACCCACGAAAACGCCATGGCCGCATACTCGTTCGACCCGTTCCGGCACATTCCCAGGGAACACGCGACGGCGGGTCACCTGCGTGCTCAGGCCACCGACGTGGACGTCGTCACGCACGTCGGCCACAAGGCCAGCCAGCGTGACCTCGACACGTGGACCCGGATGACGCAGTTCGCCCTGCAGGCACAGGGGGAGCCGCTGGCGACGGCCGAGGCTTCCGGTATCGCGGGCCGCGCCACGACGCTGGGCAGGTGAGCGTGCCGGCCCGGGCGTCATTCGCCGGCTGGCGCGTGCTGGAGCTGTCCAACGGGATCGCGGTGTCGTACTGCGGGAAGATGTTCACCGACGCCGGCGCCGACGTCGTGAAGATCGAGTCCCCGCAAGGCGATTCGATGCGCAACTGGTCGGCGGGTGGCCCACCCGGCGCGTTGTTCGGTTACCTGGCGGCGGGCAAGAGGTCGGTGGTCCGCCGCGGTGCGGCCGAGACCGCGGCGCTGCTGGCCGGCGCCGACATCGTGCTCACCGACCTCACCGACGACTGGGCGCTCGACGACATCACGGCCCACACCGGCCCGTCGGCGGTCGTGGTCGCCGTGACCCCGTTCGGGCTGACGGGACCGTACGTCGACGACCGCGTCGTCGCCAACGAGTTCATCCTGCAGGCGCTGTGCGGCTCCACGGCCAGCCGCGGCTGGCCGGGCGACGAGCCCGTGCAGGCGGGCGGCCGCCTCGGCGAGTGGCTGGCCGGGTCGTTCGCCGCGCCGGTCGCCGCCGCCACGGCCCGGCATGCCGCCCGCGGCGGCGGGGGGCGGGTCGTCGACGTCTCGACCTACGAGGCGATGGTCATCGCGATGGGCGGCCTGCCCGCCATGTCGGCCAGCGTGCTGGGCGCGGATTCCCTGCTGCACCAACGCAGCCTGGAGCTCCCGTCGATCGTCCCCACCGCCGACGGGATGGTGGGCTTTTGCACCATCACGGCGCAGCAGTTCCAGGATTTCCTGACGATGATCGACCGGGCCGACCTGATCGACGACGCGGACCTGGCGTCCTTCGCCGGACGGGTTCGGCGCCGCGACGAGTTCCTGGGCATGGTCACGAAATGGACGGAATCCCGGAGCACGCAGGAGATCATCGACCTCGCGGTGGCATTCCGAATTCCGGTGGCCCCCATCGGAACCCCGGCCACGCTGCCCGGCATCGACCACTTCGTCGACCGCGGGGTCTTCGTGGAATCGGAGCTCGGGGTGCTGCAGCCGCGGGTGCCGTATCGCAGCGACGCCATCGCCACCCGGGCGCCGGGGCGGCCACCGGAACTGGGGGCCGACAACGGCCGCGTGCACTGGCCGCCCCGACCCGAGCGGTCCCCTTGCGACGACGCCGACGCACTTCCGTTGTCCGGCATACGGGTAACCGACTTCACCGCGTTCTGGGCCGGCCCCGTCGCCACCCAATTCCTCGGCGCCCTGGGCGCCGACGTGATCAAGCTCGAGGGCGTCCGCCGGCCCGACGGCATGCGGTTCTCCGCCGGCCGCCCCCCGGACTGGGACCAGTGGTGGGAGTGGGGCCCGGTCTTCTTGTGCAGCAACAACAACAAGCGCGGCGTCAGCGCCGAGCTCGGCACCGACGCGGGACGGTCCATCGCCTTCGAGCTCATCGCCGCCAGCGACCTCGTCATCGAGAACTTCTCGCCGCGGGTGATGAAAAACTTCGCCCTCGAGTGGGATGCGGTGCGCGCCGCCAACCCGCGCGCGGTCATGGTCCGGATGCCGGCGTTCGGCCTCGACGGCCCGTGGCGCGACCGGGTCGGCTTCGCGCAGACCATGGAGCAGGCGACGGGCATGGCGTGGATGACCGGACATGCCGACGGGCCGCCGGTGATTCCGCGCGGGGTGTGCGACCCGATCGCGGGGCTGCACGCGGCCTTCGCCGCGATCGCGGCGCTGGTCATCCGCGACCGCGACGGCATCGGCATGCACGTCGAGTCCACCATGGTGGAGTCCGCGCTCAACGTCGCCGCCGAAATGATGGTGGAATACTCGCGCAACGGAATCGAGCTGCGGCGCAACGGGAATCGCGGACCCGGCGCCAGTCCCCAAGGCGTGTACCGCTGCAAGGGTGACGACGACTGGGTCGCGCTCGCCGCGACCGACGACAACGCCCGGGTGGCGCTGGCGAAACTCCTCGACCAGGCGGGACTGGGGCCGGCCGAGGCCGAGTGGCGAGCGGGGGCCGACGAAATCGACAAGCTGATCTCGGAGTGGACCGCGCGGCGCCCGGTGCCCGACGCGGTCGGCGCGCTGCGCGCCCTCGGGCTGGCCGCGGCCCCGGTCACGCCGCCGGCGGCGCTGCTGAGCGATCCGCAGCTGCTGGCCCGGGGGTTCTGGGAAACGGTCGACCACCCGGTTGCGGGCTCGTTCCTGTGCACCGGAATGCCGTTCGCCTTCGTCGGAAAGCCACGTCGCTGGCTTCGCCGGCCGCCGCCGCTGTACGGCCAGCACACCCGCGAGGTCCTGATGAGCGTGCTGGGGCACGGCGAACGGGAGCTGTCCGAGCTGCGCGCGTCCGGGGCAACCAGCGCACGGCCGGCGGGCTTGTGAGATGGCCGTCACGCTGTGCGTGCCGCCACGGGCCGGCGAGCCGTGCGCGCCGGTGCGCTTCCTGGTGCGCCGGGACTCCGTGGTGATGGAACTGACCGCCCGGCACCGGATCACCAGCGTCGGGTGGGACGAGCGCGAGCGCGCGGTCGCCATGGTCGTGGAGATCACCGACCCGCAGACCGCGCGGCCGGTCGACGTGCGAATCGACGTCGTCGAGCAGGCCGACCCGGCGCGCGCCGAGGCGCGGACGAGGACGATCGGGTCCATCGTGCGCGACGGGCGGCGATACGACGTCCTGGGCACCTACCTCGGGGTGGTCGCGGATGAAAACTAGCACCGCCGCCGTCGTCGGTGTGCACAACACCCGGCAGGGTCGCCGCCTGGAGGGCGAGACCTCGCGCACCCTGGCGCTCAAGGCAATTCGGGGCGCGCTCGACGACGCGGGCCTGAGCCTCGACGACGTCGACGGAATCAGCGCCGGCCCGCTGTCCACCACGCTGATCTACGACCTGCGCCTCGGCCCGGCCTGGCAGGGGCTGGGCTTCGGGGTCGGCATGATCACCGAGGCGGCCACCGCTATCGAGCACGGCATGGCCGACGTCGTGGTGCTCGTCGCCGCCCAGGCCGGCGAGTACCGCGACCACGAGGCCACGGCGCCATGGACCCGGCCCGAGAACGAATTCGTCGCGCCCTGGGGGATGTTCACCGCCGCCGAGTTCGCGCTCATTGCCCGGCGCCACATGCACGTCTACGGGACGACGCGCGAGCAACTCTCCATCGTGGCGGCGACCATCCGCAACAACGGATCGCAAAACCCCGAAGCCGTTTACTACCAGCGCGGCCCGTTCACCCCGGACGACATCACCGCGTCGCGCCCCATCGCCGATCCGTTTCATCTGCTCGATTGCGCCACTACCTCCGAGGGCGGGTGCGCACTGGTCGTCGCGAACATCAACAAGGTGGACGTCGCCGCGCGGCCGATCCACGTGCTGGGCAGCGGCGCCGACTTCCACGGCCCGTCGTATCAGCACCCACCCGCGTGGGATCTCGTTGGCAGGCAAGGTGATTACGGCCACTACGTCAACGGCGTCGTCGGCCGGCGCGCGGCCGAGCGCGCATTCAACCACGCGGGGCTTGGTCCCGGCGACGTGGACGTGCTGGAGCTCTACGACCCGTTCTCGTTCGAAATCATCCGCCAGCTCGAGGCATTCGGGTTCTGCGGCGAGGGCGAGGGCGGACCGTTCGTCGCCGACGGCCACATCGCCATCGGCGGCAGCCACCCGGTCACCACCGACGGGGGAACCATGTCGTTCAGCCACGCGGGCTCCAATCCGCAGATGATGCAGCGGGCCATCCGGGCCGTCCAGCAGCTGCGGGGTCAGGCGGGCAACCTCCAGGTGCCCGACGCGCATATCGCGTTGTGCAGCAACGGCGGAGCGGGCGCGCTGTTCACCACGGTGCTGATCCTGGGGGACGAACCGCGATGAATTCTCCGAACCCGTTGCGACCGCAGACCGGCCCGGTGCCGCACGCCAGCAGCCCGGTCAGCGCCCCGTTCTGGCAGGGCTGCCGGTCGGGGGAGCTGCGTTATCAACGCTGCGAGGCCTGCGGCGCACCGAACTTCCCACCGAGCGAGCATTGCCGCCAATGCCTTTCGCACGAATTGCGGTGGGAACGCAGCAGCGGCGTCGGCGAGATCTACAGCTGGACGGTGGTCCACCGTCCGGTCACGGCCGAGTTCCAACCGCCCTACGCGCCGGCGATCGTCACGCTGGACGAGGGCTACCAGATGCTGACGAACATCGTCGGCGTGGCGCCGGAAGACCTGGCCATCGGCATGCGCGTGCGGGTGCAATTCCATGCCGTCGGCCCGGACGTGACCCTGCCGTATTTCGCGGGGCCGCAATGAGTCCCGCGCGCACCAGCAACGGCCTGCCGGTCACCGCCTACCTGGTCCTCGGCGTCCTGGCGGCCAACGACGAGCAGCTCACCGCCGGCGAGATCAAGATGCGCGCCGAGCTGTCGGTCGGCCACTTCTATTGGTCGCCGTCGGTGAGCCACGTGCGGCGCGAGCTGAACCGGTTGCTATCGCGCGGCATGGTCAGCGAGACCGGCGCCCGGTCCGGCAAGCGCGCCATCACGTTGTATGCGACGACCGAGGCCGGGCTCGACGCGCTGCGCCGGTGGATCCAGCACTTTCCCGGCGAGGACCGGGTCGTCATCAAGCATCCCGTGATCCTCAAGACGTGGCTCGCCCGCGGCGGGGAACCGAATCACGTAATCGACACGTTGGAGCGGCATCTCGAGGCGACGCGGGCTCGCCTCGACGAGGCGTTGTGGTCGCGCCAGCGATCCCGCGAACTGGGCATCATCGACGATCCGGACCAGCGATTCTCCTTCGCCGTCCTGGACTACGCGATCCGCGGCCTGTACGCGGAGATCTCCAACATCTCGCAGCTGCGCGACGAGATCGCCGGCGGGACAACCCGAGACCCGGTCAGGCGGGTGCGGCGGTCGAAGGGGCAGATCCGCCGTCGCGCACCGAAGGACTAGGCGTGTCCGACACGGCCCGGTAGGCGGTGCCGCGCGGTTCGCGCTCCCAAAGGGTTTCGCCGTCGGGCACGGCCGTTCCCTGGTCGATCAGCCCGCGCTTGAGCACCTTGTGGGTGGCGGTGCTGGGCAGGTCGTTGGCGAGGCGGACGAATCGCGGCCGGGCCTTGGGGGACAGGTCGGGTTGCGCGTCCAGAAACGCCTCGAATTCGCCGGGATCGAGGGTCTGGCCCTCGTTGAGCACGATCGCGGCCATCACCTGGTCGCCGACGCGCGGGTCCGGCACGGCATACACCGCGGCGCGGTTGATGGAGCTGTGCCGCAACAGGATTCGTTCGATCGGCGCGGCGGCCATGTTCTCGCCGTCCACGCGCATCCAGTCGGCGGTGCGGCCGGCGAGGTAGATCCATCCGTCGGCGTCGCGGTAGGCCAGGTCCCCGGACCAGTACATGCCGTGGCGCAGCCGCTCGGCATTGGCCTCGGGGTCGTTGTAGTAGCCGGTGAAAAATCCGGATCCGGCCGTGTTGACCAACTCGCCCACCGCTTCGTCGGCGTTGGCCAGCGCCCCGTGCTCGTCGAAGCGCGCCACGGCGCATTCGGTGACGGTCTCGCTGTTGTACACCGCGACCCCCTCGGCCCCCCGTCCGATCGAGCCCCTCGGCGTGCCGGGCTCGCGAATCACGATGACGGCGTTCTCCGTCGAGCCGAATCCGTCCTCGACCTGGACGCCGAAGCGGCGCGAGAACTCCTCGATGTCTTTGTCATTCGCCTCGTTGCCGAAGGCCACCCGCAGCGGGTTGTCGGCGTCGTCGTCGCGTTCGGGTGTGGCCAGGATGTAGGCCAGCGGCTTGCCAACGTAGTTCATGTACGTGGCCCCGTAGCGGCGGATGTCGCCGAGGAAGTTGCGCGCGGAGAACTTCGCCGGCACGATCGCGGCGCCGGACACCACCCCGGGCGCCCATCCGGCGACCACCGCGTTGGAGTGAAACAGCGGCATGGACACGTAGCAGGTGTCCCGCGCGGTGAGCGCGAAGCGTTCGGTGAGGCTGAGGCCGGCGATGGCGGCCATCAGGTGGGATACCGGCACCGCCTTGGGGTTTCCACTGGTTCCCGACGTGAAGATCATCATGAACGCGTCCGTCGCGGTGACTTCACGATGGGGGACCAGCTCGCCGGCGCCGCCGACGAATTCCTCCCACTGCGGCGCCGAGGTGTCGAAGACCCGCATTCCCGCGAGGTCCAAACCGTCCAGCAGCGGCCGATGCTCGGCGTCGGTCACCACGAATTGGCAGTCCGCCCGCCGAATGTCGGCGGCCAGCGCCTCGCCGCGCCGCGTGGTGTTGAGGCCGCACAGCACGTACCCCCCGAGCCCGGCCGCCGCCATCTGCGCCAGCATCTCGGGCGTGTTTCCCAGCAGGGCGCCGACGTGCATCGGCCGTTCCGGGTCGGCGGCGCCGATCAGAGCCGCGGCGCGCGCCGCCGACTTCGTTAGGTACTGCGCCCAACTCCATTGCAGATCGCGGTGTTTGACGGCGACCGAGGAATCCGACAGCCGCTTCCGCAGCAGCGCTTGCATCGTGTCGTCGGCCATCCGGGCGGTCCACCTTCACTTACGAGACGAGACGGTCCGTCTTATCGTAGCGGGGCCCGCCCGCCAATCAGCCGCCCACCATCATCAGGCCGCCGTCGACCGCGAGCAGCTGCCCGGTGATGAAGCCCGACCCGGGGCCGGCCAGAAAAACCAGCATCGGACCGACGTCGCGCGCGGGCTCGCCCAGCGTGCCGCCGAGCGGAATCACCATCTTCATCTGCTGGTCGATCAGCGCGGCGGCCTCCGGGCCAAGGAATTCGCGCAAGCGGTCGGCCCCGGCCGTCTGCACCGCGGGCGCCAGCGCGTTGACGGTGACATTGTCGGCCGCCCAGGCCTTGGCGGCCGAGCGCGTCCACGCCTGCACCGCTCCCTTGGTCGCGGCATAGACGGCCGAAATCGGGCTGCCCATAACGGCTTCGGAGGACCCGAAGTTGATGATCCGGCCGCCCTTGGGATCCTGCTCCTTCATCACCGCGTACGCGGCCTGATTGGTGAGGATGGTCGCCTTCACATTGGTGTCCAACAGGAACGAGATCTCGTCGGCGCCGATGTATCCCGGCACCCCGGCCTGCCACAGCCCCGCCGCGTTCACCAACACGTCGAGTCCGCCGAGGCTTTCCACGGCCTGTCGCACCATCGCCGAGACCGCGTCGGCGTCCCGCACATCGCACTGCAACCAAGCGGCCGCGAGACCCTCCGGTGGCGGAGTTTGGTGATAGGTGGCGGCGACGGCGGCGCCCGCCTCGGTGAGGACCCCGACGGCGGCCGCGCCGATCCCGGAGGCCCCGCCGGTGACCAGGATCCGGCGCCCTTGCAGGGGTGATGTCGCGTCTGGCATGGCGGCAACGCTAGCCGACGCCTCGGGAGACGTTAGGTGCGCACGGCGATCGACGACAGCAGGTCGGCCAGCCGGTCGGGCTGGTCCACCATCGAGAACGTTCGCGCCCCCTCGATCACCTCGAGGCGGGCGTTCGGGATGGTCGCGGCGAGCCGTTCGCCGTCGGCGAGCTCGAAGAACACGTCGTCGGCCGACCAGGCGATCAGCGTGGGCTTGTCGAACTCGGGCAGCCGCGCGGCGACGCCGGTGGTGACCTCGGTGCGCAGCGAGAGGGTGAACTGGCGCAGGTCTTCGGCGACGGCCGGATCCGAGAGCCCCGGGCGCACCCAGGCCTCGGTGAGCGCGTCGATGTTGCGGTGCGCCAGGCCGTCGAACGCGCGCTTGCGGGCCGCGGGCAGCCGCATGGCCTGGGCGACGGCCTTGAACGTCGCCTTGGACTTGGCCGCCATGATCACCGGCTTGAGGATCGGCGGCGGAAAGTGTTCGAACGCATCGCAACTCGTGAGCACCAGCGCGCCCAGCCGCTCGGGGTGGTGCACCGCGACGAGTTGGGTGACCACGCCGCCGGTGTCGTTGCCGACCAGCACCACGTCCTCGAGCTCGAGGGCCGTCAGCGCCTCGGCGACGATGTCGGCCACCCCGGTGATGGTTCGATCGGCCCCCGGGCGCAGCGGTTGCGGGTGCGCGCCCAGCGGCCAGGTGGGGGCGATGCAGCGCAGGCCGCGGGCGCCGAGCCGCTTGCCGACCTGGCGCCACAGGTCGCCGCCCATCATGTACCCGTGCACGAACACGACGGGCCGGCCGTCCTCGGGTCCGGTTGCTTCGTAATGGATGGTTCCGGCACTAGTGTCGATCGTCGGCATGAATGGCTCCTAGCTGGAAGGATTGGTATTTACAAACAGACTGTCTGTTCGTAAGTTACCAACAGGCTGTATGGAAATCAAGAGGCGCACTCAGGAGGAGCGCTCCGCGGCGACCCGCGAGGCGCTGATCTCGGCCGCCCGCACGCTGTGGGGCCGACGCGGCTACGCGGACGTGGGCACGCCCGAGATCGCCACGGCCGCGGGCGTCACCCGGGGCGCGATGTACCACCAATTCGCGGACAAGGCAACGCTTTTCGGCGAGGTCGTGGAGGCCGTGGAGCAGGACGTGATGGCCCGGATGGCCACGCTGGTGGCCGAGTCGGGTGCGAGCACCCCCGCGGACGCGATCCGGGCCGCGGTCGATGCCTGGCTCGACGTGTCCGGCGACCCGGAGGTGCGTCAGCTGATCCTGCTCGACGCACCCAGCGTGCTGGGCTGGCCCGCCTTCCGCGACGTCGCCCAGCGGTACAGCCTGGGCATGACCGAACAGCTGCTCACCGAGGCCGTCCGGGCGGGCCAGCTGGCGGCCCAGCCGATGCGGCCGCTAGCCCACATACTGATCGGCGCGCTCGACGAGGCGGCCATGGTCATCGCGACGGCCGACGACCCGAAGCGCGCCCGCAGGGAGACCGGGGAGGTGCTGCACCGGCTCATCGACGCGATGCTGGACGAGCGGCACCTCAGTGGCGGACCTGCGCGACCCCCGCGATCACGCCCCGGATGAGCCGGTCCAGCTGTTCGGTACCGTCGACCGCCGGCCGGCCCGCGACGAACGTCATCATCACCCCGTTGATGAACATCATGGTGGCGGTCGCCTGATCCTCGATCAGCGCCGGGTCCGGCGTGCTGTCCGCGGGATGCCAGTGCGCGACGACGTCGCGCGCCAGTGCGTAGAGGCCCTCCGCGGACTCGTTGAGGGTCGCCGCCAGTTCCGGGTCACGGCTGGCCAGCAACACCAACTCGTAGCGCGCCTTGGCGCGGGTGAGCCAGGGTTCGGTCGCCACATACATGACGACGCGGGCCAGGCCCGCGGTGCCGGCGAACTCGATGGGCCGGTCGCCGGCGAGCTCGGTCAGCACTGACAGATCCGCGACGTCGAGTTCGTTCAACCGGGTTGCGACCGCGTGCAGCAGCGCTTTTCGGGTCCGGAAGTAGAACGACGTGGTGCCGTCCGGCACCCCAGCGCGCTCGTCGACCTTGGGGTGGCTGACGCCGTGGATCCCGTTGGTGCCCAGTAGCTCGATCGCGGCGTCGGCGAGCTGTCGGCGCCGCTCGGGCGCGTTGCGCTTCCTGCGTGCAGCAATGCGTCCAGTCTAGAACTGGCCGCAGTTGGGTGTGGTTGGTTCCTCGTTGAAGCGGGCCGCGATCCATTGCATGGCCGGTTCGCCGTCGACGAGCATCGGCAGGGCGTGGTTGATGACGAGCTTGTTGAGGAATGGCGGTTCCTCGTTGGTGCGGAATTCGACGTCGGCGCCCTGGGCGCACCAGTCACGGCCGAGCTGATTGGCCGCGGTCCAGGGCACCAGCGGGTCGTAGCGATTGCTGTCGATCAGCACCGGCGCGTTGGGTTTGTAACGTCCGACGTGCTGCTCGTCCAACATGCTGCTGAACGGTTCCTCGTTGATGACCTGCCAGACGTTTTCGTTGAAGTACGGCTGCAGGTGGCGAAACATGAAATCGATCAGCGTTTGCCCGACGCACTGGCGCGAGGCCGATTCGAGCATGGCCAAACCCCGCGGCGTGAGCTTGGAGCGGATCTCGTCGGCGTGCTCGGGGTAGGTGGCGATGGCGCCGTTGATCGCATAGCCCACCACACCGACCAGCGCGCTGCCGTCGGCGTAGGGCAACAGTTCCTTCAGGTCGGCCACCGGCGCGCCGGCGTAGGTGCCCACGACATGGAGATCGGGGGCGTAGGACGGCGCCAGTTCGGCCGCCGACGCGACCGCGCCGCCGCCCTGCGAGTACCCCCAAAACGCCACGGGCCCATGCGGATCGAGCGACGTTCCCGGCAGCCGCATGGCGGCGCGGGCGGCGTCGAGCACCGCCTGCCCCTCGGCGACGCGGCCCACGTAGGTGTGCATCGAGGGGGTGCCCAGGCCCTCGTAGTCGGTCATCACGATCGCGAAGCCGCGGGCGACCATCGTGGCGACGAACAGCTCCTCGTAGTTGAACATGATGTCCCAGCCACCCGAATAGTGGATGCCCTGGTTGAACATTCGCGACGGGGCGCACTGGTTGCCCTGGCCCTGGGTGCCGGGCGCGTAGCTGATCAACGGCCGCGGCCCGTTGCCCGGCCATGCGTTGTAGGGCTCGAAGTAGGTTCCCGTGACGGCGATCGGATTTCCGTGGGTGTCGTTGCTGCGGTACATGATTCGGGTGCCGGTGGCCATGATCGCGCCGAGCTGGCCCGAGGGCTCCAGCACCAGCCGGGACGGCTCGGTGCGGATCAGGTCACCGGGCCGGCCCGGGGGCAGCGGATCCGGCGGGGTGTAGAACTCGGCGTACCGCGGCTCGTCGCCGCCGTCGGCCCGTGCGATTCTCGTGCCGCCGAACGCGAATCCGATTGCCAGCAGGACAGCGAGGACTCCCCCAACCCGACGCATCACAAAAAGGTAACAACGCGCGTGCCCGAGGGAAAGGGAGTTTCTCTAATTTTTTAGAGATCAGATTCCACCGCGAGCGTGCGCAGAATGACAGCCGACGCGGCGTGTCGGCGTACCGACACGCACGCTCGCGGCAAAAGGCGAAGTCAGCGGTGGTTGCGGGCGAAGAACTGCCAGATGGTGTGGGTGGCGTCGAGCGCCGTCGACGGCGCCGGGATGCCGGCGACCCGTTCCGCGAGCGGGCTGGGCTCCCCGCCAGGCCATTGATGCCCGGCGCCGGCCACCGAGATCATCTCAACGGTTCGCCCGTCGGCGCAGCCGGCGGTCTGCGTCGTCACGCTCGCGTTGGTGCTCGAATCCGGGGGCCCGCACGCGTCGATGGCGCGCCAGGCGGCGTTGACCGACTCGACCGACGGACCGTCGACGCGGGGATTTCCGTTGGCCGCGAACGCTTTACCGGGCCCGCCGTTGTAGGGGACCCGGTCGTCGGCCGTGCCGTGGATTTGCAGCACGGACGTCGGCCGCGCGCGGGAGCAGTCGGTCAGCAGCGTGCCGGCGACGGGAGCGATCGCGGCGAAGGTGTCGGTCTGGCAGCCCAGCCGCAGGGCCATCATGGCCCCGTTCGACATACCCGTGACGTAGACACGCGAGCGATAGATGGGGATCTCCCGCTCGATGGCGGCGACCATGGCGGTGACGAACCCGACGTCGTCGACGTTGTCGCGCTGGGGTTCGCCACAGCAGGTGCCGGCATTCCAGGCGCGGTTCAGGCCGTCGGGGTAGGCGACCAGGAAATGCCCACCGTCGGCCTCGGCGTCCCAGTGGTAGGAACGCTCGGCCTGTGCGCCGTTGCCGAAGCCGCCGTGCAGCATCACGACCAGCGGCACCGCGTCGGTCAGTCCCTGCGGCCGGTAGAGGTGAAAGGTCCGGCTCACACCGCCCCATTCGAGGGTTTGAGTGGACTGCCCCACCGGAATCGACTGTGCCCCAGGAGTTCCCAGCGCGTGCCCGCCGCCGAGGCACCGGCCGAGCAGCACAACCAGAGTCGGGAGCAGGCACACGCCGAGCACGCGGGCGCATCGAGATCGCATGGCCCCATCGTGGCAGCCGCGCCCACATTTGACAAGTATCTTGTCAATCGCGCCGGGGTGGCAGACTCTAGGGCCATGCGGCGCGTTGCGGATTCCCAGTGGGAGCCCACCGTTCCGGCGCTGGTGAACCTGGTGGCCGCGTCCGGGGCCCCGCACTTGCGGGCCGCATTCGCCGCGGCCGGTCTCGACGGGATCCGCCCGGCGCAGGCGGTCGCGCTCGTGCCGCTGGCGGCCGGCGGGCTGCACGCGTCGGACCTGGCCGACCGGCTGAGGGTGAGCCGGCAGGCGGTGGCCCAGGCAATAGCGGGGCTGGAGCGACACGGCTACGTCACTCGAGTGCCCGATCCGCTGGACGCGCGGGCACGACTCATCGAGCTGACGCCGCGCGGCCGGCAGGCGCTGCGCGTGATGCGGTCGAACGCAATCGATCTGGAGACGCGATGGGAGAAGGCCGTGGGGCGGCAGCGATTGGGGGAATTGCGGGAGACCTTACTGATGTTGCTGTCCAGCGAGACCGACGACTCCGCGGGGCGTAGGTTCGACCCAAGACACTGACAGGAGCCCGCCGTGCCCATCTTCATGGTCGAGCGCAACTTCGCCGAGGAAATGGAACCCAGCCTCGAGGTTGCCGACGGCATCAACCGGATCAACGACGACGAAGGTGTCCGGTGGATGTACTCGTTTCTGTCCGCGGACAAGCGCAAGACCTACTGCCTGTACGAGGCGCCGTCGCCCGAGGCCATCCGAACCGCGGCCGCGCGGGCCGGCCTCCCGGCCGACGTCATCGTCGAGATGGGCGATCGCATCATGCCCGACGGCGGGTTGTCCGCCATCTGACCACCGTCACCCGAGCAGCTCGTGATCGGCGGCATACATCGCCGCCTGCGTGCGGTTCGCCGCGCCCGTCTTGATCAGGATGTTGCGCACGTGGTTGGCGGCCGTGTTGGTGCTGATGTAAAGCCGCTCGCCGATCGCCCGATTGCTCAACCCCTCGGCGAGCAGCCGCAGCACCTCGATCTCGCGGTCCGTCAGGCCGTCCGGACCGATCGTCAGCAACGAATCCACCAGATCGACGACCCGGTTCTGGCCGAGCGGCGCGGCGATGGCGCGGGCCTCGTCGGCCAGGCGCCGCGCTTCCTCGGTGCGGCCGCACGACGCCGCGAACAACGCGTACCGGGCCAGCGTCTCGCTGACATGAACCACCGCGCCCATCCGCCGGTCCATCTCGAGCGCCGCGTCGAAATGCCGTTCGGCGGCGGCGGTGTCGCCGCCGAGGGCGGCGATCCTGGCCAGGTATCGGTCGGCGCTGCCGAACAGCGCGACGAACTGGCCGGCCACCAGGTTCTTGCCGGCGTAGCGGGACAGGTAGGGGCGCAGCGCGTGCAGCGCCTCGCGGTTGCCCAGCTCCAACGCCGCCTCGACCATGAACACCAGCTCCATCGGCCACTGCGCCTCGTCGGTGCGGTCGCCGAGTTTTCGGTTCAGTAGGTGATTGAGGGCGCGGGTCATGCCGGCTTCGCAGCCGAGCTCGGTGTACAGCGCGAGCAGGCCCGGCACCCACCGGCCTGCGAATGTCTCGCTGCCGTCGACGAATCCGGCGAATCGCTTCAGGTCCGAGGTTTCGCGCCGGATCATGAACATCTGGACCCCGTTGCTGCCCTCGGTGTCCTCCGCGTCGAACAAATCGCCTGTGCGCAAGGCGATGTCGGCCCACCGTTCGGCGGCGGCGAAGTCGCCGCGCAGGTAGGCCAGCGCCTGCTCGACGCACGCGCCAACGAAGCCGAAGACGGGTTGCCCGACGGCTCGGCCCGCCCGCCGCATGTCCGCCGTCGATGCCGCCAGGTCGTCGGGCCGGCCGGCCAGATAGCTGACCATGGCGCGGAAGTGCGAGGACGCCCCCAGCACCTCGTAGTCACGGCGCGCCAACGCCATGCGGGAGACCTCGGCCGACCGCTCCGCCTGGATTTCGCACAGCTCCGGGGTGAGCCCGTGCCACAGGCTGGCCTTGAGCGTGTGCATCAGCACCGCCGAATCGTCGGCGGCCCGCGCGCGGGCGATGGCGCTGTCGCCGACCTCGCGGGCGCGCACCGCCTCGCCGGCGAAGGCCAGCGCCCGGCCGAAGCTGCCCAGCGCCTGCACGTAGCGGGGGTCGTCGGTGGTCAGACCGCAGGATTCCAGCGCCGACGCCAGCAGGTCGGCCGCCGTCGAATCCGACTGGCCGCGGCGCCAATTCGATTCCTCGTAGCCGACGGCCGCCCCCAGCCGGATCAGCGGGTCGTCCATCGCGCTGAGGCGTTCGTAGATCGCCCGCGACCGGGCGTAGTCGCCGGCACGCACGTGGTTGGCGGCCGCGTCGAGGTCCAGCCTCGCCCGATCCGCGCGGCTCAGCTCGGGCAGCGACGCCGCCCGCTCGAACCACCGCGCCGCGTCCTCATACGCCAGGCTCTGTTCGGCCATCCGGGCCGCCTGGTGCGCGTATCGCAACGCCTGCTCGTGGTAGCCCAGCACGTGTGCCCGCAGATAGTGGTTCGCCAGGCGGGGCACAACGGACGGGTCGGCGCGGCCCTCGAGCGCCTCGGCGGCCCGCGCGTGCATGATCCGCAGCCGCGACGCCGCCATCCCGCCGACCACGGCCTCGCGGGTGAGCGCGTGCACGAACGCGAACTCGCCGTCGGAGTCGCGGACCGGCCGGATCAGCCCGACGCCCTCGGCCGCATCGACCGCCGCCAGCGTCGCGGCGAGATCGGTTTCGCTGGCGGCGATCAGCGCGGGCAGGTCGAACGTCTCGCCCAGCACCGCCGCCTGCTCGATCACCCCGCGGACGCCGGCGCCCAGGCCGGCGAGCCGGCGGGCGATGGCGTCGCCGATCGACGCGGGCACGGTCTGCTGCACGCTCAGCGTGGCCAGCCCGCCCCGCATCTCGAGGTCGTTGACCAGTTCGGTCAGGAAGAACGGATTGCCGCCGGTCTTGTCGCGCAGCAGGGCGGCGGCCGTGCGGGCCGAGGCGGGCGCCAGCTGCTGGGTGCGGCCGACGAACTCGGCGATCGCCTCGGTGTCCAGCCCGGCGAGATCCAGGCGCCGGACACCGTCGAAGCGGTGCAGTTCGGCCAGCCGGGTGGTCAGCTCGTCGGAGCGATCCGGCGCCGTCGTGCGGAACGTGGCCACCACCAGCAGGCGGACGTCGGCGCAGCCGATCAGGACGCGCTCGAGCATCGCGAGGGTCGGCAGCTGCGCCCAATGCAGGTCGTCGAGGATCAGCGCGATCGGGCGGTCGACGGCCAGGCGGCGCAGGAACCCGGTCAGGGCGTCGAAAAGGGCCTGCCGGGGCGACCCGACGTCCATCGCCGCGTCGGCGTCGGGCAGGTGCCGGTCGACCTGGGTCGACAGTCGCCGCAGCAGCGGCCCCGCATCGGCCAGCGAATCCGCCATCGAACCGGACGGGGCCACGGCCAGCAGGCGATCCAGCGCCTCGGCGAACGGTGCGTATGGGACGTCCTCGTCGGCCGTCGAGCTGCCCACCAGCACCGCAACGCCGTGGTCGGCCAGCGTTCCGGCCACCTCGGCGGCCAGGCGCGTCTTACCGGCCCCGGGTTCACCGCCGATGAACACCGCCTGGCGGCTGCCGCCCTCGACCCGCTCCCAGGCCCGCTCGAACGCGGCGAGTTCCGCGTCGCGGCCCACCAGCGGGCCGCGGCGACGCGCCACCAGTTCTGCCGGAAGCGGCGGCGGCAGCCACTGCGCCATGAAACCAAGGTAACCGCGCCGTATTGGCTGGTCGATAGTCAGTTCTGACTATCGTTGGATGCCTCGGAAATGCTTCGTTGTGGTCATGACGCACGGTCTTGTCACCCCGTAGCGTCGCGGCATAACGAGGCAACAAGGAGGTGCGGGCCATGAGCCTGACAACCGCGACCGACGAACTGCACGGCCGATTCGGGGCCGGGGTCATCCTGCCCGGCGACGCCGGCTACGACGAGGCCAGGGCGCTGCACAACGGCATGATCGACAAGCGCCCGGCGGTGATCGTGCGGTGCGGCTCCGCCACCGACGTCGCGGGCGCGCTCGAATTCGCGCGGACGTCGAACCTCGTGGTCGCCGTCCGCGGCGGCGGTCACAACGGCCCCGGTTTCGGTTCCGTGGACGGCGGCCTCGTCGTCGACCTGTCACCGATGAACCGCGTCGACGTCGACGCCGACCGGCGCACGGTACGCGTCCAGGGCGGTGCGACGTGGGCGCAGGTGGACGGCGCGACGCACGCGCACGGTCTGGCGACGCCGTCGGGCATCATCTCCAGCACCGGCGTCGGCGGGCTCACCCTGGGCGGCGGCCACGGCTACCTGACCCGCAAGCACGGGCTGACCATCGACAACCTCCTGCAGGCAGAGGTCGTGCTGGCCGACGGCCGGACGGTGACGGCGTCGGAATCGGAGCACCCCGACCTGTTCTGGGCGCTGCGCGGCGGCGGCGGAAACTTCGGCGTGGTCACCGCGTTCACGTTCCGCGTACACCCCGTGCACACGGTGATCTGCGGCCCGACGGCGTGGCCGTCATCGTGCACGGCCGACATACTCCGGTGGTACCGGGATTTCCTGCCCGCGCAGGACGACGACCTCTACGGGTTCTTCGCCACCATGACCGTCCCGCCGGCACCGCCGTTCCCCGAGGCGTTTCACTCGCACAAGGCCTGCGCCGTGATGTGGTGCTACACAGGCGATCCCGCGCGCACCGACGAGGTCTTCGCGCCCATCCGGCAGATGGAGCCTGCCTTCGACGGCATAGGCCCGGCCCCGTACCCCGCGCTGCAATCAACCTTCGACGCGTTGTATCCCAAAGGGCTGCAATGGTATTGGCGTGGCCACCTCATCCGGACGGTGCCCGACAACGCGGTCGAGGCCCACACCCGCTTCACCGAGGAGCTGCCGACCATGCACTCCACGATGCACCTGTACCCGGTCGACGGCGCGGTCCATCGCGTCGGTCAAACCGAAACCGCTTGGGCCCACCGGGATGTCAACTTCTCACAGGTGATCGCCGGGGTCGATCCCGACCCGGCGAATGCGGAGGTGCTGAAGCGCTGGACGAAGGACTACTGGGAGGCAATCCGCCCATACTCGGCCGGGGCGGCTTACGTCAACTTCATGATGGACGAGGGGCAAGACCGGGTGCGGGCCACCTATGGCCCGAATTACCAGCGGCTGCGCGAGATCAAGGCGCAATACGATCCGGCCAACATCTTCCACATCAACCAGAACATCGAGCCGGCGCAATAGGCGCCCGGTGCGAATCGCTAAGGCGTCCGCAGGAATACGTCGTTGAGCGTGACGGTGCGCAGGTTTCGGTCCTTGATGATGTCGATCAGCTGCGGATAGACGTGCGTGACCGGCAGGTGGTTGAGGTGACCGATCACGATCGACTGCGGCGTGAAGTACTCATCGGCCATCTTCAGGATGTATTCCTCGGTGATCAGCGTGGAATCCGACAGCGAACCCGACCACAGGGTCGGAACGGTGTAGCCGAGGTCGGACGCGATGCCGTCGACGGTGGCGTTGCGCTTCGCGTAGGGCGGCCGGAAGTACGGCTTTGCGCCGACGCCGTAGGTCTGCTTCAGGAAATCGTCGTTGCGGGTGAGCTGTTCGGCGACCTTGGCCGGCGGCAGCGTCGTCAGATCCGGGTGTGACCAGGTGTGGTTGCCGAGTTGTATCTGCCCGGAGTCCACCAGCGGCCGCAGCATGGCCGCGTTCTCGGTCCACGAGTCGTACACGCCGTTGACGAAGAAGGTCATCCGCGCGCCGGTGTCCTTGGCGAGCTGCGTGTAGGCGCGGACGACCTCGCTGTTGACCCCGTCGTCGAGGGTCAGCGCGAGCAGGTCGCCGTCGCCGGGAATCCTCATCAGCGCTCCGCCGCCGGGCAGCGGGATGCGGGCGCTGGGCGGCGGGGGCGGCAACAGGGCGGCCGGGGCGGTCGGACCCGACGTGGCCGCGGACGCCGCGGGCGCCTGGGCGAACGTCCGCGGTTGCGGGTCGACCACCAGCCGGGCCGCGCCCACACCGGCGACCGTGGCCGCGGCGAGCGACCCCAGGAAACGGCGGCGATTCATCTCGAACATGGCATGGTCTCGGTCCCGCGGCCGCGCAGCTTCGGCAGCAGGGAATCCGACCCGATTCTTTGCGGGTGGTTTGCGGTGCGGGGCGTGACGGGCAAGCCGGCGCGCCGGACGCCGGTCTTGTCGAGCTGCACAGTCACCACAGCAGCGAACCGTACCACTGCCAGCACCGATATGCCCGAATCGGGCCGGGAGCGTCAGCTGTGAATTGGGGGCGGCTAGTGCGGTTCCCCGGTGCCGCGTTGTGGTAGCTGCACGGGCTCGACGCCCGGCGTCCCCAGCGTCGATGCCAGCCAGGGCAGTGCCGTGGCGAACGCCTGGGCGGCGAACGGCCAGTCATGCCTGCCCGGCTGCGTCACCACGGCGCAGCTGATGCCGTTCGCGGAGGCGGCGTCGCACAGGGCCTTGGCGGCGGCGTCCTGACCTTCCGGGTTGGCGGAGGGGTCGGTGCGCGCGGCGATGAGGCCGGGAGTGGTCGCCTCGGCCAGGTTTTGCGCGTCCGAGGACGCCGGGATGTCGAACCATCCCGACACCCCGGTGTAGCGCCCGTGCTTGTTCATGACGGTGATGGGGTCGTAACGGGCCCAGGCGGCGACGTCGCCGCCGAACAGCTTGGCGACGGTCAGGTCCTTCGAGCCGATGCTCGGGCTGCGGTCCCCGGCGATGTCGAGGAACGCGCTGAACAGCTCCGGGTGCATGACGGCCAGGTCCACCGCGCAGGTGCCGCCCATCGACCACCCGGCGACGCCCCAGTTGGCCCGGTCGGCGCTCACCCCGAAGTTGGAGACCATGAACGGCACGACGTCCTTCGTCAGGTGATCGGCGGCGTTGCCCCGGGCGCCGTTGACGCACTCGGTGTCGTTGTCGAACGAGCCGGTGGGGTCGACGAACACCAGCACCGGGGAGAAGCCGTGGTGGTGGGCGGCGAAGTCGTCGATGGCGGTGAAGGCGCCGCCCGGGCGCAGCCAGTCGGCGGGGGTGTTGAACGCCGAGCTGATCATCATCACCGTCGGCAGCCGGGGCGGCGGGTTGCTGTTGAACCAGGCCGGCGGCAGATACACCAGCTCTTCGCGGTGGGGGAAGTGCGACGCGTCGGCGCTGATGTTCACCGGCACGACGACGCCCTTGTCCGGCCTGGTCCCCGCGACCTGCATCTCGGTGACCCGCAGCCGATCGATCTGGTCGGGCAGGGGCCCGGACGTCAGCTGATTCCACGCCGCGAACACGGTGGGGAAGTAGCCCACCCAACCGTTGACGGCCAGGGCCGCGCACAACGCGCACAGCGGGACCGCGAGCACCGCCAGCCCGCGCCGCCACCAGCGGGCGCCCGGCCAACCCAGCACGAGCGCCGCGACCGCGAGCCCGCTCATCGCCACCCACAGCCACAGCGACAGGGGCGCCGGGTCCCCGGCCACCCCCAGCGACGTGATGTACCAGTACGACAGCCCCGTCGCCGCGGCCGCGACACCCAGCGCCACCGGCAACGGCCAGCCACGCCACCGGCGCCGGCGCAACCCGATCGCGGCGACGGCCACTAGCAGCGTGATCGCCTGCACCGCTAGGGGGAACCAGCCGTGCAGCAAGGACAGCTGCTCGAAGAAGTGGCTCAACAGTTCGCGACCTTCGCTGAATCCGGAGGCTGAGGACACCAACTATCCCACATCGGCGCCGCTGATCGCGGTTGCGAAGCGGCGCAGCCGCAGGCTGTTGCCGACGACGAAGGCGCTGGAGAACGCCATCGCGGCGCCCGCGAACATCGGATTGAGCAGTCCGAGCGCGGCCAGCGGGATGGCGGCGACGTTGTAGCCGAACGCCCAGAACAGGTTGGCCTTGATGGTGGCCAGCGTGCGGCGGGAGAGCCGGATCGCGTCCGCGGCGACGCGCAGATCGCCGCGAACCAGGGTGAGGTCGGCGGCCTCGATCGCCACGTCCGTGCCGGTGCCCATCGCCAGCCCCAGATCGGCGGCGGCCAGGGCGGCCGCGTCGTTTACGCCGTCGCCGACCATGGCGACCACCCTGCCCTCGGCCTGCAAGCGATTGACGGCCGCGACCTTGTCGGCGGGCATGGTGTCGGCGATGACGTCGGCGATGCCGACCTCTGCGGCGATGCGTTCGGCCACCGCCCGGTTGTCGCCGGTCAGCAGCACCGGCGTGAGGCCCAGGCGCTTGAACTGCCGGACGGCCTCGGCGCTGGTGGGTTTGACGGTGTCGGCGACCACGAGGATGCCGCGGGCCCGGCCGTCCCAGCCGACCGCGACGGCGGTGTTGCCCTCGGCCTCGGCCTGCGTCTTCGCCGCCGACAGCGTCGCGTCGAGCCGCTGGGCCCAGTCGGCCAGCAGGCTCTCCCGCCCGACGACGACGGCGTGGCCGTCGACCACGCCCCGGACGCCCGTGCCCTGCACCGCGGTGAAGTCTTCGGGCGCGGGCAGGGCGCCGAGCTCCGCCCGTGCGCCGTCGGCGATCGCCCGTGCGATCGGATGCTCGGAGGCGTCTTCCAGGGCGCCCGCGTAGGCCAGCAGCGTGTCCCGGTCGGTGTCGGGTGCGGCGATCACGTCGACGAGGGCCATCTTCCCGGCGGTCACCGTGCCGGTCTTGTCGAGCACGATCGTGTCGACCCTGCGGGTGGATTCCAGCGTCTCCGGTCCCTTGATGAGGATGCCGAGCTGGGCGGCGCGGCCCGTTCCGACGAGCAGCGCGGTCGGGGTCGCCAGCCCGAGCGCGCACGGGCAGGCGATGATGAGCACCGCGACGGCGGCCGTCAGCGCCGCACTGATCCCGAATCCGGCGACGAGCCACCCGGTCAGGGTGACCGCGGCGATCGCGATCACGAGCGGGACGAACACGCCGGAGATCCGATCGGCGAGCCGCTGGACGTCGGCCTTGCCCGACTGGGCGGCCTCGACGAGCCTGGCCATCTGCGCCAGTTGGGTGTCGTCGCCGACGCGGGTGGCGCGCACGACGAGGCGGCCGCCGGCGTTCACGGTGGCGCCGGTGACGGTGTCGCCCTCGCCCACCTCGACCGGGACGGACTCGCCGGTGAGCATCGAGGCGTCCACCGCCGAGGAGCCCGAGACGACGATCCCGTCGGTGGCGATCTTCTCGCCGGGGCGGACGACGAAGACGTCGTCCACCGCGAGTCGGCCGACGGGAATGCGGCTCTCGGTTCCGTCGCGCAGCACCGCGACGTCCTTGGCGCCGAGCTGCAGCAGGGCGCGCAGCGCGGCCCCCGCGCGCCGCTTGGAGCGCTTCTCGAAATAGCGGCCGGCCAGCACGAATAGCGTCACGCCCGCGGCCACCTCGAAGTAGACGTTGCCCGCGCCATCGCCGCGGGTGACGGTCAGCGCGAAGCCGTGGCGCATGCCCGGCTCCCCGGCCGTGCCCAGCAGCAGGGCGTACAGCGACCAGCCGAACGCCGACAGCGTCCCGATCGAGACGAGGGTGTCCATCGTCGGGTGCTTGAGGTTGGCCCAGGCGGCTGCGTGGAAGGGCCGGCCCGCCCAGGCGACGACGGGCGCGGCCAGCGCCAGGGACACCCATTGCCAGTAGCGGAATTGCAGGGCGGGGATCATCGCCATGGCGATCACCGGGACGGCGAGCGCGGTCGCGACGATCAGGCGGCCGCGCAGCGAGGCCAGCTCACGCTCGTCGGCCGGCGGCTCGCCGGCCGGTTCCGGGTGCGGCAGGGCCGCGGCGTAGCCGGCCTTCTCGACCTCGGCGATCAGCGTTCGCGGGTCGTAGCCGGCGGGGACGGTGGCGGTGGCCTTCTCCGTCGCGTAGTTGACGCTCGCGGTGACGCCGTCGAGCCTGTTCAGCTTCTTCTCGATTCGCATCGCGCACGAGGCGCAGGTCATTCCGGCGATGTCCAGCTCGACGTCGCCTGCCCCGGTGCCGGACGCGGTTCTCATGCGACCGGCACCGCCTCGTAGCCGGCCTCCTCGACGGCGCCGAGCACCGCGCGCGCATCGATAGGCGCCGCGCTGGTGACGACGAGCGTGCCGGTCTGCGCGTCCACGTCGACCCCGGCGACGCCCGGGATCCGGCCGACCTCCTCGCGGACGGCGGCCTCACAGTGACTGCAACTCATTCCGCGCACCCGGTACTCGCTGGTGGTCACGTCGTTCCTTCCTCAATACCCCCTAGGGGTATGACTCCGAAGTCAACGCGCCGTCGCCCGGAGGTATTCCCGTCGACCGCCATTGTGCCCGGTCGGTCGCGCGGATCGGCGGCGGGGACCACGCGCTCAGCAGCGCTCAGCAGCGCTCAGCAGTAGGAAATGCCCATGTCGACCGAGACCTGGGTGCCGGTGACGAATCGGGACTGGTCGGAGGCCAGCCAGGCGACGGCGTCGGCGATGTCCTCCGGCTGGGCGGTGCCTTCGGGCAGCAGCGGTCTGTTCAGACCCCGCAGGTACGGGTAGGTTTCCCCGGCGGATCGGATCGCCTCGCGCATCCGGTCGTCGCCCATGGGGGTGGCGACGGCCCCGGGGTGCAGGCTGTTGACGCGGATGTTGTGGCGGCCGAGTTCGGCGGCGAACGCGCGCGCCATCCCGGTCACGGCGTGTTTGCTCACCACGTAGTGCACCATGAACGGCTCCATCTTGATGCCGGCGGCCGAGCCGATGAGGATGATCGAGCCGCCGCGGCCGCCGGCGATGATGTGCCGGGCGCAAGCCATCACCGTGTTCCACGTCCCGGTCACGTTCGTGTCGATGGTGTCGCGGAACGCGTCGGGGGTGATCCGGTCCCAGGGCGCCGGACTGCAGATGCCGGCGTTGGCGACGACAACGTCGAGACGGCCCAGCTCGCCGACCGCTTTGTCGACGGCCGCGTCGAGGCCGTCGGCGTCGCGGATGTCGACGGCGGCGGTGATGGCCCGCCTGCCGTTGGCGGTCACCAGCCGCGCCGTTTCGGCCAGGTCTTCGGGTGTCGCCGAATCGTAGGGGACGCTGGGCGGCAGGGGCCCGGCGATGTCGAGCGCGATGACGTCGGCGCCCTCGGCGCTCAGCCGCGCCGCGTGCGCCCGGCCCTGTCCTCGCGCGGCCCCGGTGATCAGCGCGACCCGGCCCGAGAGTGGCTGGCTCATCGGTCCTTTCGGTCCCCTTCCTCGCTGCGCGCCGTCACCGGCTGTGATGGGGCGACTCGCCGAAGCGTAGCCTCGACATGGCGCTGGCGAACAGTCGGAAGGAGACACCATGACCGTCACGGTTGTTGACCGGGGACCGCGACAGGTGAGCCGCAGGGTTGAGGTCGCCGCGCCGGCCGCCGATCTCTACGCTCTGGCCGCCGACCCTCGTCGCCACTCCGAACTCGACGGCTCCGGCACCGTGCGAGACAACATCGAGGTGCCGCCGCAAATGGTTGTGGGGTCCAAGTTTTCGACGAAGATGAAGATGTACGGCCTGCCCTATCGCATCACCAGCACGGTGACCGAACTAAAGCCGAACGAAGTGGTCGAGTGGCGCCATCCGCTCGGGCACCGCTGGCGTTGGGAATTCGAGCCGCTGTCCCCGACCCTGACCCAGGTCACCGAGACGTTCGACTATCGCGACGCCGGTGCGCTCAAGAACAAGCTGAAGTATTACGAACGGATGGGCTTCCGGAAGGCCAACGCGGCCGGCATCGAGAAGACGCTGGCCAACCTGCGGGACCGCTACGCCGGATAGGTCGGTCGGGCTCCTCGGCTGCGGCCCACGTACACCGGGCTGGAACGATTGGGTCACTGAACCCAATTGTGCCGTCCACCGTGTCCTCTAGGAACGATTGCCTTCGACATCCCTCGCCGGAAGGACGCTCCTCGATGACCGACAACAGCCCGACCCTTGGCGCAACATCCCGCTCGGTGGCGCAATCGCTGGCCAGATGGGGACTGCTCGTCAGCCGTTACGGCCTGGTAGTCGTCTTGGCCTGGATCGGGTTCGGAAAGTACCTGAAGATGGAATCACGGGTGCTTATCGAACATAGCCCACTGATGAGCTGGATCTACGACGTGGCCAGCGTCACCACCGTCGCACGGGGCCTGGGAACGATGGAAATCGTTGCCGCGCTTCTGATTGCGTTGCGTCCGGTATGGCCGCGGGCATCGGCGGTCGGCAGCCTGCTGGCGGTGGTGCTGTTCTTGGGAACGCTGAGCTTTTTGTTCACCACCCCAGGGGTGGTCACCAACCACGCGGGCGGCCTTCCGGTGCTGTCAGCGCTACCCGGCCAATTCCTGCTCAAGGATCTTGTGCTGATCGGAGTCGCAGTGTGGAGCCTGGGCGAGTCGCTTGCGGCCGCGCCGACTTCGGGCGGTCAGCCATCAAGGCCTAACGCTTGAAAAGCGTTCCCCGGATGAGTTTTTTCGCCGCGTTCATCGCGGCGCCGTGGGTCTTCGGCGCCACGGTGCCCGCCCGCTCCGACAGCCCGCGCGCCAGCGCGCAGATGGCCTCCACCGTGGCCGCCGTGCGGAGGCCGGGGGCCAGCTCGCCACGCACCCGGGCATCCTCGACGATCTCGGTGACGACATCGTGAAGCGCCTTGGAACCCGGGTATTTTGGGCCACCGCGCCGCGACTGGGCGTCGCTCTGGGCGCGCATCGCCCGCAGGAACGCGGCCAGGTCGGGATAGTCGCGTATCAATCGCTGCGACTCGTCCAGCACCGCATCGAGCCGGTCGACGGCACCGTCGCACCGCGCGGCGGCGGCGCGCAGCCGGGGCAACACGACATCCTCGATCTGCTCGCCGGTCGCCTTGAGAAGTTCCGACTTGTTTGGAAAGTAGTGATACAGGCTGCCGCTGGTCATGCCGGCCGCGCGGGCGATCTCACGGATCGTCGCCTGCGAATAGCCGGCCTGGGCCACGCAGCGCATTGCCGCGGTGATTATTCGTCGGCGAGTCTGTTCGGCGTCCGCCCCCACCGGGCGCCCGAGTTGCGACGGCGTGGCGGTCATGCACCTCCGCGGATGTCGGAACCCCTTGATTGGTCGCATATATTCGACCACATATCGTGAGGACGCAGGCGAACATGACCCGAACACGGCTGGGCCGCCCCGTCGGCGCCAGCGGCGAGGAAACCCGCCGCCGCATCATCGCCGCGACCATGAGATGCGTCGCCGAGGTGGGTCACGCGAAGGCCACGATCCGTGAGATCGCGCGCATGGCGAACGTGACGAGCGCCAGCCTGTACAACTACTTTCCGAACAAGTCGGAATTGATCACGGCGACGGTCGCGGCCCGGGCCGACGCGTTCATGCCCCGGCTGCGCCGGGCCGCCGAGGGTCCGGGTGACGTCGTCGACCGAATCGAGGCGGTGCTCGACGAATGTGGCCAGTTGATGCGCGAGTACCCGGACCTCGCCGCGTTCGAATTTGCGATCCGGGCGGAAAACGTCATGGGCGCCGACGGGCGGGACGCGGAAGGGTTCGCGACCTTCCGGGAGATCATCGAGGGCGTCGTCCACGAGGCGCACCGGCGCGGCGAGCTCGGCGGTCGGCCGGATCCGCCTGCCACCGTCGAGGCGATCTATGCGCTCGTCTACGGCCTGACCGAGCTGGCGGCCACCCTGCCCGCCGAGGAGTACCAGGCCGCCCTGAGTTCGGCCAAGGTGCTGGTCAGGGGCGCGCTGTTCGGCGGGGCGTGACGACCCGCTTGATATGATCAAGCGATTGATTATAGAGTCGGGCCGACGTAGAGCGGAGTCGAGACCTTGACCGAGACCGTTGGGTGCGCGTTCGACGTCGATGCGCTGCGACGCAAGTACGCCGAGGAGCGGGCCCGGCGAATACGCCCGGACGGGATCGCCCAGTACGTGGAGATCGCGGGCGAGTTCGCCCGGTTCGGTGAAGACCCTTGGGCCGACGGCAGTTTCGAGCGCGACCCGCTGCGCGACCAGGTCGACGTGGCCATCGTCGGCGCGGGTTTCGGCGGGCTGCTGACGGGCGCGCGGCTGCGCCAGCTCGGCGTCGAAAGCGTGCGGTTGATCGACAGGGCGGCCGACGTGGGCGGCACCTGGTACTGGAACCGCTACCCCGGGATCGCCTGCGACGTCGAGTCCTACGTGTACATGCCGCTGCTGGAGGAACTCGGCTACGTCCCGACGGAGAAGTACGCCAGGGGAACCGAGATCTTCGCGCACTGCCGGCGCATCGCCGAGCACTACGACCTGTACCGCGACGCCTGCCTGCAGACCGACGTGCACGAGATCCGTTGGGACGCCGCAAGTTCGTGCTGGATCATCCGGACCAACCGGGGCGACGAGATGCGGGCCAGGTTCGTCTCGATGGCCAACGGGTATCAGGCGAAGCCCAAGCTGCCCGGCATCCCGGGGATCGGCGCGTTTGGCGGCGGGACGTTCCACACCAGCAGGTGGGACTACGAGTACACGGGCGCGAAGCTGGAGAACCTGGCCGGCAAGCGCGTCGGGATCATCGGCACCGGTGCGACCGCGATCCAATGTGTGCCGCACCTGGCCGCGGCGGCCGGGCGGCTCTACGTCTTCCAGCGCACACCCTCGTCGGTGGACGTGCGGGCCAATCGGCCCACGGATCCACTGTGGACCAGCACATTACGGCCGGGCTGGCAACGGGAGCGGATACAGAACTTCCAGATCCTGACCGCCGGCGGGCAGGCACCCGAGGATCTCGTCGCCGACGCGTGGACGAGCATCACCCGCAAGCTCCCGGTGATGCGCCACGACGCCGACGGGGCGGGCAGCCCGGAGCAGCGGAGCCGCGACATCGAGATCGCCGACTTCGCCAAGATGGAGGAGATCCGGGCGCGGGTCGACGACATCGTGGCCGACCCCGCCACCGCCGAGGCGCTCAAACCCTGGTACGGCTACTTCTGCAAGCGGCCCTGCTTCCACGACGAGTACCTGCAGACGTTCAACCGCGACAACGTCACGCTGGTAGACACCCGCGGCCGCGGGGTGGAACGCATCACCGAGTCCGGCGTCGTCGTCGACGGGGCGGCCTACGACCTCGACTGCCTCATCTTCGCCACCGGCTTCGAGGTGGGCACCGACTACTGCCGTCGCACCGGGTTCGAGCTGATCGGCCGCGACGGCGTCACCCTGACCCAACGCTGGGCCGACGGTGTCCGCACCTTCCAGGGTCTGTGCGCCAACGGTTTCCCGAACTGCTTCATCGAGAGCATCGCGCAGGCGGGGCTCACGGTGAACTTCCCGTACCTGCTCGACGTGCAGGCGGCCCACGTCGCGTGGATCATCGCGTGGGCGCTCGAACACGGGGCTGCCGAGGTCGAAGCGTCGGCGAGCGCCGAGGCCGCCTGGGTAGACACCGTCGTCGCCCGGTCGGTCGCGAGCGCCGAACGCGCCAAGACGTGCACCCCCGGGTATTACAACCGGGAGGGCAAGGCGGACGCGAAGACGCGGCAGGGCAGCTTCTTCTTCGGCGCGCCCACCGAGTACGCGGATATCTTGGAGAAGTGGCGCGCCGCGGGGGATTTGGACGGGTTCGACATCCGCGACCCGGGGGCCGCGCCGTGACACGCCGCCGGCGCTACCTCGTCGGCCGGATGCGGGCGGCGACCCGGCGCCGGCGCCCACCGAGGGTCGCGATCGTCGGCGCGGGCTTCGGCGGTCTCGCCACGGCGGTGGCCCTGCGCCGGGCCGGCATCGACGACCTGATCATCGTCGAGGCCGCCGACGGTGTCGGGGGAACCTGGCGCCGCAACACCTATCCGGGCGCGGCCTGCGACATCCAGAGCCACCTGTACTCATTTTCGTTCGCGCCCAACAAATCCTGGAGCCGCACCTACGCCCGGCAGCCGGAGATCCTGGCCTACCTGGAGGGTGTGGCCGACGACTTCGACCTGCGCCGCCACCTCATGCTCGGCACCCGGGTGCGCGCGGTGCGCTGGAACGCGGACACCTGGCGCTGGGACTGTGAGCTGCAGCGCGCCGGGCGGGCCGCGACGCTGTCCGCCGACGTCGTGGTCTGCGCCGTAGGCCTGTTCGGCTCGGCCAGGCTCCCCGACATCGCCGGCGTGGCCGACTTCGAGGGCGCGCTGATGCACACCGCGCAATGGGATCACGGCGTCGACCTGACCGGCAAGAGGGTCGCGGTGATCGGCACCGGCGCCAGCGGAGTGCAGGTCGTTCCCGAGCTGGCCAAGGTCGCCGACCGGCTGACGGTCTTCCAGCGCACACCGCCGTGGATGGTACCCAAGGACGACCGCCCCTACAGCGCAACCGAATTGGCGCGTTTTCGGCGCAACCCCCTGGCGATGCGACGCGCCCGCTGGCAGATCTGGAAGTTCCAGCACGACAACACCGCAACCTTCGCCGATGACCCGATCGTGGCCGCCCGTTCGCACGTCGCGACATCGTTTCTGGAGCGCACCGTGGGCGACGAGCGGCTGCGCCGCGCGCTGACCCCGGGCTACCCGTTCCGCTGCAAGCGGGTGCTGCTGGGCGACGAATACTACCGCGCGCTGCAGCAGGACAACGTCGAGCTCGTCACCGACCCGATCGACCGCATCACCGCCACGTCGGTCGTCACTGCGGCGGGCGACGCCGTCGACGTCGACGCGATCGTGCTGGCCACCGGATTCGAGACGTCGCGCTATCTTTCGGGCATCGACGTGATCGGGGCGGGGGGCCGTCGCCTGCACGAGCGCTGGGGGCCCGACCCCAGCGCCTACCTGGGCGTGGCCGTCGCCGGATTCCCGAACTTCTTCATGCTCTACGGCCCCAACACCAACCAGGGCGGCAACTCGATCGTCTACATCCTGGAGGCCGGCGCGCGGCTGGTGGCCAGCGCGGTGAGCAGGGTGGCGCGTCGCGGCGGATACGTCGACGTGCGCCCCGAGGCCGAAAAGCGGTACAACGACCAGCTTTCCGCCGACCTCGCGCGCACCATCTGGACCCAATGCGACAGCTATTTCCGGTCGCCCACCGGGCGCATCGTCACGCAATGGCCGTACACGGAGCTGGAGTACGCCCGCCGGACCTGGCGGCTGCGGTCGCGGGACTGGGAGCACCGCACGGACGACGCGGGTGCCGGCGTACGAGTCGAGACCGAAGTCGACGACGCCGCAAACCAGCTCACCGGCGGCTAGGCCTACCCGGCGCTGGCCTCGTTGACCTTGTCGAGATCGACGCTAGCGCGGAAAAGTGCGAGAGACTTGCACGCTGGCGTTGATCTCGCTGTCCGCGACGGGCGGGACTGCTACCCGGCGCTGGCCGACTTGATCGCCGCGATGACCCCGCCGTCGACGAGCAGGTCGGTGCCGGTGATGAAGGAGGCGTCGGGGCCGAGCAGGAACGCGGTGGCCGCGGCGATGTCCTCGGGAGTCCCGAGCCGGCCGGTCGCGGACATGGCGATCATCGCCCGCATGCCGTCGCCGACCGGTGAGGCGAGCTCCTGCTGTCCCATCGGTGTCGAGATGATGCCGGGGCTGATCGAATTGATGCGCGCGCCCCGCCGGCCCCAGTAGGCGCTGGCGGCGCGAACCCGAATGTGGTTGGCCTGCTTGGCGATTGGATAGGCCATGTTCGGGTCAGTGATCCCGCGGATGAAGTCCAGCCTCAGCAGTTCGCCGGCCGGCGAGTGGGCCAGGGCGCGTTCCTGGTCGGCGGTCACCGGCGGAAACATGCGCCCGGCCATGCTGGCGATCACCACACCCGCGCCGCCCGGCGCCACGACTTCACCGAACTCGTCGAGAACTAGTGCCACGCCGAGCAGGTCGACGGCCAGGATCGCGTCGGCCGGGGCCTGCGACGGGGATAGCCCGGCGGTATGCGCCACCTGCGTGACGCTGCCCAGTGACGCCGCGTATTCGGCGAGGCCGTGCACCGATTCCGGTGAGGCGACATCGACGCGACGGCTTTCGACGGAATGGCCGTCGGCGGCCAGCGATTCGGCCACCGACGCCAGCGTCCCCTCGTCGTAGTCGGCGAGCAGCACGGTCCTGCCGGCGCCGAGGCGCCGCGCGATCGCCTGGCCCATGCCGCCCACGCCGATGACGGTCAACACTTCTCGGGCCACAGCTCGCGATGCTATACAAGCCGATCGCGCGTGCTAGGTCGGGAGTCCGGAACCCTCCAAATGGTGGGGGTGACCACCGTGGCGGATCGCGGTCCCGACGAACGGCGCCCGAACGGTGGCGGCCAGGTGGCGGCGGTTGACGATCAGGCCCGCGACGGCCACCGCGGTGTAGGCGCCGCAGAGCAGCAGGCGCCCGTAGGTCGAGGTGAGCGGGAACTGGACGATGAACAACCCCAGCAGCGCCCACGCCGCGGCCCGGCGGAAGCGCAGCCCCAGGATCAGCGCGACGCCCATCAGGGTCTGGGTGGCGGTGAGGAGCACTTCTTCGATCTGGCGGGAGTCGAGCTCCAGGGCGAAGCCGCCGCCTCCCAGCAGGTGCGACACCGGCAGGGACCCGATCAGCAGCGTCCACTGGTTGACCTTGGACGAGATCAGCGTGGCGATGGCCGCCGTGCCCTTGCCGCGGGCGGCGAAGATGGTCGCGATGATGAACTCGGGGGCCTCGGAGGCCAACGGGGCGAGCCACTGGACCAGCAGGAACCGGTCCACGCCCAACTCGGTGCCCGCCGCGACCAGGTTGTCGGCGAACGGTTTGGCGCACAACAGGATCACCGCGCCGGACGCCACGAAGAGGCCGACGACGGCGATCCGCCGAGCACGGTCGGACAGCTCCCCGAGCGCGGCCGCGGTGCCGATCAGCTCGGGCTCCTCCACCTCGCCGTGGCTGACCTTGTAGAGGTAGAAGCCGAACCAGGCCAGCAGCGCCAACCCGAGCGCGAAATGGATTTGGCCGATCGCCGGTATCGCGAACGCGACCACGCCGGCGACGAGCAGGAACCCGAGCTCGACGCGATTGGCCGGCTCCAGCCGCACACCGCCGGGCCTGCCCGCGCCGCTCTTGCGCGCCACGGCGATGCCGACCAACACCACCACCGGCCAGCCCAGGCCCATCAGCAGCCGGTTGGATCCGGTCATGTTGGCCGCGGCGTACTGGGTGTAGTCCGGATTGTGGCCGGACACGTACGCGTAGTACAGGTCGACGGCGTACTCGGGCAGCACCGCGATCAGCGCCAGGATCGCGATCGCCAGCCCGCCGGACACATCGATCTGCGCGGCCTCGGCCGCCCACGCCAGCAGGAAGCTGGCGGCCACGACCGCGGCCCCGAAGATCAGCAGGGCGGCAACGGGATCCGGGCGCAGGCCGACGATGCGCACCACGACGGCCGGAATGATGAATATCGCGGTGATGAGCGCCGAGCGGGCCAGAGTGCGGCGCGGCGAGCGCGACGCCGTCGCGGTCTGGGCAGCCGATGTTGCGAGCATGTCATCCTTCGGTCCGGGGGTGCCGATCATCGCTGTTACTTCGGCTCGCGGGCCGGGCGAACTGCTTTCCAAAACTACCCGACGGCCATCCACGCCAGCAACGTCGCAGACCGGCACGGCGACGCCGGCCGGCCGGCTGTCTTTGCTGGCCAGCAGCGCAAGCTAAAAAGTTTGGCCGCGCTGATCTTAAATTTTGGCAAACCTGCTCGGGGTGTTGTGGTGCGGTTTTGCGACGGCCCCGCGGCGGCCCGTGCGGTGTCCCGACGGCCGACGGCCCGCCGCGCCCGCGCCGGGCACCGGTAGCTCGACGCCGATATCCACTAGGACGCAGCGCCGGAGCCGGGGGTTCCGGCGCGCACCGCTACCCGGGGCCCATCGCCGCGGCGGCGGCCTGGGTGAAGAGCTCGACGACCTGATTGCGGGTCAGCGACGCCATCAGCTGCGCGGCGGCCCGCAGGTCCTCGCCCACCAGCCGGGTGGGCCCATTCGTCAGGTTCTCGAAGGCGTCGGCGACGACGTCGTCCACGGCGGCGGCATCCGGCGGCGACTCGTCGGGCGAGCCGATCAGGCCGCGGCTGTACTCGAGTAGCCGCAAGGCCGGCGTGTCGGTCTTGCCCAGGATGAGGCCCAGCACGTCGACACCCTTGTCGTGCAGCTCGGCCCACAGCGCCTCGGCGAAGACCATGTCGAATGCCTTGGACGCGCCGTAGGCGACCATGTTCGGTCCGCCGGCCAATCCGGCGCCGGAGCCGAAGATGACGATTCCCCCGCTGCCCCGCTCGACCATGGCGGGCGCGAAGTGGTGGCACAGCCGCATCGGCGCCATGCAGTTGCGCTGCACCATCGACTCGGCGGCCTCGATCGGATTGGCAAGGAACGGCTCGAAGTTCGGGTCGGCACCCGCGCAGTACACCAGGAAGCCGATCTCCAGGTCGGCGGTGGCCGCCGCGATCGCCGACACCGCGCCGGGTTCGGCGAGATCGACGGCGAGGGTCCGCGTTTGGACGGATGTCCGCGAGTTGATCTCGGCCGCAACCCGATCGAGCACCGCCTGGCGCCGCGCCAGCAGCACCACGTTGACGCCGCGCTCGGCGAGTCCCGCGGCGAACGCGGCGCCCAGCCCGTCGGAGGCGCCGGCGACCAGCGCCCACGGTCCGTACTTGCTCGCGAATGTCACCTAGGCGCCCCCCACCGTGGTCAGCCGCACCTGCGTGTAGCGGCGGCGCGCGATGCGCCAGCCGGCGTCGGTGCGGACGATCTCGTCGTCGTAGAAGCCGATCGCGTTGACGCCGGATGCGTTGTCGGAGGCCATGATCAGGCCGTCGATGTAGGTCCGCGCGACGGCGCGGTGGCCGTCGACCGTGATGGCCACGTTGCTCAGCCGGTGCATCGTGTGACCCGCCAGCGCGTGCACCTGCTCCATGAACTCGGCGACGGCGTCGACGCCCTTCCACACGCCGATCTCGCCGTAGTCGAGTTCGCAGTCGTCGGTGAACACGGTGCGAAACAGCGCCCAGTCGCGCCGGTCGATCCCGGTGGCGTAGCGCAGCAGCAGCTCGGAGATGTCCTGGCGGTCTTCGCGTTCGGTCACCTGACGTCCCCGTTGGGGTGGACCACGACGCGCGGCGGCCCGTCGGACCTGCGGGCGAGGTCGAGCGCGGCCGGCACCTCGTCGAGGCCGATGACCTTGCCGACGCTGGGCAGCGGGTCCAGTCGCCCGGACGCGATGGCATCCAGCGTTCCGTACCAGTCCTGCGGGTGGGGACCGCCGCCGAATTGTATTGTGACGCCCTGCCGGGTGGCGGTGGTGATGTCCAGGGTGTCACCGGTGTACCAGCCGCCCGCGCAGTAGATCCGGGTCGCCATCTCGGCGGATTCGACGAGCTGCTGGATCAGCCCGGCCGCGCCGACGCACTCGAAAACGACTGCCGGCCCGGGCAATCCGCGTTCGGCGCGGACGTCCCTGAAAGCATCGAACGGTGACTTCTCGGCGGGGTCGACGACGACGTGCGCGCCGAAGCGATCGCGGGCCAGCTCGCGGCGGTCGGGCTTGTAGTCGGCCACGATGATCGGCTCGATGCCGCGGGCGGCCAGCGCGGCGACGGCCGAGAGCCCGATCGCCCCGGCGCCGACGACGATGGCGACCTCGCCGTCGCGCATCTGCGCGGACCTGACGTAGAACTCGCCGACCGCGAACGCGTCGGTCAGTGCGACGGCGTCGCTGGAGACGTCGCCGACGACCGGCTTGGCCGCCGGCTCCGAAACCACCAGCAGCTCAGCGAAACTGCCCTGCGCCTCGGGATGCTGGCCGATGATCCGCATGCCGGCCGCGCCGCCGTCGACCAGGCGAACCGGCATCGCCGTCACCCGCGCGCCGACGTCGAACTGGTCGGTGCAGCCGGGCCCGTGCGCGATCACCTCGCCGACGAACTCGTGGCCCAGCACGATGTCGCGATCCGCATCGTAGCGCGAGCGCCCGGTCGGGTCGTCGATAGCCAGCTCCGGATGGTCCATGAAATGGACGTCCGACGCGCAGATCGCGGTGCTCAGGGTCCGCAGTAACAGCTCGCCCGGGCCGGGCTTGGGGTCCGGCGTCTCGCGGACCTGCAGCCGGCCGTCCCGCAACACCACAGCGCGCAATTGTCAGCCTTAAAACTTCTCGAATAATCGATATAGGATCTCGAATGTTCGGTATGACTGTAGGAATCCTTTCGTGAAGGAGTCAAGACATCCGCGGATCGCCGTCGGCACCGACCGCGCGGGTACTCGACGTCGTCGAGCTGCTGGCGCGGTCGCCGAGTGCGCGGTTGCGGTTCTCCGACGTCGCGCGCGAGCTCGACCTCACCCAGGCGACCGCGCACGCGATCCTCAAGACGCTGTGCGACCGCGGCTGGGCCAGCCGCGACCCGATCACCAAGACGTTCAGCCTGGGCCCCGCGCTCGCCGTGGTGGCCGCGCGGATGGACACCGCCCGCCCGCTGGCCCACGCCGCGCGTTCGGCGGCGCTGCGGCTCTCCGGTGAGGTCGGCTACGCCGGCTCGGTGGTCGAGCGCTTCGGCGATTCGCTCGTGGTCACGGCCTTCGAGGGCGATCCCGCCACCCAGCCGTCGGGCATACCCGGTGACCGCATCCCGTATGCGCCGCCGTTCGGGGTGGCGCTCGCCGCCTGGGACACCGACGAGGAACAGCGCGCGTGGATCCGCCGGGGCGCCGGCAGCAATGCCGATCGCGCGCGGCGGCTGGAACGCGTCCTGGAGCACACCCGCAAGCGCGGATTCGACGTCGACTGGACCACGCCCGCGCTGGCGCAAGCCGTCCAGGTGGTCGGCACGCTGGACAGCAACGAGATGCCGACCCCGGTGCGCCACATCCTGGACCAGTTGCTCGTCGAGTTCACCACCATCGGCTTTCTCTCCGACGACAATCCGGGTCGACGCAAGCAGCCCGTGGTGACCATCGCCGCACCGGTTTTCGACCATCGCGGCCGGGTCGCCCTGATGGTCGCGGTGCACCCGCTGTGTCCCCTCAGCGCGCGACAGATCGGCGTCATCGGGAAGAGGCTCACCGACGAAACCGCGGCCATCAGCGAATCCCAGCCGCGGGCCGAGGCGGCGCATCGCGCGGGGTAGGGCGGCGCACCGCCCCCTTGCGCGGCTCACCGCCGGCATTGAATGATCGGCCATGCACAAAGACGGCGGCATCAATCGGTGGGAGCTGGTGACCTGTGCGCTCGCGGGGCACGTCACGTACGCGCCCGAGGAGGAGGCGCTGGCCGGCCGGCTGAGCGGTACCACCGGTCTGGGTGAGGTGTGGCGCTGCCTGCGTTGCGGTGAATTCACAGTCGGCGCGCCACACGCGCGCGGGCGCGCCGAGGATGCGCCGATGATCATGCGCGGCAAGGCTTTACGGCAGGCCATCATCATCCGCGCCCTCGCGGTGGAACGCTTGTTGCGCGCGGTGGTGATCGCGCTCGCGGCCTATGCGGTTTGGAAGTTTCGCGGCGCTCGGGGCGCCATCCAGGCCACCCTCGACCGCGACCTGCCGATCTTCCGGGCGGCCGGGTTCAAGGTCGATCAGATGACGATCGTGCACGAACTGGAAAAGGCGCTGGCCACCAAGCCGTCCACCCTGGCCTTGCTGACCCTGATGCTGGCCGGCTACGCGCTGCTGGAGGTCGTCGAGGGCGTCGGCCTGTGGTTGCTGAAGCGCTGGGGCGAGTACTTCGCGGTGATAGCCACCTCGGTCTTCCTGCCGCTGGAGATCCACGACCTGGCCAAGGGCATCACGATGACTCGCGCGGTCACCTTCACCATCAACATGGCCGCCGTGATCTACCTGCTGATCTCGAAGCGGCTCTTCGGCCTGCGGGGCGGGCGCAAGGCCTACGACGAGGAGCGCCGCGGTGAGCAACTCCTCGATGTCGAACGGGCCGCTACCGCTTCGGGTGAATGAACACGCCCTCGGCTTCGACCGTGATGCCGCCCTCGTCGGCGAGGTGGCCGACGGCGAACGTCTTGACGCCCTCGGTGCGCTCGACCCGCGCCTGGGCGCGCAACGGCCGGCCGAGCGGCGTGCGGCGCCGGTAACGCAGGGTGAGCGTGCCCGTGTAGGCGGGCCGTCCGGGCTGGTGGGCCGTGGCGCCCAGCACGTGATCGAGCACCAGCGCGCACACCCCACCGTGGACGTGGTCCGGCGGGCCCTCGTACGCGGCGCCCAGGACGAACTCGGACCACACCAGCCCGTCCGGGTCGTGGTGGACGACCAGCGGCGGTGCCACCGGGTTGCGCACGCCGACCACGACGTTGCCCCACGCGATGGTTTCGCCGTCGGGCGTCAGCTGTACGCCGAAGGGTCCCGGCCGCAGCGAGGAGCTCAATTCGTCTGCGGCACTGTCGATCCGGGCCTTCACCACCGCCACCGCCCGCGGGTCGGCTTCGGTGCGGATGCTGACCTCGATGAGCCTGCGGATCGATTCGGCCAGCGGCCCGTACACCGATTCGAGCCGGGTGAAGTCGGTGGCTATCGCTTCGTCGGTCATATAGTCAACCTACATTTCGCCGGAAGCGGCCGAGGAGTGGAGACCTGAATGGGCACCTATGCGATCACCGGATCGGCGTCCGGGATGGGCCGGGAGACCGCAGACCGGCTGCGCGGCGAGGGCCACACCGTGATCGGCGTCGACATCAAGGACGCCGACGTCACCGCGGACCTGTCGACGCCGCACGGGCGCCAAACGGCCGCCGACGCCGTCCTGGGCGCCTCGGCCGGCCGGCTCGATGGCGCGGTGCTGGCCGCCGGCCTGGGGCCGGGCCCGAGCCCGGATCGCCCGCGTCAGATCGCCCAGGTGAACTACCTGGGCGTGGTCGAGCTGCTCGCCGCGTGGCGACCGGCGCTGGCCGCCGCCGAACGTGCCAAGGCCGTCGTCGTCGCCAGCAACTCCACGACGACGGTGCCCGCAGTCCCGGGCCGAACCGTCCGGGCGTTGCTGGCGCACGATGCCGACAGGGCGGTGCGTTCGGTCAGGCTGTTCGGTAGGGCCGCGCCCACCATGATGTACGCCGCGTCGAAAATCGCTGTCAGCCGCTGGGTTCGGCGGAAGGCGGTGCTGCCGGAGTGGGCGGGTGAGGGCGTGCGCCTGAACGCCATCGCGCCCGGGGCCATCATGACGCCGCTGCTGGCCGAGCAGCTGTCGAATCCCACCGAGGCCAAGGCGGTTCGGTCGTTCCCGATTCCCGTCGGCGGGTTCGGCGACGCCCGGCACATGGCCGACTGGATGTGCTTCATGCTGTCGGACTCGGCCGACTTCCTCTGCGGCAGCGTGGTTTTCGTCGACGGCGGCTCGGACGCGTATTTCCGGGCCGACGACTGGCCGAAACCGGTGCCGGCGCATCGACTGCTCGGCTTTCTGCGCCGGTTCAAAAGCGGTCCCAAGGGCCGGCCGGACGTGTGACGGCGCCCCGCACCGGCCGCGGTTGTGTGCGACACCACAGCGCTGCTTTTCGCGGCGTTCATCAACGCGCGGCACATTGGTAAGGGAGACGCGATGAAATGCGATGAGTCGGCCCACCGGCCGAACAAGCGAAGGATCGAAATCGTGGCAACACCGCCGGCCTGGATCAACCAGGGCCCCGCCAACCGCGACGTCGTCGCCCCGATCAAGGCGCGGGCCTGCGACGCGCTGCAGGCCGTGCGCAGAAGCAAGCCGCGCCCGACGGAGTTGCGCCTGATGCGCCGGGGTGCCGAACGCTGCTGACGGGTCGCGGCCGACGTGTTTGGATTGCCCCATGGCCGACACCGAACCCGGAACCATTGTCAAAGCCACCCGCGCGATCTCTGCCAGCGCGGAGCGGATTTTCGAGCTGATCGCCGAGCCGTCCAGCCAGCCGCGCTGGGACGGCAACGACAACCTGGCGTCCGCGGCCCCGGGTCAGCGCGTCCGCCAGGTCGGCGACGTGTTCAAGACGACCCTGACCAACGGCGCCGTGCGGGAGAACCACGTCGTGGAATTCATCGAGGGCAGCAAGATCGCTTGGTGCCCAGCGGAACCCGGGAAGCGGCCGCCCGGCCACCTGTGGCGCTGGGAGCTCGAGCCGATCAACGCCACCCTCACCAACGTGACCCACACCTACGACTGGACCGCGCTGACCGACCAGAGCCGGCTGGAGAGGGCCCGGTCGACGACGCCAGAGATGCTGCGCGAATCGATGGACAAGCTCGCGATGCTCGCACAGGCGGGCAACTGATGGCCCTTCCACCGCCGCGAAACGGCCGCGCCGCCCTCGTCACCGGCGCCTCTTCGGGCATCGGCGAGCACTTCGCGGAGATACTCGCGCGGCGCGGGTACCAGGTCGTGCTGGTGGCCCGCAGCGCGGGCCGACTCGAAGAGCTCGCCCGGCGGCTGGGCCCGCAGGCGCACCCGCTGCCCGCCGACCTGTCCGATCGCTCCGCGCGGGCCGGCCTGCCCGACCGGGTCGCGGCGCTCGGCCTGACCCCGGACATCCTGATCAACAACGCGGGACTGTCGACCCTGGGGCTGGTCGCGAAATCCGTTCCGGAGCAAGAGGTCAACCTCGTCGAGGTCGACGTGGCCGCGGTGGTCGACCTGTGCAGCAGGTTCCTGCCCGGGATGGTCGACCGCCATCAAGGCGCGGTGCTGAATGTGGCGTCGATCGCCGCGTTCGGCCCACTGCCCGGCCAGGCGGCCTACGGCGCCACCAGAGCTGTTGTTGCCGTTGCTGTCTCGCGGCCACCCCGCCATGAAGCGCGGCTGAGGCTCAGCCGTTCTTGCCGCGCACCCACTGCAACGTGCCGAAGGTGTTGACCCGCACGCTGGCGAATCCGTTGTCTTCCAGGATGTCCGCGATCTCGTCGTCACCGAACGCGTGCGCCCCCGCGTTGGGCAGCATCTGCCACAGCCGGGCCGCGCGCCCGGCCGTGGGGACCATGATGGCCAGCCGGCCGCCGGGCCGCAGCACCCGCGCCATCTCCGCGAGGGCGGCCGCCGGGTTGGGGATCAGCTGCAGCACCGCCAGCGAGACCACCGCGTCAACGGTGTTGTCGCGCAGCGGAAGTCGCTGCGCGTCGGCCCGGATGAACCCGACCCGCGGGCCCGCTTCGTTGCGAACCGCGCGCGCCAGCATCGGCTCGGAGATGTCGACGCCCAGCGCCAGTCCGCCCGGGCCCGCGGCGCGCGCCAGCGACGACGTGACGTTGCCCGGACCGGAGCCCACGTCCAGTGCGGTGCCGCCGGGCGGGATGTCGAGCCACTCGACGGGGTGTTGCCAGGCGCTGATCAGTCGGCGGGTCAGGGCCTGGGCATTGTCGTAGAGCATCGACCCGATCGGCGATGCCCAGGCCGCCTGAATCGGGCCGGTGTTTTTCGGGACGGCGTCGTCGCCGGCGGTGCCGAGCAGATCGAGATAGCCCTTGCTGACGTCGGGGTCCGCCGGCGGATCGGCGAGGAGGTCCAGCGCCCGGCGCAACGCGGGAGGCAGCGAGACGTGCACGTCGGTCATGGGTGTCCCTTCGGTCAAACACCAAGCTGTACGCCACAATTGATCGCAGCCTACGCGAGCTTCGTTAACGGTTGACGACGGCGTGCTCGCGCACCAGGGCGCACAACCGCCACTGGCCCGGCACGCCCTTGAGCGCGCTCTCGCCGCGGTCGGCGAACCGGTGCCGCGACCCGGTGACGATGTCGCGCACCGTCGAGGACACCAGCACCTCGCTGGGTCCGGCCAGCGCCGCCACCCGCGCGCCGATGTGCACGGCCATGCCGGCGATGTCGTTCTTCAGGGCGCCGCGCACCTCCACCTCACCGGCGTGAACGCCCACCCGAACCTCGATGCCGAGCACCCGCACCGCGTCGACGATTTCGTCCGCGCAGGCCAGCGCGGCGCTCGGGCTGCTGAACGTCGCGACGAATCCGTCGCCGGCGGTGTTGACTTCGCGCCCGCCGAACCGCTGCAGTTCGTGACGCACGATGGTGTCGTGGTTGTCCAGCAGGTCGCGCCAGCGGCCATCACCCAGCGTCGCGGCGCGCTCGGTGGAGCCGACGATGTCGGTGAACACGATCGTCGTGAGCAGCCGCTCGGCGTCCGAGCCGCCGCGCATGCCGGTGATGAACTCTTCGATCTCGTCGAGCATCGGCCCGGTGTTGCCCACCCAGTACAGGGTGTCGTCGCCCGGTAGCTCGACGAAGCGCGATTCGGCGATGTGGTCGGCGAGGTATTGACCGTGCGCGACCGGGGTGAATTCGGAGCCGGCGCGATGCACGATCAGCGTCGGGGCGGCGATGCGCGGCAGCCTGTCGCGCACGTCGGAGCGCCGGATGGACAGGATCATCGCGCGGGCCATGCTCGGCGAGGCGGCGCGGTTGCCGGCGGCGTCCCACCAGGCGCGGAACGCGTCGTCGCCGGCGACGCTGGGCGCGATCATGCCGAGCATGTCGAAGCCGTGCTCGACGGCATCGGGGTCGATCGCGACCGTCGTGTACGGGTCGAGGTCCTCGATCCGGGCGCCGATCGGGTAGTCGGGGGCGTACAACGTGCGGGCCGCGCCGTTGATGATCACCAGGCTGCTCACTCGTTCCGGGTAGTCGGCCGCCAGCACCAGCCCGGTCATCGAGGTGAAGCCCGGCGCCACGATCGTGGCGCGCTCGCATCCCACGGCGTCCATGACCGAGACGACGTCCCTGGCCCAGAATTCCGGCCCGATCACGTCGACCGACGGCACGCGCGACGACAGCCCGATCCCGCGCTGGTCGAGCCGGATCACCCGGGCGAACGACGCCAGCCGGCGATGGAAGCGGTACATCGACGGCTCGGCGTCGACCGAGTCGATCGGGATCGACGGCCCGGGCAGCAGCACCAGGTCGATCGGCCCGTCGCCGAACACCTGGTAGGCGATGTCGGTGTCGCCGCAGCTGGCGTATCGGGTTCGCGGTGTCCCTGAAAACCCAGGCACGAGCTAAAGGCTAATCCAGGCCCCCGACAACCCGGAGCCAAGCGTCAACCGCCGAGGATCGGCACCAGGTAGCGGGCCGCATACTGGCGCACCGCCGCGGGATCGGACGTGTCGAGCCGGTCGGTGGGGAACACGATGATGCCCAGCGCGACGCGCAGCAGGATGTCGGCGATGTTGGCCAGGTCCGGATCGGGGATCCGGCTGCCGCAGCGCCGCAGGGTGCGGGCGATCCCGTCGGCGAATTGGCCGATCGGAAACGCATGCGATCGGGAGAACATGCCCAACAGCTCGGGTTCGCTTTCGACGATCCGCGAATACAGCGGCGAGTCTCCGACCAGGCGCACCCCGAGCGCGAACGCCTCGATCACGGCCTGCCGCGGGTCGCAGCCCGCGGTGGCCTCGTCGAGCGTTGCGAAGAACAGCTCGGCCTCGCGGCGCACCACGTGCGCGAACAACACGTCCTTCGTCGGGAATCGTCGGTAAACGGTGCTGCGGCTGACCCCGGCGCGGGCGGCGACGTCCTCGATGTTCGCGCGCCGCGCGCCGTAGGTCTCGAAGACGGCGCGCGCCGTGTCCAGGATGGTGCGCTCGACCTCTGTCTTTTCGGAGGCCGTCTCGGCGAGGTTGCCGTCGGGGCTGCCACTCCGCATGGATGCTATCTTGACACAAAGATACGGATTTGTTTCTGTGTTCCTGGGTATGCGTGGGGCTGGGAGGTTGAGTGACGGCGCAACAAGACTTCGACATCGGGGTGCGCGAGGCGGTGCCCATGCCGGTCGACGACGAGGTCGCCGACGCAACGCCGCGCCTGGGGCCCGACTCGTTGATCTGGAAGTTCTACGGCGATCACCGCACGCAATTCTTCGGGTTCCAGCGCACCGCCGGTGTGGAGAACTGCATCGAGCAGCTCGCGCAGGGCGTGCTCGATCACTCGGTGGTGTTCAGCGACACGTTGGGCCGCGCCAAGCGCACGGCGCCGCCGCTGATGAAGACCGTCTACTCCGACGAGCCGCACGAGTGGGGCCGCAAGGTGCGTGACTTCCACAAGCCGATCAAGGGCACCATCAGCGACGGCTCCAGGTATCACGCGCTGAACCCCGAGTTGTTCTATTGGGCCCACGCCACGTTCGTCGACCAGGTCATCTACATCACCGACACCTTCATCCGGCGGCTGTCGCGGGCGGAGAAGGAGCGGATCTTCGACGAGGGCAAGGTCTGGTACGGCCTGTACGGGGTCAGCGACCGCGGCCAGCCGCAGACCTACGACGAGTTCGTCGCCTATTGGGACGACATGCTGGAGCGATTCGTCCCGCACAAGACCGTGCTGTACGGCACCGGCTACATCAGGAAGGGCATCCCGGGGCCGCGCTGGATTCCCGGGCCGGTCTGGAGGATCCTGTCCGCGCCGATCAACGCCTACACCCGCCTCGTGCTGGTGGGCACCCTGCCGCCGCAGATGCGCGCGGTGTGCGAGCTGGAGTGGGATGAGAAGCGGGAGAAGCGATTTCAGCGGTTCGCGGCGGTCATGCGCGCGCTGAACCCGCTCGTCAACCGGCTGCCAGTCGCGCTCATCTACCTGCCCTGGGCGGCGGCGGCGTGGCGCCGGGCGGGTGTCGACCCGCGCAAGCTGCACGACCGCCCGGCCGCTTGATGCGGACGCCGAACTCCGGGGTTTGCTGCCCGCCGCCAACACCTGCCAGAGTTGTTGCGGTTCGGACGACGACGGAGGTGCGGTGATGCAGCTGACAGACAACACGGTGCTGGTCACCGGAGGTGGCACCGGGATCGGGCGCGGCTTGGCCGAGTCATTGCACAAGCTCGGCAACCGGGTGATTATCGCGGGGCGACGCCGTGAGGCGCTGCGGGAGGTCGCCGAGGCGAACCCCGGCATGCGGGTTCTGTCGCTGGATCAAGGCGATGCCGCCGATATCAGGCGCTTCGCCATCGAGCTGACCGACCGCTATCCGGAACTCAACGTCCTGGTCAACAACGCCGCCATTCAGCGCGTTGAGGACCTCACTTCCAGTGGCCCCGGAACGGCGGAGCTGACCGTCGCAGTCAATCTGCTGGGGCCGATCCGGCTCACCTCGGCGCTGCTGCCGTCGCTGCTGAAAAAACCGCGCGCGACGATCGTCAACGTATCGTCGGGCCTGGCATTTGTGCCTGGCGCGCTCACCCCGACCTACTGCGCCACCAAGGCGGCGCTGCATTCCTACACCCAGTCGCTGCGTTTTCAGCTCCGCGGGACGTCGGTTCAGGTGATAGAAATCGTTCCACCGCACGTGCGGACGGGACTGCAGCGTGGGCGGGGATTCGACTCAGAGGACCCCAGGGCGATGCCGTTGGATGAGTACATCGCCGAGACCATGAGCCTGTTGCAGACACAACCCGATGCTGACGAGATCATCGTGGAACGTGTCAGGCCGTTCCGGTTCGCCGAGCGCGACGGTGTTTTCGACCAGGTTTACCCTGCCCTCAACGAGGCCATGATGGCCGCACTGGAGCGCACCGGCGGTTGACGCGGAGCCCGCGCGCTGAAAACCTGTCGGGCGCAGAGAGTTTGCCGCGGCATGGCGCAACGTTCAGCCGCCGTCTACCCGGCGGGGCGCGCGAGCGTGGCGGGCGGGCCGGCGATGCGACAGGATCGGTGGCATGGCCCCCGCTGATTTCGCGGCCGACTTTTCGCTGTTGGACGTCCCGCGATCGGTGCCCGTCACCGACCCCGAGGCCTACCTGCGAGCCGCCATCGCCTGGCACTTCGGCGCGGACACTGGTTCGGAGTTCTGGTTGCGGATCGCCACGACGCTCGACTTCGACCCGTTGACCGATATCAAGACCTTCGCGGATCTGCGGCTGTTCCCCAACGTCGTCAACGAATTGCGCAGCGTGCCGGTAGAGGATCTCATTCCGCGCGGCTACGCATCCGGGGATGCCGGGGTGCCGCTGCCGCAGATATTCGAATCCGGCGGCACCACCGGCGCTCCGAAACGGACTGTGCAACTGCCGGATTGGATCGCGCAGGTCGTGCACTGGCAAACCGAGGATTTCGCTGCGGGCGGCTTTCTGCCGGGCCGGGGCTTCCTGTGCCTGATGCCCAGCGGTCCGCACGGTGTGGGCTACTTCTCCCGGCTGGTCTCCGAGCGGCTCGGCTCGATATTCCACCCGATCGACATCGATCCGCGCTGGGTCAAGATCCTCGCCGCGCGCCGGGCGGCCACCGAGGTCGCGGCCTACATCGTCCACGTCATAGAGCAGGCCGTGCACATCCTGCGGACGCAGCACGTTGCGAATCTGCATACCACTCCGCCGTTGCTGGAGGCGATCGCCCGCGACGATCGTGTGGTGGATTTGGTCAACGCCAAGATCCGCTACCTGTTGCTCAGCGGCGCGCACGTAGACGCCGACACGCTGGACCTGCTGCGGGAGATCTTCCCGGAAACGACGATCACCGTGGCCTTCGGCAGCACCATGGTCCTTTCGCAGGCCGTCACGCGAACCGAGGGCGACTCGTTCGTCTTCGATCCGCGAACGCCGTATGTGGTGTTCCGGGTGGTTGATCCCGACACCGGGGAGCAAGTCCCCTACGGGCAACCCGGCCAGGTGGTGATGAACCACATCAGCAAGGGAATGTTCATTCCCAACAACCTGGAACGCGATATGGCAATCCGGATGCGTGGGCCCGCGGCCCAGATCAGCGATTCGCTCAGCGCGGTGCGACCGGTAGCTACATTCGACGGCGAGGCCGTCATCGAGGGCGTGTACTGAAATGGCCGGTGAAACACGCAGTGCTGCGGTCGATTTCGTGCGCATCGATGCGCTGGGACCCGGAGGCGAGTACCGGACCCGCAACCGTGCGATCGTCACGAGCACCGCGGGTATGCCGGTTGCCGAGCTGAGTATCACGCCCCCGCTTTATGTTTCGCGCGCAATCGGCACCCAACGCAGGGTTCGGCCACTGCCGCCCGGCCGGCGCGAGGAGGTTTTGGCCGTCGCCGCCGATCTCTTCGCCACGGCCGTCATCGCCGGATTGGACTTCGACGCGTATGTCGGCCTGGCCAGCCGGATTTCGGGGCTGCCGATCGTGGTTACCCGCGCCGCGGCCCGCGGCGTGGCCGACGCCGTCGCCTCGGCATTCGATGCGGTGCGGCCGAGCCGACCCGTCGGTGCGGTCGCCGACTGGCGCGAGCAGCGCACCCGCCATGGGGGCGCGGTTTGGACGCGGCGCGGCGAGGTGTTCGCGGTCCACGCCGCCGGCAACGGCCCGGGCGTGCATGCCCTGTGGCCCCAGGCGCTTGCGCTGGGCTACCGGGTCGCGGTGCGGCCGTCGCGCCGCGAGCCGCTGACCGCGCATCGGCTGGTGAATGCCTTGCGCCAGGCGGGATTTCGCCCGGAAGACGCGGTGTACCTGCCGACCGATCACGGCGGTGCCGACGAGCTCGTCCGGGCGGCCGACGTGGCCATGGTGTACGGGGGCCAGGACGTCGCGGAGAAATACGCCGACGACCCGACGGTGGTGGTGAACGGGCCGGGTCGCGCGAAGATTCTGATCACCGCCGATCGGGACTGGCGTGACCACATCGATCTGATCGTCGACTCGATCGCCGGCTCGGGCGGGATGGCGTGCGTCAACACCACGGCGGTGCTCTACGAGGGCGATCCCGGCCCACTGGCTCGCGCGATCGCCGCGCGGTTGGCGACGATCGAGCCGCGTCCCAGCGACGACGAGCGAGCCGTCCTGCCCACCCAATCTGTCGACAAGGCTCGCGCGGCCGCGCGCTATCTCGCGGCCAAGGCGGCGGGAACGACGCCGCTACTCGGCGCCGACCAGGTGGTTGCCGCCGTGGGCGACGGCGCTGCCGCGCTGCGCCCGGCCGTGCATCTGCTGGCCGGGCCCGATGTCGCAAGGCTCAACATCGAGCTGCCGTTCCCGTGCGTGTGGGTGTCGCCGTGGTCGCGGGGTGCCGGCGTGGGGCCGCTACGCCATTCGCTGGTCGTCACCGCGATCACGGGTGACGAAGGGCTGATCGACGATCTCCTCGCCGAGCCGACGGTGGCCAACGTGTACTGGGGCCGTTACCCGACCTGGCACACGGCGCCCGAAATCCCGCACGACGGGTTTTTGGCAGAGGCGCTGATGCGCAACAAGGGCTTTATCAGGGATTGACCGGCCTACCGTTGGGGCTGTGCGTGCGGTCTGGTAGCTGTAGGTTACGAGTCGAGTGGGGTGGGCCGGCAGCGCCACCAGGACTTGCCATTTCGGTGAATGCGGTGAAGGTGAACGTAGTAGCAGAGGCCCTGAAGACGGCCACCGACCGGTTGGCCAACCCGGCGCGGATATCGGATCCCGACAGGCTGCGCGCCGCCGTGTGCGGCAAGACCGTGCTGGTGACCGGCGCGTCCTATGGAATCGGCGAGGCGACGGCGCGCCGGCTCGCCGCGGCGGGGGCGAAGGTGCTGGTCGTCGCGCGGTCCGCGGAACGGCTCGACGACCTGGCGGCGGCGATCAACGCCGGCGGCGGCCGCGCCGTGGCCTACCCCACCGATCTCAGCGACGAGGCCGCCGTCACCGCGCTGACCAAGCAGGTCACCGAGGACCACGGCCCGCTCGACATCGTGGTGAGCAACGCCGGCAAGTCGCTGCGCCGGTCGCTGCACCAGCAGTACGACCGGCCGCACGACTTCCAGCGCACGATCGACATCAACTACCTGGGACCGATCTGGCTGCTGCTCGGGCTGCTGCCGGCGATGCGCGAACACGGCGGCGGCCACATCGTGAACGTGTCCAGCGTCGGCGTGCGCGTCGTGCCCGGCCCGCAATGGGGCGCCTACCAGGCGTCCAAGGGAGCGTTCGATCGGTGGCTGCGCAGCGTGGCGCCGGAATTGCACGCGGACGGCATCGACGTGACGTCGGTCTACTTCGCGCTGGTGCGCACCCGGATGATCGAGCCCACCCCGATCCTGGGCAGGCTGCCCGGCTTGTCTGCGGATCAGGCCGCCGACGCGGTCGCCAAGGCCATCATCGACCGGCCCCGCAGCAACGAACCGCCGTGGCTACGACCGGCCGAGCTGGCCTCGGTGCTGCTGGCCGGGCCCGCCGAGCGCGCCGCCCGGATCTGGCACCGCCGGTTCTTCGCCGATCCCGGCGGCGAGAAGGACGCCTCATGACCGACAGCGTGGTCGCCACCACGGCGCGTGCGCTGGCATCGTCGGGGCTGCTGAGCCCGCCCGCGCCCCTCGGGGTGCTGCGCCTGGCCCGCGAGGTGTACCGGGGCGGCACGAATCTTTACACCCTGCTCGCCGTCGCGGCGGCCCGGTGGCCGCGGCGCACAGCGATGATCGACGACGACGGCGCCGTCACCTACCGCGAGCTGCAGTCGAAGACCGAGGCGCTGGCGCGCGAGCTCGCTCGCGCGGGTGTCGGATCGGGCCAGGCCGTCGGGGTCATGTGCCGCAACGGACGCAACTTCGCCGCGTCGGCCTTCGCCGCGGCCCTGGCCGGCACCGACGTGGTCCTGGTGAACACCGAGTTTCGCACCGACGCGCTCGCCGGCGCGCTCAGCGCACACCGGATCGCAACGATGTTCTGCGACAATGAATTTGCCGACCAAATACACCGCGCCGACGAATGCATTAACGCGATCGACCCGGCGGCCGTCGAGGCCCGGCCCGGCGAGTCCCGGCCCAAGGTCGCCGGCTCGGGCCGACTGGTTCTGCTGACCTCGGGCACCACCGGTGTGCCGCGGGGCGTCCCGCGGGTCCCGAAGATGAGGTTGGGCGTGGGCGTCGGCATGACGCTTCTCGAGCGCACCGGGCTGCGGGTCGGGACGCGAATGGCGGTGGCGGTGCCGATGTTTCACGGGCTGGGGTTCGGCATGCTGATGATCACCGTGAGCCTGGGCGGCACCGTGCTGACCCACCGGCGCTTCGACGCCGAGGCCACCTTGGCGCGGGCGTCGCTGCAGCGCGCCGACGCGATGAGCGTGGTCCCGATCATGCTGGCGCGCATCCTCGATCTGCCGGAGCGAGTGCGGGCGCGAAACCCGTTGCCGTCCTTGCAAGTCGTGATATCCAGCGGCGACCGGCTCGACCCCGGCCTGGCACGCCGGTTCATGGACGCCTACGGCGACATCCTCTACAACGGCTACGGTTCCACGGAGGTCGGCATCGGCGCCCTGGCCACACCGACCGAGCTGCGCAACGCCCCGGAAACCGTGGGGCGCCCGGTGGCGGGGTGCCCGGTGCGCATCTTCGACAAGAACGACCGGCCGGTCGGGCCGCGCGTGACGGGGCGCATCTTCGTCGGCGGCGAACTGGGCGCGAAGGGCTACGTCGGCGGCGGCTCCAAGGCCGTCATCGACGGCATGACCAGCACGGGCGACATGGGCTATCTCGACAATTCGGGCCGGCTGTACATCGTCGGCCGCGAGGACGACATGATCGTCTCGGGCGGTGAGAACGTCTATCCGCGCGCGCTGGAAAACGCGCTCGCCGACCATCCGGACGTCGCCGAGACCGCGGTCATCGGCGTGGCCGACGAGCAGTTCGGGCGGCGGCTGGCCGCGTTCGTCGTTCCGCGCCCGCAGCGCGACATCGACGAGGCGGGGCTGCGGGAGTACTTGAAGGGCAAGGTCTCTCGCTTCGAGCAGCCCCGCGACATCCACGTCGTCGACGGCATTCCGCGCAATCCCGCCGGCAAGGTCGTCCGCAGCCAACTCCCGGACACCTAACCGCCGGCGGCGCCGGCGTTATTCCTGGCCATCGGTGGGTAGCCAACATCAGGAGACTTGCTGTTCAGGCTGGAGGTTGCGCGATGCCGGTGACAGCGGGGCACGTCCCTGGTGCGACGTCGCGGTTGCGCAGGGTCCGCACGGACCCGAAGCGGTTCCGCAGCGGGCGTTGGTTCCTGTTGGCCGAGGGCGTGCTGGTGAGCGCGTTCGGCATCGTCGGGCTGGTGTCGGCGACCCTGCATCCCCACGCCGGGCCTACCGGCGCCCCGGTCCTCGGCCTGGAATCGACTCCGGCGCACAGCGCGGTACTGCTGGCGTTGGGCGTGGCGGCCGTCGGGGCCGTCGCCAAACGCCGCGCGGCGGTGGCGGTTACCGCGCTCAGCGCGGTCTCCTACACGGTGTTGTTGTTTTTCAGCAGTGTCGCCAGCGCGCGCGACATGCCGACGCCGTTCGGGTTTCACGCGGCCGACGTCGTGCTGCACGGCGTGCTGGCGGTGGTCAACCTCGGGCTGCTGATGTGGCTGATCCCCGACGAGTTGGGAGACGAGACCTGGGTGCCACGCCGGCGGCACGAGCGCGGCCGCGACCGGCGCGAAAACCCACCCGCACGTCCGGTGGCGCGCGAGCGAACCCCGAGCGGCGACGTCGAGCCTCGGGTGCCGCACCGGGCCACCCCGCCAACGGATGCGGTGCTACCGCACAGCGGTACCGTGCCGTTGGCCCTGGCGATCGTGGCGGTCGCCGTCGGCATCACCATCTGGACCATCTGGACACGCCACCACTGATCGCGCCGCCGCGGCGTTACTCGTCCTCCTCGTCCTCCTCGGCGACGCCGACGGTCTTGGCCAGCCAGTTGGGCGCCAGCGCCGAGATCGCGGTGGCGCCGCCCGTTGCGCCCAGCACGCCCGTCCAGGCGACCGGCCCCAGCGGCGTGCAGCCGAAGAACTGGCTGATGACCGGGGTCTGCACGATGCCGACCAGCACGCCCGCGCTGCCCAGCGCCGTGGCCACCACGAGTGGGCTGTGCCGCCGCGTCAGCAGGGTCTGCGCCAGCTGCGTGGTCACCAGCGCCGTCAATCCCATTGTCGCCGTGCGGCGTTCGCTGCCGGGCGTCCAGCGCCCGATGGCCCAGGCGGCCGTCGCCCCGGCGGCCGTGACGGCGCCCCGGGTGACGATCTGCCGCATCAGGGGAGCGTCCAGGGAGGGGGTGCGCCCGGTCAGCACCAGGCGGCGGTGCTGGCGCCGGGCCTCCTCGGCCTCCTCGTCGGTCGCGTACTCGGCCTCGTCGGGCTCGACGTATTGCGACGTGACCGCCACCGCGAGCGCGGGGAACATGTCGGTGAGCAGGTTGACCAGCAGCAGCTGCCGGGTGCCCACCGGCGCCCGACCGGAGCCCAGGGCCGTCCCGATGATGGTGAACAGCACCTCGCCGACGTTGCCGCCGACCAGGATCGTGACCGCGTCGCGAACCCCGGACCACATGCTGCGGCCCTCGACCAGCGCGTCGAGCAGCACGCCCAGGTCCTCGTCGGTCAGCACGATATCGGCGGCCCCACGCGCCGCCGACGAACCGCGACCGCTCACCCCGATGCCCACGTCGGCCATCCGGATCGCGGCCGCGTCGTTGGCGCCGTCGCCGACCATCGCGGTCACCCGGCCGCAGCGCTGCAGCGCGGCCACGATCTGCACCTTCTGCTCCGGGCTGACCCGGGCGAACACCTGGACGTCGGCGACGAGCTTGGCGCACGCATCCTCGTCCAGGCCGGCGAGCTCGGCGCCGGTCACCACCCGCGCGTCGGCGGGCATGCCCAATTGATGGGCGATCGCGCGTGCGGTGACGGGATGATCGCCGGTTATCAGCACCACGTTGCGGTCGAGGTCCTCCAGCTCTTCGATCAGCGGGCGCGCCGACGCCCGCGCGGTGTCCGCCAAACCCACGTAGCCGAGCAGCTCCAGGTCGACGGCGGCGGCGTCGACGGCGTCCGCGTCGGTCTCCTCGTCGTCGGTGGTGCCGTTGTCCCAGCCGCGCCGCGCCACCGCCAGCACCCGCAGACCCCGCTCGGCGAGGCTGCGCACCAACGATTCCGCGTGCTCGCGGTCTCCGTCCGGATCGGCGAACCGGCACCGCGGCAGGATCACCTCGGGAGCGCCCTTGAGCATCAGGATCGGCGACGACCCGTTTGTGTTGAGCGTGCCTATCGCGGCCGCAAAACCGCGACTGGACTCGAACGGCACCTCGGCGAGCACCGTCCACTCCGAATCGCCTTGGCCGGGCAGCGAACTCGCGGCGGTGAGGATGGCCTCGTCGGTGGCGTGCGCGTGTCCCTGCCCGTCGTGGGGTTGGGTGGAGGCCCGCGCCGCCGCCTTGAGCACGCTCACGGACCGCGGATCGGCGTTGTCGGGGAAGGGATCCCGCGGATCGGCCGTTTCCGGTACCGCGCACACGACGCGCAGCCGGTTCTCGGTGAGGGTGCCGGTCTTGTCGAAACATATGGTGTCGACCCGGCCCAGCGCCTCGATGGTGCGCGGGGCCCGCACCAGCGCTCCGCGCGCCGTCAGCCGCTGGGCGGCGGCGAGCTGGGACAGGGTGGCCACCAGCGGCAGGCCCTCCGGGACGGCGGCCACCGCGATCGCGACGCCGTCGGCGACGGCCTGCCGCAGCGACGCGCGCCGCAGCAACGCCAGGGCGGTCACCGCGGCGCCACCGGTGAGCGTCAGCGGCAGGACCTTGCTGGTGAGCTCTCGCAGCCGCGCCTGGACGCCGGCCGACGTCTCGACGTCGGCGACCGCCGAGATCGCGCGGTGCGCCGCGGTGCCCACCCCGGTGGCCACGACGATCGCCCGGGCGTGTCCCGCGACGATTGTGCTGCCCTCGAACAGCATGCTGGCCCGGTCGGGATCGTTGACGGCGACGGGGTCCACCTGCTTGTCCACCGGCAGCGACTCGCCGGTGAGCAGCGACTCGTCGACCTCGAGGTCCTCGGCCATCAGCAGGCGCGCGTCGGCCGGCACCACCTCCGGCGCGGCCAGGTCGATGACGTCGCCGGGCCGCAGCGACTTGGCCGACACCGTGGCCGTGCGGGTGGCGTGCCGGGCCGCCTCCAACCGGCGGCGCGTGGTCGCGACGGCCGGGACGACGACCCGGCGCACCAGCTGATCCTGCTCGGCGAACAGTTCGGCGGCGGCGGCCTCGGCCCGTAACCGTTGCGCCCCACCGGTTATCGCGTTGACGGTCATCACCCCGGCGACCAGGAGAGCGTCGATGTTGCTGCCGACGATCGCGGACGCGGCCGCCCCGACGGCCAGGATCGGGGTCAGCGGGTCGGCCAGCTCGGCGCGGGTGGCCGCGGCCAGCCGCGCCACGCTGCTCAGCGGTCCGCGCAGCGGCGCCAGCGCGGGGCTGTAGGACAGGTCGTCGAGGCGGCGCCGCCAGGACGGCGTGCCCGGCTCGACCGCCAACGGCCGCGCGCCGCCGGCCAGCCGCGAGTAGACGATCTCGGGGTCCAGCGCGTGCCAGGCGGTCAGCGGCTGCGGGGTGGGATCGGGCAGCCGCAGCACCCGGCTGGCCGAGAAGCTTCCCGCCAGCAACGCCGTGGCCGCGGCCGCGTTGACCGGATTGAGCCAGCGGCGGAAGCTGACCGGGTTGGCGGTTCTGTCCTGCTCACCGGTGACCAGCAGCAGCCCCGCCAGCGTCGTGCCGCCCTGGGCGAGGTGAACGGCCGATTCGCTGGCCGACCGGGCCACCGGGATCGCCGAGAGGATGCGCACGGCGGCGGCCAGGTCGGTGCCCGTGATGATGTCCGCGGTCCACGTCGTGGCCGCGCGCGGATCGTCAAGGGCCACACCGACATCGGCGATGGCCAGGGCGGCCAGCGTGTCGGTCGACGCGAAATCGCTGTGCAGCGCGGTGATCAGCAGCACCGGTCCGCGATCCGCCCGCAGCTCGCGCACCAGATTCAGCAGCGGCGTGCCGGGCGGATGCGTCGCTCCGACGCTGGCGGTCAGGTCCTCGGTGCCGGCGACGTGGCGCAAGACCACCCGGGCCCCGGTCCGGTTCGCGGTTTGAAACAACGGGATCGCGTAGGGGTCGACCTCCCAGCCGACGTCGACGCTGCCCACGCATTCGCCGTCGACGACGAGCTCGGCGCTCTCCCGGCCCTGGGCCGGCGTGGCCGACGGTCCTTGCACCGGAACCCATCTCAGCCGCGCGCCGGTCGCCGGCAACTCGTCGGGGTCGGGCTCGGGTGCCTCCTCGCCGTGCAGCAGCGCGTCGGCGACCTCATAGACCCGGTCGTCGTCCCAGCCGGGCGCATCCCCGCGGGAGCGCAGGACGGCGCGGTGGTCGCCGCGCAGCGCGGCGCCGTCGATGACCACCACCTTGACCCGGTCCAGGCGCCGCAGCGCACCCGGGTCGAGGACCAGCTGACCGGCGTTGGCCAGGCCGCGGCCCAGCACCGCCGCGAATGCCTGCCGGCCCATGTGCGCCGCCCTCGGCACCCCGGCCTCGATCGCGCCGGCCGCGTCCTCGGTGCCGCCGCCGGCCACCAGCGCGCTCGCCGCGGCGATCAGCGAGCCGTTCGCCGCCGAATCGACATAGCTCTCCACCGGACCGGCCATCGACCCCTTCGCGGTGTCGATCGCGGCGTCGATGGACCCGCCGACCACGACGTGCGACGCCTCGCCCGCCGCCGCGGCGGCCCAGCTGTGCCGCGGCGCCTGCGATTTGGCGCCCGCCGACGAGATGACGGGCACCACCGGGGCCTGGGGCCGCTCGGGCGAGGCGAGGTGGGGTTCGCGGTCCCGCCACACGCGGCGGTGAGCCGTCGCCTCGGAGATCTGGAGGGTGCGTTGCGTCAGATCGAGCAGCGGGGTTCCGACCGCCTGGGTCAGCCCGTTGGCAGCCGCCGTCGTCGCGGCGAGCGCGATGTCGGCGCCCACCCGGCCCAGCCGCGACTCCAGGATCGACACCATGCGCGGCTGATGGTTGATGAGGGCCGCCGCGGCCCGGGTGGTCTGCGGCGCGGCGGGCAGGCGGGTGACCCAGCCGGTGACCGCGGCACCCACCGCGACCACGTCCATCGCCGCGGCGGTGAGCGGCACCAGAATCGCCAGCGGGTTGCCCGGGTCGGCGAACGGCGCGGAACGGGGCGCCGAGCCCGGCCCCGACGAGGCGATGTCGGCGGCGATGGCGGAGACCGTTTCCCGCACCTCGTCCAGGACGGCGTCGTGGTCGGCCTCGTCGGAGAGCTCGAGCACCAACCGGCCCAGCGACCCCTCGACATGGGCCTTGGCCACGCCCGCAATCCTGCGAACCGGCTCCTCGACCACCGCCGCGTACTCGTGCCAGCGGGGAAAGGGCAGCAGTGGATCCAGGTCCAGGTGCACCCGCGACCCGCTGCGCCAGCGCACGGGCGGGGTGACGCCGTTCCGGGAACCGTTGGGGGAACCGTTGAATCCGAACGCCCGGCCGGCCGAACTGGTTACCGAGTGCACCACCGGGCCGGCCAGCTCCACCACCGGGCTGGCCAGCATCTGCACGGTGCCCGCGGCGTCGGCCGCGGTGGACACGCCGGCCCGCAACACCTGGGCCGCACCGCCGGTGACGCCAGCGACGACGCTGGCTACACCCGGAATCCTCATCTGGTCACCCTTCGATCACCTCTACCGCGCCTATACTCCTGGCGTCTCGAGGGCCTGTCCACATATCGGCTCGACGGCGCGCCGTGGGATGGCGGCGATGACTGTGGCGGGCTTACCTACTTTGGGGCAATCCAAACGCGGTGAACGACGCGCGTCATCGATGCATGGGGCATAAAGCCCCATGGCGCGTTGACTTTCGGCCGGCCCCGCAATCCACGTAGGCCACTCCCACGCGGGCCGTATTCCTCTCGTTCGCGGCCGTCTCCCCGGCGAACATCGGAGTCGGCCACATCAAGTACGTAGCTATCGAGGGGGGAGCACCACCATGGCCACACTCATCAATCAACCGCCGGCCCGCAACCCCGGTTACCCGTCCTACCCGCCCTACCCGCCCTACCCGCCGGCCATGCCGTGGCCCGGACAACCTCCGAGGCGGTCCTGGTACCGACGCCCGGGCCCCCTCGCGGCCCTCGTCGCGGGTGGAATCCTGGCCTTGGCCGCGGCCGGCTTGTCGTACGACAACACGCGACCACTGCCGTCGCCGGGGCCGGGTTCGGCCACAACCAGCGTCGTCGCCGCGCCGCTGCCACCCAGCACCGTCACGCTCACACCCACCCCGCCGCCGATGGACGTCCAGTTGAGGGCATGGCTGTCCGGCACGCTGGAGCCGATCCAAGAGCTCCGGGGCGCCTTCCAGCGAGTCAGCGTCGCGGCGGCGAACAAGGACATCGCGGGCGTCGGCGCGGGCTGCCGCGACGCCTACGCCGCCAACGCGGAGTTGCAGCGGAAAATGCCCTCGCCGGACCCCGCGCTGAATGTCCCGCTGCAGCAGGCGATCAGTGACTACGACACCGGCCTGCACTACTGCATCTCCGGCGTCGACGACTATGACGTCAACGAGTTGAGCCGCGGCGGGACCTTCGTCCAAGAGGGCAACGCCTACCTGGAGCAGGCCGTCGAGATCCTCAAGCGGGACCTGTCCGACTCCAGCCTGGTGGCCTAGTCAGCGCCGGATCCCAACGGTCCCAACGACATACGGCCGCCCAAAACAAGAGTGCGCGGTAGCCGTCCAAACGGCTACTCGCGCACTACTGGGGCTTGCGAAGATTTCGCTTTACAAGATCCGGTGGTTTGCCCTGTCCACCTGATAGCCGGCCGGGAAGGACTTCTCGATGACCTGCAGCTGGTGGTCCACCCTGGACTCGAGCTCGAGAACTACGCAGCTGTCGCCGAGAGTTTTCGATTCGAGGACGATGTACCGCTGGCCGCAATCGGTGATCGGGTCGCCCGAGTGCAATCTCTCGACGGGCACTGACTCCGGGGTTCCGTTCTCCTCCATCCATGACACGTTAGGTCAACTCCGCGGATCAGGGAATAGTTCTCCCGCCGGGCGTCAGGGCGTGTCGGCCCCGGGTTGCTTGAAGAACACGCTGACGCGGGCGATCAAACCGTCGTCTCCCTGCTCGAACAGGATGCATTCCGGCCAGGTGGTGGCGACGCCGTCGATCACGAACGTCTCGCTCAGCTCGGCGAAGGACAGCCGGGCGTCCACGTGCGAGACCCGCTGGACCTCCAGCCGGTGGCCCTCCAGGTTGGTGCACACCTTGCGCAGGTAGGCCACGTAGTGCGCCTTGCCGTCGACGCGGTCGCAGAACGGGCCCTCCCGGGTCAGGCCCTCGTCGGCGATGGTGTCGGCCAGCCCATCCCAGTCGTGGGCCGCCAGGCAGTCCAGGTAGCGCTCCACCACGCCGGTGCCGATTTCAACCGCGTTGCCCATGGCGTCTACGGTAAGCCGCGCCGGGCTAGGTTGTCTCCCATGAGCTGGTGGACCGCCCACGCCGAGCGGACGATGACCGAAGACGTGCCCGCGCCGCCCGATCAGGTCCGCGACTTCTATGTGGACCTGGACAACATCAAGCTGGTGCATCCGCTGATCGTGTCCGTGGAAGCGCTGTCCCGCACCGAAACCCCCGACGGCTACCGGCAAAGCTATCGCGTGGTCGACCGAATCCCGTTGGGGCCGTTCGTCATCCGGACCACCTACCACGCGCGGCTGCAGGTTCCCGCCGTCGGCGACGTGTTGACCGAGGCCGACCAGTCCCCCGGGGTGCGTCTGCGGGGCGCCGTGAGCTTCGAGCCGGCCGGCGGCGGCACCCGAGTCACCGAGCGGATCCGGATCACGGCGCCCCGGCTGCTGGCCGCGGTGACCACCCGAGAGGCGGTCAAGGCGCACATCGCGATGCTGGGCGGCATCCGTCGCCACTTCGAATCCGCTTGAGCGGTCGGGATGAGTCAATTCACCGCTGGATCCACTCCGAATTCAACGCGAACTCCGACAGATACTTCGTCGAACTCCATCCGCCGTCGACGACGATCGTCTGGCCGTTGATGAAACTGCCCCCCGGCGAGCACAGGAACGCGACGGTGCTGGCGACGTCGTCGATGGTGCCCAATCGCGGATGCGGCGTCATCTCGGTGTTCATCTTGCGGAATCGCTCGTCCTGCAGGCGTTTCTCGACCATCGGCGTCAGCGTCACACCGGGCGCGACGGCGTTACAGCGGACGCCCGACGCCCCGTACTGGCAGGCGATGTGGGTGGTCAGCGCGGTCAGCCCGCCCTTAGCCGCGGAGTAGGCGCCGCCGCGCAGCCCGCCGACGACCGCGAACGTCGACGTGAGGTTGATGATCGCCGACCCGGGCGCCATGTGCGGCAGCGACTCGCGGGCGAGCCGGAACGGGGCGCGCAGCATCAAACCCAGGAAGTAGTCCAGCGTCTCGTCGTCTGTTTCGTGTAGCGGTTTGGGGCTGCCCACTCCGGCGTTGTTGATCAGGAAGTCGATGTGGCCCCACCGAGTGACCGCCGCGTCCACGATGCGTTGCGGCGCGTCGTCGTGGGTCAAGTCGGCGGCGACCGTCGCGACGCGATCCGGATCGCCGACGGCCCTTTCCAGCTCGGCCAGCCGGTCCCGGTCGCGGCCCGTGCCGACGATCGCCATGCCCATCGCGGCGAGTTTCGTCGCGCACCCGAGGCCGATGCCGCTGCTTGCTCCCGTGACGATTGCGACCTGCATCTCACCCATCCCGTGTCTGTGTCGACGCCTGCATCAGAGCCGCCCGGATCCGATGCTTGAGTATCTTTCCCGCGTCGTTCTTCGGCAGCGCGTCCCAGATGGCCACCTGTTCCGGCGCCTTGAACTTCGCGACGCCCTTCGCGGTCAGGAAAGCGAGCAGGCTCGCGACGTCGGGCCGCGCCGCGCCCGCGGGCACGATCACCGCGCAGGCCCGTTCCCCGGTGCGCTCGTCGGGCAGCCCGACGACCGCGATCTCGGCGATGCCGGGATGCTCGGCGAGCAGGTCCTCGACCTCCTTCGCCGAGATGTTCTCGCCGCTGCGGATGATGACGTCTTTGGCCCTGCCGGTCACGACGAGGTACCGGTCCTGCCGGTGTTGGACCCAGCGCCCGAGATCCCCGGTGCGGAAAAACCCTTCGTCGTCAAACGCGTCGGCGTCGTCCTCGGGATGCCGGTAACCCAGCAGCATCTGCGGGCCGTGCACGCGGATCTCACCGTCGCCGGCCGGGGCGGCCTCGTGCGCGACGAGCTTGATGTCGGCGATGCCGGGCCGTCCGTCGGTGTCCGCGGCGCGGTCGGCCTCGTCTTGCCTCGGCGCGCCGACGGTCGCGACGGGCACCTCCGTGCAGCCGTATACCCGGGTGACGACCGCCCGGTCGAAATACGCTGCGGCGCGGAGGATCAGCGAGGGCGGGACGGACGCGCCGCCGCAGATGAACACCTTGAGGTCGGGCAGCCGGGTTCCGGCGCGCTCGGCGGCGGAGAGCAGCTGCTGCAGGAACGGCGTCGCGCCGGCCATGTGGGTGCACCGCTCGCCGTTCATCAGGGCCACCGCCGCGGCGGGGTCCCACCGGTCCATGAGCACCGCGGTGGTGCCCAGCAGCAGCGGGCATTCGAACGCGTAGATCGAGCCCCCGATGTGGGCGATCGGCGACGGGACGAGAAACGTGTCGCCCGGGTCGACGGCCCAGTGGTCGCGGATCTGGCGGATCAGCGCGTGCAGCGAATTGTGGCTGTGCAGAACGCCTTTGGGGCGGCCCGTGGTGCCGGATGTGTACAGGACCATCCGCACGGAGTCGGGATCCAGCGCCGGCGGCGTCGACGCGCCCGAATCTTCGAACAGCGCCGCATACGGCGTGTGCGAACCGCCGGTCTTGGAGCCGCGCAGCACCACCACCTCCGGGGCGGTGGCCATCGCCGCGGTCACCCGGTCGAGCATCGCCGCGAAATCGTCTCCGCCGAATCGGTGCGGGACGAAGATCATCGCGGTTTGCGCGTCCTCGAGGATGAAACGCAGGTCGTGGTCGCGCAGCGACGGCAGGATCGGGTTCACCACCATCCCGGCCAGCGTCGCCGCCAGATAGACGACGGCGGCCTCGTGCCAGTTCGGCAGCATGAACGACACGACGCTGCCGGGCGCCATCCGCGCCAGCAGGGCGGACGCCAGCCGGTCGGCCTGGGTGTACAGCGTGGCGCAGTCCAGCCGAGTGTCGTTGTCCACCAACACGGTTCGCCGCGGCGAGGTCTCCGCGGCCGCGCGCAGCGCATCGGCCAGCGTGGTGTGCACAAAGAGCCCGCGCCGGTACGCCTCCGCGGCGCGCGGCCTAATCATTCACGCGGCGCATGGTCATCGCATACCGAAAGCTCGACGACAGGTGGGTGTTGATCGTAACCTGGGCGACCTCGTCGTCGGAGGTCTTGTAGGTGCGCCGCATCTGCAGGGCGGCCGTCCCGGGCTCGGCTCCGAGCCCGTCGGCGAGTTCGGGGGAGAGCAGCACCGCGGCGATCTCCTGGTGCAGTTCGGCGATGGTCACGCCGAACAGGTCCTCGATCAACGGAAAGATCGGGCCGGCGTGGCGCTGCAGCAGCCTGCCGACGGCGGCGAACGTGCGGCTTATGTAGTACTCCGTTCGGCACAGCGGCACCGGCGCGCCGTCGGGTTGCCGGTAGCCGCACACGGACAGCCACTGTGTGCCGGCCTGCAGGCCGGTCCGGGCGGCGAGCTCGTCATCGACCGTCACCATCGCGCTGGACTCGATGTTGAGCTGCGCGCCGGCCGCGAACTCGAGCAGGTCGTCGATCGACATCACGTCCTGCGCATAGGAACTGGACGCCGGGCGGGGAACCACGCGGGTGCCCGCCCGCGGCCGCGACGCGACGAGGTTGTCCTCGCGCAGCCGCCGCAGCGCCTCGCGAACGGTGTAGCGGCTGACCGCGAACCGCTCGCACAACTGGTGTTCGGTCGGCAGCCGCGAGCCCACGGGATAGACGCCGTCGACGATCTCCTTGCGCAGCGTGCGCGCGATCTGCAGGTAGCGATGCTCGCTGGAGACGGCCTGGGACATCAGCGGCCGTCCCGTGACCGGCGCACGGCCAGGACGCTGCCGTCGCCGTCGGCCGAGACGTAGAGCGTCCCGTCGGGCGCGGCGGCGATGCCGGCGAAAGGGCCCTGGGGTCCGGAGAACGGCGGCATTCCGTTCAGCGGCTTGGGCACCACCCCCGGCGGCGGGCCGACCGGCAGCCCGGACGCGATGGTGCTGCGCACGTTGGTGTCCAGGTCGACGGCGATCAGCTCCTTGGCGCCGGCGTCGACGATGTAGAGCGCCCGGTCGCGTAGCAGGATGCCTTGCGGGCGTTGCAGATCGGCGACGACGGTGTCGGTCCCCGACCCGTTGACCCTGACGACGGTTCCGGCTCCGGCCTCCGCCACCAGGCACGCTCCGCCCGCGTCGACGGCGACGCCGACCGGGTCGCGCAGGCCGCCGGCCAACACGTCGAGGCCACCCGACCGTACCGACAGCAGCCGGCCGGTGCCCAGTTCGGCGACGACCACGCCGCCGGCACCGAGCGCGACACCGTACAGCTGGTCGAAACCGTCTGCCAGCACCTCGCTTTCGCTCGCCGCCGGCCGGTAGCGGGCGACCTGGCCGCCCGACGTCGTCACCACGAATTCGCCGGGCCCGCTCGGCACGACGCCGCGCAGGAATCCGGGATAGCCGGGGCTGAACAACATCGCCACGGTCCGCAGCGACCCGTCGGGCCGGGCGGCATAGAAGTAGGTGCCGTCGGCGATGTAGAGCTGCCCGTCGTGACCCACGGCCAGGTCCAGCGGCCAGTTCAGCCCGCCGGGCAGCACCGTTCGCGTCGTGCCGTCGGGCGATATCTCGGTGATCTCCCCGGTGAAGTTGGACACCAGCACCTTCTCGCCGACGAACGTGCAGTTGTCCAGGCCCGGGCTCAGCTGGGCCAGCACCCGCCGCTCGCCACTGCGCGGATCGATGCGCAGCACCTGCCCGCTGGCCACCTGGGTCGACACGATGTGGCCCTGCGCGTCGAACTTGACCGAGTCGGGCACACCGAGATCGCTTGCGACGCACTGTGGTTCGCCGCCGTCGGGATCGATGCGCCAGATCTCGTTGGCGCCCATCACCGGGAAGTACAGCAGGCCGTCCGGGCCGACCTCCATCGCGTTCGGCGACGGCACGTTCTCCAGCAGCACCCGCGGCGGGCCGCCGCCCAGGTCGAGCTCCAGCAGGCGCCCGCCCTCCCGGCATTCGCCGATGAACAAGCGGCCCCGATGAACGGTGATGCCATTGGCCGACGGGACGTCGTCGCGCAGCACCCGGGTTCGGCCCGTGGTGTCCAGCGCGCTGACCCGGCCGTCCATCACCTCGGTCGCGTACAGGTTGGCGCTCGCGTCGAAGGCGACGTCGTCGGGCGCCACGATCGCGCCGCCCCTGGTGCTCACGGTGACCAGTTGCCCGGTGCGGGGGTCCAGCGCGCTGATCTGACTGCCGGTCACCTGGGCGATGTAGACGCGACCGTCCGGGCCGGTGCGCAGACCGTTGGCGCCGAACAGGCGGCTCGGAGCGGTCACCCGCTCGAGTCGCCAGCCCGGCGCGAGGTCGACCGGATGATCCACTGCGTACCGCGACGGCCGCGAGGACACGGCCTGCGAATTGGACATGTCTCGCCGAGATCCTTCCCGCTAGCCGGAAGTGCCCAGTTGGGCCTGGACGTTATCAAGCCCAGCTAGTCCAGACAATAGCGGATGGGGAATCGGCACCGCCCTTGACAGGCGTGTTCGCCGATGGGAATAGTGTTCTCCAAGGGACAGAACCCGATATATTGTCCGGACAAAAATGCCAGGGGAAAGCAGGTCATGGAAGATCTCCTCGGGCTCGACGGTCGCATCGTGGTGGTCTCCGGCGCCGGCGGCGGCGGCATCGGCACGACCGTCACGGCGATGACGGCCCGGGCGGGGGCCACGGTGATTGCGGTCAGCCGGTCGAAGGAGAACCTCGACGAGCACGTCGTCCCGCTGGCGCAGCAGGGTCTCGCGGTCGTGCCGGTGGCGGCCGACGCGTCGACCGACGAGGGCATCGCCGCGGTGATGGAGCAGGCGCGGCGCGCCGACGGCAGCCTCTACGGCCTGGTCAACGTCGCCGGCGGGGCCGAGCCGTCGACGTGGATGCCGTCGACCCGGGTGACGCGCGACGACTGGCGCAAGATCTTCACCGACAATCTCGAGACGGCGTTCTTCATGAGCCGGGCGGTGGCGGCCGAACTGGTCGCGCGGGAGCTGCCCGGGTCGATCGTGTCGATCTCCTCGATCAGCGGCATGAACACCGCGCCGTTCCACATCGCCTACGGCACCGCCAAGTCCGCGATCACGGCGATGACCCGCACCATGGCGCTCGAGCTGGCGCTGGCCGGAATCCGGGTGAACGCCGTGGCGCCGGGCGTCACCGAGACCGCCGCCTCGCGCGCCTACGTCGACGAGGACCCGGACCGGGACCGGCGGGCGATCGCGATGGGCCGGCGCGGACGTTCCGAGGAACAGGCCGGCACCATCCTTTTCCTGCTCTCGGAGTTGTCGAGCTACGTCACCGGCCAGACGCTGCTCGTCGACGGCGGCCTCGACCTCAGATGGAGCCACCTCGGTGCCGACAACACCTCGCTGTTTCTCAAGGACGAATCCTTCCGCGCTGCCATCAGGAGGATGTGATGACCGATACCGAAGTCCAAGCGGCCGAAGAGCTTTCGAAGCCGATGACCATCGGCGTGGAAGCCTACATCAGCGAGGACTATGCCCGCGCCGAGCGGGACCGGCTGTGGCGGAGGGTCTGGCAGCAGGTCGGCCGCGTCGAGGAGCTGCCCGAGGTGGGCAGTTACCTGACCTACGACGTCCTGGACGACTCGATCATCGTGGTCCGCACCGGCGCAAGCGAATTCAGGGCCCACCACAACGTCTGCATGCACCGCGGCCGCCGGCTGATCGACACCCCCGAGGGCGCGAAGAACGCGTGCGGGCGCGCCCGCAAGTCGTTCGTCTGCGGCTTCCACGGCTGGACCTACGGCCTGGACGGGGCGTGCATTCACATTCGCGAGCAACAGGATTGGCGCGAGGCGCTGACACCGGACAACACCCACCTGCGCCCGGTCAAGGTCGACACCTGGGGTGGCTGGCTGTGGATCAACATGGACCCCGACTGCGAGCCGCTGGCCGACTACCTGTTCCCCGCCGCGAAGATCCTCGACCCGTTCGGCCTGGAGAATATGCGCTACAAGTGGCGCAAGTGGCTGGAATTCGACTGCAACTGGAAGGTCGCGATGGAGGCCTTCAACGAGACCTACCACGTCTATACGACGCATCCGGAGTTCAACAAGTTCGGCGAGTTCAAGGGCTGGGCGAAGGCGCAGGGCAAGCACAGCAACATCGGCTACGACGCCCCGGAAGACATGGAGGCCACCAAATCCAAGATCCGCCTCGGCACCGGCGCCGACCCGCGCGTGTCGACCGCGGAGATGCAGGTGTACACGATGGAGGAGACCAACGCCACAACCACCCAGACTCTGGTGAACGCCGCCAAGCGGCTGGTCGACGAATTGCCCGAGGGCACACCGGCCGACAAGGTCCTGGAGCACTGGCTCGCGTCGGCGCGCCGCGACGACGAGGCCCGCGGCGTCATCTGGCCGACAATTCCGTCGGACATCCTCGGCCAGGCCGGCACCGCCTGGCAGATCTTTCCGAACTTCCAGATCGGGCAGGGCCTGACCAGCGCGCTGTGCTACAGCGCGCGGCCCCACCCCAGCTACAACCCCGACAAGTGCATCTTCGAGGTGTCGGTGTTCGAGCTGTTCCCGAAAGGCCAAGAGCCCCAGACGGAGTGGGAGTACACCCCGGTCGGCGACCCCCGGTGGCGCTCGGTCCTGCCGCAGGACTTCTCGAACATGGCCGCCGTGCAGCGGGGCATGAAATCCCTTGGCTTCCCCGGCACCAAGCCCAACCCCTACCGCGAACGCAGCACCGTCAATCTGCATTACCAATTGTCGAAGTACATGGGTACCGGCGAACCGCAGGAGCTCACAGACAGATGACCATGTTCGAAACGTGCGGACCCACGCAGACGCCCGACGACATCGACATCCAGGCGCTGCGGGAAAAGTACCTGTTCGAGCGCGACAAGCGGCTGCGCCCGGAGGGCTCGAAGCAGTACCTGGAACTCAAGGACGAGTTCGCAGACCTTTACGAGGTCGATCCCCACACGCCCGTGGCGCCGCGCGCGCCGATCGACGAGAACATCGACGTGGCGGTCCTCGGCGGCGGCATCGCCGGCCTGCTGGCGGGCGCGTACCTGAAGAAGGCGGGCGTCGACGACGTGCACATCATCGAGATGGGCGGGGACTTCGGCGGCGTCTGGTACTGGAATCGTTTCCCCGGAATCCAGTGCGACAACGACGCCTACTGCTACATACCGATGCTCGAAGAGCTCAATTTCATGCCGTCGAAGAAGTTCGCCGACGGCGCCGAGATCTACGAGCACTGCCGTCGCATCGCGAAGCACTTCGGGCTCTACGACGGCGCCATCCTGTCCACCCAGGTTCGCACGGTGCGCTGGGACGAGACGATCGAGCGCTGGCGGTTGACCACCAATCGCGGCGACGACATCCGCGCCCGGTTCGTGGTGATGGCGCAGGGCTCGTTCAACCGGCCGAAGCTGCCCGGCATCCCCGGCATCAAGGACTTCAAGGGACACATGTTCCACTCCGCCCGCTGGGACTACGACTACACCGGCGGGGACGCCAACGGCGGGCTGCACAAGCTGCACGACAAGCGCGTCGCGCTCGTCGGCACCGGCGCGACGGGCGTGCAGCTCGTCCCGCACCTGGGCCGGGATGCCAAGCACCTCTTCGTGTTTCAGCGCACGCCGTCCTCGGTGGACGTGCGGGGCAACGAGCCCACCGACCCGCGGTGGGTGGCGTCGCTGCAGCCGGGCTGGCAGGAGAACCGCAAGCGCAACTTCCACCGCTGGTCGCCGTTGGGGGAGGGGGCGGTGTTCGACGAGCCCGACCTGGTGTGCGACTTCTGGACGGAGCTCGGGCGCAACCTGACCGCGCGGATCGCGGCGTTCGACGATCCCACGTCGCTGACCATCGAGCAGATCATGGCCATCCGCGAGGAGGAGGACTACAAGGTCATGGAGCGGCTGCGGCGGCGCGTCGCGGAGCTCGTCGAGGAACAGGAGACCGCCGAGGCGCTCAAACCGTACTACCGGTTCATGTGCAAGCGGCCCTGCAGCAACGACGAATACCTGCCCACGTTCAACCGCCCGAACGTCACGCTGGTCGACGTGTCGGAATCCAAAGGCGTGGAACGGCTCACCGAGAACGGGATCGTCGCGGGCGGCATCGAGTACGAGGTCGACTGCGTCATCTTCGCCAGCGGTTTCGAGATCACCACCGACATCAGCCGCCGCTACGCGATCGACGCGATCGAGGGCCGCGACGGCCTGTCGCTGTTCGACCACTGGCGCGACAGCTACAAGTCGCTGCACGGGATGACCAGCCGCGGCTTCCCCAACCAGTTCTTCACCGGCTTCATCCAGGGCGGCGTCGCGGGGAACACCACCGCGATGCTCGAGCAGCAGACCGAGCACATCGCCTACATCATCTCCGAGGCGATGGCGCGCGGTGCCACCACCGTCGAGCCCAGCCAGGAGGCCCAGGACAACTGGGTCAAGACGATCCGCGAAACCTCCGTGGACGCCACGGAATTCGCCGTCTCCTGCACGCCCGGCTATTACAACAACGAGGGCGGCGGTGGCGGCGAGGGCATCCGCTCGGCCATCGGCGACCCGTACATGCCGGGCTTCTACGTGTTTGACGACATGCTCAAGGCCTGGCGCGCCAAGGGTGACCTCGACGGTCTGGTCCTCGGGGATGGCTGACTTGAACTCCTTGAACTTCGACGGCCGGGTGGCGGTCGTCACCGGGGCCGGCCGCGGGCTCGGCCGCTCCTACGCCCTGCTGCTCGCGTCCCGGGGCGCGAAGGTCGTCGTCAACGACGCGGGGGGCGACCTCGCCGGCGACGGCACCGATCCCGGCCCGGCCCGCGACGTGGCGCGCGAGATCGCCGCCGCCGGTGGGCAAGCCGTCGCCAGCACCGACTCGGTCGCCACCGCGGCCGGCGGCAGGGCCATCATCGACGCGGCGCTCGACGCCTACGGGCGCGTCGACATCCTCATCCACAACGCCGGAATCGTGCGCTACGCGCCGCTGACGGAGATGAGCTACGAGGACTTCGACGCGGTGCTGGACGTCCACCTGCGCGGCGCGTTCCATGTGCTGCGGCCCGCCTTTCCGGTCATGTGCGAGGCCGGGTACGGGCGCATCGTGCTGACGTCCTCGATCGGCGGCCTGTACGGCAACCACAACGTGGCGAACTACGCCGCCGCCAAGGCCGGCGTGATCGGGCTGTCGGACGTCGCGGCGCTCGAAGGCGCCGCCCACGGCGTGACATGCAACGTGATCGCGCCGGCCGCGGTGACGCGGATGGCCGCCGGCATCGACACCTCGGCGTACCCACCGATGGGCCCGGAGCTCGTCGCGCCCACGGTGGGCTGGCTCGCGCACGAAACCTGTTCTGTGACAGGGGAGGTGTTCATCGCGCTGGCGGGCCGGGTGGCGCGGGCGGTCATCGCCGAAAGCCCCGGCGTGCATCGCCCCGCGTGGACGGTCGAGGATGTTGGCGGGCATCTCGACGCGATCCGCGATGCGTCTCATCCCGTCGTCTTCCCCGTCGTGCCGGACGGCCACGGCGACCACATCCGATACAGCTTCTCGATGGCCGCCCAAGCCGCTCAGGGGGCGGGCCATGCCTAGCGGGCCGCTGGCCGGCGTGCGGGTGATCGACCTCACCGCGATGGTGATGGGGCCCTACTGCACGCAGATCATGGCCGACATGGGCGCCGACGTGATCAAAGTCGAACCGCCGCAAGGCGATAACACCCGCTACATCTCGGTCGGTCCCGCGCCGGGCATGAGCGGCGTGTTCGTCAACGTCAACCGCGGCAAGCGCAGCGTCGTCCTGGACCTGCAAACCGACGCCGGGGCCCGGGCGCTGCGCGCGCTCGTCGAGACCGCCGACGTGTTCGTCCACTCGATGCGCGCCAAGGCGATCGCCAAGCTCGGCTTCGCCTATGACGACGTCGCCGCCATCAACCCGGCGATCGTCTACACCAACTGCTACGGGTACGGGCGGCGGGGACCCGACCGCGACCGGCCCGCCTACGACGACACCATCCAGGCCGAATGCGGCCTTCCGGCGGTGCAACAGCAACTCACCGGCGAGGCCGACTACGTCGGAACGATCATGGCCGACAAGGTCGCCGGGCTGACCGCGCTGTACGCGACGACCATGGCGCTGTATCACCGGGAGCGCACCGGGGAGGGGCAGGAGGTCGAGGTCGCCATGTTCGAAACCATGGCCTCGTTCATGCTCGTCGAACACGCCAACGGCGCCCTGTTCGACCCTCCGCTGGGGCCGGCGGTGTACCCGCGGACCGTGGCGCCCAACCGCCGCCCGTATCGCACCAGCGACGGCCACATCGCCGCGCTGATCTACAACGACAAGCACTGGGAGGCCTTCATCGGCGCCGTGCGGCCCCCGTGGGCCAGCGAGTTGTACTCGACGCTGGAACAACGCGCACGCCAGATCGACACCATCTACGGGCTGGTGGCCGAGACGATGAAACAGCGCTCCACCCAGGAGTGGCTGGCGCTGTTCCGAGAACTCGAGATACCGGCCGCACCGCTGAACACGCCCGGTGCGCTGTTCGACGACCCGCATCTGAACGCCGTGGGCATGTTCGAGACCGTGGACACCCCACACGGGCCGGTGCGCTTCCCGGGAGTGCCCACCTGGTTCTCCCGGACACCGGGACGCGTCGCGGGCCCGGCGCCGGAGCTGGGCGCCGACACCGCGGAAGTGCTCGCCGAAATTGGGGCGAGCAGACGCAAAAGCACCCGAAATACCCCGTCAGAGGGTGCTTTTGCGTCTGCTCGCGAGGAAAGGGACTTTTGACCATGGCCGTGCCCGTCTACAAGCGCATCCTCGACCTGTTCGAGGCCGAGGGCGTGAACACGTTGTTCGGCATCCCGGACCCGAACTTCGTGCACATGTTCGCCGAGGCCGACGCCCGCGGGTGGTCGGTGGTCGCGCCGCATCACGAACTGAGCGCGGGCTTCATGGCCGAAGCGGCATCGCGGATGACGGGCAAACCCGGCCTGTGCATCGGCACGCTGGGCCCGGGCATGGCCAACATCGCCGGGGCGATTCAATGCGCGAAGGTGGAGAATTCACCGGTGATCTTCCTCGGCGGTCAGAGGGCCCGCATCACCGAGCGCCGGGTCCGGCGCGGTCGCATCCAATTCGTCCGGCAGGAGCCGCTGTTCGCGCCGTCGGTGAAGTACAGCGCCTCCATCGAGTACGCCGACCAGACCGACGAGATCATCCACGAGGCGATCCGCCGGGCCATGTCCGGCACACCCGGCCCGGCCTACGTCGAGTACCCGTCGCACGTGATCCTCGAGGAGCTCGACGTGCCGGATCCGCTGCCGCCCAACCGGTACCGGCTCGTCAACCAGACCGCGGGCGAGCGCGAGGTGGCCGAGGCTGCGAGGCTGATTCGGGCGTCGAAGAGTCCGATCCTGTTGGTCGGCCACGGCGTCCACACGTCGCGCACCGGCGCGGCGGTCAAGGAGTTGGCCGACCTCATGGCCTGCCCGGTGATCCAAACCTCCGGCGGCACGTCGTTCATCGATGGTCTCGAGGACCGCACCTTCGCCTACGGATTCTCGCCGGCGGCCGTGGAGGCGGTGGTCGAGTCCGACCTGTGCGTCGCGCTGGGCACGGAGCTCGGCGAGCCCAGCCACTACGGCCGGACCCGCCACTGGGCGCAGAACGACGCGAAGCGCAAATGGATTCTGGTCGAACAGGATCCGGTGGCCATCGGCGTCAACCGCCCCATCGACATCCCCCTGGTCGGTGACCTTCGCGGGGTGGTGCCCCAGCTGGTGGAGGCGCTGCGCGACACCCCGAGAACGCCGTCGGCCGACCTTGACCGGTGGATCAAGTCGGATGCGGCGGAGCTGGCGCAGCTCGCCGAGAACGCGCCGACGGGCCGGACGCCGGTGCACCCGGCGCGGTTCGTCGTCGAGGCCACCCGAGCCTTCCCGAAGAACGGCATCATGGTCCGCGACGGCGGCGCGACCGTCATATTCCAGTGGACCTACTCGCAGGCCAAGCCGCGCGACGTCATCTGGAATCAGAACTTCGGCCATCTCGGCACCGGCCTGCCGTACGCGATCGGCGCATCGGTCGCCGAGGGCGGCAAACGCCCGGTGATGCTGCTGACCAGCGACTCGGCGTTCCTCTTCCACATCGCCGAGCTGGAAACCGCTGCACGGCAAAACGTTCCACTGGTATGCGTGGTGGGTGTCGACCATCAGTGGGGTCTCGAGGTGGGCGTTTACAAGCGCACCTTCCCCCAGCCGTCGCCGCAGCCGGGGGTGCATTGGAGCAAGGACGTCCGCCTCGACAAGGTCGCCGAGGGCTTCGGCTGCCACGGCGAGTACGTCGAGAAGGAGGACGAGATCGGCCCGGCGATCCGACGGGCCTACGCGAGCGGCAAGACGGCCGTCGTGCACGTCTGCATCGATCCGAAGGCCAACTCCGAGGAGATGCCCAAGTACGACGAATTCCGCACCTGGTATGCCGAAGGAACCCAGTAACGAGAAGGTGATGTCATGCGCGAATACCTGAAGTTCTACATCGACGGGCGCTGGGTTGACCCGGCGCGGCCCAACACGTTTGACGTCGAGAATCCGGCGACCGAGCAGGTCTCCGGGAAGATCTCGCTCGGCTCGGCCGCCGACGTGGACGCGGCGGTCCAGGCCGCGCGGCGCGCGTTCGCCGGCTGGTCGCTAAGCAGTCGCGAACAACGCCTGGACCTGCTGCAGGCGATCCTTGCCGAATACCAGAAGCGGGCGGGCGATCTCGCCGACGCGGTGACCGAGGAGATGGGCGCCCCGCCGTCGCTGGCCGCCGGCCCGCAGGTGCAGCTCGGGCTCGGCCACCTGATGACCGCGATCGACGTGCTGAAGAACTTCCAGTTCGACGAGCAGCACGGGGAGACGCTGATCGTCAAGGAGCCGATCGGCGTCTGCGGGCTGATCACGCCGTGGAACTGGCCGCTCAACCAGATCGCGTGCAAGGTTTACCCGGCGTTGGCGACGGGCTGCACCATGATCCTGAAACCGTCTGAGGTGGCGCCGTTCTCGGCCTACATCTTCACCGAGATTCTGGATGCCGCGGGCGTGCCGGCCGGCGTCTACAACCTGGTCAACGGCGACGGCCCCGGCGTCGGTGCCGCCCTGGCGAGCCATCCCGACATCGACATGGTGTCGTTCACCGGATCCACCCGCGCCGGCATCGAGGTGGCCAAGAACGCCGCCCCGACGGTGAAGCGGGTGACCCAGGAGCTCGGCGGCAAGAGCCCCAACATCGTCCTCGACGACGCGGGCTTCGCCGACAGCGTCCGCGCCGGCGTGGTCAACATGATGCCGAATTCCGGGCAGAGCTGTAACGCGCCGTCGCGCATGCTGGTGCCGAATTCGCGCATGGCCGAGGCGATCACGATCGCGCGCCAGACCGCCGAGCAGGTGAAGGTGGGCAGCCCCGACGACAAGACCGCGATCGGGCCGGTGGCGTCGAGGGCGCAGTTCGAGAAGGTTCAGCGCCTGATCCAGCAGGGCATCGACGAGGGCGCGACCGTCGTCGCCGGCGGCCCGGGCCGGCCGGCGGGGCTGGACACGGGTTACTACGTCAATCCGACGGTCTTCGCGAACGTCACCAACGACATGACGATCGCGCGCGAGGAGATCTTCGGGCCGGTGCTGTGCATCCTCGGTTACGACGACATCGATCAGGCCGTCGAGATCGCCAACGACACCGATTACGGCCTGGCCGGCTACGTCTCGGGTGCCGACCTCGACAAGGCGCGGGAGGTGGCCCGCAAGATCCGCGCCGGCTGGGTGACGATCAATCACGCCTTCGACTTGAACGCGCCGTTCGGCGGTTACAAGCACAGCGGCAACGGCAGGGAGTGGAGCGAGGCCGGGTTCCACGAGTACTTGGAGGTCAAGAGCACCTTGGGCTATGCGCCCCAGAAGGGATGAGACACGGATGTTTTCGGCAGTTTTGATCGAAAAGGGCTCGGAAACTGGGGCGGGGCAGACGGTCGGGGTCACCGAGCTGGACGAGACGCAGCTGCCCGACGCGAACGTCGGCATCGACGTCGAGTACTCCACGCTGAATTACAAGGACGGCCTGGCGATTACGGGCAAATCGCCCGTGGTGCGGAAGTTCCCGATGGTGCCCGGAATCGATCTGGCCGGCGTGGTGACCGACAGCAGCCACGCCGACTGGAGCAAGGGCGACCGCGTGGTGCTCAACGGGTGGGGGGTGGGTGAGACGCATTGGGGTGGGCTGGCCCAGCGCGCCCGGCTCAACGGTGACTGGCTGATTCCCCTGCCGCCGGAGTTCAGCACCCGCCAGGCGATGGCGATCGGCACCGCCGGCTACACGGCCAGTCTGTGCGTGGATGCCCTGCTGCGGCATGGGGTTTCGCCCGAGCAGGGCGAGATCCTGGTGACCGGGGCGACCGGTGGCGTCGGCAGCGTTGCGATCGCGTTGCTGAGCGCGGCCGGGTTCAAAGTGGCCGCGGCGACTGGAAAGTCGTCGGAGGAGAAGTTCCTGCAGCAACTCGGCGCCGTGACGGTGCTGGACCGCGCCGAGTTCGGCGCGGCCGGGAAGCCGTTGCAGAAGGAGCGTTGGGCGGGCGTGGTGGACACCGTCGGCAGTCACACCCTCGTCAATGCCTGCGCGCAGACGCGTTATGGCGGCGCGGTCGCCGCCTGCGGGCTGGCCCAGGGCATGGACTTCCCGGCGACGGTCGCGCCGTTCATCCTGCGCGGCGTTTCGCTGCTGGGCATCGACAGCGTGATGGCGCCCAAGGAGCGGCGCCTGGCCGCCTGGCAACGGCTGGCGCGCGACCTCGATCCCGGCACGCTGGATTCCATCGCCCGCGAGATCGGGCTGGGCGAGGCGATTCCCGCGGCCGGGGAACTCATGGACGGCACGGTGCGCGGCCGCATCGTCGTCGACGTCAACCGCTGAGGAGAGCGCTGATGGCCGAGCTCGATTTGTCCGACGTCGATCACCGGGTCGGCAAGCCGGTCGGCGGTGGGCAACTGTGGGACCCGTGCAGCTCGTCGGACATCCGGCGGTGGGTGATGGCGATGGACTACCCCAACCCGCTGCACTGGGACGAACTGTTCGCCCGCGACTCGAAGTTCGGCGGCATCGTGGCGCCGCAGTCCATCGCGGTGGCCCTGGACTACGGGCACGGCGCGGCGCCCGCGTGCGTGGGCCACATTCCGAACAGCCACTTGATCTTCGGTGGGGAGGAATGGTGGTTCTACGGCTGCCCCGTGCGGCCCGGCGACAAGTTGTTCCAGAAGAGGCGGTTTCACGACTACAAGGTGACCGAGACCAAGTTCGCCGGCCCGACGATGTTCTCGCGCGGCGACACCGTCCACACCAACCAGCACGGCACCCTGGTGGCGCGCGAGCGTTCCACCGCGATCCGCTACCTCTACGAGGAGGCGACCAAGCGCGGGATGTTCGAAAACCAGCTCGGTGACATCAAACGCTGGACCCAAACCGAGCTCGAGGAAGTCGAACGGCTGCGGCGCGAGTGGCTGGAGTCCAACCGCTTGGGTGTGTCACCGCGCTTCGACGAGGTGAAGGTCGGCGACACGCTGCCGCGCCGGGTGATCGGTCCGCACAGCATCGCCAGCTTCACCACGGAGTACCGGGCGTTCCTGTTCAACATCTGGGGCACCTTCGGATGGGTCGCGCCGCCCGGCATCGAGGATCCGTGGGTCTATCAGGATCCGGGCTGGGGCAAGGACTTCGCGTTCGACGAGGAGGACGCGAAGATCGACCCGCGCAAGCGCGACGGGCTCTACGTCGGCCCGTCGCGCGGGCACATCGACGCCGACCGGGCCAGCGAGGTCGGGATGGCGCGCGCCTACGGGTACGGCGCGACGATGGGCGCATGGTGCACCGACTATCTGGCGTACTGGGCGGGCCACGACGGCATGGTGCGCCACTCCAAGGCCGACTTCCGGGCGCCCGCCTTCGAGGGCGACGTGACCTATTTCGACGCCGAGGTCGTCGACAAGCAACCGGAATCGACCTGGGGTGTGCCCCTCGTGCAGGTCAAGCTGCGCCTGACCAACCAGAACGGCGACATGCTAGTGGGCTGCACGGCCGAGGTCGAACTGCCGTTGTAGACGGTGGTAGCCATGGCCGACGAGACGGATTCGGAAGCGGCGCACCGCCTTTCGATAGTGACCGGGCCGCCGCTGGCGGACGAGCCCGGGCTGGGGGCGCTCACGCTGCCCGGTTTCCTGCGCGAGGTGACAGGGGCGTACGGCGAGCGGGAGGCGCTGGTGTGGCGCACCGCCGACGGCGTGGTCCGGTGGACGTACACCGAGCTGTGGGAGCGCGCGATGCAGGTGGCGCGCGCGTTGCGCGCGTGCGGGCTGGGCAAGGACGGCCGGGTCGGTGTTTTGATGACCAACCGGCCGGAATGGCTTGCCGCCGTGTTCGGTACGTCCCTGGCGGGCGGGGTGGCCGTCACGCTCAGCACGTTTTCCACGCCGTCCGAGCTGGACTACCTGCTGCGGGCCTCCGCCGTGTCGGTGCTGCTGTTCGAGCGCAGGGTGCCGTCGAAGGACTTCGCCGCCATCCTGGCCGGGCTGCAACCGGCGCAGTACCCGTTCCTGCGCCGACTGGTTTCGGTCGGCGAGCCGGCGCCGGGCATCGAAACCTGGGACGAGTTCCTGGCGTCCGGTGACGGCGAACCCCGCGAGCTCGTCGAGGCGACGGCCGCGGCGACACGGCCCAGCGATGCGGCCGTGCTGTTCTTCTCGTCCGGCTCCACCAGCAAGCCGAAGGGCATCCTCAGCGCGCATCGCGGGGTGTGCATCCAGCTGTGGCGGTTCCGGCGCATGTACGGGTTCACCCCCGACGATCACGTCCGCGGCTGGACCGCGAACGGCTTCTTCTGGTCCGGCAATTTCGCGATGGTGCTCGGCTCGACGCTGGCCAGCGGCGGGGCCCTGGTCCTGCAGTCGACCTTCGACGCCGCCGAGGCGCTCGAGCTCATCGCCGTCGAGCGGGTGAACTTCCCGTTCGCCTGGCCCCACCAGTGGGCCCAGCTGGAAGGCGCGCCCAACTGGGGCAGCGTCGATTTGAGCAGCGTGCGGTTCGCGGACTACAAGACCCCGATCGCGCACCATCCCACCGTTTCGGGCGAGTGGCACGAGCCGGGCCACGCGTACGGCAACACCGAAACATTCACGATCACAACGGGTTACCCCGCCAACACCCCGCCCGAGGTGCACGCGGACAGCTTCGGGGTGGCGCTGCCCGGCGTGACGCTGAAGATCACGGACCCGCTCAGCGGCCGCGTCGTCGCGCGCGGCGAAGCCGGCGAGATCGGCGTCAAGGGGCCCACCCTGATGCTCGGCTACATCGGCGTCCCGCTCGACGAGACGCTCGACCCCGAGGGCTTCTTCCCCACCGGCGACGGCGGCTACCTCGACGACGCCGGCCGGCTGTACTGGCAGGGCCGGCTCACCGACATCATCAAGACCGGCGGCGCCAACGTCTCGCCCCGCGAGGTCGACGAGGCCCTGATCGCACACCCCGGCGTCAAAGTGGCCCAGACCGTCGGTGTTCCGCACCAAACGCTCGGCGAGGTCGTCGTCTCCTGCGTGGTGCCGCACGACGGCGTGACCCTCGACACCGAGCAGCTACTGGCCTTCCTGCGGCAACGACTGGCGAGTTACAAGGTGCCGCGCCATCTGCTGTTCTTCCGCGAGGACGAGGTGGCGGTCACCGGCAACGCCAAGATCAAGGCCGGTGAGCTTCGCGAACTGGCCACCAAGCTGCTGGCCGGTAGGTGAGCCAAAACCCTTGCGTGTCTTCGCGTGTCTTCGCCTGGATCGGGCGGCGCCGCCTCTAAGCTTGCTGAGATCACGAGGAGGGGCAACGACGTATCGGCAGCAACTACGGCGCCGGGCGAGGTCAGGGCGCGCTAAAGGCGAGCGCTGAGCCGGGCGGGACGCACCCCGCGCCGGCGCCTTCTGCTCGGCGCCCCCGATGGGTCGCACCCGTGCGACGCGCCGGCCGGCTGGCGATTTGGGATCAACCAGAACGGCGCGGCGGCATACCCGCCCTGGACGGGCTTCGTGCGATAGCCGTCGCGCTGGTGCTCGCCGGGCATGGCGGCATCCCCGGGGTTACCGGCGGGTTCATCGGCGTCGACGTCTTCTTCGTCCTCAGTGGGTTCCTGATCACCTCGCTGTTGCTCGACGAGTTGCGGCGCAGCGGCCGTATCGAGCTGACCGGCTTCTGGATTCGCCGCGCGCGGCGGCTGCTGCCCGCGCTGGTGCTGATGGTGCTCACCGTGGGCGCCGCCCGCGAACTCCTGCCCTACCAGGCCCTCACCGGGCTGCGGGACGACGCGATCGCCGCGTTCCTGTGGATGGCGAACTGGCGGTTCGTGGCCCAGAAGACCGATTACTTCACGCAGGGCGCCCCGCCCTCGCCCCTGCAGCACACCTGGTCGCTCGGGGTCGAGGAGCAGTACTACTTCGTCTGGCCGGTCCTGCTGATCGCGGTGACCCTGCTGCTGGCGGCGCGGGCCCGGCGCTACTTCATGCGGGCGACCGTGGGCGGGGTCCGCTTCGCCGTCTTCGTTATCGCCGCGCTGGGGGCGCTGGCGTCCGCCGCGGCCGCCATCGTCTTCGTCTCCGACAGCACGCGTGACCGAATCTATTTCGGCACCGACACCCGCGCGCAGGCGCTGCTGATCGGCTCGGCGGCGGCGGCCCTGCTGGTCCGGGATTGGCCCTCGCTGAACCGCGGCTGGTGCATGATCCGGACCCGGTGGGGGCGCCGCGTCGCCCGCCTGCTGCCGTTCGCCGGGGTGGCGGGCCTGGCCGCCGCCGCCCACTACGCAACCGGCGACGTGGGTGAATTCCGCCACGGTCTGCTGATCGGGGTGGCGGTCGCGGCCGTGTTGGTGATCGCCCCGGTGGCCCTGGAACAGCGCGGCCTGGTCGCCCGCATCCTGGCCGCGCCGCCGCTGGTGTGGCTGGGCACCATCTCCTACGGCGTGTACCTGTGGCACTGGCCAATCTTTTTGGCGCTCAACGGCGAACGCACAGGATGGACCGGGCTGCCGCTGTTCGCCACCCGGTGCGCGGCCACGGTGGCCGTGGCCGCCGCGTCGTGGTGGCTGATCGAGCAGCCGGTCCGGCGCTGGGCCCCGGCGCGGGTGCCGTTGTTGCCGCTGGCGGCCGCCACGGTGGCCAGCGCCGCCGCGATCACGCTGTTGCTGATCCCGGTGGGGACCGGGCCCGCGCTGCGGGAAAACGGGCTGCCGCCGGGCGTCTCGGCGGTCGCGGCGGTGTCGCCGTCGCCGCCGGGCACCGGTCACCCGCGGCCGAGGGATCCCAACCGGCCGTTCACCGTTTCGGTGTTCGGCGATTCGATCGGCTGGACCTGGATGCACTACCTTCCGCCGACGCCCGGATTCGCCTTCCTCGATCACACCGTCATCGGCTGCAGCCTGGTGCGCGGCACGCCGTACCGCTACATCGGCCAGACGCTGGAGCAACGGCCCGAATGCGACAGCTGGCCGGCCCGCTGGTCGGCCCAGGTCAGCCAGGACCAGCCGGACGTCGCGCTACTGATCATCGGCCGCTGGGAAACCGTCGACCGGGTCAACGAGGGACAGTGGACCCACATCGGCGATCCGACCTTCGACGCGTACCTCAACGGCGAACTCGAGCGGGCCCTGAACATCGTGAGCTCCACCGGGGTTCGCGTGGTGGTGGCGACCGTGCCCTACAGCCGCGGCGGCGAAAAGCCGGATGGCCGGCTGTACCCGGAGGACCAGCCCGACCGGGTCAACCAGTGGAACACCATGCTGCGCAACACGGTTGCCCACCATCCCAACGTCGCGATCCTCGACCTGAACAAGAAGCTGTGCCCGGACGGCGTCTACACCGCCAAGGTCGACGGGATCAAGGTGCGCAGCGACGGCGTCCACCTCACCCCGGAGGGGGTGAAGTGGCTGACGCCGTGGCTGGAGGAATCCCTGCGGTGATCGTCAATCGTCGGTGCGGCAGCTGATTTCCATGCTGTCGCTTTCCCGGACCGCGAAATTGAAGCTGGTGTAGCCGTTTTCGGGATTGCGCACGAGGTCGAGGTAGGGCCCGGTGTCCGCTGCGCTGGTGTTGTCGGCGACGATCAACGCGCCCGTCGGCAGCCGCGGTTCGAGCAGCTTGATCACCGGTAGGTACAGGTCCTTCCAACCGTCGAGCAGGACGAACCCGACCGGTCCGTCCACGCCCCGCAGCGTGCTGAGCGCGTCCCCCTCGAGGATGGTGATGACGTCGTCCAGTCCAGTCTCGGCGAAAGTCTTCTTCGCGGCGGCGATCTTCGTGCCGCTGAGCTCGGTGGTCACCACCCGCCCGGAACCGTTGTCGCGCACCGCCGCCGCAAGGTGAATGGCCGAGACGCCGAAGGACATGCCGAACTCGACCACCGTGGCCGGGCGCGTCGCGCGCACCAGCGCGTAGAGGAGCCGGCCGGCCTCGGGGGTCACCGGGATGTAGAACTCGCTCATCGCCTCGGCGCGTTCCGCGGCCGTCATCGGCCGGTCGAACTGGTCGCGCCGCTCACGCAGCAGCGACATCTGCTCCTTCGATTCGGCGTACATCCGATCGAGCACGGTGGAAACCCGGGGATCCCGCAATGTTGTGGCCATGTCCTCGAGGGTAGCCACGACGGCGTAACGAAACCGCTAATGAGTTTGACGCGCAGCGGGCCGCGTGCCAGCATGGACGGGCAAGCACCTCGGTAGGTGAGGCGTCTGCATGGATACAGGCCACTGACCCCGAACGTCGAGAGACGCCCCGGGTCAGGACAGCTCTTCCCGGCTCAAGGGTTGAGCCCAAGTGGCTTCCGGAGATCTTCCGGATACGCCGTGCAGTGCCGAAGCTCCGACGAGAGGGGTGCGACCGGCGTCATTGGCGCCGGTTATCGCCCCTTCCGTTCAGGTGAAATGTGATGGCACCCGTGCGTGTCCCGGCCGTGAGGAGGTGAGGGCGAGATGAGTCCCGGTGATAGTCCCTATCCGAAATCCGTCTTGTCCCGATCCGGTTCCGGCACTCTTCGTACCGCCTGAACTTCACGAGCACTCGCGGGTTCCGCGCCGTCGACGGCGCGCCGCCCCGCACGCTCCGGCGCGAAATGTCACGAGCCGATCGGACCCGAAAGAGGTGACGATCATGGCTTTTGTTGTTGCACACCGTGTTTCCGGTGTTACCAGGTTGCGTGGGCGGTCGATGCTGCGTGCGGGCCGCCAGCTGATGGGCAGGTTGTGCGCGGGGCACGCGCTGACGCCGCAGGAGCGCGCCAACCTGTACGTCTCGCGGATGCCGATCGCGGTGGTCACCGCCTCGCTCGGCGGACACCCGTCGGACCGTGCCGACACCCGCCGGTGATCCTATGACCTCGATCTCGGCCCAGCAGCGCGGACTGCACGCGTCCGGGCAGGCCGTGCTGGATTCCGCGCACGCCGGCGACATCGTCGGCGCGTTCGGACGCATCCGGCGGGACGGCACCGGCGCGTTCGGTGGGCGCTGGCGCCGCCTGCGGACGCTGATGGTCATCACCGGCCCGGGACTCATCGTGATGGTGGGCGACAACGACGCCGGCGGCGTCGCGACCTACGCGCAGGCCGGGCAGAACTACGGGATGGGCCTGCTGTGGACGCTGGCGATGCTGATTCCGGTGCTGTACGTGAACCAGGAGATGGTGCTGCGGCTCGGCGCGGTGACCCGGGTCGGTCACGCGCGGCTGATCTTCGAGCGCTTCGGCAAGTTCTGGGGCGCCTTCAGCGTCGGTGACCTGCTGATCCTCAACGCCCTGACCATCGTCACCGAATTCATCGGTGTCTCACTGGCATTGGGCTTCCTGGGCTGCCCGCGGATCGTTGCGATCCCGGCCGCCGCCGCGCTGCTGTTCGCCGTGGTGGCCGGGGGCTCGTTTCGCCGCTGGGAGGCGCTGATGTTCCTGCTGATCGCGGTGAACGTCCTGATCGTCCCGATGGTGCTGCTGGTGCACCCCTCGGTGACGGCGAGCGCCGGCGGGCTGATGCCGCAGTTCCCGGGCGGGCTCAACTCCACCGTGCTGCTGCTGGTCGTCGCGATCGTGGGCACCACGGTGGCGCCGTGGCAGTTGTTCTTCCAGCAGTCCAACGTGGTCGACAAGCGCATCACGGCACGCTGGATTCCTTACGCGCGAGCCGATTTGGTCATCGGGATCGTCGTCGTCATGGCCGGGGCGACCGTGCTGATGGCGGTAGCCGCGTTCGGATTGGCCGGCACCGCCGACGTCGGCCACTTCACCGACGCGGGCGCCGTCGCGTCCGCGCTTTCCCACCACGCCGGCCGCGCGGTCGGAGCGTTGTTCGCGATCATCCTGCTGGACGCATCGCTGATCGGCGCCAACGCCATCGGGCTGGCCACCACCTACGCCGTCGGCGACGCGCTGGGCAAGCGGCACTCGCTGCACTGGAAGATCGGCGAAGCCCCGTTGTTCTACGGCGGCTACGCATTCCTGCTCGCGGTGTCGGCGGCGGTCGCGTTCAGCCCCGACCACATCCTGGGCCTGGTGACCCAGGGTGTGCAGGCGCTCGCCGGCGTGCTGCTGCCGTCGGCGACCGTGTTCCTGGTTTTGCTCTGCAATGACCGGGCCGTGCTGGGCCCGTGGGTGAACACGGTGCGGCAGAACATCATTGCGTGGACCATCGTGTGGTCCCTGGTGCTGTTGTCGCTCGCGCTGACGGCGACGACGTTCTTCCCGCGCCTGTCCACCGCCACCATCGAGGGCGGGCTGGTGGCCGGCGCGCTGATCGGCATCGCCGGCGGCGCCGCCGTGATCGTCGCCGACCGGCGGTATAACGACCTGCGCGACGCGGAGGCCGTCGTGCGGACGCTCGGGGGTGGGCTGGAACCCGAAGACGTCGACGAGCTCGACGACACGCCGCTGCTCACGCCCGCCGAACGGCGCGCGGTGCGCCGGCAGGACCGGGAGAACTGGCAGACGCCCAACCTCGCGGTCCTGCCCCGCGCGACCCTGTCGCCGACCCGCCGGGCGGCACTGTTCACGCTGCGCGGCTACCTGGTGGTGGCCGTCGCGCTGGTCGTCGTCAAGGTCGTCCAGACCGCCATCGCCTGAACGGTATTCGCGCGACTACGGCGAACCGTTGGGCAGCAAGACGATCTTGCCGTGGGTATGGCGGCGCTCGAGCTCCTCGAACGCGTCGGCGACGCGGTCCAGCGGATAGGTTGCGGCGACGTCGAATTCGATGGCGCCGGTGGTGACCAGGTCGGCCATCTCGGCGAGCACCTCCGGTGTGGAGGCCTCCGCGCTGCCCTCGGTCTTGGCGCCGACCTCGCCCGCCTTCTGGAACGAGATGATGGTGTCGATCCGCTCGGGCGGCACGCCCAGGTCGACCGCGAGCTGGACGTAGTTCGGGCCGAACAAGTCGATGAAGGCGTCGATTCCGTCGGGCGCGGCCGCGCGCAGCCGGTCGGCCAGGCCGTCGCCGTAGGAAATCGGGACGACGCCGTGCGCGCGCAGCCAGTCGGCGTTGCCGGGCCCGGCGATTCCCAGCACCCGCGCCCCGCGCAGGACCAGCAGCTGCACGACGAGGCTGCCGACCCCGCCCGCCGCCGCCGAAACGGCGACCGTTTCCCCCGGTTGGGGCGCGACCGCCCGCACGGCGGCGTACGCCGTCACGCCCACCACGTACAGCGAACCCGCGATCTCCCAACTCAATTGGGGAGGCTTGCGGATCAGCTGGCCGACGGGGACCGCGGTGTGGGTGGCGTGGCTGGATCGCCGGAGACTGAAACCCAGCACCTCGTCGCCGACCGCGAACTCGGTGACCCCGGGTCCCACCGCGGTCACCACGCCGGCGAGGTCGCTGCCCTCGCCGGACGGAAACGTGGCGGGGAACATCTCGTGCAGCGCACCCACCCGGATGCCCGCCTCGCCGGGATTGATCCCGGCGGCGCGGACTTCGACCACCACCTCGCCCGGCCCGGGCGACGGCATGTCAATGTCGGCCACGTACAACACATCACGGCCCCCGTAGCGGTCGAACCGCACGGCGCGCGCCGTCGCAGCCGTCATCTCGATCTCCTTCGCAGGCGAATCAAACCGTTGCGGCCGCAAGCCCCCGCTCGCTCAGGCCGTCAGGTCACGACCTCGATGGGGTCGCCGATGTTCACGTTGTTGAAGTACCAGGCCGCGTTGTCCGGGCTGAGGTTGATGCACCCGTGGCTGACGTTGGCATGGCCCTGCGAGTCGACCGACCACGGGGCCGAGTGCACATAGACACCGCTCCACGTGACGCGCACCGCGTACGACGCGGTGATCTTGTATCCGTCGGGGGAACTCAGCGGGATGCCGATGGTCCGGGAGTCCATCACCACCGTGCGCTCCTTCGAAAGCGCGGAGAAGTTGCCGATCGGCGTCGGGCGGGACGGCTTGCCCATGGACGCCGGCATCTCGCGGAGCACCTCGCCGTTGCGGCTGACGGTGAAGGTGTGCGAGGAAAGGCTGGCGACGCCGAGGAACGCGTCACCGGTGTCGAAGCCCGTCGTCAACGCCTGCACACCCACCGAGACGTGGCTGTGGGTGGGCCAGTAGCGGTTCGGAACCCACTGCACGACATTGCTGTCGACCCATTCGAAGTGTCCCGGCACGTTGCTCGGCGAGGTGACGCGGATGGTCCGTTCGACGCCAACGCGATCGGTGACGGGCGCGGTGAACGTCACCACCACGGGGTGCGCCACGCCCACCACCGCGCCGTCGGCCGGCAAAACCTGGGCAACCGCGGGAATCGGTTGGGGCAGCGGGACCGCGGCGACGCTGCGGGCGCCGCTGCCCAGCACGCCAAGGCCCGTGATCGCCACCATAACGAACAGATAACGAACCGTACGGCGCATGGCCTCCGCCCTTCGAGATGGTGCGATCAACACAACGGTATTCTACTGACGATCTACCCGTTGCGGGTTTTAGCAAACAATGGCGGCCCGTCGGGCCGTCACGATAACGATCCGACTACCTGTTGAGTTCGGTCCCGTCACGAGGGAGGGCGGCGAGGGAGCGGCATGACGGCAAACGATCGCTACACGCGTCCCATGGCGCGCTCGGCCGCGCTGGTGCTGATCGACGTGCAGCGGGATTTCCTGGACATCCCCGGGCACGACGCCGCGATGCCGGTTGCCGGCACGCACGCGGCGATCCCGGCAATGGCCAAGCTGGCGACGGCCTTCCGCGGACGCGGCCTCCCGATCGTGCATGTCGTCCGGCTGTACCGACCGGACGGGTCCAACGTGGACGCGGTGCGGCGGGAGGCGGTGGAGCGGGGTGCGCGGATGGCCGTGCCCGGCAGCGCCGGCTCGCAGATCGCCCCCGAGTTGTTGCCCAAAGTCGTTGAGCTGGACCATGAATTGCTGCTGGCCGGGGGCTTGCAGCGGATCGGCGCCGTCGAACACGTGATGTACAAGTCGCGGTGGGGCGCGTTCTACGCCACCGGTCTCGAACGGCACCTGCGCGAAAGCCGGGTTGACACACTGGTTTTCGCCGGGTGCAACTTTCCGAACTGCCCCCGAACGTCGATCTACGAGGCGTCCGAACGCGACTTCCGGATCGTGCTGGTTTCCGACGCGATGTCCGGCCTGTATGACCGCGGCGTCCAGGAATGCCGTGCCATCGGGGTGGACGTGCGAACCCTGCCCGAGACGCTGGATTGGCTGGTCTGCTAGCGGTGCTCTTCCGTCAACTGGGGATCACCCGCCGGCGTTGACCGGTGGCGGTGTGGCCGCGCTGGCGGGGTTGCGGTTCGACAGGTGACCGCTTTCCACGCCCGCCGCCGGGTCGAGTTCGCAGTCGATGACCGACGGGCCGGCCGAGGCGAGCGCCTCGGCCAGCGCCGACCGCAGCTGCGCGGGCGTGGCGACGTGATATCCCTTGCCGCCGAACGCCTCCGCGATCAGCTCGTGCCGCGCACCGGCGTTCAGCACGGTGGGTGCCGGGTCGCTGCCGGCGGCCGATTCGCTGCCGCGGTAGACGCCGCCGTTGTTCAGGATCACCACCGTCACCGGGAGCCGGTACCGGCAGATGGTCTCGACTTCCATGCCGGAGAAACCGAACGCGCTGTCGCCCTCGATCGCGACGACGGGCCCGCCGGTTTCGACCGCGGCGGCGATGGCGTAGCCCATCCCGATGCCCATCACGCCCCAGGTGCCGGTGTCGAGCCGGTGCCGCGGCACCTCCATGTCGATGACGTTGCGGGCCAAATCGAGCGCGTTGGCTCCCTCGTTGACCACATAGACATCCGGCTGATCCCGGAGCACGGCGCGAATGGCGCCGAGCGCGCCGTAAAACCGCATCGGGTGCGTCTCCTCGGCCAGGCGCCGGCGCATCTTCGCGTCGTTGTCGGCCCGGCGCTCGGCGAGCTCGCCCGTCCACTCCGCGGGCACGGCGATCGGCCGGGCGGCCAGGCCGTCGCGCAGCGCCGCCATCACCGACCCGATGTCGCCGGCCAGCGGCGCCGCGATCGGCTGGTTGCTGTCGAACTCCGATGCCGCGATGTCGACCTGCACGAACTTGGCGTCGGCCGCCCAGGGCGGCGAATCCCCCTGGCCGAGTAGCCAGTTGAGCCGCGCCCCGACCAGCAGCACCGCGTCCGCGCGGGCGAGGGCCAGCGAGCGCGCGGCCGCGGCGGACTGCGGGTGCGAGTCGGGCAGCAGTCCCTTGGCCATGGACATCGGCAGGAACGGGATTCCGCTGGCCTCCACGAACTCTCGGATCGCGCCGTCGGCCCGCGCGTACGCCGCGCCCTTGCCCAGCACGACCAGCGGTCGCCGCGCCCCCGCGAGCACGTCGAGGGCGCGGTCGACCGCGTCGGGGGCCGGCAGCTGGCGGGGTGCGGGGTCGACGACCCGCCAGATCGTGTCCGCCGCGGCGGAAGCGTCCATGGCCCGGCCCAGGATCTCGCCCGGAATGTCGAGGTACACCCCGCCCGGGCGGCCGGAGACCGCGGAGCGGATCGCGCGCGCGACGCCGCGGCCGATGTCCTCGACGCGGCCGATCCGATACGCCGCCTTCGCGAAAGGCCTTGCGGCGCTGAGCTGGTCGAGGTCCTGGTAGTCACCGCGCTGCAGGTCCACGGCCGCGCGGTCGCTGGACCCCGAGATCTGGATCATCGGGAAGCAGTTCGTGGTGGCGTTGGCCAGCGCGGGCAGGCCGTTGAGGAAACCGGGCCCGGACGTCGTGAGGCACACCCCGGGCCGCTGGGTGAGAAACCCGGCGGCCGCGGCCGCGTTGCCCGCCGAGGCCTCGTGCCGAAACCCGATGTAGCGGATGCCCGACGCCTGCGCGGTGCGGGCCAGGTCGGTGATCGGGATGCCGACGATCCCGTACACGGTGTCCACGTCGTTGGCCCTGAGGGCGTCCACGACGAGGTGGAAGCCGTCGGTCAAGCGTGCCGAAGCGGTGGTCATGGTGGCGGCTCCTCTCGCGTGCCGTGTCACCACTGTGGTCCACCGGCCCCGCGGGTGTCCAAGACGTTCGATAGCCGACGATTATCCGGCGTGCGCGGCTGGGTATTGGACGAACGGGCAACCGGCGCGGCATGGTGCGATGAGGTGCGTTGGTCGCACAAGGGACAGCGGAGGGAGCGTGGCGATGACGTCCGACCAGTTCACGGCGAAACCGCCCGGCGAATCCGCGGACCCGCGCGTCGCCGACCTGGTCGAGGCCGCCGCGTCCCGGCGCCCGGACGCGCCGGCGCTCGTGGTCACCGCCGACCGGACACCGATCGGCTACCGCGACCTGATGCGGCTGGTTGACGACCTGGCCCGGCGGCTGAAGCTGGGCGGTCTGGCCGCGGGCGACAGGGTCGCGCTGCGCGCGGCCAGCAACGCCGAATTCGTCGTCGGGCTGCTGGCGGCGTCGCGGGCGGACCTCGTCGCGGTCCCGCTGGACCCGGCCCTGCCCGTCGCCGAGCAGCGCGCCCGGTGCGAGGCCGCCGGCGTGCGGGTGGTGCTCGTCGACGACGGCCGCGGCGCCGGCGACGACGCGGAACCGGCGCTGCGGTGCTGGCCGGTCGCGGTGACCGCCCGAAACGACTCCGCGGAGGTCGGCCTGGACGCGGCCGCGGCGCCGGCGCGCGGCGTCTCGACGCCCCAGGGCCTCCGCGACGACGACGCCATGATCATGTTCACCGGCGGCACCACGGGCGTGCCGAAGATGGTCCCCTGGACGCGCGGGAACATCGCCGGCTCGGTGCGGGCCATCGTCGCCGGCTACCGGCTCGGCCCGGGGGACGCGACCGTCGCGGTGATGCCGCTGTACCACGGCCACGGACTGCTCGCCGCCCTGCTGTCGACGCTGGCCTCCGGGGGCACGGTGCTGCTGCCCGCGCGGGGGCGTTTCTCGGCGCACACGTTCGCCGACGACGTCGACGCCGTCGGGGCCACCTGGTACACGGCGGTCCCGACGATTCACCAGATCCTGCTGGAGCGCGCCGAGCCCGGCCGGCCCGCAAGCCGGCGAGCCGCGTTGCGATTCATCCGCAGCTGCAGTGCCCCGCTCACCCCGGAAACGGCGCAGGCGCTGCACAAGGAGTTCTCGGCGCCGGTGGTGTGCGCGTTCGGCATGACCGAGGCGACGCACCAGGTGGCCACCACCGGCATCGATGACACCGAAAACCCCGCGGCGACAACGGGTCTCGTCGGGCGGTCGACGGGGCCCGAAATCCGCATCAGCGGACCCGACGGACGGCCCCTGCCCGCCGAGGCCGTCGGGGAGGTTTGGCTGCGCGGCCCCACCGTGGTGCGCGGCTACCTCGGCGACCCGGCGATAACGGCGGCCAACTTCACCGACGGGTGGCTGCGCACCGGCGACCTCGGATCCCTTTCGGCGACGGGCGAATTGACCATCCGCGGCCGGATCAAGGAACTGATCAACCGGGGCGGCGAGAAGATCTCGCCGGAGCGGGTGGAGGGCGTGCTGGCCGGCCATCCCGGCGTCATGGAGGCCGCCGTGTTCGGCGTGCCGGACAAGATGTACGGGGAGACCGTGGCGGCGGTGATCGTGCCCCGCGAGCCCGCCGCGCCGACCCCGGCCGAGCTCGCGGTGTTCTGCCGCGAGCGGCTGGCGGCGTTCGAGGTGCCCGCGGAGTTTCAGGTGGCCGCCGAATTGCCGCACACCGCAAAGGGTTCGCTGGACCGCCGCGCCGTCGCCGAACAGTTCGGCCGCAGGGCCTGAGCCGAGGCGGCCGAGGCGGTGGTTCCCCACGCGGCCCGCGCACCCGATTCGCCGACGCGATAGCTCTGCACCAGCGTCGCCACCGCGGCCGCGATCACCAGCAGCCCCAGCACGGCGTGCAGCGCGAACTTCACCGTGCGCCCGCGCGCCTGGCGGACGTGCACGCCGGCCAGCACGATCACGGTGGCCGCCAGCGCCGCCACCAGGTAGATCAGCGTTTCGCCGAGTTCCTGGTGTTTGCTGATCGCGGGGGAGGGACCGAGCTTGTCGCGCAACCACATTCCCGAGCCGGTGGTCAGCGGGGTCAACACCAGGGTGATCACGGCCAGCAGCAGCACCAGCCAGATCAGCCGTCGCCGCGCGGCGGGCCACAGCGCGCACAGGATCGCCAGGATCGCCGTCAGCGGGCCCAGCACGACGACGAAATGGTTGAGCAGGATGTGCGCCGGGAGCCCGTTGACCGTCGTCATGACGATCAGGCGGAGGCCTTCACCCGGGCGGCCGCGGATTCCGGCATGGGTTCGTAGCGGACGAACGAACGGGTGAACGACGCCGCCCCGTGCGCCAGGGAGCGCAGGTCGATCGCGTACCGGGTCAGCTCGACCTGGGGCACCTCGGCCCGCACCACCGTGCGCTCGTGCCCGGCGGCCTCGGTGCCGAGCACGCGGCCGCGGCGACTCGACAGGTCGCCCATCACCGCGCCGACGTAATCGTCGGGCACCAGCACCGAGATCTCGTCGATCGGCTCGAGCAGGATCACCCTCGTCGCGGCCGCCGCCTCACGCAGCGCCAGCGCGCCCGCGGCCTGAAACGCGAAGTCCGACGAGTCGACGCTGTGCGCCTTCCCGTCGTACAGCGTGACCCTGATGTCGACCACCGGATACCCGGCGTGCACCCCCTTCTCCATCTGCGCGCGGACGCCCTTCTCCACGCTGGGGATGTAATTCCGCGGCACCGCCCCGCCGACCACCTTGTCGACGAACTCGAACCCGGAGCCCTCCGGCAGCGGTTCCACCTCGATGTCGCACACCCCGTACTGGCCGTGCCCACCGGACTGCTTGATGTGGCGCCCATGGCCTTTCGCCTTGCCGGCGAAGGTTTCCCGCAGCGGCACCCGCAGCTCGATCGTGTCCACCGTGACGCCGTACCGGTTGGCCAGCGCGTCGAGAACGACACCGGCATGGGCCTCGCCCATGCACCAGAGCACGATCTGATGCGTCTCCTGGTTCTGCTCGATCCGCAGCGCCGGGTCCTCGGCGGCCAACCGGCCCAACCCGACGGACAGCTTGTCCTCGTCGGCCTTGGCGTGCGCCTGAATGGCGATCGGCAGCAGCGGCTCCGGCATCGTCCAGGGCCGCAGCACCAGGGGCTCGGACTTGTCCGAGAGCGTGTCGCCGGTCTCGGCGCGGCTGAGCTTGCCGATCGCGCAGATGTCACCGGCCACCACGGCCGACGCCGGGCGCTGCTGCTTGCCCAGCGGGAACGACAGGACCCCGATGCGCTCGTCCTCGTCGTGGTCGGGGTGGGTGTTGCTGCTCCCGTTGGACCCCCCGAAAAAGGACGAGAAGTGGCCCGACACGTGAACCGTCGCGTCGGGCTTGATGGTTCCGGAGAAGACGCGGACCAGGCTGACCCTGCCGACGTAGGGGTCCGACGTCGTCTTCACCACCTCCGCGAGCAACGGCCCGTTCGCGTCGCAGGCCAGCGCGGTGTGCGCAGCGCCCTGGGGGGTGAAGACCTCCGGCAGCGGGTGTTCCAGCGGGGACGGGAAGCCGCGGGTGGCGATCTCCAGCAATTCCACGGTGCCGACGCCGGTGCCGCTGCACACCGGGATCACCGGGAAGAACGAGCCCCGGGCCACGGCCTTTTCCAGATCGTCGATCAGAACCGATTCGTCGATCGTCTCGCCGCCGAGGTAGCGCTCCATCAGCGACTCGTCCTCGGATTCCTCGATGATGCCCTCGATCAGGGTGCCGCGCGCCTCCTCGATCCGGTCGGCGTCCGACTCATCCGGAGAGCGTGTCGTCCGCGTGCCGTCGGTGTACTCGTACTGCGTCTGCGACAGCAGGCCGATCAGTCCGTTACCCGTCGGCAGGTAAAGCGGTAAAACCTTGTCGCCGAACGCTTCCTGCGCGGCGGTCAGCGCCTCTTGGTAGTTCGCCCTGGCATGGTCGAGCTTGGTGATGACCACCGCCCGCGGCATGCCGACCTGGCTGCATTCCTGCCAGAGTGACTTGGTCGGCTCGTCGACGCCCTCGTTGGCGGCGATCACGAACAGCGCGCAGTCCGCGGCGCGCAGCCCGGCCCGCAGCTCGCCCACGAAGTCGGCGTAGCCCGGCGTGTCGATCAGGTTGACCTTGATCCCGTCGTGCGACAGGGATGCCACCGCGACGCCCACCGAGCGCTGCTGCCGGATCTCCGCCTCGTCGAAGTCGCAGACCGTGGTGCCCTCGGTGACCGAACCCGGCCTGTTCAGCACCCCGCCGGCGACCAGCAGCGCCTCGACGAGGGTGGTCTTGCCGCCCCCCGACGGCCCCACCAGAACCACGTTTCGGACGGCGCTCGGGCCGTCCGCAGTCGGAGCCGCTCCCGCGCCCTGGGGAGCGCCTGCTCTGTCGGCCATGGTTTTCTCCTTCTCTGGGACTATCTCCGGGCTTAGGTCCGCGCGGCGTGTCTCAGTGTGTTCTGGCCCACAGGCCGCGTACGCAACTTTTCCCCCAACGGCCGCCCAATACAAGGCCACGGGCCGACCACAATCGGGCCGGCCCGTCAGGCGTGCCAGCCCGCCCAGCGGTGCACCGTGACCGCGATGACGGGACCGTCCAGCGGAACGGATTGGTACTGAGGGTATTTCGCGCGCAGCAGCCGATACCCGGTGCGCATCGCGTCCCCGCCGGAATGGATCGCGGCGACACCGTCGGCGCGGACCCACCACAGCCGCGTCCAGTCGTCGGCGTAGTGGTCGACGAGCAGGCTGACCCGCGGATTGCTTTCGATGTTGGCCAGCCGGCGCAGCCGCCGCGTCGTTTTCGGCTTCGCGTCGACCGCGGTGTAGACGACGTCGGCGTCGTCCCCGAGCGCGAACACCACCGGCACCAGGTGCGGCGTGCCGTCGGGCGCGACCGTGGCCAGCCGGGCCACCGCGGATGACGTGAACCTGGCCTTGGGGTCGAATTCGCCCACCACGCCAGCCTAGGGGCCTAGGTTAACCGCATGCTGGCGGAAACCCAGATCACCAACCTGCTGTACCGCTACGCCGAATGCATCGACGCCGGCGACCTCGAGGCCGCGGCCGAGCTCTTCGCGCACGCCCGCATCCGGGTGGGCGCCGAGGAGACCGTCGACGCCGCGCAGCTGCTGGACATCTGGAAGTCGCTGATCGTGCTGCACGCCGACGGGACGCCCCGAACCAAGCACGTCACCACCAACCCGATCGTCGAGGTGGACGAGGAAGCCGGCACCGCCAGTTGCCGCAGCTACTACACGGTGCTGCAGCAGACCGACCCGGCCGCGCCGCAGACGATCGTGACCGGCCGCTACCACGACCGATTCGAGCGGGTCGACGGCCGGTGGCGGTTCTGCTATCGCGACCTGACCCTGATCGACATGGTCGGCGACGTCAGCCGCCACCTCGCCCACCCCATCGCGCCCGCGCCGGGATCCTCACCGCGCGCATAGCTACCTGCATTACGGTTATACGGGTTAATCAAGGCCGCCCAGACCCGGAGCCTGGGCCGATTATGGTTCGCACCGCGACGCAGGAGGTAACGGGATGAGCAAAGGGCACCACCGCTCGGTCTGGTGGTCATGGTTGGTCAGCGTGCTGGCCGTGGTCGGACTGGGCCTGAGCCTGGCGACGGTGCCCGCGGCCGCCGGCCCGCCCGCCGCGCCGCTCGACCGGTTCGCCGACAGCCCGCTGCTACCGCTCGATCCCTCGTCGGTGGTCGGCCAGGTCGGGCCGCAGGTGGTCGACATCAGCACCAAGTTCGGCTACAACAACGCCGTCGGGGCGGGAACCGGCATCGTCATCGATCCGGGCGGCGTCGTGCTGACCAACAACCACGTGATCTCGGGCGCCACCGACATCAGCGCGTTCGCCGTCGGCAACGGGCAGACCTACGGCGTCGACGTGATCGGCTACAGCCGGACAGCCGACGTCGCCGTCCTGCAGCTGCGCGGCGGGGGCGGCCTGCCCGCCGCCAACATCGGCGACGGCGTCGCGATCGGTGACCCGATCGTCGCGCTGGGCAACGCCGGTGGCCAGGGCGGGACGCCCAGCGCGGTGGCCGGCAAGGTCGTCGCGCTCAACCAGACCGTCTCGGCGACCGACACCCTCACCGGCGCCAACGAGACGCTGGGCGGGTTGATCCAGGCCGACGCGCCGATCAGGCCGGGCGACTCGGGCGGGCCGATGGTCAACGGCAACGGGCAGGTGATCGGCATGAACACCGCCGCCACCGACAGCTACAAGATGTCCAAGGGCCAGGGGTTCGCCATTCCGATCGGCACCGCGATGGGGGTCGCCAACCAGATCCGGTCGGGCGCCGGGTCGAACACCGTGCACATCGGGCCGACGGCCTTCCTCGGCCTGGGCGTGATGGACAACGGCGGCAACGGCGCGCGGGTCGAGCGCGTGGTCGCGACCGGTCCGGCGGCCGCGGCCGGGATCGTGCCGGGTGACGTCATCGTCGGCCTCGACAACGTCGCGATCAACGGGGCCACCGCGATGACGGAGGCGCTCGTCCCGCATCACCCGGGCGACACCCTCGCCGTGCACCTGCGCAGCAACGGCGTCGGAGAGCGCACCGTGAACGTGACGGCGGCGGAGGGGCCCCCGGCCTGACCCGCGCACGGGTATCGCCGGGCGGCTCGCTAATTCGGTTGCCGCCCGGCGAGTTTGCCCGGGTGGTTCCCGAAGTCGCGCCTCGGGTACACGTGGCATCGTGGAAGCGATGAACGACGCACGAGACGCTGTCGAGCACGATCCCGCGGAGGGCAGTCGCGTCGAGGGCGGCGTGGTCGAGCATCCGGACGTCGAGGATTTCGACAATGCCGCCGCATTGCCCGCCGACCCCACGTGGTTCAAGCACGCGGTGTTCTACGAGGTCTTGGTCCGGGCCTTCCGGGACGCCGACGCGGACGGGCAGGGTGACCTGCGGGGGCTCATCGACCGCCTGGACTATCTGCAGTGGCTCGGGATCGACTGCATCTGGCTGCCGCCGTTCTACGACTCCCCGCTGCGCGACGGCGGCTACGACATCCGGGACTTCTACAAGGTGCTGCCCGAGTTCGGGACGGTCGACGACTTCGTCGACCTGCTGGACGCGGCCCACGAGCGGGGGATCCGGGTGATCACCGACCTGGTGATGAACCACACCTCCGAGTCGCACCCGTGGTTTCAGGAGTCGCGCCGCGATCCCGATGGGCCGTACGGCGACTACTACGTGTGGAGCGACACCAGCGAGCGCTACACCGACGCGCGGATCATCTTCGTCGACACCGAGGAGTCGAACTGGACGTTCGACCCGGTCCGCCGCCAGTTCTACTGGCACCGGTTCTTCTCCCACCAGCCGGACCTGAACTACGACCACCCGGGCGTGCAAGAAGCGATGATCGACGTGATCCGCTTCTGGCTCGGACTCGGCATCGACGGGTTTCGGTTAGACGCGGTGCCCTACCTGTTCGAGCGGGAGGGCACCAATTGCGAGAACCTGCCCGAGACGCACGCGTTCCTCAAGCGGGTCCGCAAGGTCGTCGACGACGAGTTTCCCGGCCGGGTGCTGCTGGCCGAGGCCAACCAGTGGCCGGCCGACGTGGTCGAGTACTTCGGCGACCCCAGCACCGGCGGCGACGAATGCCACATGGCGTTTCACTTCCCGCTGATGCCGCGCATCTTCATGGCGGTCCGCCGGGAGTCCCGGTTCCCGATCTCGGAGATCCTGGCGCAGACGCCGGAGATCCCCGACCTGGCGCAGTGGGGGATCTTCCTGCGCAACCACGACGAGTTGACGCTGGAGATGGTCACCGACGAAGAGCGCGACTACATGTACTCCGAGTACGCCAAGGACCCGCGGATGAAGGCGAACGTCGGGATCCGTCGCCGGCTGGCGCCGCTGCTGGACAACGACCGCAACCAGATCGAGCTGTTCACCGCGCTGCTGCTGTCGCTGCCCGGCTCACCCGTCCTCTACTACGGCGACGAGATCGGCATGGGCGACGTGATCTGGCTGGGGGACCGCGACGGGGTGCGCACCCCGATGCAGTGGACGCCGGACCGCAACGCCGGCTTTTCCACCGCGAACCCCGGCCGGCTCTACCTGCCGCCCAGCCAGGACCCCGTCTACGGCTACCAGGCCGTCAACGTGGAGGCCCAACGCGACACCTCGACGTCGCTGCTCAACTTCACCCGCATGATGCTGTCGGTGCGGCGCCGGCACAACGCCTTCGCCATCGGCATCTTCGAGGAGTTGGGCGGGTCGAACCCGTCGGTGCTGGCCTTCGTGCGCCAGGCCGCCGACGACGGCGACACCGTGCTCTGCGTCAACAACCTGTCGCGCTTTCCGCAGCCCATCGAGCTGAGCCTGCAGCACTGGAGCGGGTACACCCCGATTGAGCTGACCGGGCACGTGGAATTCCCACGCATCGGGCACCTGCCCTACCTGCTGACCCTGCCGGGACACGGGTTCTATTGGTTCCAGCTGTCCCCGTCCGAGGAGAACGCATGACTTCCCCGCACAAGCTGCCCTGGTCCGAGTGGCTGCCGCAGCAACGCTGGTACGCCGGCCGCAACCGGGAACTGGTCTCCGCCGAGGCCGGGGTCGTCGTCGGGCTCCGGGAGGATCTCGACCTGGTCCTGGTCGACGCGCACTACTCCAACGGTTCCGCGGACCGCTACCAGGTGATCGTCGGGTGGGACTTCGCGCCGCTGTCCGAATACAGCACCGTGGCCACCATCGGCGCCGCCGACGACCGGACCGGGTTCGACGCCCTCTACGACGAGGACGCGCCGCGGTTTCTGCTGTCGCTGATCGACTCGTCGGCCGAGCGCGACGCGTCCGGCGCGCAGCTGCGCTTCGTCAAGGAGCCCGGCGTCGAACTGCCGCTCGAGGCCATGCCGCACGTCTCGGACGCCGAGCAGAGCAACACCAGCGTGATCTTCGACCGGGACGCGATCTTCAAGGTGTTCCGCCGCGTCAGCAGCGGCATCAACCCCGACATCGAACTGAACCGGGCGCTGGGTCGCGCCGGCAACCCGCACGTGGCCCGGCTGCTGGGCACCTACGAGATCGACGCGCCCGACGTGTTCGGCGACCAGACGTGCCCGTTGGGCATGGTCACCGAGTTCGCGTCCAACGCGGCCGAGGGCTGGGCGATGGCCACCGCCAGCGTCCGGGACCTGTTCGCCGAGGGCGACCTGTACGCCCACGAGGTCGGCGGCGACTTCGCCGGCGAGTCGAACCGGCTCGGCGAGGCCGTCGCATCCGTGCACGCCACCCTGGCCGAGTGCCTCGGGACCGCGCAGGTGACCTTCCCGCTGGACAACGTGCTGGCGCGGCTGTCGTCGACCGTGGCGCTGGTTCCGGAGCTGCAGGAGTACGCGCCCACGATCGAGCAGCGGTTCGCCAAGCTCGCCGGCGAGACGATCACCGTGCAGCGGATACACGGCGACCTGCACCTGGGCCAGGTGCTGCGCACCCCGGAGAGCTGGCTGCTGATCGACTTCGAGGGCGAGCCGGGTCAGCCGCTGGACGAGCGCCGGGCGCCGGACTCGCCGCTGCGCGACGTGGCCGGGGTGTTGCGCTCGTTCGAGTACGCCGCCTACGGGCAGCTGGTGGACCAGGGCTCTCAAAACACGGACAAGCAGCTGGCCGCCCGCGCCCGCGAATGGGTGGAGCGCAACCGGACCGCCTTCTGCGACGGCTACGCCGCCGGGTCGGGCACCGACCCGCGGGATTCGGCGTTGCTGCTGGCGGCCTACGAGCTCGACAAGGCGGTCTACGAGGCCGGCTACGAGTCGCGGCACCGGCCCGGGTGGCTGCCGATCCCGCTGCGGTCCATCGCGCGGCTCACCACCGCCTGACCTCGTCCTCGCTGCGTGCACCGGCGCGCTCTGCAAGCATGTCGGTGTGGCGAGCGAGGTTTTCGACAGCGAGGCGCGGTTGTCGTGGGTGCTGGCGGGGCTGGCCGGGGTGCTCGGCGCGACCGCGTTCACCCACTCCGCCGCCGGCGCCGCGCCGCCGCCGCCGGCTACTTCGTCACGTTCTTGACGTCCTCCTTTGGCTGTGGCCAGAGGATTCCAACCCCGTCCCACTACCTATGCGGCGGGAGAGCAGAGTTGAGGTTCACGGTTCGTAGACCGGCTAGCGCCGAGGTCTCCCCGTGCTGTCACCGCCCGTCCGGCGGCGATGTTGCGTGCGGCGTTCACGTCCGCGTTGCATGGCCCCGCAGTGCAAGCTTGGCACTCGAAAACCGCTTGGCTCTTACGGTTTCCGGGAGCAACGTGCCCACACACGGCGCATTGTTGCGAGGTGTACGCGGCAGGGACCTCCTCGACCCGGCCAGAGGCTTTGTCATGCAAACGCGCAGCAAGCAGGCCCCAACAGCTGCGCCTGATCCCCCGGTTCAGGCCGCGTTTGGCGGCACCTCCCACACCGGGGTGCTCCACCGTTCCGCGCGCAGAGCGCGTCATCGCACGCACATCAAGGGCTTCGATGCGGATCGTTTCGAACCGCCGCGCGATGTCGGTGGTGGCCTTTTCGACCCAGTCCTTGCGTCGGTCGGTCTCACGGGCCTTGAGTTTGGCGATCGCGCGTTTGGTGCGAGCGCGCCGGTTGGAACCACGTTGGGCGCGGGCCAGGCGCTGCTGCAGCACCTTCACGCGCTTGGCCTCGCCGCGGCTCAGGCCGGGGGCATAGAGCAGTTCACCGGTCGACAACGCGGCCGCCACCGTCACGCCGCGGTCGATACCCACCACGGAGCCGTCGCAGGGCCCGGGAATAGGTTCAGGTGCGTGGGCGAACGCGATGTGCCAGCGGCCCGCCCGATCACAGGTGACCCGGTAGGACTTCACACTCTCGGGGACCGGCCGCGACAGCTGGAACCGGATCCAGCCGATCTTGGGCACCCACACCCGACCGAACCGGCGGTTCAGGCGCTCAACGTGATGGGTTTTCACCGCGACCTGCCGAAAGCCCTCATGCACACCGGCTTTGCGCCACGTCGGGCGGCGATGCGTTCCAGCGAAAAAGTTGCGCATCGCCTGAGCGAAATCCCGCAACGCCTGCTGCTGCACCGTCTGCGAGCCCGCCGCCAACCACTCGTATTCGGCACGGGCCGCAGTCAACTGCGCGCACTGCTCGTTATAGCCCGGCGCGCGCCGACCCGGCTGCCAGTGCCGCTGCTGTTCGACCGCCAAATTCCACACATACCGGGCATGGCGACAATGCTCGGCCAACACCACCACCTGCTCAGCAGTCGGAAGCAACCGGAAACGCGACACCCAGGCAACCTAACCGTCACCACCGACAACCCACCGGATACACCTACTTCCACCAGGATCGGCGGGCCCTGCTGGATTAGCCGTCGAAAAGCATCGGCAGCAGCGCTGACCGGGGCGCTGCTGCCGATGCCGACTCGGGGTGTTCGGTCGCCGTCAGGCCGAGTTGTTGCCGGCGTTGAGCACCTGCAGGATGTCGGGCTTCATCGCGACCAGCTGGGCATTCCAGTAGGGCCACGAGTGCGTCCCGTTGGCCGGGAAGTTGAACACGCCGTTGCGTCCACCCGCGGCCACGTAGTTGTTCTGGAAGGTTTCGTTGGTGCGCAGCGTGAGGCCCTCCAGGAACTTCGCCGGCATGTTGTCGCCACCGAGGTCGCTGGGCGTGCCGTTGCCGCAGTACACCCAGATCCGGGTGTTGTTGGCGACCAGCCGCGGAATCTGCACCATCGGGTCGTTGCGCTTCCACGCCGGGTCGGTGGACGGACCCCACATGCTGTTGGCGTTGTAGCCGCCCGAGTCGGTCATCGCCAGCCCGATCAGCGTCGGCCACCAGCCCTCGGACGGGTTGACGAAGCCCGACAGCGACGCCGCGTAGGGGAACTGCTGCGGGTAGTACGCGGCCAGGATCAATGCGGAGCCGCCCGACATCGACAGGCCCACCACCGCGTTGTTGAACGGCGAAACCTGCTTGTTCGCCTGCAACCAGGTGGGCATCTCCTGGGTCAGGAACGTCTCCCACTTGTAGGTGTAGTTCTGGCCGTTGCCCTGCGACGGCTGGTACCAGTTGCTGTAGAAGCTGGACTGGCCGCCGACGGGCATGATCACCGACAGGCCGGACTGGTAGTACTCCTCGAACGCCGGGGTGTTGATGTCCCAGCCGTTGTAGTCGTCCTGGGCGCGCAGGCCGTCGAGCAGGTAAACCGCGTGCGGGCCACCGCCCTGGAATTGAACCTTGATGTTGCGGCCCATCGACGGCGATGGCACCTCCAGATATTCCACTGGCAGACCCGGCTTGGAGAATGCCCCCGCGGTCGCCGAGCCGCCGACGAAACCGACCAGACCGGTCAGCAGGGCAGCCCCCACAGCCGCGATGGACAGTCGGCGCGGCATGGCCGCCGCTGCGCCACGCAACTTCCGCACTTGCTCGAAGAACGACATAGCTCCTACCCCATCTCAACTTTCATCTGCCGCAAGGCGCGGTCGAATCCGTTCTCGGGGAGTCAAACACAGGGCGGGCGGGCAATCCGGCTGTCACGGCCGCAGTTCGAAGTCGCGGTTGGCTAACGATTCGATGTCGGCCCGAAATCGTTGCGATCGGGTCACAATCGGCTGTCGGAACCGCGTTACTTGTCCAGGCGATGCAGGGTGACGCCGATGAGTACGCCATTGTCGACACTCGCGGTCATGTAGCTGCAGTGCGGTTGCCGGCGCCGGTCGGTGGGGGAGCCGGGATTGAGCAGTCGCAACCCCGTGGGTGCCGTTGTGTCCCAAGGGATGTGGCTGTGGCCGAACACCAGCACGTCGGTGTCCGGGTAGAGCCGCGACATGCGCGCCTCCCGGCCCGCCGCGGCGCCCGTCTCGTGGACCACGGTGAGGCGCAGCCCGTCCAGCACCGCGTCGGCGCGCTCGGGCAGCCGTCGGCGCAACGCGGGCCCGTCGTTGTTTCCCCAGCAGGCCACCAGCCGGGCGGCCCGGGCTTCCAGCTCGTCGAGCAATTCCGGCGCCACCCAGTCCCCGGCATGCACGACGACGTCGGCGCCGGCGACCTCGTCCCACACCTTGGCGGGCAGGTCGCGGGCGCGTCGCGGGACGTGGGTGTCGGCGATCAGCAGCAGCCTCACACCGTCATCTTGCGCCCGCGGTCTCACCCACCGACGAAGCCATGACTTTCCGGGGTTCGGTGGTCGGCGCCGGCGCATCCCCGTCCTCACCGAGAAGTAGGGAACGAACGAGGCGGCGCGGGCCGAAGGGCCGCAGCATGGAGCTCGCCGGGCGCGGCCGCACCCGCAGCGGCCACCAGAACCACCGACCGAGCAGCGCGGCGATCGACGGCGTCATCAGCGAGCGCACGATCAACGTGTCGAACAGTAGGCCGAGACCGATCGTGCTGCCGGCCTGGCCGATCGAGCGCAGGTCGCTGGCGACCATCGACATCATGGTGAACGCGAAGACCAGGCCCGCCGCAGTGACGACGCCGCCGGTTTCTCCCATCGATCGGATGATGCCGGTTCGCAGCCCCGCACCGACCTCCTCCTGGAACCGCGACACCAGCAACAGGTTGTAGTCGGATCCGACGGCCAGCAGGATGATCAACCCGAAAACCGGTGCAATCCAGTTCAATTCGAGACCGAACAGGTGTTGCCACACCAACACCGAGAGACCGAACGCGGCCCCCAGCGACAGCAGCACCGTGCCGACGATCACCAGCGACGCGACCAGCGCCCGCGTGATGATCACCATGACGACGAAGATCAGCGTGATCGCGGCGAGTCCCACGATCAGCAGGTCGTAATGGGAGCCGGCCTGGATGTCGCGATAGATCGCCGCCGTGCCGGCGAGGTAGAACTTGGCGCCGGTCAGGTTTGTCCCCTTCACCGCATGATGCGCGGCGGACAGTTCCCCCATCACCGCCGAGATGCCCGCCGGGGTCGCCGGATCCGCCGCGTGGGTGATGATGAAGCGCGCGGCCTTGCCGTCCGGCGACAGGAAAAGCTTCAGACCACGCTGAAAGTCGGGGTTCTGGAACGCTTCCGGCGGCAGATAGAAGTAGTCGCCACTGCGGGAGGCGTCGAACGCCTGACCCATTGCGCTCGCGGTGTCGGTCATCTGCGACATTTGCGTGACCAGACCGGAGAAGCTGCTGTGCATCGTGAGCAGGGTGCCCTGCATCGATTTTGCGATGGCGATGATCGGCGGGAACTCGGCGAGCAGCTGCGGCAGTATCGCGTCGACGCTGCCGACGTCCTTGATGAGCGTGCTCATGTTCTCGCTGAACTTGTCCACGCCGTCGATCGCCTCGAAGACCGACCGCGTAGCCCAGCACACGGGGATGTTGAAACAGTGTTGTTCCCAATACAGATAGCTGCGGAGCGGCCGAGCGAAATCGTCGAAGTCGGCGAGGTGGTCGCGCATCTCGTCCAGGGTGGCTTGCATCTCGTGCATGTCGCCGACCATGTGATGGGTCGCACCGCTCATCTGGCCGATCAAGCCCTGCATCCGCTGCATCGAGGCGATCATGGCGCCGAGGTCGTCGCTCATCTTGAGCATGTCGTCCATGCGGTCCCTCATGAACTGAAGGTTCTGCCGGATGGGAATCGACTGGGCGCTGATCTGGAACGGTATGGAAGTGTGCTCGATCGGGCCGCCGAGCGGCCGGGTGATGCTCTGCACCATCGCGATTCCGGGCGACGCGAAGACCTCCTTGGCAACCCTGTCCAGGATGATCATGTCGCCACTGTTCCGCATGTCGTGGTCGCTTTCGAGCATGAGGATGTCGGGATTCATAGTGGCGGCGCTGAAGTGGCGCTCCGCGGCCGCATATCCGACGTTCGACGGCAGGCCGCCGGGTATGTAATAGCGGTCGTTGTAGCTGACCTTCATGCTCGGCATGATCAGGATGCCGACGATCGCGATCACCAGCGAGGCCGCGAAAACCGGGCCCGGCCACCGTACGGTGGCCGTGCCGACGCGGCGCCACCCGCGCGTCTTGATCATCCGTCTCGGGTCGAGCAGGCCGAACCGGCTGGCCACCGCCACCACGGCCGGCGCGGCGGTCATGGCCCCCGCGACGACGACGAGCAGGCCCAGGGCGGACGGAATGCCGAGCGCCTTGAAGTACGACAGGCGCGCCAAGTGGAGGCAGAACGTGGCCCCCGCGATGGTCAACCCCGAGCCCAAGATGATGTGCGAGGTTCCGCGGAACATGGTGTAGTAGGCCGTTTCTCGGTCCTGGCCGGCCTGCCGCGCCTCCTGGTAGCGGCCGATGAGAAAGATGGCGTAATCGGTTCCCGCCGCAATCGCCAACGAGGACAACATCGCAACGACGAACGTCGAGAACCCCAGGAGCTGGTGGCTTCCGAGCAGCGCGACAAGCCCCCTCGCCGTGCCCATTTCGAAACCGACCATGACGAGGACCAGCAGCACGGTGCTGACGGATCGATAGGCGATGAACAGCATGACCATGATGACCACGCCCGTGACGCCCATCATCTTGAACATGCTCTTGTCGGCGGCCTCGTTCATGTCCGTCGTCAGGGGGGCCGGGCCGGTGACGTAGACCTTGAGCCCGTGCGGGGGCTCGGACTTCTCGACGATCTTGCGCACCGCGTCGACGGACTGGTTGCCCAGGGTGCTGCCCTGGTTACCGGCCAGGTTGAGTTGGACATAGGCGGCTTTCCCGTCGCGGCTCTGAACACCGGCGGCGGTGAGCGGATCGCCCCACACGTTCTGGACGTGCTGGACGTGCTTGGGGTCCGCCCGCAGCATCTGCACCAGGCCGTCGTAGTAGCGGTGCGCCTGGTCACCGAGTTGCCCGTCGCTCTCCAGGACGATCATCGCGGTGCTGTCGGAGTCCGACTCGTGGAAGGTTGCGCCGATGCGTTTGGCGGCGATCATCGCCGGCGCATCTTGGGGCGACATCGTCACCGCATGGTTTCGCGCGACGGACTCGATCGGCGACACAAGCACGTTCAAGGCCACGGTGAGCAGTAGCCATCCGATGATGATCGGCCACGCGAACCTGTGGACGAATCGCATGAATTTCGGACGGGCGTCGTCGTCGGTGTTCATCCGGCTTTCACCAGACAGGAAGTTTGGGCATGGCGCCCGGCCGAGGACCGCTCGTCCTTGACCTCACCGTTGACGCTGATGCGGCACCCGATGTCGTCGCTGTTGCCCTGTGCCACCACGCTCGCGATGACGGCAGGAACCGTCGTCGTGACGGTGAGAGTCCACGGCAGGGTGGTGAAGTTCACCTGTTCCGCCTGTGCGTTCTTGTCCAGGTAGCTCACGCTTCCCGTCGTGCCACTGGGCCCGTACACCTCGTAGGTCACCCGCTTGATGTGCGAGGGCTCGAGCGGTGCGGCGCCGCTGCCCGTCGCGGTGAAGATCGCGTCGGAGCCGAAGACGCCGCGGAGCCGGTCGACGGCGACACCGCCCAGCGCGACCGCCGCCACGACGACAAGCGGCACCCAAGCCCGCTTCAGAAACGTGGACACTGACGTTTCCTTTCGCTCGTGGTCTCTGGTAGGGAGTTTCAGCCGCCGCCGCTCTCGCCGATAGGGCCATTTGGCCTGCACCTCGGGGGCCGGCAGGCACACACCGCCAAACCAGTAATACCATACCCGGTGGGGTATCAGCCAGCGTTAGGTATATACCCAGTGGGGTATGCTGGGAAAGGCGTGATGGCGACCGAGGTTCAGGCCGGCGGGCCGGCCGGCTGTGTCGGTCGATGAGCTGGAAAAACTGTTCCTGAGCCTGGCGTGTTAGCCCGGCCATCGAGCGTGAGCCCAGGGCTTTCGGTGTGCACCCACAGCGGGACTACGGCGCGATTTCACCGCCCACGATTCACACCGAAAGCCAAGGATTCACGGTCAAAGCCTCAGCGGCGTCGGCTGCGTGCTTCGGCGCCGGTTTCGCCGGCGTCGATGGCGTCATCGGGGCCCGCCGCCCCCACGTAGGTGCCGTCGTCGTCGCCCTTGCGGGCGCGCGACCGCGATTCGTGGACCTCGGGCTCGACGTCGGCCTCGGTCTTGTGGCCCTTGCGCATGTCGGAATCCCTTTCCGTGTTGCTGACGCTCGGCGGGTTCGTCGACATGGCGTTCCCGCGACGGCCGCCGCGGAAACACGGCCGAGGCGGCCGGATAGTCTGCTTGGTACCACGACGAAGGAGAACACCGAATGCGCACCTTCGAGTCAGTCGCCGACCTCGCCGCCGCGGCGGGCGAGAGCCTCGGGCAGAGCGACTGGGTGACCATCACTCAGGAGGACGTCAACCTGTTCGCGGATGCGACGGGCGACCACCAATGGATCCACGTCGACCCGGAGAGGGCGGCCAAGGGCCCGTTCGGCGGCACCATCGCGCACGGCTTCATGACGTTGTCGCTGCTGCCGCGCCTGCAGCACCAGATCTATACGGTCAACGGCATCAAGCTCGCGATCAACTACGGCCTCAACAAGGTTCGCTTTCCCGCACCGGTGCCGGTCGGGTCCCGGGTGCGCGCGCAGAGCTCACTGGTCAGCGTCGACGACCTCGGCAACGGCGCCGTGCAGGCGATCGTGTCGACCACCGTCGAGATCGACGGGTCGCCGAAGCCGGCGTGTGTGGCCGAAAGCATCGTCCGCTACATCTCCTGACTACCAGATATGAAGCACACCAACGCTTTTCGTGCTCAGCGCAGCTTGGGCAGGACGTTGGCGCGGTAGAACTGGATCGCGCTGATTGGGTCGTCCTGCGCGAAATGCAGGAACGGCACGGCGCCGGCGTCGAGCACCGCCTGCACGGCCTTGATGTGCGTGGCGGGGTCGGTGCCCACCGTCCAATTCGCCAGTACCTTGTCGATCGGGTTCGACTCGGCGGCGCGCTGGATCTCGACGGGATTGGGTTGGTCGACGGCCCCGGCGGTGAACCGCCACAGCACGGCGGCGCGCCCGGCCGCGGCGCCGTCGCCGACGACGGCGAACATCTCGGCGCGCTTACCCATGCCGGCGGGGTCGCGCCCCGCGGCGTGCGCGCCGGCGCCGAACGCGGCGAGCAGTTTGGGGTTGGTGACGTCGTGGGCCTGAGTGATCCACCCGTCGCCGTACCGACCGGCCAGCTTCGCGCTCTTGGGCCCGCCGGCCGCGACGAAAATCGGTGGCGGCGTGGGAGGCACGTCGTAGAGTTTCAGGGCGTTCGTCTGAAAGTAGCGGCCGGCGAACGATATTCGTGAACCGCTCCACAGCTGGCGGATCACCCCGATGGCCTCGACCAACCGGTCGTGGCGCTCGGCGTAGTTGCCGAACGCGTTGGTGGTGGCCTGTTCGTTGAGCCGCTCGCCCGTGCCCAGGCCCAGGAACACCCTGCCCGGATACAGCATCGCCAGCGAGGCGAAGGCTTGCGCCACGGTCGCCGGGTGATAGCGGTAGGTGGGGCAGGTCACCCCGGTACCGAAGGAGACGCGGGTGGTGTTGGCGCCCACCAGCGCCAGCGTCAGCCACGGGAACATCGAATGGCCCTCGTTGTCCTGCCAGGGCTGGATGTGGTCGCTGGCCCACACGTACTGAAAACCGGCCTCCTCGGCCGCCCGGGCCTGCGCCACCAGATGATCGGTGCGGAATTGCTCGTGCGAGAGCACAAACCCCACGCCCTTGCCCGCCGGCGGCCCCGCGGCGGGCTGGCCGTGATCGGCGCCCCGTTTGCCGCAGCCACCGGACAGCCCGGTGGTCCCGAGCATGCCCGCCCCGGCGGCCATCCGCCCGAACACCCGCCGCGAGATGTCAGCCATCGGCTCCGGATACCCGTCGCGCGGCCCGACACACCGGTTTCGGGACGGCCGGCTTCGTCTCGTAGTCTGCCGGGGTGAGCCCGCAGCCGCGCCCGGCGCGCAGAGCCGACGTCGGCGAGCTTTCCCGCACCCTGGCCCGGGCGTTCTACGACGACCCGGTGATGGTCTGGCTCCTTCCCGACGAGAAGCCGCGGATCGCGCACCTGCGCCGGTTGTTCACGACGATGACCCGCCATCACCACCTGGCGCTCGGCGGCGTGGAGGTGGCCTGCGACGGGCCGGGGATCGGCGCGGCGGCACTGTGGGACCCGCCGAACCACTGGCTGGAGACGCGCCGGGGAAAGCTGGCGATGACACCGACGTTCCTGCGGGTGTTCGGGCTGCGTTCCATGCGCGGACGCGCGGTCCAGGAACTGATGAAACGCGTCCACCCCGAAGAGCCGCACTGGTATCTGGCCGTGATCGGAAGCGACCCGACGGTCCGCGGCCGTGGCTTCGGGCAGGTCCTGATGCGGTCGCGGCTGGACCGCTGCGACGCCGAGCACTGCCCGGCGTATCTCGAGTCGACGAAACTCGAAAACGTGCCGTATTACCAGCGTTTCGGGTTCACGGTGACCGGCGAGATCGTGCTGCCCGACGGCGGCCCGACGATGTGGGCGATGTGGCGGGCGCCGCGGTAGCGGCCGCCGATCACGGGCCGCTGCGCCAGCCCGCGATACCGACGGCGATCATCCGCAGCTGTTTGACCGCGAGCCGGCGGATGTCTTCGAGCGCCTCGGCGCTCTGGGCGTCCTCGATCGCCTCGGCGACGACGATCATCGCGTTGACGAACAGCGTCGCCAGCACGTTGAGGTCCTCGGTGCTCCATTCGTGCAGCCGGGGGAAGCGCGCCAGGTCGGTGGCCAACTCGGAGGTGATCAGCCGGATCTCGGTGCGGATGGCGTAGCGCAGCACCGACAGGCCGCTGTTGCGTTCCCGGCCGATGAACCGCCAGTGCTCGCGTCGCTCGGCGACGCTGGCGACCAGGATCTCGACCGACGATTCGATGACCCGGTTCGGGTCGAGCTTGCCCGCCCGCGCCTCGCGCAGCGTGTCGCGCAGGATGCGAAACGACTCGTCGATCAGCACCAGCCCGAGCGCCTCCATCGACTCGAAATGGCGGTAGAACGCAGCGGGCACGATGCCGACCTCGCGGGTCACCTCACGCAGGCTCAGGCTGGAAAAGCTGCGGTCCTGCAGCAGCTTGAGTGCCGCGGCGATGATGGCGCGCCGGGTCGCCTCCTTGCGCTCTCCGCGCGAGGGGCTTTCGCGTGAGCGCTCACGGCCGGACCGGTGCGACCGTGAGCCAGGAGTACGACTGTTCACTGTTGTGAACCCTACCACAGAAGCCTAGAAACCCTTGACTAGCTGCGGCCCACGGCAGCACGGTGTACATATGTTCACTCAAACCGCTCAGACCTCCGGTCGCGGCTTTGTCAAAGCTTTCCAGAAGCGGGTCCTGGGTTCCGACCTGGTCGACCTGCTCACCGGCCCGCACGGCGTCGACCGCTACACCGAGCTGGTGGCGCCGACGTGGACGCTGGGACAGGCCCGCGCCAAAGTCGTCGACGTCCGCAGGACCACCCCGCGCAGCGTCACCCTCACCCTTGCCCCGAACGAGGCCTTCACGGCCGCGCACACCATCAGGGCGGGGCAGTACGTCAACCTCACCGTCGACATCGACGGCCGCCGGCACACCCGCTGCTATTCACCCGCCAACGCCGAGGGCGACTCGCACCTCGAGTTGACGATCGGTCACCACGACGGCGGGCTGGTCTCGACCCACCTGTACGAGCGCGCCCGCCGCGGCATGGTGGTCGGCCTGGACGGCGTCGGCGGCGACTTCGTGTTGCCGGTGCAACGACCGCGACGCATACTGTTCGTCTCCGGCGGCAGCGGCATCACGCCCGTCATGGCGATGCTGCGCACGCTGGTCGCCGAGCGGCACCCGCGGACCCGCGGCGGCGAGATCGCGTTCATCCACTACGCCCGCAACCCCGTCGAGGCGTGCTACCGCGACGAGCTGGCCGCCCACGATGATCTGCCGGGCGTGCGGGTGCTGCACGGCTACACCCGATCGCGGGACGGCGACCTGGCCGGCCGCTTCGGGCCGGAGCACCTGGCCGAGGCCATGCCCGCGCCAAACGCCGTATTCGCCTGCGGGCCAACCGCTTTGCTCGACGCGGTGCGGCAACACTGCGACAACGTCCACTACGAGAGCTTCGTGCCGCCGTCGTTCGAGGCCCCGGCGAACCCGTCGGGCGGCCGAGTCACGTTCGCGGACAGCGGGATCGACGTCGTCGACGACGGCCGCTCGCTGCTGGAACAGGCCGAGTCGGCGGGCCTGACGCCCGACAACGGCTGCCGCATGGGCATCTGCCACACCTGCACCCGACGCAAGACCGCCGGCACCGTGCGCAACCTGGTCACCGGCGCCGTCTCCACCGCCCCGGACGAGGACGTGCAGATCTGCGTGTCCGTCCCCGTCGGCGACGTCGACCTATCCCTCTAGGAGGAAAACCATGACTCACAACACGATCACCCTGACCCCCGAGCAGGCCGACGCCTTCGGCCGCGAGCTCGACGCCATCAAGGAACGCGTGATGACCGACCTCGGCGAGCAGGACGCCGACTACATCCGCCGGGTCATCAAGGCGCAGCGCGCGCTCGAGGTCGGTGGACGCGTGCTGTTGTTCCTGCCCCCGGCCTGGCTGCTAGGGACCGGGATGCTCGGCATCGCGAAGATCCTGGACAACATGGAGATCGGGCACAACATCATGCACGGCCAGTACGACTGGATGCGTGACCCGACGATCTCCGGGCGCTCGTTCGAATGGGACACCGCCTGCCCGGCCGACCAGTGGCGGCACTCGCACAACTACATGCACCACACCCACACCAACATCGTGGGGATGGACCGCGACATCGGCTACGGCATCCTGCGGATGAGCGAGGACCAGCGCTGGACGCCGTACTTCCTGGGCAACCCGGTCTACGCGTTCCTGCTGATGGTGTTGTTCCAGTACGGCGTCGCCCTGCACGAGCTGGAAACCGAGCGCATCCGCTCCGGCGAGATCCGGCTGGCCGACAAGCGTGAGGTGCTGCGGGTGATCTGGGCGAAGACGCGCCGGCAGACGCTGAAGGACTACGTCGCCTTCCCGCTGCTGGCCGGCCCGTTCGCGCCGTTCGTGTTCGCCGGCAACCTGACGGCCAACCTGATGCGCAACGTGTGGTCGTACATGATCATCTTCTGCGGCCACTTCCCGGACGGCACACAGGAATTCACCGTCGAGGAGACCAAGGACGAGTCGCGCGGCATGTGGTACTTCCGCCAGGTGCTGGGCTCGGCGAACCTGACCGGGGGCAAGGTCTTCCACCTGATGTCCGGCAACCTGTCGCACCAGATCGAGCACCACCTGTTCCCGGACATGCCGGCCCGCCGGTACGCCGAGATCGCCCCCGAGGTGGAACGGATCTGCCGGCGCTACGGCATCCCCTACAACAAGGGCCCGCTGCTGCGGCAGTTCGGCACCGTGGTCCGCAAGATCGTCAAGCTGGCCTTCCCCGAGTGACCTTCGCCGAACGTGAACTGGTGGAGGCTTTTTCGCAAAAATTTCGCAGCAGCTGCACGCTCGGCGGGTTAGGTGGAGGCGGTCGGCGGGTTAGTTGGAGGCGGCCGGCGCCTCGGACGCCTTCACCAGTTTCACCTCGGGCCGGGCCGGCACCCCGTCGGCGAGGAACCAGCGGAAGGCGAGGTTGCCGCGCGGATAGCCCAGCGCGGTCAGCGAATTCGGATGCGACGTCATCCCGCGGGACAAGACGACCGTCACCGAACCGTCGGCGTTGGGCACCGCGCTGTGGCCGTTGATGGAGCAACGCGCGTCGGAGGCGCCGTAGGTGGCCATGAACTGATTCCACACCACCAGGTTCCAGAACCGACACAACGGCGGCCGGTGCGTGATGACCAGGGCCTCGTCCTCGTCGAGCACGAAGCTGCCGTACGAGTAGCAGGCATCGCGTGCCGACCAGCCAAAGTTGGCGTCGGGCACCTGGTAGGGGTCGGCGAATTCGTTTGCGGCGTGGGCGGTCTCGTGCCCCAGCGCGTGCTCGTCGCCGGCCCGTGACCCGACGGGCAGCGGCACGATGGCGAACATCGTGCGCAACCAGGCCGCCGCCGCCCGCAGCCGGGCGGCGGTCTCCGCGTCGCCGTGCCGTATCGGGTCCGGCTCGTCGAGCGCCTCGATCTGCCACGTGACCGGGCGGCCGGTCAGCGGATCGGCCTGGTAGTCCCGGGTCATCAGCACGGCCGCGTCGGGCGTCGGAGGGAACTCGAAGGCGAAGTTGCCGTCAGCGTCGACGTCGAGATCGGTGTCGCGCACGATGGCCACCACCCGGTCCGACCAGGCGCCGGGCGACGGTTCGTTGTAGGCGGTCACCGAGAAGTACACGCTGTCACCCTTGTTGCCGCTGATGCGGTAACGCCGGTTCGGATCGACCGGGCAGATGAAGTAGTAGGCGTCGGTGTTGTCGCCGCCCCACCGGCGGTCGCGGCGAAACGGCGTGTTGACCGCCACGAACTGCGGGCGACCGGGCTCGGGGAACAGGTAGGTGTCGAACGCCACCCCGAGCGTGGTGGCGAGCATGCGGTAGCCGTCGGCGATGTGCCGGTCGTCGGTGACCGCACGGTCTCCCCCCAGGAAGGAGCGGTCAAGCCCGTCGACGGTGGCCAGTAGCTCCCGCCACGCGGCGGTCGACTCGTGTTCGGTCATGCGCTGATTCCTTTCAGGAGCAACCTGGTGGTGCGGTCGACCCAGGCGTCGTCGAGCTCGGTGGCGCGGGTGAGCAGGCCCATGAGCGTGATGCCGGCGATGGCCTCGGTCAGTTGGGAGGCCAATTCGGCGGTCGGCACGTCGGCCCGGACCTCGCCGGCGGCCGCGGCGGCCTCGAGCCGCTCGGCCAGGCCGCCGCCGATGACGCCGGCGAACCGCTCCAGCAGCGCCGAATGCAGGGTGGGGTCGGCCGCCATCTCCCCGACCAGCCCGGGCAGCGCGGCGCGGGCGGCCGGCGTCGTCAGGAAAGTCATTGCGCGGCGCACCATTTCGCGCAGGTCGTCCGGCAGCGAACCGGTGTCGGGGATCTCGGTCGCGGCACCGATCGGGAACACCGCCTCATGCACCAGGTGCGCCTTGCTCGGCCAGCGCCGGTAGATCGCCGGCTTGCTGGTGCCGGCCCGCTCGGCGATGGCGGACACCAACAGCCCGGGATAGCCGGTCTCGGCGAGCAGTTCGGCCGTCGCGGCCAGTACCGCACCGTCGATGCGCGGGTCACGGGGCCGGCCGAGGTCTACTACCATTACGAAACTCAGAGTAACATAAGTCGCCGTGACCGAAGCCGCTCTCGTTCGCCTCGACGACCTGGCCCAACCCCGGTTCTCCGCGGAGGCCCAGCAGATCCTCGACATGATGGCCGCGATGGCCCCGAATTGCCCGTTGGACGCCGACGCGCTGCACGCGCAGGCCCGCGCCGACACCGGGCTCGACGATTTCGGCGCGCAGGACTATCGGGAAAGGCTCGACGTCTACCTCGCCGCGCTGCGCGACATCGACGGGCTGCACGGCGCCGGCGTCGTCAACTTCTACGGCCAGCTGCTGCAGCTGCTCAAGAACAGGCTGCTGTTCACCGACCTGCTCAAGCGGCATCCCGAGATCGACGACATCGAGCTGCGGGCTCCGGTGGTGATCGCCGGGCTGCCCCGCACCGGCACCACCCACCTGCACAACCTGCTGGCCGCGGCGCCCACGTTCCGGACCATGCCCTACTGGGAGAGCAACGAGCCGTTCCCGCTGCCGGCCGAAGACGGCGAAGAGCCGGACCCGCGGCGGGCGCGGATGGACGTCGCGGTCGGCGTGATCAACACGGTGATGCCGCATTTCGCGCTCATGCACGAGATGACCACCGACCACGTCCACGAGGAGATCCAGTTGCTGGCCAACGACTTCTCCACGATGCTCTTCGAGACGCTCGCCGACGTGCCCCGGTGGCGGGACTATTACCAGGCCCACGACCAGACGCCGCACTACGAATACCTGGCGCGGCAACTCAAGGCGATGCAGTTCCTGCGCGGCGGGCGGCGGTGGCTGCTCAAGTCGCCCCAGCACCTCGAGCAGGTGCCGGTGCTCAATCGTGTCTTCCCCGACAGCATCGTCGTGTTCACGCACCGCGACCCGGTGCCGGTGGCGCTGTCGATGATCGCGATGATCACCTACTCCGCGCGCATGCACCGCTCCCCGGTGCCGGTGCGGCGGATCGCTGGGTTCTGGATCGACCGCCTCGAGCGGATGCTGTCCGCGCTCGTCCGCGATCGCGACACCATCGGTCCCGACCGCTCGATCGACATCCGTTTCGACGACTTCATGGCCGACGAACTCGGCGTCGCCGAGCGGGTCTACGACCTGGCCGGGGAACCGTTCGGCGAGGAGGCGCGAACGGCGATCGCGGGTTACCTCTCCGGCCACCGGCGCGGCCGGCTGGGCAACATCGAAACCTCGTGCGAGATGTTCGGCCTGACGCAGAAGGACCTGGCCGCGCGCTTCGCGCCCTACGTCGAGCGTTTCCTGGCGTAGCCGCGTCCGCTACCTTCTGAGCATGGTCACCATGCCCGAACTGGACGGCTCTGTCGCGTTGGAACACAGGTACGTCGACGTCGGCGATGGTGTCACGATCCACGTCGCGGATGCCGGTCCGGCCGACGGGCCGGTAGTCATGCTGGTCCACGGCTTCCCACAGAACTGGTGGGAGTGGCACGAGATGATCGGGCCGCTGGCCGCCGACGGCTACCGGGTGCTGTGCCCCGACCTGCGTGGCGCGGGCTGGAGTTCCGCGCCGCGCAGCACCTACCTGAAGAGCGAGATGGCCGGCGATCTGGTGGGCGTCCTGGACCGGTTGGGCGTCGCGACGGTCAAGCTCGTCGCCCACGACTGGGGCGGGCCGGTCGCGTTCATCTTGATGCTGCGCCACCCGGAAAGGGTGACGGGCTTTTTCGGCGTTAACACCGTGGCACCCTGGGTGAAGCGCGACCTGTCGTCGGTCCGCAACATCTGGCGGTTCTGGTATCAGATCCCGATCTCGTTGCCGGTCGTCGGCCCGCGGATCATCAGTCGTCCGGACTCCCGGTTCTTCCGGGTCCTGGGCTCCTGGGTCGGCGGCGGTTTCACACTCCCCGAGGACGACGTCCGCATGTACCTCGAGTGCATGCAACAGCCCGGCCACGCGGAGGCGGGCTCGCGCTGGTATCGCTCGTTCCAGACCAAGGAGATGCGGAGCTGGATGCGTGGCGAATACAACGACGCGCGCGTGAACGTCCCCGTCCGCTGGCTGACCGGCACCAGGGACCCGGTGATCACCGCCGACCTGACCGACGGATATGCCGAGCGCATAAGCGATTTCGAGGTCGAGCTGGTCGACGACGCCGGCCACTGGATCGTCGAGCAGCGACCCGAGCTGGTCCTCGACCGGATCCGGGCGTTCCTTCGCCTCGAAACTTAAACTACGGCACCACTTTTCGGCGTGTCGTGTGCGTGATTTAAGTGTCGCGCTATCCGGGGGTGGCGCCCCGCGTCACTCGACGCCGATCGTGACCTCCGTCGACTTGATGAACACCGTCGCCGGCTGGCCCACCGCCAGGCCGAGGCTCGTCGCGGCGTCCTTGGTGACCGAGGACGTGACGATCTGGTCGCCGCCGTCGAGCTTGACTTTCACGATCGCCATCACGTTGCCGAGATCGACCTCGGTGATGGTGCCTTTGAGCTGGTTTCGAGTTGATAGCCGCATCGCTTGAGCCTAGTGTCGCGGACCCAGCAGGGCTATGGACGCGTCGACGGCCGGTTCGACGATCTCCCGGACGGCCCTGCCGTCTTCGACCGCGAGCGCGGTCAACTCGCGCAGCCCGCCCAGCAGGATTACGGCCAGCGGTGCGGTCAACGGCGGCAGGTCGGCCCGCCGGAATCCCGGGCTGGCGCTGAGGTCGATCAGCAGGCTGGACAGCAACTGCAGCCCGCGGCGCTGCACGGGGCGGGCGACGGCGCCCAGCGACGGGAGCTCGCGAATCCAGCTCAGCGTGATGGCCGGGCGCGCCTCGATGTATCCGACGTAGGCCTCGACGGCCTGGCGAATCTGGTGGTGCCAGTCGGCCTCCGGATCGACCGCGGCCGCAATGCTTTCGCCGAGCTTCTCGATGTCGGTGCTCAGCAGCTCCAGGAAGCACTGTTCCTTGCCGGCGAAGTGGTCGTAGAACGTGCGCTTGGAGGTCCGCGCGTTGCGCACGATGTCGGCGACCGTGCTGGCGCGATAGCCGCGCTCGTCGATCGAGGCGGCCAGGCCTTCGAGCAGGCGCAGCCGGAACGGGTCCGGCGCGGCCGGAGCGTCGCCGAGTACATCGGCTGTCACCGCTGATATCACCGCCGACGCCCCTTTCGGTGACCCTTGTAGACCCTTGTCAGGCTTGGTACTCGAGAGTACCGTACCCGTAAAGACCCGTGGTACACCGTGGTACCAGCCCGGTTTCGGGGCAGATGTTGGGAGCAATCATTGAGTGAACTGGTCACCGCCCCACCGTCAGCGATCAGGCTGCCCCCGTCGGTACCGGTCCCGAAGGCCATCAGCGGCCTGTTCTTCGCCACCTCGCGGCGGGGGATGATCAAGCGCCTCGCGCGCCGCTACGGCAACGTCTTCGCGGTCCACCTGCCGATGTTCGGCCGCGTCGTGATCGTCGGCGAGCCCGAGCTGGCCAAGCAGATCTTCACCACCAGCCCCGACGAGCTCGGCAACATCCAGCCCAACCTGAGCCGGCTGTTCGGCAGCGGCTCGGTGTTCGCGCTCGACCGCGACGATCACCGCCGCCGGCGACGGCTGCTCGCGCCGCCGTTCCACGGCAAGAGCATGAAGAACTACGAGGCCATCATCGAAGAGGAGACGCTGCGCGAGACGGCCGACTGGCCGGAGGGCCGGCCATTCCCGACGATGCCGTCGACGATGCGCATCACGCTGAACGCCATCCTGCGTGCGGTGTTCGGGGCCGACGGGGCCGAACTCGACGAGCTGCGCCGGCTCATCCCGCCGTGGGTCACGCTGGGCTCGCGCATGGCGGCGCTGCCGAAGCCGGCGCGGACCTATGGCCGGTTCACGCCGTGGGGTCGGCTGGCGCAATGGCGGCGGCAATACGACATCGTCATCGACAAGCTGATCGACCTCGAACGGGCGGACCCGGACTTCGAGAACCGGACCGACGTGCTCGCCCTGATGCTGCGCAGCACCTACGACGACGGTTCGATCATGTCGCGCAAGGACATTGGCGACGAGCTGCTCACGCTGCTGGCGGCCGGGCACGAAACCACCGCGGCCACGCTCGGCTGGGCGTTCGAGCGGATCACCCGGCACCCGGATCTGCTGGCCGCGCTGGTGGAGGAGGCCGACAGCGGCGGCAACGAGCTTCGCCAGGCGACGATCCTGGAGGTGCAGCGGGCCAGGACGGTGATCGACTTCGCCGCCCGCCGGGTCTATCCGCCGGTTTTCCAGCTCGGCGAATGGACCATTCCGCGGGGCTATTCGCTGATCGTCAGCATCGCGCAGATACACGACGACCCCGACGTCTTCCCCGACCCGGAGCGCTTCGACCCGCACCGCTACATCGGAACCAAGCCGCCGACGTTCGCGTGGATTCCGTTCGGCGGCGGCGCCAGGCGCTGTGTGGGCGCCGCGTTCGCCAACATGGAGATGGACGTGGTGCTTCGAACGGTGTTGCGCCACTTCACCATCGAGACGACGTCGGCACCGGGCGAGCGGTGGCACTGCCGCGGGGTTGCCTACACCCCCAAGGACGGGGGACGGATCGTGGTGCGCCGGCGCTGAGCGGTCGGCCTATTGATCGGCCTATTGGTCGGCGGTGGCGCGGCGCGGCAACTTCCAGCCCGGGCGCACGTAGTGACAGGTGTACCCGTTGGGGTAGCGCTGCAGGTAGTCCTGGTGCTCGGGCTCGGCCTCCCAGAAGTCCCCGGCCGGGCTCACCTCCGTCACCACCTTGCCGGGCCACAGGCCGGACGCCTCGACGTCGGCGATGGTATCCAGCGCGACCCTCTTCTGCTCCTCGTCGGTGTAGAAGATCGCCGACCGGTAGCTGGACCCCCGGTCGTTGCCCTGCCTGTCTTTCGTTGTCGGATCGTGGATTTGGAAGAAGAACTCCAGCAGCGCGCGGTAATCGGTGACCGCGGGGTCGTAGATGATCTCGACCGCCTCGGCGTGCGTGCCGTGATTGCGATAGGTCGCGTTGGGGGTGTCGCCGCCGCTGTAGCCGACCCGGGTCGAGATCACACCGGGCTGCTTGCGGATCAGGTCCTGCATTCCCCAGAAGCAGCCGCCGGCCAGGATCGCCCTTCGAGTGCTCGTCATTGCCTGTACTCCTTAGCCGCCCACAACGAAGCCCAGGCTACACTCCGCCGATGAGCCGCAACGCTGCGAAGAGGCCCGCGTGAGCACGTTCTCCCGCGACGAACTGGCCGCCGCCTTCGGGAAATTCGAGGAGACCGTGGCCCGGGCCGCCGAAACCCGGGACTGGGACGCGTGGGCCGAGCAGTACACGCCGGACGTCGAGTACATCGAACACGCGGCGGGCACCATGCACGGACGCGATCAAGTGCGCGAGTGGATCAAGCGGACGATGACGACGTTCCCGGGCAGCCACATGGTCGCGTTCCCGACGCTGTGGTCGGTCATCGACGACCCAACCGGGCGGGTGATCCTCGAGCTGGACAACCCGATGCGCGACCCCGGCGACGGCAGCGTCATCGGCGCGACCAACATCACGATCATCACCTACGCCGGCGACGGCCTGTGGAGCCGCGAGGAGGACATCTACAACCCGCTGCGCTTCCTGCGGGCCGGGTTGAAGTGGTGCCGCAAGGCGCAGGCCCTCGGCACGCTCGACGAGGACGCGGCGCGGTGGATGCAGCAATACGGAGGAGCCGAGGAGCTCAAATGAGCCCGAAAGCGAGTACCAAGCCCAAGCTGGTCATCGGCGCCAACGGCTTTCTCGGGTCGCATGTCACCCGCCAGCTCGTCGCCGAGGGCGCCGAGGTGCGGGCGATGGTGCGCCCGACCGCCAACACTCGCGCCATCGACGACCTCGAGCTGACCCGCTTTCACGGCGACGTGTTCGACTCTGAAACGCTGCGCGAGGCGATGGACGGTGCCGACGACGTGTACTACTGCGTCGTCGACACCCGCGCGTGGCTGCGCGACCCGGCACCGCTGTTTCGCACCAACGTCGAAGGGCTGCGCAACGTCCTCGACGTCGCGGCCAAGGAGCGCGGCCTGCGCCGGTTCATCTTCACCAGCACCTACGCGACGGTGGGCCGCCGCCACGGCCACGTGGCGACCGAGGACGACGTTGTCGACCCCCGTCGGCTGACGCCGTATGTGCAGTCCCGGGTTCAGGCCGAAGACCTGGTGATGCGGTACGTGGCCGAGACCGGCCTGCCCGCCGTCGCCATGTGCGTGTCGACGACCTACGGCAGCGGGGACTGGGGCCGGACCCCGCACGGCGCGTTCATCGCCGGCGCCGTCTTCGGCAAGCTGCCCTTCTCGATGGACGGCATCCAGCTGGAGGTCGTCGGAGTCGACGACGCCGCCAGGGCGATGATCCTGGCCGCCGAATACGGGCGGATCGGCGAGCGGTACCTCGTCTCGGAAAAGATGATCCCGCTGAAGGAGGTGATCCGCATCGCCGCCGACGAGGCCGGCGTCGCCCCGCCGCGACGCTCGATCTCGGTTCCGGTGCTCTACGCCCTGGGCGCGCTGGGCAGCCTGCGGGCCCGGCTCACCGGCAAGGACTCCGAACTCAGCCTCACGTCGGTGCGGATGATGCGCGCCGAGGCCGACGTCGACGCCAGCAAGGCGATGCGCGAATTGGGCTGGGAGCCACGCCCGGTCGAGGAATCGATCCGCGAGGCCGCCCGCTTCTGGGCCGCGATGCGCGATCCGGCGGCGGCGCGCGATCTTTTCAAACCCAATTGATCTTGAATAGTCTCGGCCCGGTGGACCGAGTTCGTGTCGACCTCAACGGACCGCCGCAGACGATGCTGGCGACGCTGTACGCCAAGGCGCTCGACGCCGACGCGCCCAACCCGATTCTGGGCGATCGCTACGCCAAGGGGATCGTCGAGCGGATCGACTATGACTGGGCGAAAACCGCTATCACCGCGCGCAATTCACCGTCGGTGACGACCCGCACGGCGCACTTCGACACGTGGGCGCGCCAATTCCTCGACGCGCATCCCAGTGCCGTCGTCCTGCACCTGGGCTGCGGGCTGGACACCCGCTATTTCCGGCTTCAACCGGGTCCGCAGGTGGACTGGTACGACGTCGACCACCCCGAGGTCGCCGCGCTGTGCCGCCGGCTTTTCCCCGCCGCGGAGCACCACCACGTCGTCGCCGCGTCGGTGACCGATCCGGCCTGGCTTGCCCAGATTCCCCACGACCGGCCCGCGCTGATGATCGGCGAGGGCCTGACCATGTACCTGAGCGAGCGCGAGGGCGTGGCGTTGCTGCGGCGGGTCGTCGACGGCTTCGGGTCCGGCGAGCTGCAGTTCGACGCCTTCAACCGGCTGGGCATCAGGTCGCAGTGGATGAACTCGGTGGTGCGCCGGTCCGGATCGACGCTGCGCTGGGGCATCGAGGGCCCCGGCGACATCCTCGAGGCGGTCCCCGGGATCCGGTTGCTGTCCTGGGTGCGGTGGTTCGAATCGGACAATTTCTTGCGGTTGCCGCGCGCATACCGCGCGATGGGCAGGGTCATGTCGCTGGTCCCCGCGGTAGCCAACATGGCGCAATACCATCGCTACGCGTTCGGGCCGGCCTGATTGGGAAGCGTTGAGCACGGCCCGGTGTTGAAACCCGTATCCGCGTCTTGAGGAGGGACCGAGCATGAGCCACCCGGAAATCAAAGAACCCAGCGCCGGGCACCCGATCACCATCGAGCCGACTCCGGGCCGGGTGCAGGTTCGCGTCAACGGCGAGCTGATCGCCGACACGACCGCGGCACTGGAATTGCGCGAGGCGACTTTGCCTGCGGTGCAATACATTCCGCTGGGCGACGTGGTGCGGGACCGGCTTACCCGCACCGACACCAGCACCCACTGCCCGTTCAAGGGCGACGCCAGCTACTACAGCGTGACCACCTCGGCCGGCGACACCGTGCAGGACGCGATCTGGACCTACGAGCAGCCCTACCCGGCGGTCGCGGCGATCGCCGGACACGTCGCCTTCTACCCCGACAAGGCCGAGATCAGCGTCTTGGATCGGTAGGGCCCAATCGGGCTCAACCGGTGAACACGGCGGCCGACTTGGTGTCGCTGTATTCGCGCATCGACACGATCTGCCCGTCGCGGGTCTCGAAGATGCAGACGAACGGGGTGTCGTATTCGACGCCGTCCTTCGACGTTCCCGAGGCCTGCGCCTCGACGACCACCGTGTCGCCCTCGGTGACGCAGCGCCGCAGGTCGATGTTGATCTCGACGATTTGCCTGCGCCGCTCGTTGGCCCGCCGGAACGTCTCCTTGTCGAAACACGCGCGGGTGATGATGCTCCAGTAGGTGAAGTCGTCGCTCAGCAGCGCGAAACCCTCCTCCGTGTCGCCGCCCTCGCTTACGCTCTGCAGGAACATCCAGGCCAGTTCGGCATGCGGGTTGTCGAACGGCGTCATCACATCGCAATACTGTCTTGGAAAATAGTGGCCGGTCAATCGGGTTCGGAGTCCGCGTGAACGGTGCCCGTACGGTGACGTTTGCCGGGACCGTCAGCTTCGGGCACACGCTGGCGCCGCTTCGCCGCGGCCCGCTGGATCCGTGTTTCCGGATCGCCGACGACGGCGCGATCTGGCAAACCAGCCTGCTGCCCAGCGGGCCCGTCGTGGCGCGGATCAGCCGCGCCGCGGCCAACGCCGTCCGCTGCGAGGCGTGGGGCGGCGGCGCCGAGGAGTTCCTCGACGCGCTGCCCGCGCTGCTGGGTGCCGAGGACGACGCCTCGGACTTCGTGCCGCGCGACCCGACGGTCGCCGCCGCGCACCGACGGGTCCCGCACCTGCGGCTGGGCCGCACCGGGCGGGTGTTGGAGGCGCTGGTCCCGGCGATCATCGAGCAGCGGGTGCCCGGTGCCGACGCGTTTCGGTCGTGGCGGGTGCTGGTGTCGCGGTACGGGACGCCGGCGCCGGGACCGGCGCCGCCCGGCATGCGGGTGCCGCCGTCGGCCGAGGCGTGGCGCAACGTGCCGTCGTGGGAGTTTCACCGCGCCAACGTCGACCCGCGACGGGCTCAGACCGTGGTGGGCTGTGCGCGACGGGCGGCCGCGCTGGAACGGCTGCCTTCGCGGCCGCCGGCGCAGGCGCGCCAGGCGCTGACGTCGCTGCCCGGGGTCGGCGAGTGGACCGCCTCCGAGACCGCGCAACGGGCGTTCGGCGACGCCGATGCCGTCTCGGTGGGCGACTATCACATCCCGAAGATGGTCGGCTGGACGCTGCTGGGCCGCCCGGTCGACGACGCGGCGATGCTCGAGTTGCTGGAGCCGATGCGGCCGCACCGCCATCGGGTGGTCCGCCTGCTCGAAGCCAGCGGCCTGGCGTACGAGCCGCGGCGCGGCGCCCGGCTGCCGGTGCAGCAAATACATTCCCTCTGACCTGCCGGTGTTTTCCCACCCGGTCGTCGGGTATCCCTCAGCGCAAGTACCGTGTGCGAACCCGAAGGAAGGGAGCCCGAAAAAACTATGACTCAGTTCACCATTCCGGGATTGACCGACAAACAGGCGGCTCGGCTCACCGAACTGCTGCAGAAGCAGCTGAGCACCTACAACGATCTTCATCTGACGCTCAAGCACATTCACTGGAACGTGGTGGGGCCGAACTTCATCGGCGTGCACGAGATGATCGACCCGCAGGTCGAAGCGGTACGCGGTTTCGCCGACGACGTCGCCGAACGCATTGCGGCCCTTGGCGCTTCGCCGCAGGGGACCCCGGCCGCCATCATCCGGGACCGCTCGTGGGACGACTATTCCGTCGGCAGGGACACCGTCCAGGCGCATTTGGCCGCACTGGACCTGGTCTACACCGGCGTGATCGAGGACATTCGCCAGGCCATCGACGACACGGACGATATCGACCGGGTCACCCAGGACCTGCTGATCGACCAGGCGCAAAACCTGGAGAAGTTCCAGTGGTTCGTCCGGGCGCATCTGGAAAGCGCGGGCGGCAAGCTGACCCACGAGGGCACGGCCACCGAACGGGACGCCGCGCGCACCGCCCGGGCCAAGTCCTAGCAAACACACTGGCCAACCCATCCAGCTGGACGGAATATCCGGACCACGGTCCGGTTATATGGGTAGTTCTCATTGAGGAGGTACCCATGCCCGCCGTCACCGCAGACACCCTGACATTGCCCCGGATCGGCGCGCCCGCTCCCGTCGACACCGAGCGCCCGGTCCGATCGATCACCACCGGCCCGCGCGGCTACGAGGGGGAGGGCTTCCCGGTCGTCCGCGCGTTCGTCGGGGTGAGCGCCGCCGCGCTGGACCCGTTCGTGCACATGGACCAGCTGGGCGAGGTGGAGTACCAGCCCGGGGAGCCCCGGGGCACCGACTGGCACCCGCACCGCGGCTTCGAAACGGTCACCTACATGATCGACGGGAAGTTCGCGCACCAGGACTCCCACGGGGGCGGCGGCCTGATCACCGACGGCGCCACGCAGTGGATGACCGCCGGTTCCGGCATCCTGCACATCGAGACCCCGCCCGCCGAGCTGGTGGAAAGCGGCGGCGTGTTCCACGGCGTCCAGCTGTGGGTGAACCTGCCGAGAAAGGACAAGTTCGCGCCGCCGCGGTATCAGGCCATCGAGGGCGGCGACGCCGCGCTGCTGGCCTCCGGCGACGGCGGGGCGCTGGTGCGCATCATCGCCGGCGAGATCGACGGCCACCGCGGACCGGGCGCCACCCACACCCCGATCACGTTGGCGCACGCGACGATTCAAGGGGGAGCCCGGCTCGACATCCCGTGGCGGCGCGATTTCAACGCGCTGGTCTACGTGCTGTCCGGCAGCGGATACGTCGGCCCCGTCGCCCACCCGATCCGCTCGGGCCAGCTGGCCGTGCTCGGGCCCGGCGACCGCATCACCGTGCGCGCCCGGTCGGTCCAGGAGTCGTCGCGCACAACGGCGCTCGACGTGCTGCTCCTGGGCGGGCGGCCCATCCGGGAGCCGGTGTTCCACTACGGCCCGTTCGTGATGAGCTCGCGCGCGGAGCTGGTCGAGGCGCTGCAGGATTACCAGGCCGGGAAGTTCGGCCATATTCCACCCAACGCGTTAATGCCGCATCGAGGTGGTGGCACACTGCAGTAATGGCGCCAACGGCTAGTCGCCGGCCGGGCCGTCCGCCCGCAGCAAAGGCTGACGAAACCCGCAAGCGAATCGTGGACGCCGCTCGCCTGGTCTTCAGTGAACGCGGATACGACGGGGCGACGTTTCAGGCCGTCGCCGTCCGCGCCGATCTGACCAGGCCGGCCATCAACCACTACTTCTCCAGCAAGCGGGCGCTGTATCGGGAAGTGGTGAACCAAACCAACGAACTCGTCGTCGCGGCCGGGATCCGGCGCGCCGAGTGCGAGACCACCTTGCTGGGGCGGCTGACCGCGTTCATCTCGGCGGCGATGCAAGCGAACTCCGAAAACCCTTCCGCGTCAGCATTTTTGGTCACCACCGTGCTGGAGTCGCAGCGGCATCCGGATCTGAACACCACCGAAAACGACGCGGTGCGGATGACCCGCGAGTTTCTGACGCGGGTGGTCAACGACGCGATCGCGCATCGCGAGCTCGCGGCCGACATCGATGCCCCCGCGGTCGTCGAGACCCTGCTCGTGGTGCTCTGCGGCGTCGGCTTCTATTCCGGCTACGTCCGCAGCTACCGGGAGATGCTGGCCGTCACCGGGGTGCTGCGGCAGCTGCTGGAGGGCGCGCTGTGGCGTCCCCAAACCTGACCGGCACCCGGCCGCAGCGGCAGTGAGATCCCGCACAAAGCGTATAGGCTAACTAACTTATTCGGTAGCATGGTGTGGCCATGACTGATGTCGACGCCGCCCTTCCGCCGTCGTTGCGGACCACCGGGGACAGCTGGTCCATCACCGAACTGGTCGGCGCCACCGCGCTGGGCGTCGCCGCCTCGCGCGCCGTGGAGACGGCCGGACCCGACCCGCTGATTCGCGACGACTTCGCGCGCGTCCTGGTGTGCTCGGCCGGCCCCGCGTGGACCCGGCTGGCCGACCCCGAACTGGCCTGGCTCGACGACGATCCGCACGGGCGGCGCGCCCACCGGCTCGGCATCGACTACCAGGCCGTGCGCACGCACTTCTTCGACGAGTACTTCGCCGACGCCGCACGCGCCGGGATCCGGCAGGCGGTGATCCTGGCCGCCGGGCTGGACTCGCGCGCCTACCGGCTGGATTGGCCGGCGGGCACCGCCGTCTACGAGATCGACCAGCCCCGGGTGCTGGAGTACAAGACCCGGATCCTCGAGGAGCACGGCGCGGTCCCGACCGCGAGCCGGCGCCCCGTCCCGGTGGACCTGCGCGACGACTGGCCGGCGGCCCTGACCGCCGCCGGATTCGACCCGTCCCAACCGACCGCCTGGCTGGCCGAGGGCCTGCTGCCCTATCTGCCCAGCGACGCCCAGGACCGGCTGTTCGAGATGTTCACCGCGCTCAGCGCGCCGGGCAGCCGGGTCGCCGTCGAGGTGTTCGGCATGAATTCGCGCAGCAACTCGCAGCGGTGGCTGCGCATGCGCGAGCGGCTCGGCCTGGACGTCAACGTCCAGGCGCTGACCTATCACGAGCCGGACCGCACCGACGCCGCGGCGTGGCTGGCCGACCACGGCTGGCGGGTGCACAGCGTGAACAACCACGACGAGATGGCCCGCCTGGGCCGCCCGGTTCCCGAAGACCTCGCCGACGAGGCCGTCCGCAGCACGCTGCTGCGCGCGCGCCTCGGCGACCCGACCGCCTGACCCGACCAAGGAGCAACCCGATGAGCTCACTGCGCACCCACGACGACAGCTGGGACATCAAGACCAGCGTCGGCACCACCGCCGTGATGGTGGCCGCCGCCCGGGCCGTCGAAACCGAGCAGCCCGACGCGCTGATCCGCGACCCGTACGCCAAGCTCCTGGTGACCAACTCCGGCGCCGGGGTGTTGTGGGAGGCCATGCTCGACCCGGAGGTCGCGGCCAGGATCGAAAACCTCGACGCCGAATCCGCCGCCCACCTCCACCACATGCGCGGCTACCAGGCGGTGCGCACGAACTTCTTCGACACCTTCTTCAAGCAAGCCGTCGCCGACGGCATCCGACAGGTCGTGATCCTGGCGTCGGGGCTGGACTCCCGCGCCTACCGCCTGGACTGGCCGGGCGGCACCACGGTGTACGAGATCGACCAGCCCCAGGTCCTGCACTACAAGTCGACGACCCTGGCCGAAAACGGCGTCGCGCCGTCCGCCGATCGCCGCGAGGTGGCCATCGACCTGCGGCAGGACTGGCCCGCCGCGCTGCGCGCCGCCGGCTTCGACCCGAAGCAGCGCACGGCGTGGCTGGCCGAGGGCCTGCTGATGTACCTGCCGGCCGAGGCGCAGGACCGGTTGTTCACCCAGATCGGCGAGCTGAGCGCGCCCGGCAGCCGGGTCTCGGCCGAAACCGCCCCCAACCACGCCGACGAGCGGCGCCAGCAGATGCGCGAGCGGTTCCGGAGGGTCGCCGACGAGATCGGTTTCGAGGAGACCGTCGACGTCGGGGAGCTGATGTACCGCGACGACCACCGCGCGGACGTCACCGAGTGGCTGAACGAACACGGCTGGCGCGCCCGCGCGCAGCACTCGACCGACGAGATGCGCCGGCTGGGCCGCTGGATCGAGAACGTCCCGCTGGCCGACGACAAGGACGCGTTCTCCGACTTTGTGATCGCCGAGCGGTTGTAATACCGCGCGGCCGTTCGTGAACAGCTTGGTCACGGCCGTCAGGCCCTGACGGCTGCGCCTTACTCCCCGCCCAACCGGATGGTTAGGATCGCGGGTATCACCCATGAGCGCTCGCGCGACGAGCAGTGGGCACCCTCCGGGAAGGAAGACACTGATGACCACCGAATCGGTTACACCGAAGACGTCTGAGTCCAACGGGGCCCCGGCAGCTCAAGGCGGCGAGATCGCCGCGACGGTGGACCGGCTTCGCAAGACCTTCGCCACCGGCCGCACCCGCGACATCGAGTGGCGCAAGCGCCAGCTGCTGCAGCTGGCCAAGCTGATGGAGGAAAACGAGGCCGCCATCGCCGCCGCGCTCGCCGACGACCTGGACCGCAACCCGTTCGAGTCGTTCATCGCCGACGTCGCGACCACCGCGGGCGAGGCGAAGTATGCGGCCAAGAAGGTGCGCAGGTGGACGCGGCGCCGCTACCAGCTGCTCGAGATGCCGCAGCTGCCCGGCCGCGGCTGGATCGAGTACGAGCCCTACGGCACCGTGCTGATCATCGGCGCCTGGAACTACCCGTTCTACCTGACGCTCGGCCCGGCGGTCGGCGCGATCGCCGCGGGCAACGCCGTCATCCTCAAGCCCTCGGAGATCGCGCCGGCGTCGGCGCACCTGATGGCCGAGCTGGTGCCGCGCTACCTCGACAACGACGCGATCGCCGTGATCGAGGGCGACGGCTCCGTCAGCCAGGCGCTCATCGCGCAGGGCCTGGACCGGGTGCTGTTCACCGGCGGCACCGAGATCGGGCGCAAGGTGTACGAGGGCGCGGCGCCGCACCTGACCCCGTGCACGCTGGAGCTCGGCGGCAAGAGCCCGGTGATCGTGGCGGCCGACGCCGACATCGACGTGGCGGCCAAGCGGATCGCGTGGATGAAGCTGCTCAACGCCGGGCAGACGTGCGTCGCGCCCGACTACGTCCTGGCCGACGCGAAGATCCGCGACGAGCTCGTCGACAAGATCGCCGCCGCCATCACGAAGTTCACCTCCGACAAGCCGGACGGGGTGAAGATCGTCAACCAGCGCCAGTTCGACCGGATCAGCGGCTACCTGTCCGGCGGGGACGGCAAGGTCGCCGTCGGCGGAGGCTGTGACGCGTCGACCCTGCGCATCCAGCCCACCGTCGTCGTCGATCCCGATCCGGACGGGCCGCTGATGCGCAACGAGATCTTCGGGCCGGTGCTGCCGGTGATCACCGTCCAATCCCTGGACGACGCAATACGTTTCGTCAATTCGCGGCCCAAGCCGCTGTCGGCGTACCTGTTCACCAAGACGCGGGCGACCCGCGAGCGGGTGATCAAGGAGGTGCCGGCCGGGGGCATGCTGGTCAACCACCTCGCCTTCCAGGTGTCGACGGCCAAGCTGCCGTTCGGCGGGGTCGGCGCGTCGGGCATGGGCGCCTACCACGGCCGCTACGGCTTCGAGGAGTTCAGCCACCGCAAGTCGGTGCTGACCAAGCCGACGCGGCCCGACCTGTCGAGCTTCATCTACCCGCCGTACACCGAGCGGGCCTTCAAGATGGCCCGCAGGATGTTCTGACACCCCTGTCGCACCAAATCACTTGCTAAACCCCATCTTTCACAGCTGAGAGGAATCCGATGCCCGGAGTGCAGGATCGCGTCATCGTCGTCACCGGAGCCGGCGGGGGGTTGGGCCGCGAATACGCCCTGACCCTCGCCCGGGAGGGCGCCAGCGTCGTCGTCAACGACCTCGGCGGGGCCCGCGACGGCACCGGCGCGGGCCACAACATGGCCGACCAGGTGGTCAAGGAGATCAAGGACGCGGGCGGCCGGGCGGCGGCCAACTACGACAGCGTCGCCGAGCCCGAGGGCGCCGAGAACATCATCAAGACCGCGCTCGACGAGTTCGGCAAGATCGACGGCGTCGTCAGCAACGCCGGGATCCTGCGCGACGGCACCTTCCACAAGATGTCGTTCGAGAACTGGGACGCCGTGCTCAAGGTGCACCTGTACGGCGGGTACAACGTGATCCGCGCCGCGTGGCCGCACTTCCGCGAGCAGAGCTACGGCCGGGTGGTCGTCGCGACGTCCACCAGTGGGCTGTTCGGCAACTTCGGCCAGACCAACTACGGCGCGGCCAAGCTCGGCCTGGTCGGCCTGATCAACACGCTGGCGCTGGAGGGCGCCAAGTACAACATCAACGCCAACGCGGTCGCGCCGATCGCGGCCACCAGGATGACCCAGGACATCATGCCGCCCGAGGTGCTGGAGAAGCTCACCCCGGACTTCGTCGCGCCCGTGGTGGCCTACCTGTGCACCGAGGAATGTGCCGACAGCGCATCGGTTTTCATCGTCGGTGGCGGCAAGGTGCAGCGCGCCGCACTGTTCCAGAACGACGGCGTCAACTTCGACGAGCCGCCGTCGGTTCAGGACGTCGCCGCGCACTGGGCCGAGATCACCGACCTGTCCGCCGCGAAGAAGGCCGGCTTCAAGCTGTAAGGCGTTGCGGCGCCGCCCGATTCAGGCGAGCAGCGCGCCGCGCAGCCGGTCCACGTCGGCCGCGGAGATGCCCGCGTCGCGCAGGTAGCCGCCCAGCGATCCGAACGTCTCGTCGATCGCCTGGCGGGCGGCGGCCAGGTACTCCTCGCGCACGCCGAGGACCCCGTCGGACAGCCGCGCCTCGGTAAACGTCACCACCTCCGGGGTGAGTTCGGTGTCTTGGCGCTGGGCGATCATCTCGGAGATCCGTTCCCGGAGCTGCGGTGCCGCGTCGTTGCTGCGCAGGAAGTCGACCACGATGGTGTCGCGGTCGACGCCGATCGCCTCCAGCACCGTGGCGACCACGAAGCCGGTGCGGTCCTTTCCGGCGAAGCAGTGCGTGAGCACCGGGCGGCCGGCGGCCAGCAGCGTGATGACGCGGTGCAGCGCGCGCTGCGCGCCGTTGCGTGTTGGGAATTGGCGGTATTCGTCGGTCATGTAGCGGGCGGCGGCCTCGTCCACCGACAGGCCGTCGCCGCCCTCGCCGGTCAGCAGTCGCTGAAACGCGTGTTCGTGCGGGGCCTGCCCGTCGATGTCGGCCTCGTCCTCGCCCAGGTCCGGGAAGGGCAGCAGGTGGATCTCGACGCCGTCGGGAACCAGCCCAGGGCCGCGCCGGGCGACCTCCCGGGACGCGCGCAGGTCGGCGACGTCGGTGATCCCGAGCCGGCGCAGCGTCGCCCGGCCCTCGTCGTCGAGGCGGCTCAGCTCGCTGGACCGGAACAGCCGCCCGGGCCGCAGCGCGGGCGTGGAGTCGGCGACGTCGCGGAAGTTCCAGGCGCCCGGCAGTTCTCGCACCGCGGCCTCAGCCATGGGGCGTGACCGCCGCCGCCAGCGCGGACTGTTCCCGGCCGAGCTCGGCGCGCGCGATGGACCGCATGTGCACCTCGTCGGGGCCGTCGAAGATGCGCATCGCCCGGTGCCAGGCGTACATCCGGGCCAACGCCGTGTCCTCGCTGACGCCGGCGGCCCCGTGCACCTGGATGGCGCGGTCGATCACGTCGCACGCCACCTGCGGCGCCACCGCCTTGATCTGGGACACCAGCAGGTGGGCGGCCTTGTTGCCGTGCTGGTCGATGGTCCACGCCGCCTTCTCGCACAGCAGCCTGGCCTGGTCGATCTCGTTGCGCGACTTGGCAATTGCCTGTTGCACCAGACCCTGGTCGGCCAGCGGGCGGCCGAACGCGATGCGGTTGCGCGCGCGGTCCACCATCAGCGCCAGGGCGCGCTCGGCCCCGCCGAGGGCGCGCATGCAGTGGTGGATGCGGCCCGGCCCCAGCCGCGCCTGGGCGATCGCGAAGCCGCCGCCCTCCTCGCCGAGCAGGTTGGTGACCGGCACCCGCACGTTGTCGTAGACGATCTCGCAGTGCCCGGGCTGGTCCTGGTAGCCGAACACCGTCGTCGAGCGGACCACCGTCACACCCGGCGTGTCGATGGGCACCAGAACCATCGACTGCTGCTGGTGGCTGGCGGCGTCGGGGTTGGTCCTACCCATCACGATGAGGATCTTGCAGCGCGGGTCGGACGCGCCCGAGGTCCACCACTTGCGCCCGTTGATCACGTAGTCGCCGCCGTCGCGCACGATGGACGTCTCGATGTTGCGGGCGTCGCTGCTGGCGACCGCCGGCTCGGTCATCGAAAAGCCGCTGCGGATCTCGCCGGCCAGCAGCGGCTCCAGCCACTGCTTGCGCTGCTCGGGGGTGGCGAACAGGTGCAGGGTCTCCATGTTGCCGGTGTCGGGTGCCGCGCAGTTGAGCGCCTCGGGCGCGATCTCGAGGCTCCAGCCGGTCAGCTCGGCCAGCGGCGCATAGTCCAGGTTGGTCAGGCCCGACTCGGCCGGCAGGAACAGGTTCCACAGGCCGGCCGCCTTGGCTTTGATTTTCAGCTCCTCGATGATCGGCGGGACCGTGTGGTCGTCGGGGCCGGCCTCGTGGCGGTATTTGTCGTAGTCGGCCTCGGCCGGAAAGACATACTCGGTCATGAAGTCGGACAGCCGCTTGTGGTAGTCGCTCGCTTTGGCCGACATCGCGAAGTCCATGTCCGCCACGATAGGACACGTGCGATAAGGCGGCGCGAGCAGACGCAAAAGCACCGCGACACGCCGTTGAGAAGGTGCTTTTGTGTCTGCTCGCGCTAGAACTGGACTCATGTTCACCCGTGACACGGCGCTGCAGAAGGTCCAGGCCGCCGAGGACGCCTGGAACACCCGCGACCCCGAGCAGGTCAGCCGGGCCTACACGCCCGACTCGGAATGGCGAAACCGGGGCGAACACATCGTCGGCCGCGACGAGATCGTGGCGTTTCTGACCCGCAAGTGGCGGCGCGAGCTCGACTACTCGCTGCGCAAGTGCCTGTGGGACTTCCACGACAACCGCATCGCGGTGCGGTTTCAGTACGAGTGCCGCGACGAGAGCGGTCAGTGGTACCGAAGCTACGGCAACGAGCTGTGGGAGTTCGCCCCGTCGGGGCTGATGGCACGCCGGGAGGCCAGCATCAACGACGTGCCGATCGCCGAGGCCGAGCGGCGCTACTTCGGGCCCCGGCCGGCGTCGGAACATGGCCAAGACATCCCGCTATGGTGACGGCCGATAGGGTGTCTGCGGCAAGCCGAAGACGTGAGGAAAGCAGATGTACGCGCCATGACAGATCCGCAGGCCGACGCCGTCAGGGTCGGGGTGGTGGCCGAGTCCGGGCCCGATGAGCGGCGCGTCGCGCTGGTGCCGAAGGCGGTCGCATCGCTGGTGAGCAGCGACGTGGCGGTGGTGGTCGAGTCCGGCGCCGGCGAGGGGGCGCTGCTGCCCGACCAGCTCTACACCGAGGCCGGCGCCAGCATCGGCGACGCGTGGGCCGCCGACGTCGTGGTCAAGGTCGCCCCGCCGACCGCCGACGAGGTCGCCAGGCTGCGCAGCGGGCAGACCCTGATCGGCTTCCTGGCGCCGCGCAACGCCGAGAACTCGATCGGGGCGCTGAAGCGCGCCGGGGTGCAGGCGTTCGCGCTCGAGGCCATCCCCAGGATCTCGCGGGCCCAGGCGATGGACGCGCTGTCGTCGCAGGCCAACGTGGCGGGGTACAAGGCGGTGCTGCTGGCGGCCTCGGAGTCGACCCGGTTCTTTCCGATGCTGACGACGGCCGCGGGAACCGTGAAGCCGGCGACTGTGCTGGTGCTCGGCGTCGGCGTGGCCGGGCTGCAGGCGCTGGCGACGGCAAAGCGGTTGGGGGCGCGCACCTCGGGCTACGACGTACGCCCGGAGGTGGCCGACCAGGTGCGGTCGGTGGGCGCGCAATGGCTGGATGTGGGGATCGACGCGTCGGGTGAGGGCGGCTACGCCCGCGAGCTCACCGAGGAGGAGCGCGCCCAGCAGCAGGAGGCGTTGGAGAAGGCGATCAGCGGGTTCGACGTCGTAATCACCACGGCGCTGGTCCCCGGCAAGCCCGCGCCGCGCCTGGTGACCGCCGCGGCGGTGGAGGCGATGAAGCCCGGCAGCGTGGTGGTGGACCTCGCCGGGGAGGCTGGCGGCAACTGCGAGCTCACCGAACCGGGACGGACGGTGGTCAAGCACGACGTCACCATCGCCTCGCCGCTGAACCTGCCGTCGACGATGCCCGAGCACGCCAGCGAGCTCTACAGCAAGAACATCACCGCGCTGCTGGACCTGCTGATCACCGACGGCAAGTTGGCGCCGGACTTCGACGACGAGGTCGTCGCGGCGGCATGCGTGACCCGCGGGGAGGATTCCTGATGTACGACGAGTTATTGGCCAACGTGGCGATCCTGGTGCTGTCCGGGTTCGTCGGCTTCGCGGTGATCTCCAAGGTGCCCAACACGTTGCACACGCCGCTGATGTCGGGGACCAACGCGATCCACGGGATCGTGGTGCTGGGCGCGCTGGTGGTGTTCGGCGAGGTGGAGCACCCGTCGCTGGCGGTGCAGATCATCCTGTTCGTGGCGGTGGTGTTCGGCACGCTGAACGTCATCGGCGGTTTCATCGTCACCGACCGGATGCTGGGCATGTTCAAGGGCAAGAAGCGGACCCCGGCAAAGGTTGAGGAGCCGGCCGCCAAATGAACTACCTGGTGATCGGCCTCTACATCGTCTCGTTCGCGCTGTTCATTTACGGCCTGATGGGCCTGACCGGGCCCAAGACCGCGGTGCGCGGCAACCTCATCGCCGCGGTCGGCATGGCCATCGCGGTGGCGGCGACGCTGATCAAGATCCGGCACACCGACCAATGGGTGCTGATCGTCACCGGCCTCGTGGTCGGCGTCGTGCTCGGCGTGCCGCCGGCCCGCTACACCAAGATGACCGCCATGCCGCAGCTGGTGGCGTTCTTCAACGGTGTCGGCGGCGGCACCGTCGCGCTCATCGCGCTGTCGGAATTCATTGAGACATCGGGCTTTTCGGCCTTCCAGCACCACGAGTCGCCGACCGTGCACATCGTGGTGGCATCGCTGTTCGCCGCGATTATCGGGTCGATCTCGTTCTGGGGATCGATCATCGCGTTCGGCAAGCTGCAGGAGATCATCTCCGGATCGCCGATCGGCCTCGGCAGGGCCCAGCAACCGGTCAACGTGCTGCTGTTGGCCGGGGCCGTCGCGGCCGCCGTGGTGATCGGCGTGCACGCGCATCCCGGCACCGGCGGGGCGTCGCTGTGGTGGATGATCGGCCTGCTCGCCGCGGCCGGGGTGCTGGGCCTGATGGTGGTGTTGCCCATCGGCGGCGCGGACATGCCGGTGGTCATCTCGCTGCTCAACGCGATGACCGGGCTGTCGGCCGCCGCAGCGGGGTTGGCGCTGAACAACACCGCGATGATCGTGGCGGGCATGATCGTCGGCGCCTCGGGTTCGATCCTGACCAACCTGATGGCCAAGGCGATGAACCGTTCTATCCCCGCGATCGTCGCCGGCGGCTTCGGCGGCGGCGGCGTGGCTCCCAGCGGCGAAGGCGGCGGCGACAAGCACGTCAAGTCCACCTCGGCGTCAGACGCGGCGATTCAGCTGGCCTACGCCAACCAGGTGATCGTGGTCCCGGGTTACGGCCTGGCCGTCGCGCAGGCTCAGCACGCCGTCAAGGACATGGCGTCGCTGCTGGAGGAGAAGGGCGTGCCGGTGAAGTACGCGATCCACCCGGTGGCCGGCCGCATGCCCGGGCACATGAACGTGCTGCTGGCCGAGGCCGAGGTCGACTACGACGCGATGAAGGACATGGACGACATCAACGACGAGTTCGCCCGCACCGACGTCGCGATCGTCATCGGCGCCAACGACGTCACCAACCCGGCGGCCCGCAACGAGACCTCCAGTCCGATCTACGGCATGCCCATCCTCAACGTGGACAAGGCCAAGTCGGTGATCGTGCTGAAGCGGTCGATGAATTCCGGGTTCGCGGGCATCGACAACCCGCTGTTCTATGCCGAGGGGACGACGATGTTGTTCGGCGACGCGAAGAAGTCGGTGACCGAGGTCGCCGAGGAGTTAAAGGCGCTTTAGCGAGCGCGAGCAGACATAAAAGCCCCCGACACGCCGAGCGTGTGGGGGGCTTTTATGTCTGCTCGCGCCGTTCTAGACCGGCGGATATGCGGGCGGCGGGTATCCGTTGCCGTCGACGACCCCCCGCAGACCCCATGGGACGTACCTGAAGAAGAATTCGATCTCGTCGCTCATGTCGTAGTCCGGGTTCGGATCCATCGGCCACCCCTCCAGTCGCGACTTCAGCTTCGAAAATTGAAGTCTAGTCCCATCCCTGTCCGTCTGACACCCGGGATTTGCCTAAACTGTCCAACCAGTTGATTGATAATTAGCCTTGCCCGGCATCCGACCAGCCCCGCCGGCAATGACGATAGTGAGCACAGATGCCATCCGAGAACGGGTTGACCCGCCGCGAGGAGTTGCTGGCCGTCGCCACCAAGCTGTTCGCCGCCCGCGGCTACCACGGCACCCGGATGGACGACGTCGCCGACGTGATCGGCCTGAACAAGGCGACCGTCTACCACTACTACGCCAGCAAGTCGCTGATCCTGTTCGACATCTACCGTCAGGCCGCCGAGGGCACGCTGGCCGCCGTGCACGACGACCCGTCCTGGACGGCGCGCGAGGCGCTCTACCAATACACCATCCGGCTGCTCACCGGCATCGCGAGCAATCCCGAGCGGGCCGCCGTGTACTTCCAGGAACAGCCCTACATCACCGAGTGGTTCACCAGCGAGCAGGTCGCCGAGGTGCGCGAGAAGGAGGCGCAGGTCTACGAGCACGTGCACGGCCTCATCGACCGCGGGATCGCCAGCGGCGAGTTCTTCGAGTGCGACTCGCACGTGGTGGCGCTCGGCTACATCGGGATGACGCTGGGCAGCTACCGCTGGCTGCGACCGCATGGGCGGCGCAGCGCCAAGGAGATCGCCGCCGAATTCAGCACCGCGCTGCTCCGCGGCCTGATCCGCGACGAAACGATCCGGAACACCTCTCCGCTCGGGCCCTAACCGAGCCGCCGGCCGTCAGTGGATGGGCGGAATCAGGTGCAGCAGGTCCCCGGTGACGCCGCTGAGCACCGACAGCCCCGTCACGCTCGGCTGGCCCAGGAAGAAGTTCAGGTTCGGATCGATGGACGGGAGATACGGGTAGGCGGTCGGCAGCGCGGACTGCGGCAGCAGCCCGAGATCCACCAGCGCCGACTGGGGCCCCTGCACGGACCCGAGGAGCAGGTCGGGGCCGGTGGTGAACGGGTTGACCACCTCGAACAGACCGGCCGGGGTGGGCACGTTCGCGTAGTTCAGGCCGGGCCCGTAGGAGCCGTAACCCAGGTCGACGAGCACCCGCAAATCGGGCTGGACCACGTCGGCGAGGGGATTGCCGGCGAACGGGATGTCGCGAAGCGGCTGCAGCAGCGGCAGGTTCTGCGTCAGCAACTCGTAGTACTGGGTGCTGCCGGTGTAACCCGGCGACGTCGGCAACTGCACCGCGTTGGCGAGCTGGGCGGCCGTCAGCGTGGGATAGGTGTGGTGCAAGGTCAGGGCGCCCGCGAAGGCATTGGCGTCCGACACGAAATTCAGCGGGTATTGCGGCGCGTTGGCGATGCCGTCGTACTGGATCGTGAAAATGCTCGTCGCGTAGGGGGAAAGCGGCGGCGTCGCGCCGTTGAACGGCACGTCCAGGAACGGCAGGTAAAACCCAGGGAAGCGCTCCAGGATGCCGCCGACGGGGTTGTTGGGATCCGCGAGCAGCATGAAGGACAGGTCGCCCTGATACGGCGAGCCCGCCGCCATCAGCGCGCTGATCTCGTTGGTGGCGACGGTGGCGCTCTGCGAGTAGCCGACGACCAGGGCGCTGTTTCCCTGGGTGAGCACCCCGGTGGGGCCGACGAGCGCGGTGTTGAGCAGGTTCACGCCCTGCGAGACCGATTGCCCGAACGTCAGGTTGCCGAGATTGGGGGTGATCGGCCAGAACTGCTCGGGGGTGAACAGGCCCTGCGGAATCGCCCCGGCGAAGGCAGGGTTCGGCTGGATGAACGAGTTGAAGATGCTTGCCACATAGCCGGGATTCGGCGTCGGGTTACCGGTGCCGCCCATGATCAACGCGATCAGCGGGTCCGCCGACGTCGCGTTCGACATCGACGTCATCGACGACAGCGACGACATGGGCATCATCGCGCCGAGCCCGCCGGGCCCGCCGGTGCCGGCCGCCGCCGTCAGCGCGTTCGGCGGCCCGATCATCAGGGACGAGTTGGCGGCCTCGGCGTCCAGGTAGGCATTTCCCGCGGATGCCAGCGCCTCGGTGAACTCGTTGTGGAACGCCGTGGCCTGCGACACGACCGCCTGGTACTCCTGGCCGTAGGCGCCGAACAATTTGGCGATGGCCGCCGACACCTCGTCCTCGGCCGCCGGAACCAAGCCGGTGGTCGGCCCCGCCGCGGTAGAGCTGGCGGTGCTGATCGCCGAACCGATGTTCTCCACATCCGCGGCCGCGGCCGCCAGCGTTTCCGGGGTGGTGACTACGTACGACATCGCCCCGTCCTTCTCGCCATCTCCCCATTCCCCCTGGACTCGAGACTGAGCATAGGACGGCCCCCGCGGGGCGTCCCCCGTTTCGGCTAAGTCGGTGCTGCGGGAGTCAGGTGCATGTCGAGGAAGGCGATCTGGTCGGCGACCACCCGCTCGAAGGCGTCGCCGACGTATATCTCGAAGTGGCCCTCGGGGTACGTACTGACCTCACCGCGCGGGGCCCGCGCGGCATGGCGCAGCGTGGCGCCGGCGGGGGCCACCGAGTCGGTTTCGCACACGCAGAACAGGATTGGGCAGCGGACCTTCGCGGCGAGGCGGCCCGGGCGGTAGGTGGCGACCTTGAGCCCGATGCGGGCGGCGACCTCGTTGGGCACGGTTCGGCCCTCTGGGATCAGCCGCAGGTAGCCCGGGTACGCGTCGGGTGCGGTCATCAACGCGACCTCGCCAGGCCTGCCCGCCGTGGGGATCATCACCGGCGGCCTTCCGGCGATGGCCCCGACGGCGTCGCGAATCGCCCGCGCGGTGATGCGTGCGACGGTCACCGGGCTGATCGCGCGCAAGGAGGCGATGCCGTCGGTGTACGGGCACTGGGCCAGGGCGGCGGCGATGCCCGGCAGCCGGGCCGCCGTGGCGATGACATGTCCACCTCCAAAAGACGTGCCCCACAGGCCGATTCGGTTGGGGTCGATGCCGGGCAGGGTGCGGGCGTAGTCCACGGCCGCGGCCCAGTCGGACAGCTGCATGCCGATGTCGAGCAGCTGACGCGGCCGGCCCTCGCTGTCGCCGAAGTTGCGGTAGTCGAACACCAGGCAGGCGTAGCCGGCCGCGCTGAACCGCTCGGCGTAGGCGTCCAGCCGCATGGTGCGCACCGCGCCCAGCCCGTGCGCCATCACCAGCAGCGGCGTGGGGTGGGCCGCGGCCGGCCGGTAGAGCCACGCGCTGATCCGGTCGGCGCCGGACGCGAACCGGACATCCTCGCGCTGTGTCATGGCGCCCATTCTGCCTGCCCGAATGCCGCCGCGAACTGTGGACTAGTGTCTGGAAAGGTTTTCCAGCTTCTTTCGAAGGACGGAGACTCTGATGGCGATCCGCGTCGCGCACGTCGGCACCGGGAATGTCGGGGGCCTGGCGTTGGCCGAACTCATCACCAATCCGCAGTTCGAACTGACGGGGGTGTGCGTGTCCACACCCGAGAAGGTGGGCAGGGACGCCGGAGAACTGTGCGGCGTCGGCCTGGACGGGAACGTCACCACGGGCGTCACGGCCGTCGGAAGCCTCGACGAGATCCTGGCGACCGACCCCGACTGCGTCGTGTACTGCGCCATGGGCGACACCCGGATGCCGGACGCGATGACGGATGTGATGCGCATCCTGGCCGCCGGCGTCAACGTCGTCGGGTCTTCGCCCGGCCTGCTGCAGTACCCGTGGGGCGTGCTGCCGGCGAAATACGTCGAACCGGTGGAAGCCGCTGCGCGGCAAGGCAATTCGAGTCTCTTCATCAACGGCGTCGACCCCGGGTTCATCAACGACCTGCTCCCGTTCGCGCTCTTCGGGACCTGTCAGCGCGTCGAGCAAGTGCGGTGCATGGAGATCCACGACTACGCGGGTTACAACGGCCGGGAAGTCATGCACTACATGGGGTTCGCCCGGCCCCTGGACGAGGTGCCGATGCTCCTGCAACCGGGCGTGCTGGGCATCGCCTGGGGAGCGGCGATCCGTCAGCTGGCGGCCGGCCTCGGCATCGAGGTCGACGAGATCACCGAGTCGTACCAGCGCGAGCCGGCGCCGGAAGACTTCGACATCGCGGTGGGACACGTCGCCAAGGGCACGCAGGCCGCGCTGCAGTTCGAGATCCGCGGCATGGTCGCCGGGCATCCCGCCATCGTGATCGAGCACGTCACCCGGCTGCGCCCCGACCTGAAACCCGAGTGGCGGCAACCGGCTTCGGGTGGCGGCTCGTATCGCATCGAGATCACCGGGGAGCCGTCGTACGCCGTGGACGTCGTTCCGAGCAGCCGCAAGGGCGACCACAACCACGCCGCGATCGCCGGCGCCGCGGGCCGCATCGTCAACGCCATCCCGGCGGTGGTCGCCGCGCCGCCCGGGATTTGCACCACCCTCGACCTGCCACTGGTGACCGGCAGGGGCCTGTACGCGCCAAACACCTTGGTGGCCACCTAAATTGGACCGAATCGAAAGGAGACCCGCGTGGGACGGGTAGACGGCAAAGTCGCACTGATCAGTGGTGGTGCCCGCGGGATGGGCGCCTCGCACGCCCGCCTGCTCGCGGAGGAGGGCGCCAAGGTGGTGATCGGCGACATCCTCGACGACGAGGGCAAGGCGCTGGCCGACGAAATCGGCGAGTCGGCGCGCTACGTCCACCTCGACGTCACCCAGCCCGACCAGTGGGACGCCGCGGTCGCAACGGCCACCGGCGAATTCGGCAAGCTCGACGTGCTGGTGAACAACGCCGGCATCGTGGCGCTGGGTCAGCTGCGGAATTTCGATCTGGGCAAGTGGCAGAAGGTTATCGACGTCAACCTGACCGGCACGTTCCTGGGCATGCGGGTGGCCGTCGACCCGATGACCGCGGCCGGGGGCGGCTCGATCATCAACGTGTCGTCGATCGAGGGGCTGCGCGGCGCGCCGGCCGTGCACCCCTACGTCGCATCGAAATGGGCGGTGCGCGGCCTGGCCAAGTCGGCGGCGCTGGAGTTGGCGCCGTTCAACATTCGGGTCAACTCGATACACCCCGGCTTCATCCGCACCCCGATGACCGAGAAGCTGCCCGAGGACATGGTCACCGTGCCGCTGGGCCGCCCCGGCGAGGCGCGGGAGGTGTCCACGTTCGTGCTGTTCCTCGCCAGCGACGAGTCGTCGTACACGACCGGCAGCGAGTTCGTGATGGACGGCGGGTTGGTGACCGACGTGCCGCACAAGGAGTTCTAGGGCGATAACCGCGAACATGCTGCGCGGCCTGGCGGATGCGGTCGGATCGAGTCACGTCGTCACCGATCCCGACGTCCTGGCCGGCCGCAGCGTCGACCACACCGGGCGCTACCGGGGCCGGGCCAGCGCGCTGGTGCGGCCGGGCTCGGCCGAGCAGGTCGCCGAGGTGCTGCGGGTGTGCCGCGACGCTGGGGCGCACGTCACGGTGCAGGGCGGCCGGACCTCGCTGGTGGCCGGAACCGTTCCCGAGCACGACGACGTGCTGCTGTCCACCGAGCGGTTGAGTGCTGTCGGCGAGGTCGACACGGTCGAGCGCCGTGTCTCGGTCGGCGCCGGCGCCACGCTGGCCGCGCTCCAAAGCGCCTCTGCCGCAGCGGGTTTGGTGTTTGGCGTGGACCTGGCGGCCCGGGACACCGCAACCGTCGGCGGCATGGCCTCGACGAACGCCGGCGGGCTGCGCACGGTCCGGTACGGCAACATGGGCGAGCAGGTCGTCGGCCTGGAGGTGGCGCTGCCCGACGGCTCGCTGCTGCGCCGGCGCAGCGCGGTGCTGCGCGACAACACGGGCTACGACCTGCCGGCGCTCTTCGTCGGCGCCGAGGGCACCCTCGGCGTCATCACCGCGCTGGACCTGCGGCTGCACCCCACCCCGTCGCACCGGGTCACGGCGGTGTGCGGGTTCGCCGACCTCGAGTCGCTCGTCGAGGCCGGTCGGGTGTTCCGGGACGTGGACGGGATCGCCGCGCTGGAGCTGATCGACGGCCGCGCCGCCGCGCTGACCGGCGAGCGCCTCGGGGTCGGCGCGCCGGTGGACGGCGACTGGTTGCTGTTGGTGGAGCTGGCCGGCGACCACGATCAGACCGATCGGCTCGCCGGCCTGCTCGACGGCGTGCGGATGTGCGGCGAGCCGGCGGTGGGCGTGGATGTGGCCGCGCAGCAACGGTTGTGGCGGGTCCGCGAGTCGCTCGCCGAGGTGCTCGGCGTGTACGGGCCGCCGCTGAAGTTCGACGTTTCGTTGCCCTTGGCGGCAATTGGTGGCTTCGCCCGGGAGGCGGTCGCCCTGATCGCGGCGAGCGATCGCGAGGCGCTGCCGGTGCTGTTCGGCCACATCGGCGAGGGCAACCTGCACCTCAATGTGCTGCGCTGCCCGGTCGAGCGGGAGGCGGCGCTGTACGGGCCGATGATGGAACTCATCGCGCAGTGCGGCGGCAACGTCAGCTCCGAGCACGGCGTCGGCAGCCGCAAGCGCGCGTACCTCGGAATGTCAAGGGAGGCAGCCGATATCGCCGCAATGCGGACGGTCAAGGCCGCATTGGACCCGGCCGGCTACCTCAACGCCGCGGTGCTCTTCGACTGATCCGTCTTCGCCGCGAGCGTGCGCAGTTGTACGCATACGCACGGTCGCGGCAAACGGACTAGCTGCCCTTGATGCCGACGGCGTGACGCAGCTGGGCCAGGAATTGCTCGGCGTCGTCGCTGCGCACGATGTAGTGCGAGATGGCGATCCGGATCACCGTCGCCGCCTTGACCGCGGCGTTGGGGCCGGGAAGGTGCCGCTGCAGGCCGTCGCGCATCTGCGGGATGACGCGGGAGAACTGGGCGATGGTGTGCTCGGGTTCGACGTCGACCATGCGCACGCCGGAGTAGGAATGCTGGTACTCCACGATGAACCGCAGCACGGCGTCGAGCTTGTCGACGCCCTTGAGGCCCGCGGTGGCCTTGACCAATCCGCTTTCGAACAGCTGCCGCTCGTATTGCGAGAACGCGGACAGCAGCTCCTCTTTGGAGGCGAACCAGCGGTACAGCGTCGGGCGCGACACCCCGGCCTGCGCGGCGACCTCGGACAGGCTGAGCTTGGTCTTGCCGTTGCGGCCGAGCACCTCGGCGGTCGCCAGCAGGATGCGCTGGCGCGTCGAGGTGTCGGCGTCGGTCGCCGCGGCCGGAACGGTCATATCTCAAACTTTACGAAGTATTGCCGAGGTGTCACGATTTCCTCCGGCTCAGGCTCGCTTGGGCCGCCGGCGCACCAGCACCGCCTGCTGGATGGCGCCGACCGCGCCCTGCTCATCGAACAGCGTGCCGACCGTCGTGCCGACGCCGTCGGGCCCGTAGCTGGTCTCCGCGCGAATGCCGATCCAGTCGCCGTCGGGAACGCGGAACACGTGCACGGCCAGGTCGGTGTTGACGAACGTCCACTTGCTGATGTCCAGCTTGCTGCCGATGCCGTTGGCGCAGTCGGCCACCGCGAACAGGCGCTCCAGCGGCGTCATGGTCTCGCCCTTGACGAGGTCCACGGTCGGGTTGATCCAGGATTCGCCCGGGCCCGCGCTCAGCGGTTCGGTGAGCCACAGCCAGTCCAGGCTGTGCACGTAGTTGCGGTCCCAATCCAATGGCTTCATGTCGCGGCTGCGGGCCTCGGTCCGCGGCCGAGGCAGGGGCGCCGGGGAATGCGCCACCGCCTCGGTGTCGTGGTGCTGCAACCGCCAGCCGCTGGCGCGCGCCACCGGCCGCGGCTCGCCATCGGGGCCGGGGGCCAGCATCTCGGCGCCGACCAGCTCGATCTGCTTGCCGCCGCGCAGCACCCGCGAGGTGACCCACAGGTCGCCCTCGGCCGGCACCCCGCCCAGCAGGTCGATGACGACCCGCGATAGCCGGGTGTCGTCGCGCCGCTCACACCGCTCCAGCGCCCGGACCAGCAGCGCCGACACCGGCCCGCCGTGCTGTATCGCGGCCGACCAGGTGCCGCGCGCCAGGTCGGTGGCACCGAACTTCTCGCCCAGCGCGCCGGCCGGGTCGATGAGCTCGTAGTAGGAGTCGGTCATCGTCCACCTTTCGGGTGTCAGGGCAGGCCGGCGCCGGGGGTGGTCACCGTGACGGCGTCCAGCCGGGAGAGCCGGGTGCCGGCCAGGCGCTGGGGATACGCGTCGGTGCTCGACAGCAGGAACAGCGTGCGGCGCTCGGGGCCGCCGAGCGCGCAGGCGATGGCGACACGCTCGCCCATGTCGATGCGGTCGGTCACCGCGCCGCCCTCGGCGACCCGTTCGAACTGGTGGGCCAGCGTCATCGACGTCCACACCGCCCCGTCGGCGTCCAGCGCGATGCCGTCGGGTGGGCCGTCGAGGCCGTCGGCGAAGGTCCGGCGGCCGTGCAGCGCGCCGTCCTCGCCGATGGTGAACGCGGTCAACCGCCGGCCTACCGACTCGGCGACGATCAGCGTCTTGCGGTCCGGCGTGATGACCATCCCGTTGGGGAAGTCGAGGTCCCCGGCGACGACGGCGGCGCTGCCGTCGGGATCGAGGCGGACGATCACCCCGCCGGAGAACGCCTGCGACCCGATGTAGGCGCGCCCGGCGTCGTCCACGACCATGTCACCGAGGGCGGCCGGGGTGATGTCGGTCAGGTCGGCGATCGTGACGACGGTCTCGCCGTCGTAGCACAACACCCGGCGGTCTTCGGTCGAGGCGATCAGCAGCGACCCGTCGGGCCGGAAGCCCAGCCCGGACGGCGAGTGGCCGGGCAGCGGCAGCGTGGTCAACGAGCCAGTCATGGTCGAGGTGTGCACGGCTTCGCCCAGCATGTCGGAGAACCACAGCAGGCCCTCGAACCAGCGCGGGCCCTCGCCGAAGCAGAAGCCGTTGGCGACCGGCTCGGGGATCATCCGCCCATGCCTTTACAAAACACCGCAAAAGTGTCACGCACCGCGGGTACCGGTGTCAATTTGCCGCGCCCGCGCATTGTTAGCCCACCTTTACAAATCCTACTCAAAGTGTCACGCTGAGCCGTGAGCTGCTAGCGAGAGGTGGAGTGCGCTTTGAGCAAGGTTTCCGAGGAATCCCAGCAGACCGAGTGGACGGTGCAGGGCCTGCTGGACCTGTTCGACGTGCGGGCCGACGGGCAGGACCGGTTCACCGGCGACACCGGCATCGCCGTCGGCGACGAGCGGCAGGTGGTCGAGGGCACCCAGGTGCTCGCCCAGGCGATCGTCGCGGTGGCCAAGCGATTCGGAGACAAGTCGGTGCGCTCGGCGCACGCGGTGTTCTCCCGCGCGGTCGCCGTCGGCCCGCCCATCGAGCTCGTCCTCGACGTCGTCGCCGAGGGCCGGTCCACCGCCACCGCGGTGGTCGCGGTGCATCAGAACGGCCGGCGCTGCCTGAGCATCACGGTGCTGGCCGACGTCCCGACCGCCGACGTCATCCGTCACCACCTGCCGCGGCCCGACGTCGCCGCGCCCGTCGACGCAAACGTGTCCGAGATGCCGATGGTCGGCCGCGAACTGCGCCTGGTCGACGTGGTCGACGTCAACAGCCCCGACGAGGTCGGCCCGCCGGAGCTCTACGCGTGGCTGCGCTACGACCCGATCCCGACGCGCGACGACCTGGCCAAGGCGCTCCTCGCGTATTTCACCGGGCACCTTGGCATTTCGACCACCATGCGGGCGCACCCGGGGATCGGCACCGCCCAGGCGCACCTGACGGTGTCCACCGCGCCGATGAGCATCTCGGTCGCGTTCCACGAGCCGGTGCGCTGGGACGGGTGGCTGCTCTACACGCACGAGAGCACCCAGGTCGGCGCGGGAATGTCGTACGTGCGCGGCACCGTGCATTCGGAGGAGGGCGAGCTGTTGTGCTCGTTCGCGCAGGAGGCGCTGATCCGCCCGCTGCGCACCAGCGACACGGCGATCGACTCGCGCGCGCGATTCTGACCGCCATGCGTTTCACCATCACGCACCCGATGCACAGCCATCCGTACAACCCGGAGCTGGCGAGCGGGGACGGCATCGGGAAGGTGGCGGCGGCCACCGAGGCGGCGGGGATTCACGGCTTCGGGTTCACCGACCATCCGGCACCGTCGCAGCGATGGCTGGAGGCCGGGGGGCACGACGCGCTGGATCCCTTTGTCGCACTGGGTTTCGCGGCGGCGACGACGACGACGCTGCGGCTGATCCCCAACATCGTGGTGCTGCCCTACCGAAACCCGTTCGTGGTGGCCAAGTCCGGCGCCACGCTGGATCTGCTCTCCGGCGGCCGGTTCACGCTCGCGGTCGGAGTCGGTTACCTCAAGCGCGAGTTCGCGGCGCTGGGTGTCAGCTACGACGAGCGCGCGGAGCTGTTCGAGGAGGCGCTGCAGGTGATCCGGGCGATCTGGACCACCGACGACATCTCCTACGAGGGAAGGCATTTCAGCGCGCGCGGCATCACCGCGCATCCCCGGCCCGTCAGCAGCCCGCCGATCTGGATCGGCGGCAACACCACGGCGTCCCGCCAGCGGGTCGCGCAGTACGGCGACGGCTGGTGCCCGTTCCCGGCCCCGCCGCAGCTGGCGCAGACGGCCGGCACCGCCGTCATCGATTCGGTGCAGCGCCTCACCGACGGCATCGAGGACCTGCGGCGCCGCTGCGACGCGGCCGGCCGGGACTGGTCCGCGATCGACATCACCTTCACCAACTTCGACGGCGGCAGCCCGGCCGGCGACGAATTCAACGCCGACGCCTACCTCGACGGCCTGGAAAAGCTCGCCAAGATCGGGGTGACCTGGGTCAGCGTCGGCCTGCCCGGCGACAGCATGGCGCACGCGCTCGACACCCTCGAGCGTTTCCGAACCCTCGTGATCGACGCGCTCTAGATGGACTTCTCACCCGTCGAGCTCAGCCCCGAGGACCAGGCGTTCCTCGACGAGACCCGCGCGTTCATCGCCAAGCACGTCACCGACGACGTGCTGCGCCGCCAGCGCGAACTCGGCGAAAACTTCGACGAGCGAGTGCATCTGGCGCTGGGCGAAGCCGGATACCTGGCCGCGGATTGGCGGCTGGAGTCCGAGGGCGGGTTCAGCCCGGTCCGGCGGCGCATCTTTGCGCTCGAGATCGCCCGGGCCCACACGCCCTGGTATCACTGGGGGACCACCTCGGTCGTGGCGCGGCTGGTGCAGCAATTCGGCGCGCCGCAGCTCGCCGACATGGTGGTGCCGGGGGTGCTGTCCGGCGAGATCCGGCTCTGTCTGGGCTACACGGAACCCGAGGGCGGCTCCGACGTCGCCACCTGCAAGACCCGGGCGGTGCAGGACGGCTCCGACGGGGCGTGGATCATCAACGGCTCCAAGATGTTCACGTCCAACGCGCAGAACGCGCGCTACGTCTTCCTGCTCACCAACACCGACCCGCAGGGCCCGAAACACAAGAACCTGACCATGTTTCTGGTGCCGCTCGATTCGCCGGGCATCGAGATCCAACCCATCCGCACCCTGGACGGCGACCGCACCAACATCGTCTACTACAGCGACGTCCGCGTCGACGACCTCTACCGCATCGGCGAAGTCAACGGCGGCTGGACAGTGATGCGCGCGGCGCTGGACTCCGAGCACGGCATGGTGGATCCGGAAGACCATGGCCTGCAATACATTGCGGCGATGGGGGCCCACGGCGACGTGATGGCCGAGGTCGTCGACACCGTCGCGGCGCTCGTCGCCCAGGTGGACGACGAGTCGGTGAAATACCGGCTCGGGCGCGCCGTCGCACGGATGGAGGCGGCGCTGTCCACGCCCGGGATGTTCGGGCGAGTCGCGATCGCGCAGACGATGCGCGAGGTCTCCGCGGATTTGATGGACATCCTGGGGACGGCGTCGGCGCTGCCCGCCGACGCCCCCGGCTCCGCCGCCGACGGCGCCGCCGAACACCTTTACCGGCTGGCGCTGCCGCTCGGGATCTACGGCGGCACCCTCGAGGTGTTCCGCAACATGATCGCCCAGCACGCGCTCAAGCTCGGGCGCCCGAGCTACTCCTGACGTTGTAAGGCTTTCCGCGAGACTGTAACTACCGACGCCGCTACTCGGGCGATGTGTAGTGGAATACAGTTTCGCGGGGCTAGGTGGGTGGCAGCTCGGCGACGACGTCGGCGCGGGCGTCGTCGAAGCTGAAAAACCCCTTGATGGGAAGGCTTTCCGGGGGCGGATCCTCGTAGCTCCAGGCGACGTCTTCGATGGCGCCGACGGACCAATACGTCGCGAAGCCCTTGTAATTGCAGTAGCTCGATGTCTCCGAGCGCCGCAGCAGGTCGGTGCGCACGTGTGCGGGGTCGACGTAGAGCCGCGGCTGCAGCGCGGTCTCGAAGAGGATCACCGTGTCGTCCGTGTCCACCAGCGTGGCGCCGGCAACCGAGACGCGCAGGCGACGCTTCGTCGGGCGGCAGTCGACGCGGTGGTACGGATTCGGCGGGTAGTGAACGAGTTTGCGGCCCTCCTCGACCCAGGTGTCCACGGCGCCCCACGGCACGTGGACGAAGCCCGGCGCCTCCGGCTCGGGTTCGCCTGCCAGGTCGCCGACCTCGTCGACCGGGAAGACGTAGCTGAGCGGATGACCGCGCCGGTGCACCAGCAGCGCCCGCTCGGTGTCGATCACCGGGCGCCCGTTGCGTAGGGCCTGCACGCGCCGCGGATGTGGCTCGATGTAGACCACGTCGGCGGGCAGCGGCGGAATGAACCGCCCGGCGGGATCGCCGCTGAGCGGACCACGTCCGGCTACCAGACTCATGGCGCTTCTCCTAAGGTTCCCGCGCGATCGCCCCAATCGTACTCGTTCGGCACAACCCGGCGGCTTGTTACAATTGTTTCAATTGCAAGCACCGGCGTACGATGACTGTATGCCTCCAGTCGCCCTGCTTGTCAGCCAAGTCGAGGAAAGAGCTCGACGCGATCCCGATTTCGCCGAGCTCCTCGAGGACCTACTCGACGCGCCGACGGCGCCGAGAGAACAGCTGGAACGAGTCGCCGCCCGCAAGCTCAACGACGAGCGCCGCAGCGGTCTGATGAGCGATTTCCTCGAGGGCGCGATCTCGACGCGAGACGCCCAATCCCGCCTGGGATACGACTCACCTCAGGCGGTCCACCAGCTTCGCCGGCGCGGCCAACTCCTTGGCTTGACCGTCGGCAACAACACGTGGTTCCCGGCCTGGCAGTTCGAGTCCGATCGATTGCGTTCAGATTTACCCGAAATCCTCGAGCTGCTCGGAAGGTTCACGTCCGATCCCGTTGTGGGCGATCGAATCATGCGCATCAAGCGTGACGACTTGGCGGGTGCGTCGATCTCGCAGGCGCTGCGTCGTAAGAAGACCGCAAGGACTGCGCGGCAGCTGCTGATCGCCGTCGGTGCCTAGCCTGCCGGCTGGATATCGGGGGTCGCTCCCGTTCGACCGCCCCGTCGGCCTTGCCAGTCGAATTGTTCGCGCGGGCGCCGAAATTTGGCGGGTTGACGGCGCTGAACCCGCCGACTGGAATTGGGACGGATTTGCCGAGCCTCGCTATAGGTTCGATCCAGCGTCAGGCGGTTTTCGTACCCGCTATGCCGCCACCGCCTGTGCGGGCGCCTTTCGCGAACGCTATCGAGACAGCGGCCGGACCGTCCCCGCCGATCACGCGTCGCATTACCTGATCAGGCTCGTGGCTGCGCGACCGTTGCGGGTCCTGGACCTCAGGACCCAGCGAAACCTTGACGCCCTTGACGTCGACGATCAGATCAGCACCGGTCAAAAGAGCCAGGTTTGGAAGCGGTGTCATCAGCTGGCCGACGCCGCTCGACGCTGGTGGCCCGACCTCGATGCGATCGTGTACCGCTCACGAACCACGCCCCAAACCTCAACCAATTACGCGTTCTTCTCACATGAAGCATTGACGACAGAGTGGTGGGTGCTCGCGGATCGGACCGACATACTCGTCGACTTGGTGCTGCGCCATGATTTCACAATCAATTGGACGCTGTAAGAGGCTCCGGCGGCACGGAGTAAGAAGTAACCCATGGCGGGACCGGTGGAAGGCATCAAGGTCGTCGAGCTCGGAGTCTGGGTGGCCGGGCCGGCCGCCGGCGGCATCCTGGCCGACTGGGGTGCCGACGTCATCAAGATCGAGCCACCGAGCGGCGACCCCGGGCGCATGTTCGGCCGGATGCTGGGCTGCGACCTCGGAGTCAACCCGCCGTTCGAGATGGACAACCGCTCCAAGCGCAGCATCGTGTTGGACCTCGCCACCGAAGCGGGACACCACACCGCGTTCGAATTGCTCGCGGGCGCAGACGTTTTCGTGACCAACGTACGCCCGGGCGCGCTGCGACGGCTGGGCCTCGACTTCGAGCCGGTCTCCGCCCACAACCCCCGCCTGGTGTACGGCCTGATCACCGGGTACGGGGAAACCGGGCCCGACGCCGAGCGCGCCGCCTACGACGTCGCGGCGTTCTGGTCGCGCGCCGGCGTCGCGCACCTGCTCACCCGGCCGGGCGATACCCCGCCGTTCCAGCGGGGCGGCATGGGTGACCATTCGGCCGGCATGACCCTGGCCGCGGCCATCTGCGCGGCGCTGCTCGCCCGCGAACGCACCGGAACCGGCCAGCTGGTGACCACGTCGCTGTACCGCCAGGGCGCCTACACCGTCAGCTTCGACATCAACACCTACCTGATGACGGGCCAGCCGATCGCGATCGGGCAGCGCGAAACCATGGGCAACCCGTGCATGAACAACTACGCCGCCGGCGACGGCCGCCGGTTCTGGATCGTCGGCCTCGAGGGCGACCGGCACTGGCCCCCGCTGTGCCGCGCCGTCGGCCGCCCCGAGTGGCTCGACGATCCCCGATTCGGCGATGCCCGCGCCCGCGCCGTCAACGGCGCGGCCCTCATCGCGGAGTTGGACGCGATCTTCGCGACGAAATCGCTCGACGAATGGGCCGAGATCTTCGCGAAGGAACCCGATTTCTTCTGGTCGCCCGTCAACAGCATCGAGGACGTCGTCGCCGACGAACAGTTCCACGCCGCCGGCGGGATCGTCGACGTCCCGGACAACCAATCCGGCGTGCCGATGGTGGCGACGCCGGCGGATTTCCACGGCACGCCGTGGGCACCGCGTTCCGCGGCACCGGAACTCGGCCAGCACACCGACGAGATCCTGGCCGAACTCGAGGCGCGCCGCCGGCCCTGAGCCGGCACCGAACCTTTACAAATTTACGTCGAAGTGTAAGGCTGTCCGGTGAGTCGGCGAGGAACGGATTGATGGTCACTGCATACATCGGCGAGAGCAGCCGGATCGGCGCCGCGCGGGCGGGCCGGGCGGACGGCGAGTGCCTGCGCTATCGATTGGACGTCGTGGCGGCCGGCGCGGCCGACGTCGTGCAATCGGCCGGGGGCTGGCTTTACGACCGGGTGATGGCCGGGTGGGAGGTGACCGTGGCGCTGCCGCGCGACTGCGACCCCCGGCCGCTGCGGATCCTCGGGGTGGCGACGGCGGAGCTGGGGGCGCAGTTGGCGGGTCCGACGAGCCAGGGCCTGGCCGTCGGCGCCGAGGCGTTCGCCGCGGATGAACGGGTGCGCGAGCGGGTGCTCGAGTCGCTGGACAACGGCTTGACCGAAGTCGCGTTGTGGGGCGACGGGTGGCCGCTGGGAGTCAATCGCGCGATGACCAGGGCGCAGCACGTGCTGAGCGGGGCGGCGCGCACGTTCAAGGGCCACGCCCTCGCGGCGGCCGGGATCCCGTGCGCGCCGGTCGATCCCACCGAGCCGCTGCTGTGTAACACCCGTTCGCGGCTCGACTAGACCATGAAGAAGTACTACGGCCATACGCTGCTGTATCTGCACGAGACGATCTCGCTGGGCTCCGGACGCAGCGATCGTTTCACCGAAGTCTTCACCGACACCTACCAGCCGATGATGGCCGACCTCGGCGCCCGGCTGTTCGCGATCTGGGAATCCACCCCCTACAACGGCCACTGGCCGCAGGTGACGATCATCTGGGAGATCGACGCCTTCGCCGACTACGCCAGGATCGGGGCGGCGCAGGCCCGCGGCGGCAGTCACGAGGCCGCGGCCGGAAAGTGGTCGGCGTTCCTGGCCGACATCGGCGCCTCGGGGGAGGGGCGGATCATGTACCCCGGACCCAGCAACAAGACGCTGGCCCAGCTGCGCGAGGCCAATTTCGCTGCGCCGCTGGTGATTCAGGAGATCATGCAGACCAAGCCCGGACGCCAGGACGACTACATCCGCGAGCTGGAGCGGCTCTACGTGCCGTGGTCGGAGCGCACGGGCAAGCACTGGCTGGGCTCGTTCACCACGACATTCCGCTACAACGAGGTCATCCACTACTGGGCGCTCGACGGCGGCTGGGAATGCTTCGCCAACAACTACCCCTCGTGGAAGGACAGCCCGCCCGCCGAGATCGTCACCTGGATGAGCGTCGCGCCCGCGCTGCGCGACGGCTGGGAGGACTCGATCCTGCAGGCCCTACCGCCCTCGCCGCTGCAGTGAGCTTTTCGTACGATCCGTTCGACGCGGAAGTGATGGCAAACCCGTTGCCGTACTACCGAATCCTGCGCGACGAGCATCCGCTGTACTACATGCCGCAGTGGGACACCTACGCGCTGTCCCGCTTCGACGACATCTGGCGGGTGCTGGAGGTGAACGACGGCACGTTCGTCGCCTCCGAGGGGACGCTGCCCGCGGCATCGGTGTTGGCCGAGCACAACGACGGGCCGGTCGCCGACCCGCCCCTGCATCCGCTGCCGTTCCACGCGGTGTTCGACGCCGGCCTGTACGGCGAGATCCGTCGCGCCCACACCCAGCCGCTGCGGCCCCGGGCCGTCGCCGGGCTGCGGGACCGGATCCGCGCGCTGGCCAACGAGAGGCTCGACCTGCTGCTGCCGCGGGGTTCGTTCGACCTGACCCAGGACTACGGCGGTGTCGTGGTCGCCTCGATCGTGTGCGAACTGCTCGGCATCCCAACCGATCTCGCGCCGCAGGTGCTGGCCACGGTCAACGCCGGCAGCCTCGCCGAGCCCGGCGTCGGGGTCGAGGTCGCCGAGGCCCGGCCGAACTACCTCGAATACCTCGTGCCGTCCGTGCAGCGTCGCCGCAACGACCCGTCCGGCGACGCGCTGCCCGTCGTCGACGGCCTGCTCGGCTACCGACTGCCCGACGGCAGCGCGCTGTCCGACGTCGAGGCCGCGACGCAGATGCTGTGCATCTTCATCGGCGGGACCGAGACCGCGCCGAAGATCGTCGCGCACGGGCTGTGGGAACTGTCCCGGCGGCCCGAACAACTCGCCGCGGTGCGCGCCGACGCACGCGCCAACGTGCCGATCGCGCGGGAGGAGATGATCCGGTTCTGCGCGCCCGCGCAATGGTTCGCCCGAACGGCGCGGAAACCCTTCACCATTCACGGCGAGACCATCCGGCCCGGCCAGCGGGTCATCACCCTGCTGGCGTCGGCCAACCGCGACGAGCGGGAGTACGAACAGCCCGACGAGTTCGTCTGGAACCGGCCCATCCGCCGCTCGCTGGCGTTCGGTCGCGGCCAGCACTTCTGCATCGGTTACCACCTGGCCCGGCTGGAAATCGATGTGCTGCTGCAAGAATGGCTCCGCCGGGTGCCGGACTACGCGATCCAGGTCCACGCCGCGACCCGGTTGCCGTCCAGCTTCCAATGGGGCTGGAACAAGATCCCGGTGGAGGTCTGACGTGTGGTCCTACCGGATCGTCGCCCCCTACCAGTTCGAGCGGACGTCGATCGCCGACAAGACCCCCGACGGCCTGGCCGACCGCCAGGTGCTGCTGCGGTTCCTGGCCGCGGGCGTGTGCGGCAGCGATCTGCCCGCCTTTCGCGGCGCCCGCGGCCGGCTGCCCGGAGACGACGGCCCCAACGCCGCGGAGAAGGACGGGTTCCCGATCCACGAGGTCGCCGGCGAGGTGATCGCCAGCCGTCATCCCGAGCATCGCCCCGGCGACCGGGTGGTGGGCTGGGCCTCCGGGTTCGACGGCCTGATGGAGCGCGTGATCACCGACGGCGACGGGCTGGCGCCGTATGACCCGGCGCTGACCCCGGCCGAGGCGGTCGGCCTGCAACCGCTGGCGTGCGTGCTGTATGCCTGCGAGCAGATGCCCGACCTGGCCGGCCGGCACGTCGCGATCATCGGTCAGGGCTCGATCGGCCTGCTGTTCTCCTATGTCGCCAAGGCGGCCGGCGCCCGCCGCGTCACCGGCGTCGACCCCGTCGACCGGGCAAGTGTCGCAACGACATTCGGCGTCGACGACCCGGTGCGCGCCACCAGCGACCGCTGGGTCGGCCGGCTGGCGCCCGCGGACCGGGCCGACGTCGTCATCGAGGCTGTCGGTCACCAGGTGGCCACCCTCGGGCACGCCATCGAGGCCGCCGCGCCCGGCGGCACCGTCTTCTACTTCGGCGTTGCCGACGACGACGCCTACCCGATTAGCATGCGACTCATGCTGCGCAACAACCTGACGCTGAAATCCGGTGTGACACTTGACCGGCGGCGGGTGCTGGAACTCGCGGGCAAGTTCGCCGCGGACCACCCCGGGCTGCTCGGCTCCTACCTCACCCACACCTTCGGTGTCCAAGACGTCCAAGACGTCCAGAGCGCGTTCGAGCTGGCCTGCCGGCCCGATCCGCGACGCATCAAGATCGCGATCGCCGAATGAGCGTCTTCGACCCCAACCGCCAAACCCCGGCCTGGGGCGGCTGGATCATCGGCCCATCGCTGATCGGGCCGGAGGAATTCGCCGGCGCCGGCTACGACTACCTGGGATTCGACGCCCAGCACGGGTACCTGGACGACGCCGACATCGCCGGCGTCCTGCCGCGCATCGAGCACGTGCCGATTGCCACGGTGGTGCGCCTGCCCAACGCCGACGCCGCACCCATCGGGCGGGTGCTGGACGCCGGCGCCGACGCCGTCGTCATCGCCATGATCGAGTCGGCCGACCAGGCCGCCGCGGCCGTGGCCGCCACCCGCTACCCGCCGGCGGGCGTCCGCAGCTTCGGCCCGCTGCGCGCCGGGCTGGGCCTCGACCCGGCCGCGCACGAATCCCGGGTGAGCGTGTTCGCGATGATCGAGACCGCCGCCGCGCTGTCCGGCCTCAGCGAGATCTGCGCCGTCGAGGGCCTGACCGGAATCTACGTCGGGCCGGCCGATCTGGCGATCTCGCTCGGTGTCGACGTCGTCGGGGCGACCAGGCATCCCGACGTGCTCGACGCGATCGTGCGAATCCATCGCGTCGCGACCGACGCCGGGCTGGTCACCGGGATCCATGCCGGCACGGGCAAGGCGGGTCGCGCCATGGCGCAGCTGGGATTCCGGATGATCACCCTGGCCGCCGAATCGCAGGCGCTGCGGCGCGGCGCGGCGGAGCACCTGCGCGAGGCGACCGGACAGTGACTGACGAGCGGGCCATTCGCGAACTGATCGCCGGCTACGCGCTGGCCCTCGACGCGGGGGACGTCGACGGGTGCGTGCGGCTGTTCACCGACGACGCCGAATTCCTGGTCTACGGACGGTCTTTCGCCGGGCGCGACGGCATCGCCAAGATGTTTCGGGACGCGCCGCGCGGGCTGCACCTGACCGGCGTCTCACACGTCGACGTCCACGACGACACCGCGTCGGCTCGCTCGCAGGTGCTGTTCGTCCGGGCCGGCAGCCTGCAGCTGCGCCCCGCCCTCTACGACGACGAGCTGGTCCGCGTGGACGGGCGCTGGCTGTTCCGGCGGCGGCGGTGCCGATTCGTCACCAGCGCCGGACTGGCCGACAGCCCCGAGGTCCCGTCGGCATGACCGCGCAGCGCGTCGCCCTGGTCACCGGCGCCGCCGGCGGCCAGGGCTGGGCCATCACCAAACGCCTTCGCGCGGACGGGTATTCGGTGGCCGCCTGCGATCTCAGGTCCGACGAATTGACGAGCGCGGTCGACAAGCTGGGCGACGACGGGGTGATCGCAATCCGGCTCGACGTCACCTCACCCGAGCAATGGGACGCGGCCGTCGAACGCGCCGTCGACCGGTTCGGGTCGCTCAGCGCACTGGTCAACAACGCCGGTGTGCTGCACCGGGCATCGCTGGCCGACGAGACGGTCGAGGGCTTCGAAAAGTCCTGGCGCGTCAACTGTTTGGGCGCGTTCCTGGGCATTCAGGCGACGCTGGCGCAGCTGCGCGCGGCCGGGCACGCGGCCGTCGTCAACATCTGCAGCACGGGAGCGATCCGCCCCTTCCCGCGACACGCCGCGTACGGCTCCGCGAAGTGGGCGCTTCGCGGCCTGACCCAGAACGCCGCCGCCGAGCTCGCGCCGCTCGGCATCCGGGTCAACGCCGTGTTTCCCGGGCCCATCGCGACGCCGATGCTCGACGACGCGACCCAATTGCGGCTGGCCGCGTCGTCGGCGTTCGGGCGGATCGGCCAGCCTGCCGAGATCGCCGACGCCGTCGCGTTCCTGGTCTCCGAGCAGGCGTCGTTCATCACCGGCTCGGAGTTGGTCATCGACGGTGGGCAATGCCTGCAGATCCGATGATGGACGGCTTCGAGCGACTCGATCCCGCGCTGCGCGCGATCGCCGCGCGGACGGACTTCGCTCTCGACTCGATTCAGCCGATGCGCGAACAGTTCAACCAGCGCCGCCGCGAGGCCGCGCACAACACCGACACCCAAGGCGTGCGGATCGTCGACGACACCGCGGGCGGCGTCGCGGTGCGCATCTATCGCGGCGCGGACACGAATCCGGCGCCGGCGCTCGTCTACTGCCACGCCGGCGGGTTCGCGCTGGGGAACCTGGACACCGATCACCGGCAGTGCGTGGAGCTGGCGCGCCGCGGCCGCTGCACCGTGGTGTCGGTCGACTACCGGTTGGCCCCCGAGCATCCGTACCCGGCCGCGCTCGACGACGCGATCGCCGCGCTGCGTTGGGTGGCGGCCCATGCGACGGAACTCGGCGTCGACCCCGCGCGCGTGGCCGTCGGGGGCAGCAGCGCCGGCGCCACCCTGGCCGCGTGCCTCGCGCACGGCGTCGCCGGCGGGCCGCCGGTCGTGTTCCAGTTGCTGCATCAGCCGGTGCTCGACGACCGGGCCACCGCGTCGAAGGCGGAGTTTCGCACCAGCCCGGCCTTCGACGGCGAGGCGGCGGAGCTGATGTGGCGCCACTACCTGGGCCCCGATCGGGGCGGGGCCGGATCCGCCGTGCCCGCACGCCGGGCCCAATTGCGTGTCCTGCCACCGGCTTTGATCACCTGCGCGGAGATCGATCCGTTCCGCGACGAGGCGGTCGACTACGCGATGGCGCTGCTGCGCGCCGGGGTGTCCGCCGAGCTGCATGTGTTCCCGCGGGCCTGCCACGGGTTCGATTCGCTGCTGCCGGACTGGTCGGCCTCGCAGCGGCTGTTCGAGCTGCAGGGCGACGCGCTGGCGGGCGCCCTGTCCTGAGCGCCGTCTGACAGGATGGCGAGCATGGCGCGCTGCGATGTCCCAATCGCCGCCGAGGACTGCGACGGAGCCTTCACCGTCGACGCGTCCCGGGTGACCTTCGGGCGCGGTTGCCTGGCGGAGGCGGGGGACCGGGCCAGGGCGCTGGGGCTGCGGCGGGTGGCGTTGTTCTCCGACGCCGTCGTGGCCGGGCTGCCCATCTTCGCCAAGACGCGCGACTCGCTGGCCGCGGCCGGGCTGGACGTAATCGCTTACACCGCAGTACATGTCGAGCCCACCGACGCGTCGTTTCTGGACGCGGCCCGCTTCGCCCGCGAGTGCAACCCCGACGGCTACGTGTCGCTGGGCGGCGGCTCGGTCATCGACACGTGCAAGGCCGCCAACCTGTACGCCACCCATCCCGCCGACCTGCTGACCTACGTCAACGCGCCCATCGGCGAGAGCAAACCCGTGCCCGGCCCGCTGCGGCCGCACATCGCGTGCCCCACCACCGCGGGCACCGGCAGCGAGGTCACCGGCATCGCGATCTTCGACCTCATCTCGCTGAAGGCCAAGACGGGCATCGCCTCGCACGCGCTGCGTCCGACCGAGGCACTCGTCGACCCCGACTGCACCGCGACCCTGCCCGCCGAGGTCGTCGCCGCGGCGGGGCTCGACGTGCTGTCGCACGCCTTGGAGTCCTACACCGCGCGGCCCCACACCAAACGGCGCGCACCCGAAAGGCCCAGCCTGCGACCCATGAGTCAGGGCGCCAACCCGTGGAGCGACCTGGGCTGCCGCGAGGCGTTGCGCCTGCTGGGGCGGTTCCTGGAGCGCGCCGTCGACGACGCCTCCGACGGCGAGGCCCGCGAGCAGATGATGTGGGCGGCAACGCTTGCCGGCATCGCGTTCGGCAACGCCGGCGTGCACGCGCCGCACGGCATGGCGTACGCGGTCGCCGGGCTGGTGCGCGACTACCGCCCCCCGGGCTACCCGGCCGACGAGCCGCTCGTGCCGCACGGCATGGCGGTCATCCTCAACGCGCCGTCGTCGTTCCGCTTCACGGCGGAGGTCAGCCCGGAGCGCCACCTTCAGGGTGCGCGGCTGCTCGGCGCCGACACCCGGGGCGCCGACGCGAAGGACGCGGGCGAGGTGCTGGCCGGCGAGCTCATCCGCATCATGCGCGCGGTCCGCATGCCGAACGGGCTCGGCGCCGTGGGCTACACCGACGACGACGTCGCGGCCCTGACCGAGGGCGCCTACCCGCAGCAGCGGCTCTTACAGAACGCCCCGCGGGAGATGGACAAACCGGTTCTGGCGGACCTGTTTCGGCAAGCCATGCGCTACTGGTAGTCAGGACAGCATGGCTTCGGTCCCAGTGGTTCCGCCCGCGCCGGACGGGCTCACCAGCCGCGACTTCCCGGTGCTGTGGCCCGTGCTCACCCGGTGGGCCGACAACGACATGTTCGGGCACCTCAACAACGCGGTGTACTACCAGCTGTTCGACACCGCGATCAACGGCTGGATCAACACCAGCGTCGGCGTCGACCCGCTGGCCATCCCGTCGCTGGGCATCGTCGCCGAGTCGGGCTGCCGCTACTTCTCCGAGCTGCACTTCCCGGAACGGCTCGTCATCGGGCTGGCGGTCACCCGCCTCGGCCGCAGCAGCGTGACGTATCGGCTCGGCGTGTTCCGGGCCGCCGAGGAGCTGGCCGCCGACGAGGCGCAGGCCGTCACCGCCCTGGGGCACTGGGTGCACGTCTACGTCGACCGGGCGAGCCGCAAGCCCGTGCCGATCCCCGGCGCCATCCGCGCGCTGCTGTCGACGGCCACCGTGGCACCGGCAGAGCCCCGTAAATAGAAGCAATATGCTTCGGCCATGCCCGTCTTGAGCAAGACCGTCGAGGTCGGTGCCGACGCCGCGTCGATCATGGCCATCGTCGCCGATTTCGAGGCGTATCCCGAATGGAACGACGAGATCAAGGGCCTGTGGGTGCTCGCCCGCTACGACGACGGGCGTCCCAGCCAGCTGCGGCTCGACACCGAGGTGCAGGGCGTGGCGGGCACCTATATCCAGGCCGTGTACTACCCGGGCGACAACCAGATTCAGACCGTCATGCAGCAGGGCGACCTGTTCGCCAAGCAGGAGCAGCTGTTCAGCGTGGTGGAGATCGGCGCGTCGAGCCTGCTCACGGTGGATATCGACGTCGAGCCGTCGATGCCGGTGCCCGCGCCGATGGTCAAGTCCATGCTCAACAACGTGCTCGACCACCTCGCCGACAACCTCAAGCAGCGCGCCGAGCAGCTGTCGGCGAACTAAGAAGCGGTTCGAGCGTGCGCAGTTGTACGCCTGCGACGGCGTGTCAGCGTACGAACACGCACGGTCGCGGCTCTGGTGATCAGTCGAAGATTCCCGCTCCGTCCAGCATCTCGGTCAGCCGGTGCGCCGCGTCGGTGAACTGCCAGACGGTGTGCTCGATCACGGCAGCCGCGTCGTGCCGGCGCAGCGCCGCGATCAGCTGCCGGTGGTTGTCGACGGCTGCCACACCCCAGTGCGGGTCGGCCGCGTACACCAGCACCGGCATGTAGCGCGCGGCGTTGAGCAGGAACCAGGCCAACTTGATCCGGCCGCTGGCCTGATTGAAGACCCGGTGAAACGCGAACTCGATGCCCGCGATGGTCTCGGCGTCGCTCGACCCGACGGCCGCCTCGAGCGCGTTGTTGATGCGGTCGAGCTCGGCGATCTCGCCGTCGGTGATGTGGTCGGTGGCCGCGGCGGCCAGCTCCCTGGCGATCGTGGCCTGCAGCCAGAAGATGTCCTGGATGTCCTGGCGGGTCAGCGGCAATACGACGTGACCGCGGTGCGGCTCCAGCTGCACCATGCCCTCGCCGCGCAGTTTCAGCAGCGCCTCGCGCACCGGCGTGATGCTGACCCCGAGTTCGGCCGCCGTCTCGTCCAGGCGTATGAAGGTTCCCGGGCGCAACCTGCCGGACATGATCGCCGCACGCAAGTGACCCGCGACTTCGTCGGACAGCTGTGCCCTGCGCAGTGGCCGCCGGCTCCGCGGCTTCGTGGAAATCGGTGCGTTCACGGCGGCTGTCAGGGCTTTCAGGGGTTCGGCGGGACTCGATAGGGGCTGGAAAAGGGGCTTGTCAGGGGGGCGTCAAAGCCATAGTGTGACCCACACAACACCATGTTTTATCAAATATCAACCTGGCGCAAGCGGTGCGCGAGTGTAAGGGGAGGTAGTAGTTGACCGCTCAATTGGCCGGCCACCTCGCGCAGACTTCCCAAGTCACGCAGCAGCCGTACCGCGCCCGGCGGCAGAACTGGGTGAACCAGCTCGAGCGCCACGCGATGATGCAGCCGAACGCCACGGCGCTGCGATTCCTGGGCAACACGGTGACGTGGGGCGAGCTGCAGCGCCGGGTCTCGGCGCTGGCCGACGGGCTGAGCCGGCGCGGGGTCCGCTTCGGCGACCGGGTCATGATCCTGATGCTCAACCGCACCGAATTCATGGAGTCGGTGCTGGCCGCCAACATGCTCGGGGCCATCGCGGTCCCGCTGAACTTCCGGCTCACCCCGGCCGAGATCGCCTTCCTGGTCGAGGACTGCGAAGCCCGCGTGATGATCACCGAGCCCGTGCTCGCGCCGGTGGCCACCGGGGTCCGTGACATCCAGCCGCTGCTGGACACGATCGTCGTCGCCGCCGGCGCGACCGACGACGGTGTCGTCGGCTACGAGGACCTGATCAACGAGACCGGCGATCCGCACGAGCCCGTGGACATCCCGAACGACTCCCCGGCCCTGATCATGTACACGTCGGGCACCACCGGCCGCCCCAAGGGCGCCGTGCTGACCCACGCGAACCTGACCGGCCAGACGATGACCGGTCTGTACACCAACGGCGCCGACATCAACAACGACGTCGGTTTCATCGGCGTCCCGTTTTTCCACATCGCCGGGATCGGCAACATGCTGACGTCGATGTTGCTCGGCATCCCCACGGTGATCTACCCGCTCGGCGCGTTCGACCCGGGCCAGCTGCTCGACGTGCTGGAGGCCGAGAAGGTCACCGGCATCTTTCTGGTGCCCGCGCAGTGGCAGGCGGTGTGCGCCGAGCAGCAGGCGCGGCCGCGCGATCTGCGGCTGCGGGTGATGTCGTGGGGGGCCGCCCCGGCGCCGGACGCGCTGCTGCGCGAGATGTCGGCGACGTTCCCCGGCACCCAGATATTGGCCGCCTTCGGCCAGACCGAGATGTCGCCGGTCACCTGCATGCTGCTCGGCGACGACGCGATCCGTAAGCGCGGGTCGGTCGGAAAGGTGATCCCCACCGTCGCCGCCCGCGTCGTCGACGAGAACATGAACGATGTGCCCGTCGGCGAGGTGGGCGAAATCGTCTACCGCGCACCGACATTGATGAGCGGCTACTGGAACAACCCGGCGGCCACGGCGGAGGCGTTCGCGGGCGGCTGGTTCCACTCCGGTGACCTCGTCCGGATGGACGACGAGGGCTACGTCTGGGTGGTGGACCGCAAGAAGGACATGATCATCTCCGGCGGCGAGAACATCTACTGCGCGGAGGTGGAAAACGCGCTGGCCGCCCACCCGAGCATCGTCGAGGTCGCCGTCATCGGCCGCGCCCACGAGAAGTGGGGCGAGGTGCCGATCGCGGTCGCGGCCGTCACCGACGACGGGCTCCGGCTGGACGACTTGGACGGGTTCCTGAACGAGCGGCTCGCGCGCTACAAGCACCCCAAGGCGCTCGAGATCGTCGATGCGCTGCCGCGCAACCCGGCCGGGAAGGTGCTCAAGACCGAGCTGCGGGTGCGCTACGGCTCCGTGAACGCGGCTGAAAGCCGTTCCGCGTCAAGCGATTCAACGACCGGCGAGGAGGGCCGAGGAAAACCGTAACGTTCGCCCGTTATTGACGAAGGGTTAATTGTGCAGATGTCGGTTCACACGTGCACGACCATCGGGTACATTCCTGTGGTCTCCGTTACTACTTGCGAGTAGGGAGCCGATGGTCACACACGGAGGTTCTGGGCAAGGAGAAGGCGTGCGACACGATTCGCCGCGGCGCCGGGAGGCGCGCGGTGCCTGTGGGAGGGGGCAGCGGTGACGACGACGGCGACCGAACCACGGCTGGCCGATTACGCCCGCGACCGGGTGGCGCCGTTCCTGACGCTCGTCGGCGGCTTTTTCCGGATGTGCGTGCTGACCGGCAGGGCGGTATTCCGGTGGCCGTTCCAGTGGCGCGAGTTCGTCCTGCAGTGCTGGTTCATCATGCGGGTCGCGCTGCTGCCGACCATGGCCGTCTCGGTGCCGGTGACGGTGCTCTTCATCTTCACCTTCAACATCCTGTTGCTCCAGGTCGGAGCCGCCGACATCTCGGGGGCGGGCGCGGGCGTCGCCGTGGTCACCCAGATCGGCCCGATCGTGACCGTGCTGGTGGTCGCCGGCGCGGCGTCCACGGCCATCTGCGCCGACCTGGGTGCCCGCACCATCCGCGAGGAGATCGACGCGATGGAGGTGCTGGGCATCGACCCGATCCACCGGCTGGTGGTGCCCCGGGTCCTGGCCTGCGCGACCGTCGCGATGATGCTCAACGGCCTGGTGAGCATGGTCGGCCTGGTCGGCGGGTTCCTCTTCGGCGTCTACCTGCAGAACGTGTCCGGCGGCGCCTACCTCGCCACGCTGACCCTGATCACCGGACTGCCCGAGGTGATCATCTCGACGGTCAAGGCGGCGACGTTCGGGTTGATCGCCGGCCTGATCGGCTGCTACCGGGGACTGACCGTGCGCGGCGGCGCCAAGGGTTTGGGCACCGCGGTCAACGAGACGGTGGTGATGGCCGTGGTCGCGCTGTACGCGGTCAACGTGGTGCTGACCACCATCGGTGTGAAATTCGGAACGAGCGCAGTGAAATGACATCAGCCGCAGTATTCCGCTCCCGCTTCCCACGGTTGGCCGCCGATATCAGTCGAGTCGGTGGCGCCGCGACCGGATCGCTCGAAGAAGCCGGGAAGCTGGGCTGGTTCACGGTCACCAGCACTCGCGGCATGGGGTGGGCGCTGACCCGCTACCGCACCGAAATCCTGCGGCTGATCGCCCAGGTCGGCATGGGCACCGGCGCCATGGCGGTCGTCGGCGGCACCGCGGTGATCATCTCGTTCGTGACGCTGTCCGCCGGCTCGCTGGTCGCCCTCCAGGGTTTCGCGTCGCTGAGCCAGATCGGTATCCAGGCGCTCCTCGGGTTCGTCGCCGCACTGATCAACGTGCGTCTCGTCGCGCCCGTCGTCTCCGGCGTCGTGCTGGCGGCCACTGTCGGCGCCGGCGCCACCGCCGAACTGGGCGCCATGCGGATCAGCGAGGAGATCGACGCGCTGGAGGTCATGGGCATCGACTCGGTGGCCTACCTGGTGTCCACCCGGATGCTGGCCGGGCTGGTGGTGATCATCCCGCTGTACTCGCTGGGACTGATCATGTCGTTCCTGTCTCCGGCGGTCGTCACCACGGTGCTGTATGGACAGGCCACCGGCACCTACGATCACTACTTCCGCACATTCCTGCGCCCCAACGACGTGTTCTGGTCGTTCGGGGAGGTCATCATCATGGCGGCGGTCGTGATGCTCACCCATTGCTACTACGGGTACAACGCGAGCGGCGGCCCGGTCGGCGTCGGTGAGGCCGTCGGCCGCTCGATGCGCTTCTCGCTCGTCTCGGTGAATGTCGTCGTCCTGTTGGCCGAAATGGCGCTTTACGGCGTCAACCCGAACTTCGCTTTTACGGTGTGAGGCAACGGGATACGCCATGACGACTCCGCGAGTGAAGGTGAACAAGCCGCCGACCCGGCCCTACAGGTTGGTCGGTGTCGCGGTGTTCCTGATCGCCGCGCTGGTGCTGTGGTTGGTTTACCAGCAGTTCCGGGGGGATTTCACGGCGAAAACTCCGGTGACGATGCTGTCCTCGCGGGCGGGCTTGGTGATGGACCCGGGGGCGAAGGTCACCCTCAACGGGGTGCAGATCGGCCGAGTGGCAACCATTTCCGAGGTGCAGCAGGACGGCAGGCCCGCGGCCAGGTTCGTCCTGGACATCGATCCCAAGTATCTGAGGCTGATTCCGGCCAACGTGGACGCGAAGATCGTGGCCACCACGGTGTTCGGCCAGAAGTACGTGTCGTTCACCACGCCGAAAAACCCGTCGCCGCAACGGATCACGTCGCACACGGTGATCGATGCGCGGTCGGTGACCACGGAGATCAACACGCTGTTCCAGACAATCACCGACATCGCGCAGAAGGTGGATCCGGTCAAGCTGAATCTGACGCTGAGCGCGGCCGCGCAGTCGCTGGCCGGGTTGGGCGATCGGTTCGGGCAGTCGATCGTCAACGCCAACGCGATCCTCGACGACGTCAACCCGCAGATGCCGCAGGCCCGCCACGACATCCAGCAGCTGGCCGGCCTGGGTGACACCTATGCCAACGCCGCGCCGGACCTGTTCGACTTCCTCAACAACGCGGTGGTCACGTCGCGCTCGATCAACGCCCAGCAGAAGGACCTGGACCAGGCGCTGTTGTCGGCGGCCGGGTTCGGCAACACCGGCGCGGACATCTTCGAGCGGGGTGGGCCGTACCTGGCCCGCGGCGCCGAAGACCTGGTGCCCACCGCCCAGCTGCTGGACACCTACAGCCCCGAGCTGTTCTGCACCATCCGCAACTACCACGACGTCGAACCCACGGTCCGGACGTTCCTGGGCGGCAACGGCTACTCGCTGAACACCGAGACCGAGGCGCTGTCGGGGCTGAGCGCACTGCTGAACCCACTGTCGGCGACGGTCCTGATCGCCTCCCTGGTCGGCGGGCTGGCCGGCCTGGTCGGCGGCGCGCCGAACCCGTACACCTGGCCGGAAAACCTGCCGCGGGTGAACGCCCGCGGTGGGCCGGGCGGCGCGCCGGGCTGCTGGCAGCACATCACCCATGACCTCTGGCCCGCACCCGAGTTGGTGATGGACACCGGCAACAGCATCGCGCCGTACAACCACATCGACACCGGTTCGCCCTATGCGATGGAGTTCGTGTGGGGCCGTCAGGTAGGGGATAACACGATCAACCCATGAAAATCACCGGTACCATCGTCCGACTCGGCATCTTCTCGCTGGTGCTGCTGCTGTTCACCGCGATGATCATCGTGGTGTTCGGTCAGATGCGGTTCGACCGCACCAGCGCGTACTCGGCGGAGTTCAGCAACATCAGCGGGCTGCGGCAGGGCCAGTTCGTCCGCGCCTCCGGGGTGGAGATCGGCAAGGTCGACTCGGTGGAGCTGGTCGACGGCGGCAAGCGGGTCCGGGTGAAGTTCAACGTCGACCGCTCGGTGCCGCTGTACCAGTCGACGACCGCGCAGATCCGGTACCTCAACCTGATCGGTGACCGCTACCTGGAGCTCAAGCGCGGCGAGGGCGAGGGCTCCGACCGGATCCTGCCGCCGGGCGGATTCATCCCGGTGTCGCGCACGTCGCCTGCGCTGGACCTGGACGCGCTGATCGGTGGGTTCAAGCCGCTGTTCCGGGCGCTGGACCCGGAGAAGGTCAACACGATCGCGTCGGCGCTGATCACCGTGTTCCAGGGCCAGGGCGGCACCATCAACGACATCCTGGACAACACCGCGCAGCTGACCAACCAGCTCGGGCAGCGCGACCAGGCGATCGGCGAGGTGATCAAGAACCTGAACATCGTGCTGGACACCACGGTCCGCCATCGCCAGCAATTCGACCAGACCATCAACAACCTCGAGGTGCTGATCACCGGGCTGAAGAACCACGCCGATCCGCTGGCCGCCGGCACCGCGCACATCAGCAACGCCGCCGGCACTGTCGCCGACCTGCTGGCCGAGGACCGCGGCCTGCTGCACAAGACGCTGAACTACCTGGACGCCGTTCAGCAGCCCCTCATCGACCAGCAGGATCAGCTGCAGGACTACCTCAAGAAGGTGCCGAACGGGTTGAACATGATCGGGCGCGCCATCGGGTCCTACGGGGACTTCGTGAACTTCTACGCCTGCGACATCACGCTGAAGATCAACGGGCTGCAGCCCGGCGGGCCCATCCGCACGGTCCGGCTCTTCCAGCAGCCGACGGGTAGGTGCACGCCGCAATGAGAACGCTGGAACCCCCGAACCGCCTGCGCATCGGGCTCATGGGCATCATCGTCACGGTGCTCGTCGTCGGCGTGGGTCAGAGCTTCACCAACATCCCGATGCTGATGGCCCGGCCCACCTACTACGGGCAGTTCACCGACTCCGGCGGCATCAGCACGGGCGACCGGGTGCGCATCGCCGGCATGGACGTCGGCAAGGTCGAGAGCCTCAAGATCGATGGCGACCACATCTTGATGAAGTTCTCGATCGGCACCAACAAGATCGGCACCGAGAGCCGGCTGGCGATCCGCACCGACACCATCCTCGGCCGCAAGGTGATGGAGATCGAGCCGCGCGGCAACCAGCAATTGCGGCCCGGGGCCACCCTCCCGGCCGGGCAGAGCACCACCCCGTACCAGATCTACGACGCGTTCTTCGACGTCACCAAGGCCGCCCAGGGCTGGAACATCGACACCGTCAAGGAATCGCTGCATGTGCTGTCGCAGACCATTGACCAGACCTACCCGCACCTGAGCCCCGCGCTGGAAGGTGTGGCGAAGTTCTCCGACACGATCGGCAAGCGCGACGAGGAGGTCAAGCACCTGCTCGCCCAGGCCAACCAGGTGGCCAGCGTCCTCGGTGACCGCAGCGAGCAGATCGACCGTGCGCTGGTCAACGCCAAGACGCTGCTGGCCGCATTCAACGAGCGCGGCCAGGCCATCAACGCGTTGCTGGCCAACGTCGCCGCGTTCTCGGAGCAGGTCAAGGGCTTCATCAACGACAACCCGAACCTCAATCACGTGCTCGAGCAGTTGCGCACGGTCAGCCAGATCCTGGTCGAGCGCAAGGACGACCTGGCCGCGGGCCTCACCGAGGTGGGCATGTTCCTGCCCTCGCTGAACGAGGCCATCGCGTCGGGCCCGTTCTTCAAGGTGGTGCTGCACAACCTGGCCCTGTATCAGATCGTTCAGCCGTGGGTCGACGCGGCCTTCAAGAAGCGCGGCCTCGACCCGGAGAACTTCTGGCGCAGCGCGGCGTTGCCGTCCTTCCGGTGGCCCGACCCCAACGGCACCCGGTTCCCCAACGGCGCACCGCCGCCGGCCCCGCCGGTGCTGGAGGGCACCCCGGACCATCCGGGACCGGCCGTCCCGCCCGGGTCACCGTGCTCGTACAGCCCGGCGAATCCCGGCGGCAACATCACCGTCGGGGACGAGGGCCTGCCGCGGCCGTGGAATCCGCTGCCCTGCGCGGGCACGGCAATCGGCCCGTTCGGCGGCGTCGGCTTCCCCGCGCCCATCGATGTCGAGACGTCCCCGCCGAACCCCAACGGGCTGCCGCCGACGCCGGGCATGCCGATCGCCGGGCGCCCGGGCGACCCGCCGCCGAACGTTCCGGGCACCCCGGTGCCGTTGCCGCCGCAGGCGCCGCCGGGCGCGCGGACCGAGAACCTGGCACCGGCCGGGCCGGCGCCACCACCGTCGACGTTCGCGCCGGGCCTGCCGCCGGGCCCGCCGGCGCCACCCGGGCCGGGGGACCAGCTGCCGGCTCCGTTCATCAACCCCGGTGGAGCAGGAGGTAGCGGCGTCATGGGAGGTACTCAGAATTGAGCACCGTCTTTGACATCCGCAACCTGCGGCTACCCAAGCTGTCGCGCACGACGGTCATCATCGGGTCGCTCGTGGTGGTGCTGGCGCTCGTCGTCGGCTATGTCGGCTACCGGCTTTACGAGAAGCTGACCAACAACACCGTGGTCGCCTACTTCCCGGCGGCGAACGCGCTGTACCCGGGCGACAAGGTTCAGATCATGGGTCTGCCGGTGGGCGCGATCGACAAGATCGAGCCGACCGGCGACAAGATGAAGGTGACCTTCCACTACCAGAACCAGTACAAGGTTCCGGCCAACGCCTCGGCGGTGATCCTCAACCCCACCCTGGTGGCGTCGCGGGCCATCCAGCTCGAGCCGGTCTACAAGGGCGGCCCGGTGCTCGCCGACAACGCGGTGATCCCGGAGGAGCGCACCCAGGTCCCGGTGGAGTGGGACCAGTTGCGCAACAGCATCACCAACATCATCACCAAGCTCGGCCCGACCAAGGAGCAGCCGACGGGGCCGTTCGGTGAGGTCATCACGTCCTTCGCCAACGGGCTGGCCGGCAAGAGCAAGCAGATCAACACGACGCTGAACAACCTGTCGCAGGCGCTCAACGCGCTCAACGAGGGCCGCGGCGACTTCTTCGCGGTGGTGCGCAGCCTCGCGCTCTTCGTCAACGCGTTGCATCAGGACGATCAGCAGTTCGTGGCGCTGAACCAGAACCTGGCGGATCTCACCACCCGGCTCGCGCACAACGACAGCGACCTTGCCAATGCGACTCAGCAGTTCGACAGCCTGCTCTCCACCCTGCGGCCGTTCCTCGACAAGAACCGCGAGGTGCTGACCACCGACGTCAACAACCTGGCCACCGCGACGAACACGCTGCTGCAACCGGATTCGCTGAACGGGATCGAAACCTCCCTGCACGTCCTTCCGACGGCCGCGGCCAACATCAACCAGATCTACCACCCGTCGCACGGCGCGGTGGTCGCCATTCCCGCGATCACCAACTTCGCCAACCCGATGCAGTTCATCTGCAGCTCGATTCAGGCCGGCAGCCGGCTCGGCTACCAGGAGTCCGCCGAGCTGTGCGCGCAGTATCTGGCGCCGATCCTGGACGCGATCAAGTTCAACTACCCGCCGTTCGGCATCAACCTGTTCAGCACCGCGGAGACGCTGCCCAAGGAGATCGCCTACTCCGAGCCGCGGCTGCAGCCTCCCCCCGGGTACAAGGACACCACCGTCCCCGGTATCTGGGTGCCGGACACACCCACGTCGCACCGCAACACCCAGACCGGCTGGATCGTCGCCCCGGGCATGCAGGGTCAGCAGGTGGGGCCGATCACCGCGGGCCTGATGACGCCGGAGTCGCTGGCCGAGCTCATGGGCGGGCCGAACATCGAACCCGTTCAATCGAATCTGCAGACGCCGCCGGGGCCGCCGAACTCCTACGACGAGAACCCGATAGTGCCGCCGATCGGGGTGCAGGCGCCGGTGCCGATCTCGCCGCCGCCGCCCGGACCGGGGGTAGCCCCCGGCCCGATCGCCCCGACGCCGGCACCGGTGTCGGCGCCGGCACCCAACGCCGGCGGCCCGCCGGTACCCGCTGAAGGAGGTGGCCAGTAATGCGCGGCGTGAGCGCGCGACGGATCGCGCACCTGATCCGCCACCGGGCGTGGCAGGGGCTGGTGCTGGCGGTGGCCGCGGTGGTGCTGAGCTCGTGCGGCTGGCGCGGCATCTCCAACGTCGCGATCCCGGGCGGTCCCGGAACCGGGGCGGGGTCCTACACCGTCTACGTGCAGATGCCGGACACGTTGGCGATCAACAACAACAGCAAGGTCATGGTGGCCGACGTCCTCGTCGGCTCGATCAAAGAGATCAAGCTGAAGAACTGGGTGGCCACCCTTGCGCTGGGTCTGGACAAGAGCGTCAAGCTGCCCAAGAACGCCACCGCCAAGATCGGCCAGACCTCCCTGCTGGGTTCGCAGCACGTGGAGCTGGCCGCACCGCCGAACCCGTCGCCGCAGCTGCTCAAGGACGGCGACACCATTCCGCTGAAGAATTCGTCGGCGTACCCCTCGACAGAGGAGACGCTGGCCAGTTTTGCGTTGATCCTGCGCGGTGGCGGCATCCCGAACCTCGAGGTGCTGCAGAACGAGGTCTACAACATCTTCCACGGGCGCGGGGAGCAGATCCGGGCTTTCCTCGGCAAGCTGGACACCTTCACCGACCAGCTCAACCAGCAGCGCGACGACATCACCCATGCCATCGACTCCACCAACCGGCTGCTGGTCTACGTGGGTGGCCGCGCGGACGTCCTGGACCGGGTGCTGACCGACATCCCCCCGCTGATCAAGCATTTCGCGGACACCAAGCAGCTGCTCATCAACGCCGTCGACTCGGTGGGACGGCTCAGCCAGGCCGCGGACAAGTACCTGTCCGAGGCGCGCGGGCCCCTGCATCAGGATTTGGAATCGCTGCAATGCCCGCTGCGGGAACTCGGCCGCGCCTCGCCGATGCTGATCGGGGCGCTGAAGCTGATCCTCACCCAGCCGTTCGACATCGACAGCGTGCCGAAGGTGGTCCGCGGTGACTACATGAACGTGTCGCTGACGCTCGACCTGACCTACAGCGCCATCGACAACGCATTCCTCACCGGCACCGGGTTGTCGGGCGCGTTGCGCGCGCTCGAGCAGTCGTTCGGGCGTGATCCCGAGACGATGATTCCCGACGTCCGCTACACGCCGAACCCGAATGACGCGCCCGGCGGACCGCTGGTGGAAAGGGCGGACAGAAGCCAATGCTGACTCCCTTCGTCCGGCGCCAGCTGGTGCTGTTCGGGATCCTGACGGTGATCTCGCTTGGTGTGCTGGGCATCTATTACCTGCAGATCCCGAGCCTGATGGGGGTCGGCCGGTACACCCTCAAGGCCGAGCTGCCCGCGTCGGGCGGGCTGTACCCCACGGCCAACGTGACCTACCGCGGCATCACCATCGGCAAGGTCACCGACGTGCAGCCCACCGAGCAGGGCGCCGAAGCGACGATGAGCATCGACAGTCGCTACCGCATCCCCGTCGACGCGGTGCCGAACGTCCATTCGGTGTCCGCGGTCGGTGAGCAGTATCTGGACCTGGTGCCGAGCGGGAACCCCGGCAGGTCCCTGTCGCCGGGCCAAACGATGCCCAAGTTGGGCACGGTGCCCTCCGAGATCGGGCCGGCGCTGGACACCGCGAACCGAGGGCTCGCGGTGTTGCCCAAGGACAAGATCGGCCAGCTGCTCGACGAGACGGCGGAATCCGTCGGCGGCCTGGGACCGGCGCTGCAGCGGCTGGTGGACTCCACCCAGGCGATCGTCGGTGACTTCCGGACCAACATCACCAACGTCAACGACATCATCCAGAACTCCGGGCCGATCCTGGACAGCCAGGTCAACTCGAATGCGGCGATCGAGCGTTGGGCGCGCAACCTGAACACGCTGGCCGCGCAGTCGGCGGCCAACGACTCGCACGTGAAAAGCATTCTGTCCCAAGCGGCGCCGACCGCCGATCAGGTCAACGACGTGTTCAACGACGTCCGGGATTCGCTGCCGCAGACGCTGGCGAACCTCGAGGTGGTGTTCGACCTGCTGAAGCGCTACCACACCGGGCTGGAGCAGGTGCTGGTGTTCCTGCCGCAGGGCGCGTCGATCGCGCAGACGGTGGCCGCGCCGTTCCCCAACCAGGCGGCGCTCGACCTGGCCCTGTCGATCAACTGGCCGCCGCCGTGCCTGACGGGCTTCGTCCCGGCCTCGGAGTGGCGGTCCCCGGCCGACACGAGCGTGCAGCCGCTGCCGTCGGGCACCTACTGCAAGATCCCGATGGAAACGCCGGCCAACGGGGTGCGCGGATCGCGCAACATCCCGTGCATCGACATCCCCGGCAAGCGGGCAGCCACGCCGCGCGAGTGCCGCGACCCCAAGCCGTACGTTCCGGCGGGAACCAACCCCTGGTACGGGGACCCGAATCAGATCCTGACCTGCCCCGCGCCTGCGGCGCGCTGCGACCAGTCGGTGCGGCCCGGCATGGTGATCCCGGCGCCGTCGGTCAACAACGGGATGAACCCGGCGCCGGCGGACCGGGTGGCGGGGACACCCCCACCGGTCAGCGACCCGCTGTCGCGGCCGGGAAGCGGTAGCGTGCAGTGCAACGGACAACAGCCCAACCCGTGTGTCTACACTCCGAGCGGGCCCCCCTCGGCGGTATACAGTCCGCAGAGCGGTCAACTGGTAGGGCCCGACGGAGTCAAATGGTCCGTCGAAAACTCGACCAAAACAGGAGACGACGGATGGAAGGAGATGCTGGCACCGGCCGGCTGAACCCCCCACGAATGCCGCTTGCTCGTCGTCTGCGCAGCCTCTCCAGAAGGTCAGGGCGGAAGAACCGCCAGGACTCCGACGTGGGAGCCGACGAAACCGAGGTGGCCACCGAGGTGACCGCCGAGGCCGCGCCGGAGCCCGAGAAGTTGGTGGAACCCGGCGCCGAGGAAACCAGCACCGAGGCGACGGCCGAGGCCGCGCCGGAGCCCGAGGAGCCGGGTGAAGCCGAGGCTGCGGCCGAGGTTGCGGCCGACGCGGGAGACACCGGTGTGGAACGGCGGCCGTCGCGGATGGGCCGCGGGTGGCTGGCCGCCATCGCGGCGGTGCTGGTCCTGGCCGCCGGCGGCATCGGGGCCGGTGGCTACTTCGCGCTGCGTTACCACCACGAAAGCCAAGTGACGGCGCGCAGCAACGCCGCGGCGCTCAAGGCGGCGGTCGAGTGCGTTTCGGCGACCCAGGCGCCCGACACCAACGCGATGATCGCCAGCGAGCAGAAGATCATCGACTGCGGCACGGACGCTTTCCGCTCCCAGGCGCTGCTCTATACGAGCATGCTGGTCCAGGCGTATCAGGCGTCCAACATCCACGTGCAGGTGTCCGATGTGCGCGCCGCCGTCGAGCGCAACAACAAAGACGGTTCCGTCGATGTGCTCGTCGCGATGCGCGTCAAGGTGGTCAGCGACAAGGCGGACAACGAGACCGGCTACCGGCTGCGGGTGAAGATGGCGACCGCCGAGGGCCAGTGGAAGATCTCCAAGCTCGACCAGGTGACGAAGTGACGGTGGTGGTCGAGGAGACTACGACCCAGATCCAGACCACGGCGGCCGTTTCGGAGGCACCGCCGAATGCGTTGGCGCCCTGGCATGTTCGGGTGGGAGCGTTCGCCGTCGACGTGCTGCCCGGCGCCGCCGTGGCGACGACGATGGCGTTGGTGTCGTTCACGGTGCCGGTGGACAGCGTGTGGTTGTGGGTGTGCGCCTCGGTCGGCGGGCTGGCCATCCTGCTGACGTTGGTCAACCGGTTGGTGCTGCCGACCGTCACCGGCTGGAGCCTGGGACGCGCGCTGTGCGGGATCGCGGTGGTGCGCCGCGACGGCGAGACCGTCGGGGCGTGGGGGCTGCTACTCCGGGACCTGGCCCACCTCCTCGACACCGCATCGGTGGTGGGATGGCTGTGGCCCCTGTGGGATTCGGGCCGCCGCACGTTCGCCGACATGCTGCTGCGCACCGAGGTGCGGCGCGTCGAGACCGACGGGCGGCCGCGCAACATACGGGACTGGACCGCGGTGACGGCGCTGATCGCGGCGCTGCTGTGCCTGGACGGCGCCCACGTCAGCTATGCCGTGGTGTACTCCCGCGATCGGGCGACCGAACACACCCGGGCCCAGATCGAGACGCAGGGACCGAAGATCGTCGCGCAGATGCTGACGTACGACCCCAAATCGTTGCACGACGACTTCGCCCGCGCCCAATCGCTCGCCACCCACAAGTATCGGCACAAGCTGGCCGAACAGCAGGACGTCGTGGAGAAGGGCAAGCCGGTCATCAACGAGTACTGGGTGACCGACGGCGCCGTCGAATCGGCGACGCCGGACCGGGCGACGATGCTGCTGTTCATGCAGGGCCGGCGCGGCGCGGCACCCGGCGAACGGTACATCAGCGCGACCGTTCGGGTCAGTTTCGCCAAATCCGGGAACGACCATTGGCTCGTTGACGACCTCACCGTGTTGACCAAACCGAAGCCGCCGGGGAACGGAAAATGAGTCCCCGCCGCAAGTTTCGGCCCGGCGAGGAGGCGCTGCTCGTCGCCCATCCGCCGCCCCCGCGATCCCGGTCGTGGGCATACCCGCTCGCGCTCACCTTTGCCGCGCTGCTGATGGTGGCGGCGATCACGGTGTCCGCCTTGATGCTGATCTCTCACCAGTCCAGGGAGCGCCAGGCCTCGAGGGACCGCCAGGTGCTCAGCTACGTGACGGGCTTCATGACGGAGTTCACCTCCATCGACCCGTTTCACGCCAACAACTACATCGACCGGGTATTGGCCCAGGCCACCGGTGAATTCGCCAAGCAGTACACGGCCAAGGCGAACGAGATCCTGCTGCAGGTGGCCCGCGCCGAACCGGCGACGGGCACCGTGCTCGGCACCGGCGTCGAACGGTGGAACGACGACGGCAGCGTCACCGTCATGGTGGCAACCGCGGTCACCTCCAAGTCGCCCGACGAGAAACAGGTCATCGAGAACACGAATCGCTGGACGGTAACCGCAACGCAGGAAGGGAAGCAGTGGAAGATCAGCAACCTGCTGCAGGTGATCTGACCGACGAAGCGGCGCAGGACGAAACCGCCCCCGCGGCAACGGAAGCGGCCTCCGAGGAGGCGTCAGAAGAGGCGAGTGAGTCCGAGGAGACGGCCGAGATCGAGAAGCCGGCCAGGGCGAGGCGCATCCGCATCGGGTGGCTCGCCGGAAAGGGCAGGGCCATCGCGATCTCGATCGCGGCGGTGCTCTTCGTCGGCTCCGCGGCGTTCGCGGGTGCAACCCTGCAGCCCTACCTGACCGACCGCGCCGCCGACGCAACCAAACTCAACGTGGCGCGGACCGCGGCCAACGCAATCACGGCGCTGTGGACCTACACGCCGGAGAACATGGATCGCCTGGCCGATCGCGCGGCGGCCTATCTCAGCGGCGACTTCCAGGCCCAGTACCGCAAATTCGCGGACTCGATCGTCGCGCCCACCAGGCAGGCCAAGGTCACCAGCAACACCCAGGTCACCGGCGCGGCGGTCGAGTCGCTGGATGACCCCAACGCCGTCGTCATCGTGTACACCAACACCACGTCGACCAGCCCGCTGACCAAGAACATCCCGTCGATGAAGTACTACTCCTACCGCTTGTTCATGAAGCGGATCAACGGGCGCTGGCTGGTCACCAGGATGACGACCATCACCTCACTGGATCTGACGCCGCACCCGTAGCCCATGGCCGTTACTTCACCGGTGTCGGAGCGGCTCACCGTTGCGGCCTTGCTGTTGCTGACCTTCGCCACCGGCCTTGCCGACTCGATCAGCATCCTGGTGCTCGGCCACGTTTTCGTCGCCAACATGACCGGAAACGTTATCTTCCTTGGCTTCTGGCTCGTCCCGAAAACCAGCATCGACCTGACCGCGGTCGTGGTGGCGCTGCCCACCTTCGTCTGCACCACCATCCTCAGCGGTCGGTTGTTGCGGCATTTCGGTGAGCGGACCAGGTCGTGGATCACCACGGTGCTGGCGACCGAAATCACGCTGTTGACGGCGTTGTCGATCCTGGGCGGCACCGGGGCGCTGCGCTATCACGACAACACCAAGCTGATCCTGATCGGGGTCCTCGCGGTGACGTTCGGCCTGCAGCACTCGAGCGCCCGGCAGTTCGGGATTCAGGAACTGTCGACCACGGTCCTGACGTCGACGATCGTCAGCCTCGGCCTGGACAGCCGCCTGGCCGGTGGCACGGGCGCCCGCGAAAGGCTGCGCTTCAGCGTCGTTTCCACCATGTGCGCCGGCGCATTCGCCGGAGCCACGATGTCGCAGTTCGTGGTGGCCCCGGTGTTCGGGGTGACCGCGGCGGTGGTGACCGCGAGCCTGCTGATCTTCCGGTTCGGTCCGACCGTCACGAAAACCGCTGCGGCCGCGGCTAGTTGAAGGCCAGCCAGCTCGGCAGCCCGCGCTCGTGCGAGTCGCACAGCACCTGCCGGGTGTCGCACGATCCCCGCGGCGACCCGGCGCCGGCCCACATGCCGCCGGTTTCGCGGCGCAGCACGATGGCCGACGATCCACCGCCGTCGAGCAAGACCGCCGTGTCGCTGCCGAGGCCGCGGAACAGGTCCTGGATGTTGTCGGGCGTGTAGCTGCCGCCCTCGAAGATGTACATCTCGTCCTTTTGCTTCGCGTAGGCCAGCGCCGTGCGCGCCGCACTGGGTCCGCCGTCGTGGAGCTGGCCGGTGTTGCCGGGGGCCAGCAGCCCGATGCCGGACACCGCGACGAACCGCGCGTTCTTGTTGAGCAGATCCTGGATCACCGGGGTCGCCGAGTCGTAGTCGTTCTTACCCTTGGGCCACACCACATACGGCGCGCCACCCGAGGGCAGGATCATCGTCGTCAGCGCGCTCCAGCTCTCGCCGCCGCCCGAAAGGCCTTGCTTGCCCGGGTAGGCGACGGTGCCGGTGACCGCCTGGTTGGCCCGGCCCTGGCCGTTGGTGTTGTCCACGAACGCGCCCAGCGGCGAACTGCAGCCGGTCTGCCGCCAGGAGCCGCCCCGCTGCGGGCGCACGTCGAAGAAGTTGGCGTTGATCGCGATCGTCGGTTGCCCCATCCGCTGCCACGCCTGCAGCGGCGTGTAGATCTCCGAGGCCTGCCAGAGTCCCTCGGCGGTGCGGGCCGCGGGATTGTTCTCGCAGCGCGCCTGGTCGCCCTGGTGGCTGTCCACCAACAGGTGCGGCGCGAGCCGCCCGGACGCGTTCTTGATGATCATCAGGTGGCCGCCGTTGTTCATCTCGTACCAGTTGCCGCCGGCGTTGAGCATCGGCGTGGGATGGCCGGGGCCGAAGTTGTAGACCAGGTAGGAACCCTGGGTGGCGCTGATGGCGCCGGCGAGCATTTCCCGGCCATCGGCGGCGCGCGCGACGGGCGCTCCGGTGCCGAACGCCAGTGTCGCGCACGCGGCCACGGCGGCGCAGCAGGCGGCCAATCGGCGCCAACCTGGGGGGCGGGTCAGCACGGTTGCCCTTTCGGACCGAGTGTGGATGCAACATGCACAGCATCGGCCACACGGGCCACACTGTCAACTTAAGTAACAAACGCGTGACGGTTCGGCCGCGCGGGAATTACGTTCGCTCGCTTGAGCTTTCGTCCGCGTCCGGCTCCCTGCCGTCATCCGGCTCGCTGCCGTCGGCCGGCTGCTGCTCGCCCTCGGGCTTGGCGGCACGCGCGCTCTCCTTGCTGGCGCGCGCCTGATGCTGGGCCTGATGCTCGGCGGCGATCGCCAGCTCGACCGCCCCCGGGATCCGGTGAAAACCCTTGCGGTCGTAGAGGTTTGTGATGATGCCTCCCACCAGCACGCCGATGACGAGGCCGACGGACGTCATCAGCAACGCCTGTGCCAGCCCGGCGTCCCCGTGGCCACCGAGGTAGACCAGCGACCGCACGCCCAGGAACACCTGATGCATCGGCTCGAACTCGGCCAGCCAGCGGAAGAACGACGGCACCGCCTCCAGCGGGACGGTGGCGCCCGCCGACGGAAGCCCGAGGATCACGAAGATCAGCATGGAAAACAGCAGACCCATCGAGCCCAGCACCGCGATCAGGGAGCTGGACGTGACGCCCACCGCGACGATCGCGAAAACGCCGTACAGCCATAGCTGCCAGCCGAGCGGGATCGGCATCCCGAGGCCGTGGGCGATCGCCAGGTACACCGCCGAGGTGAGCAGCGCCAGGATCACCATGATTCCCCACTTGACCAACAGCGTGCGGAATCGCGAGATGTTGGCCTGCTCGGCGAAGCGATACACCGGGCCCCATTCGGCCGGCACGTAGCCGAGCAGCGAGTCCACCAGCGTGCTCACCACAATGCTGCCGGTAAAACCCGCCAGCAACAGCAACAGCGCGTAATAGAAGGCGGAGAGCCCGTTTCCGGTCCCGTTCGGCAGCGGGTTGTACACGCCGGACTTGATGTCGATCGGGCTGGCCAGCCCGATCGTCGAAGCGCCCGCCAACGGGGCCCCGCCGGTTTGCGCCGCCACCTCGGCCGTAAGTCGTTGACCCACTTTGGTATTGACCACGCCCATCGCCTGGGTCAGGGTCTGTCCGGCGATGCTGGAGCCGAGGGTTCCCGCGCGCGGGTTCGTCGAGATCGAGATCACCGGGCGCTCGGCGCGGGTGGGCATGACCGCGCTCGTGCCGTAGTCGCGCAGCGACGACGAGAAGCCCGGCGGTATCACCGCCTCCCCATACACCTGGGCCCTGTCCAGCAGGCGCTTGGCCTCGTCGCGGGACACCACCCGGATGTCGAACTTGTCCTTGTCCAAACCGGCGACCAGGCCGTCGACGATCTGCTTGCCCGCCGGACCGGCGTCCTGGTTCACCACGGCGATGGGGAAATGCCGCAGGTTGGTCGTCGGGTTCAAGATGCCGCCCAGATACAGCGCACACAGCGCCGACATGAGGGCCAGCGTGACGACGATCGGCAACGCCCAGAACCGCACGGTCCGAAGCGCTTTTATGTTTCGCTTGGGGTTCGGCGCCGCGTGCCGCGGCTGCGATTGAGACATGCGGGCTCCTGTCTGTCGAGCCCACTCTATGTGGTCTCAGCCGCCCAGCCCGGCATGCATCTCCCAGACAAGCAGTTCCGTCGGCTCGCTCGCGGTCACCCGCCGGCCGCCGGCGTCGGTGAACCGGACCGCGTCGCCCCGGTCCAGCTCGCCCACCCCCTCCACCGTCGCCCGCCCGCGCGGCAGGAATAGATGCAGGTAGGGCGCCTCGGGCAGCTCGACCGCGGCACCGGGCGCCAGCCGCGCGCCGTGCAGCGCGGCGCTGCGGTTATGCAACGTGATGGCCGCCTCACGACCGGGGATGCCTGAGGCGATGGTCACAAGTTCGGCGCCCCGCAGCTCGGAGCCGATCTCGTGCTGCTGGTAGCTGGGCGCGATCGCGGTCTCGTCGGGGATCACCCACATCTGCACGAAATGCACGGGCTCCGTGGACGAATCGTTCTTCTCCGAGTGCAGGATCCCGCTGCCGGCCGACATGCGTTGAGCCAGGCCCGGGTAGATCACCCCGCGGTTGCCGGCCGAATCCTGGTGCGTCAGTTCGCCTTGCAGCACCCAGGTCACGATCTCCATGTCGCGGTGCGGGTGGGTGTCGAATCCGCTTGCGGGCTCGACGATGTCGTCGTTGTTCACCAGCAGCAGCCCGTGGTGGGTGTTGTCCGGGTCGTAGTGGTCGCCGAACGAGAACGAATGCCTGGATTTCAGCCACGACGTGGTGGTGACGGCCCGGTCGGCCGCACGCCGAATCTCGGAGTTGGCGGGCATCACCCCAGCCTAATGTTCGGCCTTGCCCGGGTACGTCGCCGCGGCGAGCTGGAGGATCTCCTCGCGATCCGCCGGCAGGATGAACCCGGACCGGATCGCGGTGTCGAGCGCGGCCGTGAACCGATCGAGGTATTCGCCGGCGCCGCCCGGGTAGAGCCGGCGCAGGGTGGCGTCGTCGAACGGTTCGCCGGAGCCGAAGATCGCCGCCATGATGTTGTCCTCGGGGACGACGGACGACGTCCGCGCGGTCGGGACATCCACCCACGGTGTCCGGATGCCGCCCAGGGCCAGGCCGTTGCGATCCAGAATCGGTTGGGGCTCTTCGGCTTCGTGGGTCTCACGCATCTCTATGGGCGGGGCGCCGGGCGCCGGCCGCCCGGTTCGCACCCACTCGGCGAGCGCGGCCAGTGCGGCCTGCACCACGTAGTGGTGTTGCGGCGAGAAGTTGATGTAGTGCCCGAGTTGCTGACCCATCAGCATCTTCGTCGGCGCGTAGGCCGCCACGATGTCGTCGAGGGGCGCCGAGCCGGTGTCGATCGGCGCCACGTGGATCGTGTAGTTGTCGGCATGGGCGGCGCCGGGAATCTCCCAGACCCGCAGCCACTCGTCGTCGGGCTGCCTTGCGAAGTAATAGCCCAGCGGCACGTGGCCGACGAGGTCCGTTTCGGTGATGATCGTGATGAGCGGGACGCGCAGGTCCGGGCGGAACCGCACCGGCAGCTGCGCGTCGGACGATTCCAGTTCGGTGATCAGGGAACTGCTGTCGAAATGGGCGGCCGGCCCGAATCGGGAATGCACCAGGAAGCCGTCGTAGACCCGGGCGAGCGGATCGACACCGTTGATGTAGGTGGTGAGGAACATCGCCGATTGCGACTCGCCGATGGCGATGACGTGTTGCGGGCGCAGGTCGCCGAGGACGCCCGAGTCGGCGCTTCGCACGAGCCCGCCGATCTGGGAGAAGATGTCGAAGGCGAAGGCGTCGCCCGGGTGGCTCAGGCGCCCGTAGCGGTCCGGGTCCTGACTCTGGAGGGACATGTCGATCCCGAGCAGGTTCGCGCCGCCGTGCACGCCGACCTGCTGGGCCGAGACCGCGACGTAGGCGTAGCCCGCCCGGATCATCTCGCGATGGGCCATCATCCAGACGGCCGGCGCGTCGATCCCGCCGCTCACGTTGAGCCATTCGACGAGCACCGTGCCGTTGAACCGCGCCCGGTCGGCCGGCGTCAGCGCCACGATCCGGGTCGTGAAATCAGCTGTGCCGCTTGGTGTTACGCTCCATACGCCTTCGGGGCCGAGGTCCCCGGTCGGGGTGTAGGACGACGCGGTGCCGGAGACGAAGAACTCCTGCGCGCCGTAGCCCACGTCGTGAACCGGGAAGGCGCCCAACAGCAGCAGCGGGTGCCCCGGCACGGGTTCGACGACGGGGGATCGGCTCATAGCGCCTTCGGCAGCCCGAATTTCGCGAACAACGCGTCGTCGAGGAAGGCCACCACGTGTGAGACCCCATCGTCGCGCACGTCCAGCACGTGCAACTGGAACGGCACGTGCACCTCGCCGGCGCGCATGTACATCGCCGCGGCGGGCTGGCCGTTGGCCGTCAACGGGATCATGCGCATGTCGCCGGGCGATTCCGCGGGACACTGCTGGTGGATGAGGGTGATGATGTCCCGCGCGCCCCGGTACCAGCCGGTGTACGGCGGCATCTCCCAGACCGCCTCGGCGGTGAACAGCTCCACCAACCGGTCGATGTCGTAGGTCTCGAACGCCGCGATGTAGCGGGCCAGCAGGTCCTGGGCCGCCGCGGATTCCGGCGCCGCCAACCGGTCGCCGGAGCCGGGGCCGACGGCCTCCAGCTGCGAGCGGGCCCGCTGCAGCAGGCTGTTGACGGCGGTCGTGGTGGTGCCGATCGCGTCGGCAACCTCGGCGGCCTTCCACTGCAGCACGTCGCGAAGCAGCAGCACCGCCCGTTGCCGCGGCGAGAGGTGCTGCAGCGCAGCGACGAACGCCAACCGCACCGACTCGCGGGACTCGACGATGACCGACGGGTCGGCCGGGTCGGCCGCCGGGTCGGGCAGCGGCTCGAGCCAGGGCACCTCGCCGCGCTCCACCAGCTCCGCGGTGGGATCCGAGCTGGGACTCCCCAGCCCGGTCGGCAACGGCCGGCGCTGCCGGCCCTCCAGCGCGCTCAGGCAGGTGTTGGTGGCGATGCGATGCAGCCAGGTCCGTATCGACGACTTGCCCTCGAAACGGTCGTAGGCCTTCCAGGCCCGCAGCAGGGTCTCTTGCACCAGGTCCTCCGCGTCGTGCACGGACCCCGTCATCCGATAGCAGTGCGCCAGCAGCTCGCGGCGGAATGGCTCGGCATGGGCCGAGAAATCCCCGTCGGGCTCGCGCTGAGGGTTTTCTGCGAGCACGGTCACGCCACGAGCCTACGCAGAGCCTCTGACAGGCCCGGCCGAGGTGGCCACTACGCTGCCACATGATGAGTACGACCCGCAGCGAACGGAATTTCGACGGCCTGGGCGGCGTGCGCATCGTCTACGACGTCTGGACGCCGGACACCCCGCCGCGGGGCGTGGTCGTGCTGTCGCACGGCCTCGGCGAATACGCCCGCCGCTACGATCATGTCGCGCGGCGCTTCGGCGACGCCGGGCTGGTCACCTACGCGCTGGACCACCGCGGCCACGGCCGCTCCGGCGGCAAGCGGGTGGTGGTGCGGGACATCTCCGAGTACACCGCCGACTTCGACACCCTGGTCGGCATCGCCCACCGCGAGCACCACGGCCTCAAGTGCATCGTGCTCGGGCACAGCATGGGCGGGGCGATCGTCTTCGCCTACGGCGTCGAGCGCCCGGACAACTACGACATGATGGTGCTGTCGGGCCCGGCGGTGGCCGCACAGGAGCAGGTGAACCCGGTGATGGCGGTCGCGGCCAAGGTCCTCGGTGTCGTCGCGCCCGGGCTTCCGGTGCAGGAACTCGACGTCGACGCGATATCCCGGGACCCCGCGGTGGTGGCGGCCTACAACGCCGACCCGCTGGTGTACCACGGCAAGGTGCCGACGGGCATCGGACGCGCGCTGCTGCAGGTCGGCGAGACCATGCCGCGGCGGGCGCCGGCGCTGACCGCGCCGCTGCTGGTGGTGCACGGCTCCGACGACCGGCTGATTCCCGTCGAGGGCAGCCGCCGCCTGGTCGAATGCGTGGGGTCCACCGACGTGACGCTGAAGGTCTACCCCGGCCTGTACCACGAGGTGTTCAACGAGCCGGAGCGCGACCAGGTCCTCGACGACGTGGTCTCCTGGATCACCGAACGGCTGTGAGTGGCCGTCCGCGAGATGTCGTAGGGCTCCGGTAGTTTGGCGCAGGTGACGCGCGCCGGCGACGATGCAGAGCGTAGCGATGAGGAGGAGCGGCGCTATGACTGACGACAAGATGCTGGCGCGCATCGCCGCGCTGCTGCGTCAGGCCGAGGGCACCGACAACCCGCACGAGGCGGACGCGTTCATGAGCGCCGCGCAGCGGCTGGCGACGGCGGCCTCCATCGATTTGGCGGTGGCCAGGTCCCATTCGGCCAACCGGTCGGCGGCGCAGGCCCCGACGCAGCGGACGATCACCATCGGGGCGGCGGGCAGCAAGGGGCTGCGGACCTACGTGCAGCTGTTCGTGGTGATCGCCGCGGCCAACGACGTGCGCTGCGACGTGGCGTCCAACTCGACGTTCGTCTACGCGTACGGGTTCGCCGAGGACATCGACGCCACCCACGCCCTGTACGCCAGCCTGGTCGTCCAGATGGTGCGGGCGTCGGACGCCTACCTCGCCTCGGGCGCGCACCGGCCCACGCCGACGATCACCGCCCGGCTCAACTTCCAGCTGGCGTTCGGCGCCCGCGTGGGCCAGCGACTGGCCGAGGCCCGCGACGAGGCCCGGCGCGACGCCACCAAGGATTGCCGCCGCCCGCCGGGCACCGCTATCGCGTTGCGCGACAAGGAGCTCGAGCTGCGCGACTACTATCGCAGCGCGTCCAAGGCGCGGGGCACCTATCAGGTCAGCCGCGCGACGGCGGGGTATTCGTCGGCGGCGCGCCGCGCGGGTGACCGGGCGGGCAGGCGGGCGCGGCTGGGCAACAGCCCCGAGCTGCCCGGTGCCCGCGGCGCATTGCGCCGGTGATCGGTGCCCGGGACTCCCAGCGCGCCAGGGTGTACGCCGCCGAGGAGTTCGTCCGGACCCTGTTCGACCGCGCCGCCGAGCACGGATCGCCCGTCGTCGAGTTCTTCGGCACCCAGCTGACGCTGCCGCCGGAAGCCCGATTCGGCTCGGTCGCGTCCGCGCAGCGCTATGTTGACGAGGTGCTTGCGCTACCGGCGGTGCGGCAACGCTGGCCCGACGTGTCGCCGCTGCGGGTGCGGACGCGGCGGGCCGCCACCGCCGCGCACTACGAAAACCACGACGGCGCAGGCGTTATCGCGGTTCCCGACCGCGACACCGCCGACTGGGCGCTGCGCGAGCTGGTGGTGCTGCACGAGGTGGCGCATCACCTGTGCCGGGCCGAGCCGGCGCACGGGCCGGAGTTCGTCGCGACCATCTGCGAGCTGGCGGAGCTGGTGATGGGGCCGGAGCTCGGGCACGTGCTGCGCGTCGTGTACGCGAAAGAGGGCGCGCGGTGAGCGATCCCGACGCGCGGGCGCGCGAGGTCGAATCCCGGATGACCGACGACGAGCGGTTTGCCCTGCTGGTCTGCGTGATCGGCCCAAGCGAAATGTGGCCGCTGCGCGACGAGCGCATCCCGCCCGACGTCGCGACGACCTCGGGCTACACACCGGGCGTTGCGCGCCTGGGCATCCCGGCGCTACGCATGAACGACGCCGGGCTCGGCGTCGCCAACCTCGGCTATCGCCCGGGCGACACCGCCACCGCGCTGCCCTCGGGGCAGGCGTTGGCCGCGGGCTTCGACCCGCCGCTCGCCCGTGCCGCCGGCGAGGTGATCGGCCGCGAGGCGCGCACCCGGGGGATCAACGTGCAACTCGCCGGGTCGATGAACCTGGCACGCGACCCGCGCAACGGCCGCAACTTCGAATACCTTTCCGAGGACCCGCTTTTGACCGCGACGATCGCCGCCGAGTCGGTCAACGGGATACAGGGGCAGGGCGTCATTTCGACCGTCAAGCACTACTCGCTGAACTGCAACGAGACCAACCGGCACTGGCTGGACGCGGTCATCGATCCCGACGCCCACCGCGAATCCGACCTGCTGGCCTTCGAGATCGCCGTCGAGCGGTCGCAGCCCGGCGCGGTGATGACGGCCTACAACAAGGTCAACGGCGCCTACGCGTCCGCGAATGACGCGCTGATCAACGGGGTGCTGAAGGGCGCGTGGGGGTTTCGCGGCTGGGTGATGTCCGACTGGGGTGGCACCCCGGGCTGGGAATGCGCGCTGGCCGGGCTGGACCAGGAGTGCGGAGCCCAGCTCGACGTCATGTTCTGGCAGTCGGAGGCGTTCTCCGAGCAGCTGCGCACCGCGTACGCGAACGGGGCGCTCTCCAAGGCGCGTCTCTCGGACATGGTCCGGCGGATCCTGCGGTCGATGTTCGCCGTCGGAGTCGACCACGGGGAGCCGTCGCCGCCCCCGGACCTGGACGCGCACAACGAGATTGCGTTGCGGGTGGCGCGGCAGGGCATCGTGTTGCTGACCAACCGCGGCGTGCTGCCGCTGCCGCCCGGCACGGCGCGCATCGCGGTCATCGGCGGATACGCACAGGTGGGCGTCGCCGCCGGTTTCGGTTCGAGTGCCGTCGTTCCGCCCGGCGGCTACGCGGGCGTGGTGCCCATCGGGGGTAACGGCCTGATGGGCTCGCTGCGCAATCTCTACCTACTGCCGTCGAGCCCGCTGGAAGAGCTGCGAAAGCAGTTTCCGCACGCGCAGATCGAGTTCGACCCCGGCGTCGGTGCGGCGGAGGCGCTGCGGGCGGCGCGGCGAGCCGACGTCGCGATCGTGTTCGCGGTCCGCGCCGAGGGGGAGGGCTTCGACGCCGCCGACCTGTCGCTGCCCTGGGGTCAGGACGCGATGATCGCCGCCGTGGCGGCCGCCAACCCGAACACCGTCGTCGTGCTGGAGACCGGCAACCCGGTGGCCATGCCCTGGCGGGACTCGGTGGCCGCCATCGTGCAGGCGTGGTACCCGGGCCAAACCGGCGGCCAGGCGATCGCGGAAGTCCTTGCGGGCCGGGTGAATCCGTCGGGACGGCTGCCGATCACCTTCCCCGCGGACCTCGGCCAGACGCCGCGCCCGGAACTGCCCGACCCCGGCGCCGGCTGGGGGACGCCGATCACCATCGACTACTTCGAGGGGGCCGACGTCGGCTACCGCTGGTTCGCGAGGACGGGCCGGACGCCGATGTTCGCCTTCGGACATGGCTTGTCCTACACCAGCTTTGAGTACCGCGACCTGGTGGTGACCGGTGGCGACACCGTCGAGGCCACGTTCACCGTCGTCAACGTCGGCGATCGCGCCGGCGCCGACGTGCCCCAGCTGTACCTGACGGCGGTCCCCGGCGGGAAATGCCTGCGGTTGCTGGGATTCGAGCGGGTCGAGCTGGAGCCGGGTGCGGCCCGGCGGGTCACCATCGAGGCCGATCCGCGACTGCTCGCCCGCTACGACGGCGCCCGTGGCGGCTGGCGCGTCGCGCCCGGCGCGTACTCGGTGGCGGTGGGCGTGTCGGCGGTCGCGCTGCGGCTGGATGCCGAGGTGGAGCTGGCCGGTCGCACGTTCGGGCGCTGATCGAGGCCCGACGTGCGGCCGGCCGCGGCGGTTACTGGACGGGGGTCAGCTCGTCGCCGCACGTGCAGCGGTAGGGCTCACCCGCACCGGAGCAGTGGCAGGGAACCTCGATGCGAACGCGACACCCGCAGCCCTCGTGGCCGCAGGTGAGCTGGGTTCCTGCTTCGTAGTTTGTCATTTCCCATCACCCTTCCCGGTTTCGTGGACACTCCCACTATATACCCCATACGGGTATCCCGTAAATACCCTCGACTAGCGTGGGCGGCATGACGCACCAACCAACCCCGCAAGACGTCGACGCCTTCCTGGACGACACGGTGGTCGGCGACGACCCCGCGCTGGCCGCGGCGGTGGAGTCCAGCAACGCGGCGGGGTTGCCGCAGATCGCGGTGTCGGCCCAGCAGGGCAAGTTCCTGAGCCTGCTGGCCGGGGCGATCGCGGCGCGGCGCATCCTCGAGATCGGCACGCTGGGCGGTTACAGCACCATCTGGCTGGCACGCGGCGCGGGACCGGACGGCCGGGTGGTGACGCTGGAGTACGAGCCGAAGCACGCCGAGGTCGCGCGGGCCAACCTGCGGCGGGCCGGCGTCGCCGACCGGGTCGAGGTGATCGTCGGGGCCGCGCTGGACACGTTGCCCACGGTGACCGGCGGCCCCTTCGACCTGGTGTTCATCGACGCCGACAAGGAGAACAACGTGGCGTACCTGGAGTGGGCGGTGCGCCTGGCTCGCCCGGGTTCAGTCATCGTGCTGGACAACGTCATTCGGGAGGGCCGGATCCTCGAGCCGGACTGCGACGACGCCAGGGTGCGGGCGACGCGGCAGGCGCTGCAGGCGATGGGTGAGCACCCGCGGCTGGACACGGCGGTGATCCAGACGGTCGGGGCCAAGGAATGGGACGGTTTCGCGTTCGCGTTGGTGCGGTAGGGCGCTCAGCGCGGGGTGAGGTCGGCGACGGCCTGCGCGGCGGAGCTGAGTTCGTCGATGCGCAGCACGGTTTCGCCGGCATACAGCGCGGCGCTTTCCAACCAGGAGTCGGGAACCCCGGCTACCGGCGCCAGCGGTGTGAAGAACGGAAGGGCCGGCGATTGCAGGCGCATCAGCGCGCCCGCATCGAAATACCCCAACACCGACAGTGGGCGGCTGACGGCGTTGAGGGCGGCGGGCAGTGCCTTGGCCTTGCCGTCGTCGCCACACCAGCGGCGGGTGGCCGCGTTGGGCACCACGCGGTGGCGCAGCGGCCAGCTCAAGCCGAACAGGTTGGTCTCGATCGTCTTGTCCGCCTGCATGATTCGTCGCTGATATTCGCGGCTCGCGTTGGCCTCGTGCGTCAGCAGGAATCGCGTGCCCGCGATGACACCGTCGGCTCCGGCGTCCAGCGCGGCGCGCGTGTCGGCGGCGGTGGCGATGCCGCCGGCCACAAACACCGGGCGCTTCCCGGCCGCGCCGACGGCGTGCGGCAGGAAGTCGAGCGCCGGCATGGTGCCGACCAGGTGGCCGCCCGCCTCGCGCCCCTGGGCGATCAGGCCGTCGGCGCCCCCGTCGATCGCGGCACGCGCCTGCGCTTCGGTGCCGACCATCACGAAGACGAAGATCCCGGCTTCGTGCAGGTGCTCGACGAGCCCCCGCTTTTCCCCGAAGGCCAGCACGACGGCGTCCACCCGGGTGTCGACGCACGCCGCGACGTGGGGACGACGGACGAAGGGCATCAACAGGTTTACCGCGACGGCGCGCCCCGGCGCCTCTTCGCGCACCCGCTCGATCGACGCCCATAGCCGGGCGGGGGTGGTGATGCCCAGCGTTCCCAATCCACCCGCCTTGGCGACCGCGGCCGCCAGCGCCGCGTCCGCCAGCCCGCCGCCCATTCCCGCTTGCCCAATCGGAACGTCGAGGTGCAGCCGGTCCGCGATGTCCATGTGCTACGACGCTACGCGGCCGGTGCGGTGCGCCCCCGGCGACCCCATTTTCGTTGCTGGCGGTTGCCGATCGAGCGTAATCTGGCAGCAGATGGGTGGTTTGCAGCCAGCCCAAAAGGCTTGCTGCATAACAGAAAGGTCACAAAATGAGCACAGTCCATTCATCAATCGATCACCATCCGGATTTGTTGGCTCTGCGGGCGCGCTACGAGCGCGTTGCCGAGTCGATGAGTGCGCATTTCACCTTCGGCCTGGCTCTGCTGACGGGCCTGTACGTGGCCGCGTCACCGTGGATCGTCGGGTTCAGCGGGACGGGATCGCTTGCCACCTCCGACCTGATCGCCGGGATCGCGGTGGCGTTCTTGGCGTACGGGTTCGCGACCACGCTGGATCGCGCGCACGGCATGACCTGGACGTTGCCGGTACTGGGCGTGTGGGTCATCGTCTCGCCGTGGATCCTGCCGGGCATCGCGCTGACCGCCGGCATGATCTGGTCGAATGTCGTTGCGGGCGCGTTGATGACGTTCCTCGGTCTCAACGCCACCTACTTCGGCATGCGCACGCGCGCGGAGACCGGCTCCTAATACCTAACCGCAGACCGCGCCGATCGCGGCCGAGCCGACGAGCTTGACGTACTTGGCCAGTACGCCGGTCTTGTAGCGCGGCGGGGGAGGGGTGAAACCCTTTCGCCGCGCGGCGAATTCGGCCGCGTCGGCCAGCACGTCCAGGGTTCGGCCCGCCACGTCGAGCCGAACACGGTCGCCGTCGCGCAGGAACGCGATCGGCCCGCCGTCGACCGCCTCCGGCGCGACGTGGCCCACGCACAGGCCGGTGGTCCCGCCGGAGAACCGGCCGTCGGTGAGCAGCAGCACGTCCTTGCCCAGGCCGGCGCCCTTGATCGCGCCGGTGATGGCGAGCATTTCGCGCATCCCGGGGCCGCCCTTGGGCCCCTCGTAGCGGATCACCACGGCGTCGCCCGCGGTGATGGTGCCGTCCTCGAGGGCATCCAGCGCGGCTCGCTCGCCGTCGAAAACCCTTGCGGTGCCTTCGAACACGTCGGAATCGAAGCCGGCCGTCTTGACCACCGCGCCATCGGGCGCCAGCGATCCGTGCAGGATCGTGATGCCGCCGGTGGGGTGGATCGGGTTGTCCAGCGCCCGCAGCACCTTGCCGTCCGGGTCGGGCGGGGCGATGGCGGCGAGGTTCTCGGCCATGGTCGCACCGGTCACCGTCAGGCAGTCGCCGTGCAGCAGGCCGGCGTCCAGCAGCGCCTTCATGATCACCGGAACGCCGCCGATGTGGTCGACATCGAACATCACATGGCGGCCAAAGGGTTTGACGTCGGCCAGGTGGGGCACCTTGGAACCGATCCGGCTGAAGTCGTCGAGGGTCAGCTCGACGTCGGCCTCGTGCGCGATGGCCAGCAGGTGCAGCACCGCGTTGGTCGAGCCGCCGAAGGCCATCACCACCGCGATCGCGTTTTCGAACGCCTCTTTGGTGAGGATGTCGCGGGCGGTGATGCCGCGGCGCAGCAACTCGATGACGGCCTGGCCGCTGCGCCGCGCGAAGCCGTCGCGGCGGCGGTCGGTCGCCGGCGGCGCGGCGCTGCCGGGCAGGGACATGCCGAGGGCCTCGGCGGCGCTGGCCATGGTGTTGGCGGTGTACATGCCGCCACAGGCCCCCTCGCCGGGGCAGATCGCCCGCTCGATGGCGTCGACGTCCTCGCGCGGCATCAACCCGCGGGAGCATGCGCCCACCGCCTCGAACGCGTCGATGATGGTGACCTCGCGCTCGCTGCCGTCGGACAGCTTGGCCACCCCCGGCAGGATGGAGCCCGCATAGAGGAACACCGCCGCCAGGTCGAGTCGGGCGGCGGCCATCAGCATTCCGGGCAGCGATTTGTCGCACCCGGCCAGCAGCACCGACCCGTCCAGCCGCTCGGCCTGCATCACGGTTTCGACGCTGTCCGCGATCACCTCGCGGGACACCAGCGAGAAGTGCATGCCCTCGTGGCCCATCGAGATGCCGTCGGAAACCGAGATCGTCCCGAACTCGAGCGGGTAGCCGCCGGCAGCGAACACCCCTTCCTTGACCGCCTTGGCGAGCCGGTCCAGGGACAGGTTGCACGGCGTGATCTCGTTCCACGACGACGCGACCCCGATCTGCGGCTTGGCGAAGTCTTCGTCTCCCATGCCGACCGCCCGCAGCATGCCGCGGGCGGCGGCCTTCTCCAGGCCGTCGGTGACGTCACGGCTGCGCGGCTTGATGTCGGGGGTGGCGGGCATTTTTCAAGTATGCGGGGGCCGGTCGCGCCGCAAATGCGCGGGTTATACCCCAGCGGGGTATAGCGTAGACTGGCGATAAATCGGCCGAGGGGTTTCGAGAGGGATTTCGAGAGGGATTTCGAGAAAAAATGACGACGGCACACGGATATTCGCAGCAGAAAGACAATTACGCCAAGAGGCTGCGGCGCATCGAAGGTCAAGTGCGTGGAATCGCGCGGATGATCGAGGAAGACAAATACTGCATCGACGTCCTGACTCAGATCAGCGCGGTCAACAGCGCCTTGCGGTCGGTGGCGCTGAACCTGCTCGACGAGCATCTGGGCCACTGCGTCACCCGCGCCGTCGCCGAGGGCGGGCACGAGGCCGACGACAAGCTCGCCGAGGCGTCGGCGGCCATCGCGCGCCTCGTTCGTTCCTAATCGGTGACTTTGTTGATACCCGTGTTGAAACCCAAGATTGGCTGAACCCGTTGCGGCGGTGCGTACCGTGAGGGCATTGTGAGCGCGCCAGCAACTATTCCCCAGATACCGGAAAGCCCGGCCGATGCCGCCGCTATGACTGCCGAAACCGGAACCACCCCTACGGCGCGCACGTGGACGCCGCGGGTCGCCGCGCAGCTGGCGGTGCTGGCGGCGGCGGCCTTCGTCTATGTGACCGCCGAGATCCTGCCCGTCGGCGCGATTTCGGCGATCGCGCGCGACCTGCACGTCAGCCTGGTCGTGGTGGGCACCCTGCTGACGTGGTACGCGCTGGTGGCGGCCCTGACCACGGTTCCGCTGGTGCGCTGGACCGCGCACTGGCCCCGGCGCCGGACGCTGGTCATGAGCCTGACCTGCCTGACCGCCTCTCAGCTCATCTCGGCGCTGGCGCCCAACTTCGCCGTGCTGGCGGCGGGACGGGTGCTCTGCGCGGTCACCCACGGCGTGCTGTGGTCGGTGATCGCTCCGATCGCCATCCGGCTGGTGCCGCCCAGCCATGCCGGGCGCGCCACCACGTCGATGTACATCGGGACCAGCCTGGCGCTGGTGGTGGGCAGCCCGCTGACCGCGGCCATGAGCCTGATGTGGGGCTGGCGGCTGGCGGTGGTGTGCGTGACCGTCGCGGCGGCCATCGTCACGGTGGCGGCCCGGATCACGCTGCCGGCGATGGTGCTCACCGAGCACCAGCTCGCGCACGTCGGCCGCCGGTCGCGGCATCACCGCAACCGGCGGTTGCTGACGGTGAGCCTGCTCGCCATGGTCGCGGTGACGGGCCATTTCGTGTCCTACACCTTCATCGTGGTGATCATCCGCAACGTCGTCGGGGTGCGCGGGGCCAGCCTGGCCTGGGTGCTGGCGGCCTACGGGGTGGCGGGGCTGTTGTCGGTGCCGTTGGCGGCGCGGTCGCTGGACCGCCGTCCCCGGGGCGCCATCATCCTGTGCATGGCGGGGCTGACCGGGGCGTTCGTGGTGCTGACCGCGCTGGCGCTCACCGGGCGAACCTCGGTGGCGACGGCGGTGATCGGCACCGCCGCGATCGTGCTGTGGGGCGCGATGGCCACGGCGGTGTCGCCGATGATGCAGTCCGCCGCCATGCGCAGCGGCGCCGACGACCCCGACGGGGCCTCCGGCGTGTACGTGACGGCGTTCCAGGTCGGCATCATGGCCGGCTCGCTGGCGGGCGGGTTGTTGTATGAGCGCAGCATCGCGCTGATGCTGACCGCGTCGGCCGGGTTGATGGGGGCCGCGCTGGCCGGCATCGCGGCCTACCGGCATATGCTGGCTGTTCCGTCGGCAAGCTCACGCGATTCATAAACTCCCAGCTCAACGAGCATGAATTGCGCCGCTGAACGGCCTTGCCCGGGCACGGATTAGATAGCTGGCCACCGCGCTATGCGACACTGGTTGCCACACCTGACTGGAGGGATGCATATGCCGAGCTGGATGACGGCCTGGACTGGGAGAGGCCTCTTCGCGGCTCTGAACGCAGCCGGAATCGCCGCCCTGCTGGTGCTCGGCGCCGGCCCCGCCGTGGCGGATCCGGACCCGCCGCCCGGCGATCCCGGCGTGGTTGCCGCGCCTCCCGCGGACCCGCCCGCGCCGCCGCCGCTGGTGGCGCCGCCGCCACCGCCGCCACCGGGTGACCCGCTGGCGCCCCCGCCGCCGCCCAATCCGTTGGTGCCTCCGCCGCCGGCGGCCAACCCGTTCGCGCAGCCGGCCGCCGCCGGTCCCGTGGCCGGGCAGAACCCGACGCCGTTCACCGGCACGGCCCCGTTCGGGCCGCCGAAAATCCTGCCCGCGGGCGGCTCGACCGTCGGGGTGGGCCAGCCGATCATCATCAACTTCCCGAGCCGGGTCGACGACGCCGGCGCGGCCATAGACGCCGTCCACGTCTCGTCGGTCCCACCGGTTCCCGGCAAGTTCTATTGGATGACGCCAACGCAGCTGCGCTGGCGCCCATTGAGCTTCTGGCCCGCCCACACCGCGGTGACCGTCGACGCGGGCGGGGCGGTGTCGACCTTCCGGACCGGTGACACGCTGATCGCCACCGCCGACGACGCCACGCACCAGCTGACGGTCACCCGCAACGGCACCGTGGAGAAGACCATCCCGATGTCGATGGGCATGTCGGCCGGCAATCACCAAACCCCCAACGGCACCTACTACGTGCAGGAGAAGATGCCCACGGTGGTGATGGACTCCTCGACCTACGGGGTCCCGGTCAACTCGACGTACGGCTACAAGGTGAACGTCGACCTCGCCGTGCGGTTCGACAACAGCGGCGACTTCGTGCACAGCGCCCCGTGGTCGGTGGACGACCAGGGCAAGCGCGACGTCAGCCACGGCTGCATCAACATCAGTCCCGCCAACGCGAGGTGGTTCTACGACAACTTCGGCGCGGGCGACCCGATCATCGTGAAGAACTCCACCGGTGGGAGTTACTCCAAGAACGACGGGTCCAACGACTGGCAGACGTAACCCTTATCTCGCCGAGCAGACGCAAAATCGCCCATTTCCCTTGGAAATAGGGCGATTTTGCGTCTGCTCACCGCTAGACCCGTGTCAAGCGACCCTGCTTACATGCACGGCGGAGTCGCCGATCGCTGCCTTTCCGTCGCCGATCATGATGTGCAGCAAGGTTTCCTGCTCCTGCGCGCCGCGGGCGGCTGCGCGGTCCAGCCCGCCAGGGATGGTCACGGCGGCGAGGCTGCGGGTCATGTTGATCGGTATCCGCAGCAACGGATACCACGGCGGCATGTAGGGCAGGCCGAGCCTGCGCATCGCGCGGGGGCCCAAGAAGCCGCTCGTCACCGATAGGTGCTGGGCCCGCGCAACACGACGGCGCAGCTTCGGAAGCGTGCGGTAGTGCCAGATCAACGGGTCGTCTCCCATCGGGACCGCCAGCTGTTTTGTGGATTCGTCGGGATTGGAGAGTGCGGTAAGCGTGTGGTAGAGGACACGGATGCCGTCGCGGAAGTTGTGGGGTAGCCACTCGTCGCGCACGCCGATCAGCCAGCCGACGTACCGGGTCACGTGTGCGATCGCGTCGAGTTCTCCCGGCGCAGGCAGGATTCCCATCCCCATCGCGCCCGCAGGCGGCGCAATGAGCGCGCCGACCAGCGTGGCAGCCATATCGGTCTGGTTGACCGGCACACCCCATTCGTCGGCGCGCCAGTCGGGCATTGCCGCCACGTGTCGGCGTACCAACGCGTGGATCAGCCGAACTCGGATCGTGGACCGGTAGCCTACCCCGAGCGGCGCCAAGCCGCCTGGGGCGATGACATCCATCGCCCACTGCATGGTCTCGGCGAAACGCTGGTTCGAGCCCTTCTCCAGCGCGCCCGTCCGCAGGAGCGTCTTGTTGAAGCCCGAGAACTGATATCCGCCAAGGAGGGAGACGTCGCGTGCGACGTACATTCCGTCGGCGCCACCCCTGCGCAGCGCGCGTTGTCCTCGTCGCAGCTGATTCCAGTCGACCCAGTCCGGAGTCGCCTCGACCCGAAGGAAGAACTCGCGCAACGATGCCGGTGCCTCGGGCACATTGTCGATGCCATGGGCGAGCGCCCGGTCGAATAGTGGGCGCGTCCGCTCCATCCCGGCATCGGCCATCCACTCGACAAGGCGGTCCATCGGCTCGTCGCCGGCGGTCAGTCGCTCGCCGAGTATCCGCCACTGATCCGGGGTGGGCTTGCGGACGCCCAGCGATGCTGCAAACAACCGAACGGCAGCCGGAACCGCGCGAGGTTGGTCGGGGTGGCGAGCCGGAATCGACACATTCATCGCCGCTCTCCTCGGGCGCGAATTTGGATAACGTATGTGATCCGAATGTAGGCTGCGGGTATGGTGCTGTCAATGAAACGCGCGGACGTGGTGCGCGACTACGGCGGCATCAGCGCAGCCGACCGCCGGGCCGAACGCCGCCGCAAACTGCTCGCCGCCGGACGGCAGATCTGGGGCGAATCGGGAATCACCGAGGTGACCGTCCGCGGCGTGTGCAACGCGGCGGGGCTGATCCCGCGCTATTTCTACGAGCACTTTCCGAACCGGGACGCGCTGCTGTTCGCCGTCGCCGACGACGTTCGTGACGAATTGCTCGAAGCGATGGTCGCCGCCGGCGTCGGTGACCCCGGCACCCTCACCGACAAACTGCGCTCGGCCCTGACGGCGTTCCTCGACATCATTGCTGCCGACCCCCATGTCCACCGCATCGCCACCGGCGACGTGACCGGCGTTCCGGGTCTGGCGAGCCACCGCAAACACATCCTCGACATGATCACCGAGCAGGTGATCCGCCACAGCCCGGACGTTCTCGGCGCCGACACGCCGAGTGCCACCGAGCTGCGGCGGGGCGCGCTGTTCATGGTCGGCGGGGTCAACCAGATCATCGAATCCTGGCTCGATGATCCGCGGGAAACCACTGCCGAACTGGCGGCCGTCTGCGCCGACCTGTGCGTCGCCGTGGTCCGCGGCGTGAACCGGTCACACGAACAACTGGCGCCGTAACAGGTGGCCGGCGCTCGGGGCTTCCCTCGCGCCGACGATTATGTATAGTATCATACATACAGCCCGGACCGAGGAGCGGCGATGCGAAGCCCACGCGAGCGGATGGTGATCTCCGCCGCGCTGCTGATCAGGGAGCGCGGTGCCCACGCCACCGCGATCTCCGACGTCCTCGAGCACAGCGGGGCGCCCCGTGGCTCGGCGTACCACTACTTCCCCGGCGGGCGGACCCAATTGCTCTGCGAGGCGGTCGATTTCGCCGGCGATCACGTCGGCGCCATCATTGCCGGGGCGCACGGCGGTCTCGAGCTGTTGGACACGCTGATCGACACGTACCGGCGCCAGCTCCTCGAGACCGATTACCGCGCGGGTTGCCCCATCGTCGCGGTCTCCGTCGAAGCGGGTGACGAGCAGGACCGCGACCGCATGGCGCCGGTGGTCGAGCGCGCGGCGGCGGTGTTCGACCGCTGGACCGACCTGATCGCGCGGCGCTTCATCGACGACGGCATGGGGCCCGACCGGGCCCGCGAACTGGCGCTGTTGGCCACCTCGGCGCTCGAGGGCGCGATCGTGCTGGCCCGGGTGCGGCGCGATTCGGCACCCCTTGATGCCGTCCATCGCCAGCTGCGCGATCTGCTTGTGACAGAAGGGAACCCGCGATGACCAGCACCGATTGGAAGCCCACCGCCTGCATCCTGTGCGAATGCAACTGCGGCATCGTCGTTCAGGTCGAGGACCGCAGGCTGGCGCGCATCCGCGGCGACAAGGAGCATCCTGGGTCGCAGGGGTACACCTGCAACAAGGCGCTGCGGCTGGATCACTACCAGAACAACCGCGCGCGCCTGACGTCCCCGATGCGCCGGCGGCCCGACGGAACGTTCGAGGAGATCGACTGGGACACAGCCATCGTCGAGATCGCCGAGGGCTTCAAGCACATCCGCGACACCTACGGCGGGGACAAGATCTTCTACTACGGCGGCGGCGGGCAGGGCAACCACCTGGGCGGGGCCTACAGCGGGGCGTTCCTGAAGGCCCTGGGGTCGCGCTACCGGTCAAATGCGCTGGCGCAGGAGAAGACCGGTGAGGCATGGGTGGACGCGCGCCTGTACGGCGGCCACACCCGCGGCGAGTTCGAGCACGGCGAGGTGTCGGTGTTCGTCGGGAAGAACCCGTGGATGTCGCAGAGTTTCCCCCGGGCCCGGGTGGTGCTCAACGAGATCGCCAAGGACCCGAACCGGTCGATGATCGTCATCGATCCCGTGCTGACCGACACCGCCAAGATGTCCGACTTCCACCTGCGGGTGCGCCCCGGCACCGACGCCTGGTGCCTGGCCGCCCTAGCCGGCATCCTCGTCCAGGAAAACCTTTGCGACGACGTGTTTCTCGCCGAGCACGTGCACGGCGCCGACGCGGTGCGCGCCGCGCTGCGCGACGTCCCGGTCGCCGACTACGCGCAGCGCTGCGGGGTGGACGAGGAGTTGCTGCGGGCCGCCGCGCGGCGCATCGGCACCGCGGCCAGCGTCGCGGTGTTCGAAGACCTCGGCATACAGCAGGGGCCCAACAGCACGCTGTGCTCGTATCTGAACAAGCTGCTGTGGATCCTGACCGGCAACTTCGCGAAAAAGGGTGGCCAGCACCTGCATTCGACGTTCGCCCCGCTGTTCAGCACGGTCTCCGGCCGCACGCCGGTCACCGGCGCGCCCATCATCGCCGGGCTGATCCCCGCTAACGCCGTTCCCGAAGAGATTTTGACCGACCACCCGGACCGGTTCCGGGCGATGATCGTCGAAAGCGGCAACCCCGCCCACTCGCTGGCCGACTCGGCCGCGTGCCGGAAGGCGTTCCAGGCGCTGGAGCTGATGGTGGTCGTCGATGTCGCGATGACCGAGACCGCCAGGCTGGCCCACTACGTGCTCCCCGCGGCGTCCCAGTTCGAGAAGCCGGAGGCCACGTTCTTCAATTTCGAGTTCCCGCACAACGGCTTTCAGCTACGCCGGCCGCTGCTCGAGCCGTTGCCCGGCACCCTGCCCGAACCGGAGATCTGGGCCCGGCTGGTGCGCGCGCTCGGAGTGGTCGACGAGGCGGACCTGCGGCCCCTGCGCGAAGCCGCGCGGCGCGGCCGCCAGGCCTACACCGAGGCGTTCCTGCCGGCGGCGGCCGGCAACCCGACCATCGCGAAGTTGCTGCCCTACGTGCTTTACGAAACCCTCGGGCCCACGCTGCCGGAGGGGTTGTCCGGCGCGGCCGCGCTGTGGGGGCTGGCCCAGAAGGCCGCGATGACCTACCCAGACGCAGTGCGGCGCGCCGGCCACGCCGACGGCAACGCGCTGTTCGACGCCATCCTCGACAGCCCGTCGGGAATCACCTTCACCGTGCACGACTACGAGGATGACTTCGCGCTGATCGGCCACGCCGATCACAAGATCGCGCTGGAAATCCCCGAAATGCTGGACGACTTAACGGCTTTGGGCGCAGCACCACCGCGGCTGACCACACCGGAGTTCCCCATCGTGCTGTCGGTGGGCGAGCGGCGCGCCTACACCGCCAATGACATCTTCCGCGACCCGTCCTGGCGCAAACGGGACGCCGACGGGGCGCTGCGGGTCAGCGTCGAGGACGCCCAGGTGCTCGGCCTCGTCGACGGGGGCCGGGCCCGGGTCAGCACGGCGGCCGGCGCCGCGGAGGCGACCGTCGAGATCACCGAGACCATGCTCGCCGGGCATGCGGCCCTGCCCAACGGTTTCGGCCTCGACTACGTCGACGACGACGGCCGCACCGTCGTTCCCGGCGTCGCGCCGAACATGCTCACGTCCACGAATTGGCGCGACCGCTACGCCGGCACGCCGTGGCACAAGCACGTGCCCGCCAGGATCGAAGCCTGCCGAGCAGACGCAAAAGCCCCCAATTAGGGCCCAAATTGGGGGCTTTTGCGTCTGCTCGCGCGATAAAGGTGACCCTAGTTCCAGATGCGGACGCGGCGCGGTGGCTCCAGGAACAGCGCGTCGGCGTCGGTAACGCCGAACGCGTCGTAGAACGCGTCGATGTTGCGCACCACGCCGTTGCAGCGGAACTCCGGCGGCGAATGCGGATCCACCGCAAGCCGCCGAATCGCCTCCGCCGCACGGGATTTGGTCCGCCACACCTGCGCCCAGCCGTAGAACACCCGCTGCACGCCGGTGAGGCCGTCGATCACCGGAGCGGGCCGGCCGCCCAGCGACAGCCGGTAGGCCAGCAGCGCGATGGAAAGCCCGCCAAGGTCGCCGATGTTCTCGCCGACCGTGAAGGCGCCGTTCACGTGGTGGTTCCCGTCTAGACCACGAGGCGTGTACGCGTCGTACTGTTCGATGAGCGCCTTGGTTCGCGCGCCGAACTCGGTGCGGTCGTCGTCGGTCCACCAGTCGACGAGGTTGCCGTCGCCGTCGTACTTGGCGCCCTGGTCGTCGAAGCCGTGCCCGATCTCGTGCCCGATCACCGCGCCGATCCCGCCGTAGTTGGCGGCGTCGTCGGCCTCCGCGTCGAAGAACGGCGGCTGCAAAATGGCTGCGGGAAAGACGATTTCGTTCATGCCGGGGTTGTAGTAGGCGTTGACGGTCTGCGGCGTCATGAACCACTCGTCGCGATCCACCGGGCCGCCGAGCTTGGCCAGCTCGCGGTCGTGGTTGACCGCATACCCGCGCCGGTAGTTGCCGTAGAGGTCGCCGCGGTCGATCACCAGCCTGGAGTAGTCGCGCCACTTCTTCGGGTAGCCGACCTTGGCGGTGAACTTCTTCAGCTTGGCCAGCGCGCGCTCCCGCGTCTGCGGGGTCATCCAGTCCAGCTCGCCGATGCTGATCCGGTACGCCTCTTGCAGGTTTTCCACCAGCTCGTCGATGCGGGCCTTGGCGTCAGGTGGGAAATGCCGCTGCACGTAAAGCTTTCCGACCGCGTCGCCCATCAGGTGCTCCACCAGCGACACCCCCCGCTTCCAGCGCTCGCGGATCTGCTCGGCACCGGTGAGCAGGCGGCCGTAGAAGTCGAAGTCCGCGGCGACGATGGCGTCCGTCAGCCAGGCGGCGCGAGCGTGGATCAACCGCCAACGCGCCCAGCGCTTCCAGTCCTCGAGGTCCTCGCCGTGCCAGAGTGCCGCGAATGCGCTGAGGTAATCCGGTTGGCGCACAACTATTTCGGCGAACGCCTCCGTGGTGCCGCCCAGCGCGCCCACCCAGCCGGTCCAGTCGAAACCCGCCCCCTCGGTCTGCAGCTCGGCGAAGGTGCGCAGGTTGTAGCCGAGTTCGGCGTCGCGGCGCTTGACCACATCCCAGTGCGCCGCGGCGAGTTTGGTCTCCAGCGCGACGATGCGGGCGGCGGTCTCGGCGTGGTCGGCCGCGCAGTCTTCCGAGCCGCCGTACACCAGGCCGAACATCCGCGCGATGTGTCCCGGGTAGGCGGCCAGCACCTCGGCGTGCTGCTCGTCGCGGTAGTAGGACTCGTCGGGCAGCCCGAGGCCGGACTGGGTGAAGTGCGTCAGGTAGCGGGTCGAGTCCTTCGAATCGGTGTCCACATACACGGCGACGCCGCCACCCACCCCGGTGCGCTGCAGGGCTCCGATCACCGCCGCCAGCGCCGCGGCGTCGGCGGCGTCGTCGATGGTGGTCAGCTCGTCGTGCAGCGGCCCGGTGCCCCTGCGCTCGACGGCCTCCTCGTCGAGGAAGCTGGCGTAGAGGTCGCCGATGCGCTGCGCATCATCGTCCGCGGTTGCCACCGCGGAAGCTGCGCCTGCGCGGCTGGTCTCGACGATCAGGTCGCGCACCTGCTCCTCGGCCCGGTCGAAGAGCTGGCGGAAGGCGCCGTCGGTCGCCCGGTCCGGGGGTATCTTGTATTCGGCCAGCCAGCGGCCGTTGACGTGACCGAACAGGTCGTCCTGGGGGCGGGCATTCTCGTCGACGTGGCTCAGGTCGATGCCCGAGCGGATGGCCTCTACTGTCACCCCGCCATCCTTCCATCTGTTTTCGGGTGCAACGATCGGCCCATGTCCGACGCCCAGCCAACCGAAGCACCCGACGACGATTCCGCCGACGAGCCCGCGGAGGAGGCCGCGGCCGACGGGATGTTTTCCCCGTACGGCATCGCGTCGACGGTTCTGGGCCTGCTGTCGGTCGCGGCGGTGGTGCTCGGGGTGCTCATCTGGTCCGCGCACCGCGACGAGGCGGGCGAGCGCAGCTACCTGACCCGCGTCATGCAGACGGCCGCCGACTGGACCGGCGTGCTGATCAACATGAACACCGGCAACATCGACGCCAGCCTGCAGAAGCTGCACGACGGCACGGTCGGCCAACTCAACACCGACTTCGAGGCCGCCATGCAGCCCTACCGCCAGGTGGTGCAGAAGCTGCAGTCCCAGAGCGTCGGCCAGATCCAGGCGGTGGCCGTCGAAACGGTGCACCGCGACCTCGACACCCAGCCGGAGGGCGCAAGGCCTCCAAGAGAAATAGTCACCACCAAGTTGCCGCCGTTCGCCAGCCGGTCGGATTCGGTGATGGTGGTCGCGACGTCGGTCAGCCAGAACGCGGGCGCCAAGCCGACGACGGTGCACTGGCGGCTGCGGCTCGACGTCGCCGACGTGGACGGGAAGCTGATGATCTCGCACGTGGAGTCGATCAAATGAGGAACCTGTGGCGGCTGCTGGCGTTCGACATCGCGGCGCCGGCCGCCGCGATCGCCGCGCTGCTGGCGATCGGGGTGGTGCTGGGCTGGCCGCTGTGGTGGGTGTCCGCCTGCTCGGTGCTGTTGGTGCTCATCGCCGAGGGCGTGGGCGTCAATTTCTGGCTGCTGCGGCGCGATTCGGTCAGCGTCGGCACCGACGACGACGCCCCGGGTCTGCGATTGGCCGTCGTCTTCCTGTGCACGGCCGCCCTGACGGCGGCGGTGGTCACCGGCTACCTGCACTGGACGACGACGGACCGCCAGCTCAAGAAGGATTCCCGGGAGGTGGTGCAGACCGCCACGGGCATGGCGGAGGCGATCGAGTCGTTCGCCCCCGGCGCCCCGACGAGCTCCATCGACCGGGCCGCGGCGATGATGGTGCCCGAGCAGGTGGGCGCGTTCAAAGAGGTGTACAAGAAGCTCAACGCCGACCTGATGCAGCACAACGGCACGGCGCAGGCCTCCACGCTGGCGGCCGGGGTCGAGGCCATCGGCTCCTCGGCGGCCAGTGTGGTCGTGATCCTGCGGCTGACCCTGAACACGCCCGGCCAGCCGCCCGGTCAGGCGGGGCCCGCGTTGCGGGTGACGCTGGCCAAGCGGGGCGGCGACTGGCTGGTGTCGGACGTGGTCCCGCTCAACGCGATCTGACCGATCAGTTGGCTTCGGCCGAGCGCGGCGACTTCACCTTGACGAACCGGTCCGACAGCCGTCGAATCCGGATCATCAGCGAGGCTGACGGGGACCGGCTCCCGTCGAGATAGGCGACCAGCTCCTCGGGGGCCACGCCGATGCGGGAGGCGAACTCCTGCTCGCCCAGGCCGGACCGGTCGATCAGGAGACGCACGTGGCGGGCCACCTCGGCGCGTTCGTTGGCCTCGAGGTGGGCGCGGGCGCGCTCGAGCACCTCCCACAACGCCTTGGCGATGCCGTACGGCCGGGTGCCGTCGAGGACCTCTTCCACCTGACGGGCCGTCCGCCCGTACGGGTCGCGCTTGAGGGCGGCGGCTATGCGCTTCCAGGTGTCAATGTCGCCGCTCTGCAGCGCCGAGCGGATCGCGGAGGTCGGCCAGAACTCCACCGGCTGGTCGGGGTCTTGGCGTTGTTCAGCGGGGGGCCGCGGCGGCGGGACGCGGCGTCGGTCGGGTGCCAACGTCACCTCGCCTCCTCCAGCATCGCCACGGCCACCGACAGGCAGCGCTGCCTGATCTCTTCCCATTCCGCCCTGGCGTCCGGTTCGGACCACTGCTCGTCGAGGTCGGACGGATGCGGATCCGCGAGCCGGCGGACCAACTGGGTGGCAATCCACTGCTGCCGGGGTGGTTGACAACAGTAATACCTGTCGATTCCGGCCAGCACGAGAGCGGCGGTTTCGGGTTCCAACGTGTCCACCATGTCAGCAAATTCGGCGTAGTCGCGGCTGCTGTTACGGCACATGATCAGGTAGCCCTTGAGGCGCAGCGCCTCCGCACCGGTCGGGACCAGCAACCGGTCGCCGGTGGGCAGCTGCACGTTGGTGGTCTCGACGGGGCTGCGGCGCGCGTACTTCGGCTCCTCGCCGGCGCCGGTCTCCAGGCCGGTCTCCAGCGCGTCGATGGCGACCGAAAGCCGCCCCCGCCACAGCGTGACCGGGTGGACTCCCCGCCCGCCCCCGGCGATCACCCGGGCGATGCCGTTGCGCGAGGCTAGGCCACCGACCAGCTTCCTGGCCGCCGAGTGACCGTTGGTGCCCGCGCCGCCGTCGTCGATGTCGACCCGGTGGGGGATCTGCCCGGGGCCCCGGCCGCGACCGTCCGCGGGGCCGTCGTCGGGGGCATCGGCCGGGCCGGCCTCCGCCTCCTTGCCGTTGCGCCCGCAACCGGTGAAGGCCAGCGGATCCGCCACGCAGATCGCGTCGGGCGCCAGGTGCTTCAGCTTCGCGGACGACTTGAGGACCATCCGCAGGTCCGCACTGGGCGCGGTGAGCGCCGAGATGTCGTCGGGGATGACGACGATGTCGCTGAGGTCGACCTCGGGCAGCGGCCTGTCGAAGTCCACCGACGGCAGCACCCGGGACAGCCACCGGGGCAGCCACCAGTTCCACTGGGCGAACATCGCCATCAACGCGGGCACCAGCACCAGCCGGACCACGGTGGCGTCCACCGCGATCGCGACGGCGCACGCCACCCCGATCTCGGCCACCAGCGGCATGCCGGCGAACGCGAAGCCGATGAACACCGCGATCATGATCAGGGCGGCGCTGGTGATCGTGCGCGCGCTGGTGCTCACGCCGTACGCCACCGCGTCGCGAGTGTTTCCGGTGTGCAGGAAGCGCTCCCGGATGCGGGTGAGCAGGAAGATCTCGTAGTCCATCGACAAGCCGAAGGTCATCGCCAGCACCAGCGGGGGAACGGTGCTGTCGATCGAGTTGATGTGGGTGAAACCGAGATCGCCCAGCCAGCCCCACTGGAACACCATCACCAGGCTGCCGTAGGCGGCGGCGACGGACAGCAGCGTCATCAGCACGCCCTTGAGCGCCAGGAACACCGAATGGATCGAGACCAGCAGCATCACGAACGCGATGAGCGCGACGAACAGCAGCACCAGCGGCTCGGTCGCCGACACCCGGTCGTCGAAATCCTTGATCAACGCGGTCGGGCCGCCGACGTCCACCCGGGCGGCTCCCCGGTCGGGGACCTTGGGCAGCTCGGCGCGCAGCCAGTTGACCGTTTGCCGGGCGCCCAGGTCCTCGGGATCGACCGACAGCACCGCGGACAGCAGGGCGCTGTTGTTGTCGTCGGCGAATTGCGGTGGCGTCACCGATATCACCTTGGGGGCCTGGGCGATTCGCTGCCGGATCGCGGCGAGTGAGGGGCCGTGGTCGGGCGCCGAGGCGCCGCCGTCGGGGAATGTGACCAGCACCTGAACCGGGCCCAGCGCACCCGGCCCGAGCGCCTCGGACGCCGCGCCCACCCCGGCGCGAATCTCGTGCGACGAGTCGAATTGGCGCAGCAGGCTGTTGCCCAGCACCATCGACGTCGCCGGCGCGGCCATGACCAGCAGGACGAGCGCCGCCGCCAGCGCCGATATCCACGGCCGACGCATGACCCAGCCCACCCAGCGGTTCCAGAATCGCGATTGGGTGCACTCCGGGTTGCGCGACCAGTGCAGCAGGGCCGACCTCTTGGCGGCCGCCCGGCCGAAGGTCGCCAGCGCCGCGGGCGTCAGGGTGGCGGCCGTCAGCATCGCCACCGCGACGGCCATGATCGCCCCGGTGGCCATCGACTTCAGCGCCGGGGTGTTGATCAGGTAGATCCCGGTGAGCGAGGCGATGACCGTCAACCCGGACAACACCACCGCCAGGCCGGAGGTGGCCATCGCGGCGTCGACGGCCTCGCGGGGCTCACGACCGCAGCGCAGCTCCTCGCGGAAGCGCATCAGGATGAACAGCGAATAGTCCACGGCCAGCGCGATGCCGAACATGGACACCGTCGACGTCACGAACACCGACATGGTCGTATACGCCGACAACAGGTAGACCAGCCCCATCGTGACCACGACCGTGCAGATGCCGAGGGCCAGCGGGATCGCCGCCGCCGCAAGCGAACCGAACACCGCGAGCAAGACGATCAGGATGATCGGCAGGTTCCACTTCTCCGCCGCCGCGATGTCGTGCTTGGTGTTCGCCGCCGCGGCCGCGCTGAGCGCGCCCTGCCCGATGACGTAGAGCCGCACCCGGCCGTTCGCGGTCTGCCCGGACTGGTCGCCCTTGATGCCCACCTTGTTGCGCAGTTGCTTGGCGATGTCACTGGTGTTGCGGGAATCCAGCCGCAGCGACACGACGTACGGCCGGTCGGGCTGCGGCGGCCGCTGGGTGGGGTTGGGCACCTCGGTGACGCCGGGCAGCTGGCCGGCGATCTGCCTCAGCTGCGCCACCGCGTCGTTGATGTCGGCGTAGCTGGCGTCCGGTCGCGGGGCCGCCACCAGGGCCAGCGAGGACGCCCCCTGCTCGTGGTACTGCTCCTCGAGCTGATCGTGCACCAGCAGCGACTGCGAGCCGGCGACCTCGAAACCGCCGCCGGTGAGGTTTCCCGACTGCGTCAGCGCCAGGTACACCGCCGGGACCAGCGCCAGCAACCAGCCGGTGAAGACCAACCAGCGGTATCTGCGCAGGCTGCGGCTTAGGCGCATCATGAACTGCTGGATTTTGTGCTCCCCGGTCTTCTCGCGTAATGCGTGAGGGCGAGGATACCGCAGGACGCTGTGGACGAGGGCGGCTTATCTGGTTCCTGAGCTGCGCAGACACCGATGTTGCCAAGACGCAGCGAAGCCGTTGCCGATTGGTGATCGATGGGGATGTCGGTCACATCGGCTGGCCGCCGCGAGGTCGGGAATGGCAGGATGTCGCTTGCCGTGCGGAGCCCCGGGGGAATCAAGGGAACTTCGCGATGAATCGGGCCGCTCTCGCAAACTCCTGAGGAGTTGTCCATGAAGACACTCGCGCGCCGACACCGCAGGCTGTTGGCCGGGCTGGTGGCCGCCGCGGCCCCTTGTGTCGCCGTCGCACTTGCGGCGGGGCCGCCGGCGACCGGTGCCAACGACCCGTGCGCGGCCAGTGAGGTCGCCAGGACGATCGGTTCGGTGTCCAAGTCGATGGGCGACTACCTGGACTCGCATCCCGAGACCAACCAGGCGATGACCACCATGCTGCGGCAGCAGGCCGGCCCGCAGTCGCTGACGTCGATGAAGTCCTACTTCGAGTCCAACCCGAAGGTCGCCGGGGACATGGCGTCGATCGCGCAGCCGCTGACCAACCTGTCGATGCAGTGCAAGCTGCCGATCACCCTCCCGCAGGCGATGGGCCTGGCGCAGCAGGCGCAGGGCGCGGCGGGCGGGCTGCCGGGGCCGTCGCGGCAGAACAACGCCGGCTGATCAGCGGTCGCGTTCCGGAGTCGGGTCGGACGGCGGCACGGGTCCCTGCAGGGCGGTCTCGGCCGGATCGGCGACGGGCTCGCCCGGGTGCCGCACGACGGGCAGCGGGCCGGTGATCGGCTCGTCCTCGTCGACGTCGGCGGTGTTCTCGGTGCGGAACACGAAGAAGAACACCACCCAGCCGACCGCGGCTATGAGCAGCCAGCTGATCAGCCGGTAGATCAGCATCGCCGAGATGGCGCTGGGCAGCGACATGCCGCTGGAGACCAGGCCGGGGACCAGCACCGCCTCGACGACCAACAGCCCGCCGGGCATCAGCGGTATCGTGCCGACCGCCCGGGCGGCGGCGAAGGCGACGGTCAGCCCGGCCACCGACGCGTGGTCGCCGGCGGCGTACGCGGCGAAGCCGAGGCAGGCGACGTCGGCGACCCAGTTGAACAGCGACCAGCTGAAGGCGACCCCCAGGTCGCGCCGGCCCAGGCTCACCGACTCGAGCTGCCGCAGCGTCTCGCGCCACTTCTCCAGACCGGAGTCGGCGGGCCGGCCCCGAACCGAGTTGACCCACGACAAGACCCGGCTGCCGATGCCGTCGATCAGCTCGGGCCGCGACGCCACCGCCTGCGCCAGCAGCAACAGGGCGACGAAGCCGCCCAGCGTGAACAGCAGCGAGAACGGGTTGTTCTTCGCGCCCAGCAGGAAAGCGCCGCCCAGGCCGAGCAATGCCAACCCGACCGCCTGCAGCACGCCCGACATCACCAGCTGCCACGACGCCACCACGGTCGAGGCGCCCCACAGCCGCTGCTGGCGGAACAGGAAGGTGGCCGACAGCACCGGCCCGCCGGGCAGGGTGGTGCTCAGCGAGTTGGCCGCGTAGAAGGCGGCCTCCGAGCGCAACTGCTTGACGTGCACGCCGGCCGATTTCAGCAGGGTGCGCTGGATCTGGGCGAAGCTGTGCATCGAGGCGGCCGCCGCCAGCACCGACGCGAGCAGCCACCACCAATTGGCCTCGTACACGCTCGTCCAGGCCTTCGCCAGCTGGTCCCAGCCCAGCGCCATCTCGACGGCGAGCACGACCGCGACGATCGCGAGCACCACCCATCGCACCCACCAGTACTTCCCGCGCAGGGCGTCCTGGCGTGGGAAGTCGAGCTTGCGGGCGGGTGCGTCGTGCGACACGTGCATTAGGGTAACCGCGCAGGTGGCGCGGCCATCGAGCCGCAGCTCCGACTGTGTCGTCGTCGTAACCGGATCGTGCCGCAGATACGCTGGCCCAATGGCGGCAAACCCCGGCGAGGCCTCGGCGGCCGAGTCAGTCGAACCGCTGGTCCGCAAGGCCGCCGCCTGGGCATGGCGTTTGCTGGTCATCCTGGCCGCGGCGGTCGCCGCGCTGTGGGTGGTGAAAAAGCTCGAAGTCATCGTCGTCCCGGTGTTGCTGGCCCTGATGATCAGCGCATTGCTGGTGCCGGCGGTGGACTGGCTGGACCGCCGCGGCCTGCCGCGCGGCGCCGCGGTGACCGCGGTCCTGCTGAGCGGATTCGCGATCGTCGGCGGCATCCTGGCGTTCGTCATCATCCAGTTCGTCTACGGGCTGCCCGACCTGACCGACCAGGTGACCCGCAGCATCGACTCGACCCGCAGGTGGCTGATCGAGGGGCCACTGCACCTGCGCGGCGAACAGATCTCCAACGCGGGCAACGCGGCGATCCAGGCGCTGCACAACAATCAGTCGAAGCTGACCAGCGGCGCGCTGTCCACCGCGGCCACCATCACCGAGCTGGTGACCGGGGCGGTGCTGGTGCTGTTCACGCTGATCTTCTTTCTCTACGGCGGCCGCAACATCTGGCAGTACGTGGTCAAGATCTTCCCGGCCGACGTCCGCGAGCGGGTGCACGAGGCGGGCCGCGCCGGGTACGGGTCGTTGATCGGGTACGTGCGGGCCACGTTTCTGGTGGCGCTGACCGACGCCGCGGGCGTCGGCACGGGGTTGGCGATCATGGGCGTGCCGCTCGCGCTGCCGCTGGCCTCGATTGTGTTCCTGGGCGCCTTCGTCCCGCTCATCGGTGCGCTGGTCTCGGGCCTGCTGGCCGTTGTGGTGGCCTTGCTGGCCAAGGGGATCGTCTACGCGCTGATCACGCTGGGTTTGCTGATCGCGGTGAACCAGCTCGAGGCCCATTTGCTGCAGCCGTTGGTGATGGGTCGCGCGGTGTCCATTCACCCGCTGGCGGTGGTGCTGGCCATCGCGACCGGGGGTGTGCTTGCGGGCATCGTCGGTGCGCTGCTGGCCGTGCCGACGGTCGCGTTCCTCAACAACGCGGTGCAGGTGCTGCTCGCCCGGGATCCGTCCGCCGAGGCCGACAAGCGGACCGAGGACGCCGACGACGGGGGCATCGTCCAGGCCGAGCCGGACAGCCCCGGCGACCGTCCCGCCTGAGGGTCTACAAACGTCCTTCGCGGCGCAGTAGGTCCTGCGCGGACAGGCCGCCCCCGCCACGGCGGCGCGGGCGTGAATCGTCACCGCCGTCGCCACCGTCGCCGTTGTCGCCCTGCCCGCCTTGCCCGCGGGCGTTCAGCTTCTCGGTGGCCGCATCGGAGTCGTCCTCGTCCGGCCGGGACGCCGGGATCGCGGCGGTGGGGTCGGCCGGGTCGCTGTTCTTCTCGCGGCTGCCCGGAACGGGCATTGCCCGGGTCTGACCGGCCGACGGGCCCGCCGCCGGCTTGGGGGGTGCCGGCGGCGCGGGTCGCGCCGAGGGCCCGCGCTTCTCGGCCGGCCGTTCGCGGCCGGGCACCGACAGGCGCGAGGTCTTGGCCTCCGTCGGCTGGCTGGGCTTGCTCGGACTGCGCGTGGTGCCGGCGCCCGACGGCCGCGACGGTTCCGGGGGTGGGCCGGGATGCGTCGGGTCGTGCGGCGGCCGGGCCGCGGCGGCAGCCAGGCTCGCCGCCGCCACCGGCGGCCGGGTGGGCCGCCCGTCGACGCTGGGCCGCTTGCGCTCGTCGGGCAGGTCGATCTCGCCCAGCCCGATTTTGTTCTGCAGGTGCCGGGCCCAGCGCGGGGCCCACCAGCAGTCGTCGCCGAGCAGCTTCATCACCGACGGCACCAGGAACATGCGGACCACGGTCGCGTCCAGCAGTAGCGCCGCCATCAGGCCGAAGGCCAGGTACTTCATCAGCACGAGATCGGAGAACACGAACGAGGCGGCGACCACGGCGAGCACCAGCGCGGCGGCCGTGATCAGGCGCCCGGTCGTCGCGGTGCCGATCCGGATCGCCTCCGCGGTGGACATGCCCCGTTCGCGCGCCTCGACCATCCGGGACACCAGGAACACCTCATAGTCCGTCGCCAGGCCGAACCCGACGGCGACGACCAGCGCGATGAGCACCACCATCAGCGGTGTCGGCGTGAAGTTCAGCCACGTCGAGAAGTGCCCGTCGACGAAGATCCACGTCAGGATGCCCATCGTGGATCCGAGCGTCAGGGCGCTCATCACCACGGCCTTGATCGGCAACACGAACGATCCGAACGCCAGGAACATCAGCACGATGGTGGCGCCGAGCAACAGGACGAGCATCAGGGGAGCCTTGTCGAACAGGCTGTGGATGCTGTCCTGCTCCAGCGCGGGTGTGCCGCCGACCAGAAGGCTGAGGCCCTTCGGGGGCGATATCGCCCGCAGTTCGCCGATCTTCTTGGCGGCGTCATTGCGATTGGACAGGCCGTTCTGGATCACCCGCACCGAGCCGTCCTTGGGCTGCGATGCGCCATTCGGGCCGCTGACGCAGGGGTTGCCCGCGATGGTGGGGCACGGCCGCTCCTGCCAGGTCCTTTCGGTGAACCCGGTGATCGAGGAGATCCTGTTGCGGATGTCGGCGACCTGCTGATCGGTGACCTTGCCGCCGTTGTCGCTCTTGATCACCATCGTGAGCTGCTCGGTCCGGTAGCTGGGGAAGAGCTTGTCGAAGTGCTCCTGCGCCAGGCGCACCGAGTTGTTCGGCGGCAGGTACTTCTCGCTCATGCCGCCGAACGACAGGTTGCCCAGCGGGATGACCAGCAGGATCATGCCGACCGCGATCGGGATGGCGAACGCCAGCGGTCGCTTCATCACGAAGTTGACCAGCTTGCCCCAGAAGCCGGCCTCGACCTCCTCGCGGGTCTTGGTCTTCTGCAGCCGGTCCGCCAGCCAGTTCAGGTAGGCGCGCGACACCTTCCAGTTGCGCAGGAACGGAACCCGGAACGCGGTGCGCACGCCCAGGGCGTCGACGTGGCGGCCGAGGATGCCCAGGCAGGCCGGCAGCAGCGTAATCGACAGCAGCGCAGCAAGTCCCACCGCGGCGAAGATTGCATAGGTCAGCGAATGCACGAAGCCCTGCGGCAACACCAGCAGGCTGGCGCTGGAGGCAATGATCAGCACCGCCGAGAACGCGACGGTGCGACCGGCCGTCATCACGGTGCGGCGCACCGCGGCGTCGGTGTCGTAGCCCTCGGCGATCTCCTCCCGGAAGCGGCTCACCACGAACAGCCCGTAGTCGACGGCGATGCCCAGGCCGATCAGCGACACCACCGGCTGGGCGAAATAGTGCACCGGCCCGAACATGGCGATGAACCGCAGGATGCCCAGCGCGCCCGCAATGCTCAGCCCGCCCACCATCACCGGCAGGCCGGCGGCGATCGCGCCGCCGAACACCAGGAACAACACCACCGTCACCAGCGGCAGCGCGAGGACCTCCATGCGGCGCTGGTCGGTGGCGATGGTGCCCGTCAGCGCGTTCGCTATCGGCTCGAGGCCGGCGAGTTGGACCGTGCCGCCGTCGAGCCTCTGCAGGTCGGGCGCGATCGCCTTGTAGTTGTTGAGGATGCTGTCGTCGTCGTTGCCCTTCAGCGGTATGGAAACAAAGGTGTGCTTCTTGTCCTCGGTCGCCATCCCCTTGATCAACGGGGGCGCGTCGGCGGGGTTGGACAGGGCCAGGTAGCCGGCCCAGCCGACGACCTGATCGGGGTGGTCGCTCTTGAACTTGTTGAGCTCGTCGACGACCTTCTGCCGCCACGCCGGGTCGTCGACGGTCTTCCCGTCGGGAGCGGTGAAAGTGGCAACCACGTGGCTGGTGCGGTCGCGGCCGTAGGTCTGGTCGCCGAGAACCGAGGCCTTCACGGACTGACTGCCGTCGTCGTAGAACCCGCTCTGTGTGACATGCTTGCCCAGGCTGAGCCCGAACACGCCGCCGAGAAGGCAAAGAGCCACCGTGACCCCGATGACGATGTACCGGTATCGGTACACAGTTCGGCCCCACCAGGCGAACACGTAAGCTCCTTACTGGATCTCTAGGGACCCGCGCATTGGTTTCCCAGTGTCACACACGCGCGGTCAATAGGGCGGACAGCGGCCGGAACGGCTGCAGCCACGCTCCATGGTCAGGCAGCGAATCCAGCCCGATTCGCGGCAACGGCTCCCGGAACACACCCGCGATGTCCTCCAGGTCGACGAAGTCCAAGGTATCCGACGCTAACGCCCAACTAGCGTGTTCACGAAATCCGATCACCTGAACAGGGATTGCGCCGCCGGCCCCGCCCCGCGCGATCTCTTCCAGCGGTTGACGGAACGCCTGACCGTCGGCGGAAGCCACCACCAGCGCCGCAAGGCCCTCCCGGCGCCGCTGTTCGATGTGGGCGAGCATGTCGCGGTCGACGTCGCTGTCCTCGTCGATCTTCGGCTTGGCAAAGACCGCGAACCCCACGTTACGCAGCGCGTCCACCCACGGGCGAACCACGTCGGCGGTGCCCGGGGCGATGTTGGTGAAGACGGTGGCCTCCGGTTCGATCACGACGCCGGGCCGGGCGGCGCTGACCTCCGCGGTGCGGGCCAGCAACCAGCGACCGAGCGCGTCGAAGCGAGGGCGCTCCAGGGCCGTCGGGCGCCGGCCCAGGATCGAGCCGAGGCCCATGTCGAGGTTGGGGGCGTCCCACACCAGCAGGACGCGGCTGGCCGGCGCATCGAACCCGCCCAGCCCGCCGGTCAGCACCGCCGGTGAATCGAGCGGTTCGGGTGCCGCCGCGGTCTCTTCCGTCAGGCTCATGCTCATCGCCTCTATCGTCTAAGCCAGATCAGCTCGGTCACGGCGCTGCCCGCTTCTTGGGCTTTGGTCTCGTACTTGGTGGTGGGGCGGACGATCGACACCGGCATTCGGTCGCCCGGCTCGACACGGCGCAGCCGGGGTTCGGCATCCCCGTCCCGGGCGATCTGCTCGGCGTACCCGGGATGGTCCGTCGCGGCGTGCAGCACACCACCGGGGAGTAGCCGATCGGCGATCAGGTCAATCGTGCTCGGCTGCAGGAACCGGCGCTTGTGGTGGCGCGCCTTCGGCCAGGGATCGGGGAAGAAGACGCGAACCCCGCTCAGCGATCCGGGCGCGATCAGATACTGCAGCACGTCGACGGCGTTGCCCCGGATCAACCGGATGTTGCCCACCTCTTCGCGGTCGATCGCGGACAGCAGCTGTGCCAACCCGCGCCGGTAGACCTCCACCGCGATCACGTCGACACCGGGCTCGTCCTTGGCCATGGCCAACGTGGATGTGCCACTGCCACAACCGATCTCGAGCACCACCGGCGCGTCGCGGCCGAACCACGCGCGGGTGTCCAGCGGCTCGACCCGCCCGGGTATCTCGGAGATCCCCAGGCGCGGCCACAGCCGTTCCCAGGTCTGGCGCTGGGCGTCGGACAGGGCAGACCGTCGGGAACGAAAGCTTGTTGCCGGAAGGTAGCCATGCCGCCGCCGATCGGAATCGCGCGGCTCCGGTGCTGGGGTCACGTCCTCTCCGGTTCTCTCCTCCACCGGTGCGCGGGGACGCACTCCCACTCCGGGTTCCGCATGCATTCGTCCATCGTGGCCCATGAACGCGCGATGTAGCCGCCCCTGGTCCGGATTGATACCCAACAGTTGCCTTACGGCCGGCCTCGTCCGGTATAGGGGCTGCGCTGCGCCGCGAAGATACGCGCTAGGGGTGCGGTGTGCTGGGCGTCGTCGTAGGCGATTGCTGAGGGCCCATCATGCCGGGGCCCATCATGCCGGGGCCCATCATGCCGCCCGGCCCCATCATGCCGCCGGGGCCCATCATGCCGCCCGGTCCCATCATGGGGCAGGTGCCGTACCGCCCTCCGCCGTAACCCCGGTGCCAGCCGTAGCCGTAGTGGTCGCCCGAGGAGGACCAGCCCAGGAAGAACCCCGAGAAGAAGATCACCGCGACCACCAACACGACACCGGCGACGATGCCCACCCACGCGAAGGCTTGACCCAGCCGACCATGCCGGTCCGTAGTCGGCTGAGCCGTCGATTCAGTACTTTGCGTCATGCTCTGAACGCTGTGCCACGCAAATACCCAAGGGGGGTAGGGACTATCGACCCTAGAAAGCGCGGCGCATAACTGGTCAGCTTGACGATGGCTTGTCTCGGAGGAGATGCGGCGATGGCCAGGTTGACGCGGCGGACCGCGCTCACGGCGGTCGGCGCGATCGGTGCGGGCAGCGTCCTGGGCCTGGGGTATGTCCTTCGCAGCATCTTTGAACCGCGCCCAACGGCTATCCGCCTCACCGACGGAGGCGGTTTCATGGGCGCGGGTCATATGGACATGAGTCGATATATGGAGATGTTCAGGCGGCACACCGAAATCAATCGTGTTGTCGAGGACATACCCGGTGGCGTGCGCACCACCACTGAGTCGAAGTCTCCAGACCTCACCGCCCAACTACATGCGCATGTGTCAAGCATGTACGCCCACCTCGATCAGGGAACCGAGATCAGCTGCATGAGCCAAAGCCTGCCGACCCTTTTCCGTCATGCCAGCGGGTATCGCCGCCAACTCACGTTGACTCCTACGGGTGTGATCGCCGAGGAGACCGCCGACGATCCCGCCCTCACCGATGTCATCCGTGCCCACGCGGGCGAGGTCACCGGCTTCGTCCGCGACGGGATGCCGGCCATGATGCGGGGAATGATGGGCGGGATGATGGGGCCCGGCGGAATGATGAGACCGGGTCACTAGGCCCCGGTTCCGCAACGTCTTGGCATCGTTTTACCTGGTCACAGCTTGTTAACAGTGCCCACGCCTATATCCCAATAGTTGCCTTCGGCTGGTAACAGGTAAGTGGTGGCTCGCATCTCGGTGACTCAGATGCCACCATTCGGTGGGGCGCGACGGGACCGACCGGGCACGGAAGGGACGGGGGCACCAAATTTTCGTTGACGAGCTGGCGCGATTCGCCGCCGAGCACGCCGACGCGCGCGTGACGGCGATCGCCGAACGGGCCGCCGCGCCGCTGCGCGTGGCCGTCCGGGGGCGCCGGGGGGTGGGGCGCGACACCGTGGCGCGCGCACTGGACCGCGCCGGAAGCGCGATCGCGGTCTCACCACCGGGGCGCGACCTCGACGTCGACGTCGTCGTCCACGTCACCGCCGAGGTGATCAAGCCCGAGGACACCGACGCCATCCGCGCGGCTGGGCGGCCGGTGCTGGCGATACTCAACAAGGCGGACCTGGCCGGCTCGCTGTCGGGTATCGGAGACGGGCCGATCACCGCCGCGCGGGCACGCTGCGCGAGGCTGGCCGCGCTGGCCGGCGTCCCGATCGAGCCGATGATCGGCCTGCTCGCGGTCGCCGCGCTCGACGACCTGGACGCCGCGTCGTGGGCCGCGCTGCGGGCGCTGGCCGCACATCCCGGCGGCGCGGCCTGCCTGGACGGGTCCTACGACGGGTTCCTGGCGGTCGACAACCCGGTGCCGGCCGACGCGCGGCGGCGCCTTCTGGACACCCTGGACCTGTTCGGCATCGCCCTGGGGATCGCCGCGATCCGCCGCGGCGGGGCCCCGGCGCAGGTGCGCGCCCTGCTGCGCCGGACGAGCCGGCTCGACGCGGTCGTCGACAAGCTGTCGGCCGTCGGCGCCGAGGCGCGCTACCGGCGGGTGCTGGACGCCGTCGCGGAACTGGAGGCCCTGGCCGTCGGCGACGGGGGGATCGGGGAGCGGATCGGCGGATTCCTCACCCGCGACGACACCGTCGTCGCCCGGATGGCCGCCGCGGCTGACCTCGCCAAGGCGGCCGGGCTGGACCGGTTTCCCGCCGACACCGACCCGGCCGCCCACCTGCCGCGGGCGGCCCACTGGCGGCGCTACGGCCGCGGACCGGTCAGCGACCTGCACCGCGCGTGTGCGGCGGACATCGCGAGGGGATCGCTGCGGCTGTGGTCGCAGACCCGCGGCCGGGCGCCCGACGCGAAGGGAGGGCCGTGGTGAGCGGCGACGACCCGGCCGCCCGGGTGGACGCGCTGGTGGCGGCGATCGGGCCCCGGCTGGACCCGCCCGCCATCAACCGGCTCGACGTGGTGCTGGTGACCGGCCCGTGGATGGCCGGGGTGACCGGCGTGGTCACCGCGCTGCGCGAACGGCTGCCGCAGCACAAGTTCGTCGAGTCGGCGGACCTGGGCCCCGGCGACGCGCCGATCGCGGTGGTGTTCGTGGTGTCGGCGGCGGCCCGGTTGACCGAATCCGACTGCGTGCTGCTGGACGGCGCGGCCGAGCACACCGACACGGTGGTCGGCGTGGTGTCCAAGATCGACGTGCACCGCAACTGGCGCGACACGGTGTCCGCCAACGGCGAGACCCTGTCCGCGCACGCACCCCGCTACGGGCGGGTGCCCTGGGTGGGCGCGGCCGCCGCGCCGGACCTGGGCGAGCCGATCGTCGACGACCTGATCGAGACCGTCTCGGCGCAACTCGCCGATTCCGACATCGCGCGCCGAAACAGGTTGCGGGCGTGGGAATCCCGACTCCGGACGGCCGCACAGCGATTCGACCGCGACGCCGAGGGCGCCGGACGCCGGGTACGGGTCGAGGCGCTGCGCGAGGAGCGCAGCGCGGCCCTGCAGCAGCGGCGCCAGTCGAAATCCGAGCGGACCATCACGCTGCGCGGCCAGATCCAGCAGGCCCGGGTCCAGCTGTCCTACTTCGCGCGCAACCGGTCCTCGTCGGTGCGCGGCGAACTGCAGGAGGACATCGCCGGTCTGTCCCGTCGCAAGATCCCCGAGTTCGAGGCACAGACCCGCAACCGGGTGGCCGACGTGGTCGCCGAGGTGAGCGACGGCATCACGACACACCTCGCCGACGTCGCCGCGGCGATGGGTGTGCCGGTCGGGCTGCCCGCCGTCGACAAGCTGCCGGCCGTGGACATCCCGCCGCCGCACCTGAAATCGCGGCGGGCCGAGACCTGGCTGATGCTGCTGCTGGGCGCCGGGTTCGGGCTGGGGATCGCGCTCACGCTGAGCCGGCTGGTGGCCGGGGTGGCCCGCGGCCTGAACCCCGTGACGCAGATCGCCGGGGCGGCGGCGTGCGTGGCGATCGGCCTGGCGGCCACCTTCCTGGTGGTCAACATCCGCGGCCTGCTGCACGACCGCGCTTTGCTGGACCGTTGGGCGGGCGATGCGACGTCGGCGCTGCGTTCGGTGGTCGAGGAGATGGTCGCCACCCGCGTGCTGGTCGCCGAGTCGGTGCTGAGCACCGCGCTGATCGCCCGCGAGGAGGCCGAGAACGCGCGAGTGACCGAACAGGTCGGCATCATCGACAGCGAACTGCGCGAGCACGCGATCGCCGCCGCGCGCGCCGCCGCCGTGCGGGACCGGGAGATGCCGACAATAACCGCGGCGCTCGACGCCGTGCGTGCAGAACTGGGCGAACCGGGTATACCCCACCCCGAGAACACCGCCGAGCCGGAGGACCCAAGCGGCGTTTCCTGACGTCTTTAGGGTTTCTGAATCGTTGTTGTGAGGAGGCTTATACCCGCCCGAACCTTCCCCAGCAAGGTGATCACGATAACCTGTAGTTAACGTACGGCCATGTCAACAGTTGTGTGGGCGAACGCAAACGCATCGCAGGACCCCGCCCCGCAAGAACGCAGACGAAGAATTCAGGAGAGTTCGATGACCTCAGCGACCATTCCGGGCCTGGACACCGCGCCAACCAAACATCAGGGGCTGCTGTCGTGGGTGGAGGAGGTCGCCGAGCTCACCCAGCCGGACCGGGTGGTGTTCGCTGACGGCTCCGACGAGGAGTGGCAGCGGCTGACCGACCACCTCGTCGAGGCGGGCACGTTCAAGCGGCTCAACCCCGAGAAATACCCCAACTCCTTCCTGGCGCTGTCCGACCCGTCCGACGTCGCGCGGGTGGAGTCGCGGACGTTCATCTGCTCCGAGCGGGAGGAGGACGCCGGGCCGACCAACAACTGGATGGACCCGGCCGAGATGCGGTCCACCCTGAAAGACCTGTACCGCGGCTGCATGCGCGGCCGCACGATGTGGGTGGTGCCGTTCTGCATGGGCCCGCTGAGCGCCGACGACCCCAAGCTGGGCGTGGAGATCACCGACTCCGAGTACGTCGTCGTCTCCATGAAGGTGATGACCCGGATGGGCAAAGCCGCCCTGGAGAAGATGGGCGACGACGGGTTCTTCGTCAAGGCGCTGCACTCGGTGGGGGCCCCGCTGGAGCCGGGCCAAAAGGACGTGCCCTGGCCGTGCAGCGACACCAAGTACATCACCCACTTCCCCGAGACCCGCGAGATCTGGAGCTACGGCTCCGGCTACGGCGGCAACGCCCTGCTGGGCAAGAAGTGCTACTCGCTGCGCATCGCGTCGGCGATGGCCCACGACGAGGGCTGGCTCGCCGAGCACATGCTGATCCTCAAGCTGATCTCCCCAGAGAACAAGGCGTACTACTTCGCCGCCGCGTTCCCGTCGGCGTGCGGCAAGACCAACCTGGCCATGCTGCAGCCGACCATCCCGGGCTGGCGCGCCGAAACGCTCGGTGACGACATCGCCTGGATGCGGTTCGGCAAGGACGGCCGGCTGTACGCGGTCAACCCGGAGTTCGGTTTCTTCGGCGTCGCGCCGGGCACCAACTGGAAGTCCAACCCCAACGCCATGCGCACCATCTCCGCGGGCAACACCGTCTTCACCAACGTCGCGCTGACCGACGACGACGAGGTGTGGTGGGAAGGCCTGGAGGGCGAGCCGGACCACCTGATCGACTGGAAGGGCAACGACTGGGTTATCCGCGAGACGGAAACCAAAGCCGCGCACCCGAATTCGCGCTACTGCACGCCGATGTCGCAGTGCCCGATCCTGGCGCCGGAGTGGGACGACCCGCAGGGTGTGCCGATCTCGGGCATCCTGTTCGGCGCCCGCCGCAAGACGACGGTGCCGCTGGTGACGCAGGCCCGCGACTGGCAGCACGGCGTGTTCATGGGCGCCACGATGGGCAGCGAGCAGACCGCCGCCGCCGAGGGCAAGGTCGGCACGGTGCGCCGCGACCCGATGGCCATGCTGCCGTTCCTGGGCTACCACGTCGGCGACTACTTCCAGCACTGGCTCGACCTGGGCAAGAACTCCGACGAGTCCAAGCTGCCGAAGGTGTTCTTCGTCAACTGGTTCCGCCGCGGCGAGGGCGGCAAGTTCCTGTGGCCGGGCTTCGGCGAGAACAGCCGCGTGCTGAAGTGGATCGTCGACCGGATCGAGCACCAGGCCGGCGGCCAGGACACCCCGATCGGCATCGTGCCCACCGCCGACGATCTCGACCTGGACGGCCTCGACGTCTCCGCGGAGGACGTGGCGCGGGCCCTGACGGTCGATCCCGAGGAGTGGCGCAAGGAATTGCCGCTGATCGAGGAGTGGTTCGAGTTCGTCGGCGAGAAGCTGCCGACCGGTGTCAAGGACGAGTTCGAGGCGCTCAAGCAGCGGCTGGCCGACGCCGACTAGCTCCCGCGAGCAGACGCAAAAGCCCCCGCACGCCCGGCGTGTCGGGGGCTTTTGCGTCTGCTCGGCGGATCAGTTGCGGCGCAGTGAGTTCGGCAGGTAGACCGCGCCCGGTCCGGCGACCGCGGCCGTGTCGCCCGGGTTGGAGATGGTGCAGCGCTTCAGCGACAGGCAACCGCAGCCGATGCACGAGTCCAGGTTGTCGCGAAGCGCCATCAGCCCCGCGATCTGGTCATCGAGGCGGGTGCGCCACGTCTTCGACAGCGCGGCCCAGTCGGCCCGCGTCGGGGTGCGGCCATCCGGGAGTTTCGCCAGCGCGTCGGCGACCTCCTCCAGGCTCAGGCCGACGTTTCGGGCGGCCCGGATGAACGCCAGCCGCCGCAGCATCTGCCGTTCGAAGCGGCGCTGACCGCCGGACGTCCGTGTCGCGGTGATCAGGCCCTGGCTCTCGTAGAACCGGATGGCCGACGGGGCGAAGCCACTGCGGCCGGCGATCTCGCCGACGGTGAACAGGTCCCGCTTGTCCATGCACCCACCTACTCGACACTTGACTTAAAGTTTACTTTAACTATCAGTATGGGGCGTATGACTGCATCCAACCACTGCCCCGTCGCAATCGTCACAGGCGCCTCCCGCGGCTTCGGCAAGGCGCTGACCGCCGCCCTGCTCGACCGCGGGTGGGCCGTCGTGGGCGACGCCCGCCGCGAAATCGAACTGAAAAGCACTGCCACGGAATTGAATTCGGCTCTGTTCGTCGCGTTGCCCGGCGATGTCACCGACGGGTCCCACCGTCAAGCATTGGTCGCCGCGGCGATCGACGCCGGGCCGCTTCGCCTGCTGGTGAACAACGCCAGCCGGCTGGGCCCCAGCCCCCAGCCGGCGCTCGCCGACTATCCGGCCGCCGAGCTGTCGGCCGTCTACGACACCAACCTGTTCGCGCCGCTGGCTCTGATCCAGGCCGCGCTGCCCGCGCTCACCGGCAACGGCGGCGCCGTCGTCAACCTCACCTCCGACGCCGCCGTGGAGCCGTATCCCGGCTGGGGCGGCTACGGCTCGTCGAAGGCCGCGCTCGATCAGCTGTCGGCCGTGCTGGGCGCCGAGGTCCCGGCCGTGCCGGTGTATGCCTTCGACCCCGGCGACATGCGCACCGAGATGCACCAGGCCGCGTTCCCGGGCGAGGACATCTCCGATCGCGCCGTGCCGGAATCGGTCGTGCCGGCGCTGCTGCGGCTCCTGGACACCCGGCCGGCCTCCGGCCGGTACCGGGCCGCGGACCTGGCGCTGTCCGGGGCCCGGCCATGACCCTCGCGCGCCCGCACACCCGCTTCCGGCGCCCCCCGGGCTCCGACGCCACCGAGCCGCCCGAGGCGCGCGGCCTGGCCCGCGACGCCGTCAAACTCCTGGTCGCCGGGCCCGACGGGGTCGCCCACGCCCGCTTCGCCGACCTGGGCGAGTTCCTGCGCCCGGGCGACCTGCTGGTGGTGAACAATTCCGCCACCATGCCGGCCGCCGTCGACGGCCGCCGCGCCGGGCGGCCGATCGCGGTGCACTTCTCCACGGTGCTAGCCGAGAAGGCCTGGGTGGTAGAGCTGCGGCCCGCGGGCCAGGCGGACGGGCACCTCACCGACGTGGAGCCGGGCGAACGCATCGAGCTGCCCGGGGGCGCCGCGATCGTCGTCGAATCCTCCTACCCGCACGCCGGGGTCGACGGCGCGCGGTTGTGGACCGCCCGCGTCGCTGTGGAGGGCCCGCACGACGGCGTGGTGTCCTACCTCGCGCGCTACGGCCGGCCCATCAGGTATTCCTACGTGCCGCGGCCGTGGCCGCTGCGCTACTACCAAACGGTGTTCGCCAAGCGTGCCGGCAGCGCCGAAATGCCAAGCGCGGCGCGCCCTTTCAGCGCCGAGCTGGTGACCGCGCTGGTGGCGGGCGGAGTGGCTGTCGCGCCGATCACCCTGCACGCCGGGGTGTCCTCGGCGGAGGCGGGCGAGCCGCCGACCCCCGAGCTCTTCGAGGTGCCGCCCGCCACCGCGCGGCTGGTGAACTCCACTCACTCGGCCGGCGGCAGGGTGATCGCCGTCGGGACCACGGCAACCCGCGCACTGGAATCGGCCGCCGGCCCCGACGGAGCGGTGCGGCCGAAGGTCGGGTGGACGGACCTGGTGCTCGGCCCGGCCCGGCCCCGGCGCGTGGTCGACGGCCTGATCACCGGATGGCACGACGCCGGCGCCTCCCACCTGCTGCTGCTCGAGGCCGTCGCCGGCCCGGACCTGGTGGCCGCCGCCTACCGCGAGGCCGTCGAGCGCGGCTACCTGTGGCACGAGTTCGGCGACAGCGCCCTGCTGCTGCCCGAGCGCTGACTTCGCGCATCGAGATCGACGCCAGCGTGCACGTCACTCGCACTTCTTCGCGCCACCGTCGATCTCGACGAAAACCTGTCGGGTCCGGGCCACGAGGCCAGGCGACCAGCGCCCACTCAACACCCGCGAAGGTGTGCGTCGTACAGTCGGCCAATGCAGATTCGCCCGCACACTTCCGCTCATGGAGGCGCCGACAAACCCGCCGTGATCCTGCACCCGTCGGGCACCGTCGTCACCTTCGACGACCTGGAGGCGCGCGCCAACCGGCTGGCGCACCGGTTCCGCGCGGCGGGGCTGCGCGAGGGCGACACCGTCGCCATCCTGATGGAGAACAACGAACACATCCACGCGGCCATGTGGGCGGCGCGGCGCAGCGGCCTGTACTACGCGCCGATCAACACACACCTAACGCCGGCCGAGGCGGCCTACATCATCGACAACAGCAGCGCCAAGGCGATCATCGGGTCGGCGGCATTGCGCGAAGTCTGCGAAAACCTGGAACAACACCTGCCCGACGGGCTGCCCGGCCTGCTGATGATCGCTGGCCCTATTTCGCCAGGCGACCTGCCGAATTGGGAACGTTACCCGGAATGCGTTGCGGGCCAACCCGACACCCCGATCGACGACGAACTCGAGGGTGACCTGCTGCAGTACTCGTCGGGCACCACCGGGCGGCCCAAGGGGATCAAACGCGAGCTGCCGCACGTCCCGCCCGCCGAGGCGCCCGGCATGATGTCGGCGCTGGTGGGATTCTGGATGACACCCGAATCGATCTACCTGAGCCCGGCGCCGCTGTATCACACCGCGCCGTCGGTGTGGTCGATGAGCGCGCAGGCCGGCGGCATCACCGCCGTCGTGATGGAGAAGTTCGACCCCGAGGGCACGCTGGACGCCATCCAGCGCTACAGGGTGACCCACGGCCAGTTCGTGCCCGCCATGTTCACCCGGATGCTGAAACTCCCTCAGGCCGTGCGTGATTCGTACGACCTCTCCAGCCTGCAACGGGTGATGCACGCCGCGGCGCCGTGCCCGGTGGAGATCAAGAAACAGATGATCGACTGGTGGGGGCCGATCGTCGACGAGTATTACGCGTCCTCGGAGGCCATCGGGTCGACGCTGATCACCGCCGAGGAGTGGCTGGCGCATCCGGGTTCGGTCGGCAAGCCGATGGCGTGCGAGATACACATCCTCGACGAGAACGGCAACGAGCTGCCGCCGGGGCAGCCCGGCGAGATCTATTTCGAGGGCGGATACTCCTTCGAGTACCTCAACGACGAGACGAAAACCGCTGCGTCGCGCGACAGGCACGGCTGGGTGACCGTCGGCGACGTCGGCTACGTCGACGAGGAGGGCTATCTTTTCCTGACCGACCGCCGCCACCACATGATCATCTCCGGCGGGGTGAACATCTATCCGCAGGAGACCGAGAACCTTCTGGTCACCCACCCGAAGGTGCTCGACGCGGCGGTGTTCGGCATCCCCGACGACGAGATGGGCCAGCGCGTCGTGGCGGCGGTGCAGACGGTCGATCCGGCCGACGCCACCGACGAATTCGCCGATGAGCTGCTCGGCTGGCTGCGAGACCGCTTGGCGCACTACAAATGTCCGCGGTCGATCGCGTTCGAGGCGCAGCTGCCGCGGACCGACACCGGAAAGCTCTACAAGAACGGGCTGATCGAGAAGTATTCGGTGTGATCGATGCGGGTGGTCGACCTGTCGGGTGCGCCGGATGCCGGCGTCTCTCCCGCCTCCCCGCCGGGGGTGGTCGTCGCCCACGGTTCGGCGGCCGATATCGCGCGGTCCGAATCCTGGTTGGACACCGCGACTTTCACCCTGACCGAGGGCTCGTGCACCGATCGCCGGGTGGTCACCGTCGATTCGGTGCCGGACACGCTGGCCGAGCTGACGCGGCGCGCCCAACGCTGGCCGCACGCCAGCGCCGTGTGCGACGACGTGCTGCGCGCGGTGATTCCCGACGGCCCGACGCTGGCCGCGGTGCTGACCGAGTCGCTGGCCTACTCGACGTTGCAGGCCGGGCCGGAGTTCGCGCGCTGGCTCGACGAGCGCGGTCCGGCGCGCCCGCCCGGGACCGCCGAGCCGGTGCGGGCGCGGCGCGACGGCGACACCCTGCGCATCACGTTCAACCGGCCGCAACGCCACAACGCGTTTTCCACCGATGCGCGGGCCGCGCTGCTGGAGGCGCTGGCGGTGGCCCAACTCGACCCCTCGGTGACCGGGATTGTGTTGAGCGGCAACGGTCCATCGTTTTGCAGCGGCGGGGACCTCGCCGAGTTCGGCACGCTCGACGACCCGGCCAGCGCGCACCTGGCCCGCACCCGGCACAGCCCCGCCCTCGCGCTGGACGCGCTCGCCGCCAGGCTCGGCCGGTCCTGTCGCGCCGAGGTGCACGGCCGGGTGATGGGCAGCGGGCTGGAGATGGCGGCGTTCTGCGGATGGGTTGACGCGCGGGACGATTCGGTGTTCGGACTACCCGAGTTGGCGCTGGGCCTGATCCCCGGCGCCGGCGGCACGGTCAGCGTCACGCGGCGGATCGGCCGTTGGCGCACGGCGTATCTCGTGCTGTCCGGCCGGACCGTCGGCGCCGACACCGCGCTGGCCTGGGGACTGGTGGACGCGATTCACGTTGGCGCCCAGGTAACTCAGTAGCCCGAGAACGTCGTCGTGCTCGTCGTGGGAATGGACGAGACGATCGCCGCGAACATCGCGAACCACAGGATGACGCCGATGACATAGGCGGCGACGCCGACGACCGCGGAGATGATCGCCCACTTCTTGGCGTTGTCGGACGCGGCCTGGGCTTCGGCGTATCGTCCCTGGGTCCACAGCCCAGAGACCTTGGTGGAGTACACGATCGACACGATCCCCAGCGGCAGACAGCACAGGATGGTCGTCAGGATCGCCCACACGAGATAGTTGTCCGGCTCGCGCTGACCCGGCCAGCCCGGCTGCTGCCCCTGCCAACCCGGCTGCTGGGCCGGCCAACCCGGCTGCTGGGGCTGCCAACCCGGCTGCTGCTGGCCCTGCCATTCTGGGGAACCTTCGTACGGCCCTTGGGGATAGCTCATGGCAGCTGCCTCTCTTTGCTGGCGCCGAAGTCAGGCAAATATACAGCACACGCCGACGTCAGACCGGGAGATTCGGGTCAGATCCCGCCGCGGGCGACCAGCTGCCCGGCGATCACGTTGCGCTGGATCTCGTTGGTGCCCTCGCCGACGATCATCAGCGGCGCGTCGCGGAAGTATCGTTCGACGTCGTATTCGGTGGAGTAGCCGTATCCGCCGTGGATGCGCACGGCGTTCAGCGCGATCTCCATCGCGACCTCGGAGGCGAACAGCTTGGCCATCCCGGCCTCCATGTCGCAGCGCTCGCCGCTGTCGTAGCGCTCGGCGGCGTAGCGGGTGAGCTGGCGGGCGGCGGTGAGTTTGGTTGCCATGTCGGCGAGGTAGTTGCCGACGGCCTGGTGCTTCCAGATCGGCTTGCCGAAGCTCTCCCGCTGCTGCGCGTAGGCCAGCGCGTCCTCGAGCGCCGCCGCCGCCACGCCCAGCGCCCGCGCGGCCACCTGGATGCGGCCGGTCTCGAGGCCCTTCATCATCTGCGCGAAGCCCTCGCCGGTGCGGCCGCCCAGGATCGCCGTCGCCGGCAGCCGGTAGTGGTCGAACGACAGCTCGCAGGCCTCGACGCCCTTGTAGCCCAGCTTGGGCAGGTCACGCGACACCGTCAGCCCCGGCCCGTGCTCGACGAGCGCGATCGAGATGCCCTTGTGCCGCGGCGTGGCGTTCGGGTCGGTCTTGCACAACAGGGCGATCAGCCCGGACCGGCGGGCGTTGCTGATCCAGGTCTTGGCGCCGTTGACCACAAACCCGTCCGGGCCGTCCGGTAAAGCGGTGGTCGACATGTTCTGCAGGTCCGAACCGCCGCCGGGCTCGGTCAGCGCCATGGTGGCCCGCAGCTCGCCGCTGGCCATCGGCGGCAGGTAGGCCCGCTTCTGCTGCTCGGTGCCGAACAGCGTCAGCAGCTTGGCCACCACGGTGTGCCCGCCCATCGCGCCGGCCAGGCTCATCCAGCCGCGCGCCAGCTCCTCGGTGACCCGCACATAACACGGCATGGACACCGGCGATCCGCCGTACTCCTCGGGGACGGCCAGGCCGTAGACGCCGATCCGCTTCATCTGCTCGATCCACGCGTCCGGGTAGGTGTTGGCGTGCTCGACCTCGCGGACGGTCGGCTTCACGTCGCGGTCGATGAACGCCCGCACCGTGGCGACCAGCATGTCCTCTTCGTCTTGCAAGGCGCCGCTGCGCTGTGTGCTCACCCATGCCATATTGGCCCCGTGACTTATGCCGACATACGCGAGGGTGGGCCCTACTTCGACGACCTTTCCGTGGGCCAGGTGTTCGACTGGGCGCCGTCGGCCACCCTTTCGCCCGGCCTGGCCGCGGCGCATCAGGCGATCGTGGGGGACCGGCTGCGCCTGGCGTTGGACGCCGATCTGTACGTGGCGGTGACCGGCATGCCCGGCCCGATGGCGCATCCGGCGCTGGTCTGCGACGTGGCGATCGGGCAGTCGACGCTGGTGACGCAGCGGGTCAAGGCCAACCTGTTCTATCGCGGCCTCACCTTTCACCATTTCCCCGCCATCGGCGACTCGGTGTACACCCGCACCGAAGTGGTTGGGCTGCGGGCGAATTCACCCAAGCCGGGCCGGGCGCCCACCGGGCTCGCGGCGCTGCGGATGATCACGATCGACCGGGCCGATCAGTTGGTCCTCGACTTCTACCGCTGCGCCATGCTGCCGGCCAGCCCGGACTTTCGCCCCGACGAGGCGCCCGGCGACGACTTGTCGGCCATCGGCGCCGGCGCCGCCCGGCCCGCCGCCGATCCGACCGCGCACTGGGACGGCCAGGTCTTCCGCACCAGAGTGCCCGGCCCGCATTTCGACCCCGGCCTGGCGGGCGCGGTGCTGCACAGCACCGGCGACGTCGTCAGCAGCGCACCGGAACTGGCCCGGCTCACGCTGAATATTGCTGCTACGCATCATGATTCGCGAGTGGGCGGGCGCCGGCTGGTGTACGGCGGGCACACCATCGGGCTGGCGCTCGCGCAGGCCAGCCGGTTGCTGCCCAACCTAGTGACGGTGCTGGGCTGGGAGTCCTGCGACCACACCGGTCCGGTGCACGAGGGCGACACCCTGTACAGCGAACTGCACGTCGAGTCCGCCGAGCCCACCGAGCACGGCGGGGTGCTGAAGCTCCGGTCGCTGGTCTACGCGGTCGGCGACTCGCCGGGTGAACCCGACCGGCCGGTGCTGGACTGGCGTTTCAGCGCCCTGCAGTTCTGACGCGGGCCGGCGCGCACAATGGTGTGGTGAGCAGCCAGTCGAGGTGGGGGAGCAGCGGGCTGGCCTACCTGACCGGCCCGCCCGACGGGCCGCCCGACTTCTCCCGCGCCAACGTGCTGGCCCGAGCCGAGGAGGTGGCCGCGGCCGTCGCGCGCCGGGCGGGGATCGCCGTGGACGCGGCCGCGCTGCTGGCCGGGCGGGCCGCGTTGCTCGGACTGACCCGCGGCGGAGCGGTGTCGTGCGGCGGCGCCACCCGGCTGCTGGCGGCCCACGACGGCTGGTGCGCGATCACGCTGTCGCGCCCCGACGACGTCGCCGCGGTGCCCGCGCTGCTGTCCGCCGACGACGTCCCCGCCGACCCCTGGCCCACGCTTCGGCGTTGGGCGACAACGCTTTCCGCACGGGCGGTCGTCGAACGGGCGGCGCTGCTCGACATCCCCGCGGCCGCCCTGGGCGAGGTGCCGGCCGCGCCCCCGCGGACACGGCTCACGGCAGCCCGGGCGGCGGTCCGCGGCATCGCCGGGCTGCTGGTGGCCGACCTGTCGTCGATGTGGGCGGGCCCGCTGTGCGGTCGGCTGCTGGCGCGGGCGGGCGCCACCGTCGTCAAGGTCGAAAGCCCGGGCCGTCCCGACGGCACCCGCAGCGGCAACCGCGCCTTCTTCGACTGGGTGAACGGCGAAAAGCTGTCGTACTGCGTCGATTTCGACAACTCCGACGAGCTGCGCGACCTGCTCGCGGCCGCCGACGTGGTGATCGAGGGCTCCCGGCCCGCGGCGCTGGCCCGACGCCGGCTCGGCCCGGGCGACGTCGCACCGCGGCCGGGCCGCGTCTGGCTGCGGATCACCGGGTACGACGAGCCGTCCGGGCGGCCGGCGTTCGGGGACGACGCCGCGGTGGCCGGCGGCCTGGTCGGCGCCGGGCCCGGCGGGCCGGTGTTCTGCGCCGACGCCATCGCCGACCCCCTGGCGGGCCTCGAGGCCGCCGCGGCGGTCACCGAATCGCTGGCCCGCGGCGGCGGCGAATCCATCCACCTGTCCCTGGCCGCGGTCGCCGCGACCTACGCCGCGGTGCCGACGGGGGAGTCGGCCTCGGCGCACCCGGCCCCGCCGCCCCCGGCGCCGCCGGTGGCCGTCCCGGCGGCCGAGCTCGGCGCCGACAACGAGGCGGTGCGGCGCCTGGTGTCCGAAAGGCGTTGCCTGTCATGCTGATCCGGCGGGCCACCCTACTGGACGGGACGACCACCAGCATCCGGGTCGGCGAGCGGGTCGAGGAGGTCGGCGACGGGCTGACCGTCAGGCCGGGCGAGGGCCTGCTCGACGCCGGTGGCGGCACCGTGCTGCCCGGGCTGCACGACCACCATGTCCACGTGCGCTCGGCGGCGTCGGCGCTGGATTCGTTTTTCGTCGGGCCGCCCGGCGTCAGCACCAAAGCGCAACTGGCACAACTGCTCTCCAACGCCACGCCGGGCCCCGACGGATGGATCCGCGCCGTCGGCTATCACGAGTCGGTGGCCGGGGACCTGGACCGGGCGGCCCTAGACGCCGTCGTGCCGCGCATCCCGGTGCGCGTCCAGCACCGCAGCGGTGCGCTGTGGATCCTCAACTCGGCCGCACTCGGCCGGGTCGGCCTGGCCGAACATCCCGACGGGCGGCTGCGCAGCGACGACCGGGGCTGGTCGGACGCCCTGGCGCGCCGGGAGACCGACCTGGCGGAGCTCAGCCGCCGCATCACCGCGACCGGGGTCACCGGCATCACCGACGCCACCCCCGACCTCGGCGCCGAGGACATGGTGTCGCTGATCGTCGCGCAGCGCCGCGGCGAGTTCCGGCCGCGGCTGCGTTTCCTGTCGCCGGGCAAGAAGATCCTGCACGACGACCGCCTCGACCTGGACTCCCTGACGGACTGGATCGCCGGGCAGCACGGGGCCGATCAGCCGGTCGCCCTACACTGCGTGACCGCGGCGCAGCTCGTCGTGGCCATCGCGGCGCTGCGGGCGGCCGGCAGCCATCCGCTCGACCGCATCGAGCACGCCGCGATGGTGCCCGACGACGACCTGGCCGACCTGGCCGACCTTTCGAAGTCGGCCGGCCTCACGGTGGTGACGCAACCGAACTTCGTCGCCGAGCGCGGCGATCAATACCTCGCCGACGTGCCACCCGCCGAGCACGCCCAACTCTGGCGGGTCGCGTCGCTGCTGAAAGCCCAAGTGCGCGTGGCGTTTTCCACCGACATGCCGTTCGGCCACGGCGACCCGTGGACGGCGATGCGCGCCGCGGTGCACCGCACCACGGCCAGCGGCGCCGTCCTGGGCGCCGACGAACGCGTCTCGGCGCTGCAGGCGTTGACGATGTTTCTGGGCCGGGCCGACCGCCCGGACCGCGCCCGCACCGTCGAGCCCGGGCAGCCCGGCGACCTCTGCGTGCTGACCGAGCCGCCCGCGACGGTGCTGGCCGAGCTGGACGCCGGCATGGTGGCCGCCACGGTCATCGGCGGCGAGCTCGTCTACTTCGCGATGTGAGCCGCGATCAGCCCGCGAGCGCGGAGTGCAGGCTGTCGCACTGGGCGTCGAAAAACCGTTGCGACACCTGGGCTTTCGACGCCACCATGTCGAAGCCGTGGAAGACGCCGGGGACCACCTCGACCTCGCACGGCACCCCTGCGCTGCGCAGCCGTTCGGCGTAGGCGAGGTCCTCGTCGTGAAACAGGTCGTTGGTGCCCACCCCGATCCACGCGGGCGGCAGCCCACTCAGGTCGTCGCGGCGCGCCGGGACGGCCGCCCGCGGGTCGGCATCGCCGAGATACGCCGCCCAGCCGAAGCGATTGCTGCGCGTGTTCCACAGCCGGTAGTTCGGGTTTTCGGCGGTCGCGGAACTCCGGTCGTCGAGCATGGGGTACACCAGCAGCTGAAATGCCGGCGTCACCTCGCCGCGGTCCCGGGCCAGCAACGCCAGCGCCGCCGCCAGCCCGCCGCCGGCGCTCGCACCGCCGATCGCGATCCGCCCGGGATCCACGGCGGGCAACCCGGCGAGCCAGGTCAACGCCGAATAGCAGTCCTCCAGCGGGGCGGGATAGGGATGCTCGGGCGCCAGCCGATAGTCCACCGACGCGACCGTGATGCCCAGCCTCGAGCGGAACCCGCGGCAGAGCCGATCGTCCTGCCGGGCCGTGCCCATCACGTATCCGCCGCCATGGATCCACAGCAGCGCGGGCGCGGGGTCCGTGACGCCGACCGGCCGGAACAGCCGCACACCGGCGCCGGAACCCAGGGTGACCAGCTCGACATCGCCGGATGCGCCCGGCCTTTCCAGGCGCCCCCACAGCCCCATCAGGGTCCGCATCACCGGCAAGATCCTCGGGCCGGCCATTCGTCGGGGCGCGATGCGGGCGATGCGGCGCAACTCGGGGTGAACATCGGTGTTCGGCACCGGTCCAGTATGCCGGGGTCCCCACCCGCCGGCGCGGACCCGTCCGGCCACGCCTCGGCGCCGAATCACCGGTGTGAACGAAGCGAGATCGGGGTATCGGTCCGGGTGATCGAAATGCTGGCCTGTCCCGTGGACATCAGCATGTCGGCGATGTGTGTTCGTTGCAGCGCCCCGCAACGGGGTCAAGCCGCGCCCGGACCGCCTGGTCGGGCACGATGCGAGAGGCGTGACATGCTGGGCCATCTCTACGACCGGGCGCTCGGCGGCGAACGATGCTGGATCCGCCACGAGGACGGTGAGCTCCGCGTGCTGCCGGCCCATCGCTGGCTGGGCGCCCGCCGTCCGGAACCGGACGCCGTCGACGAGGTCTTCGACGAGGCCGTCACGCGGATGTGCGTCGGGCCGACCATCGAGTTGGGCTGTGGGCCCGGACGTCTGGTCGCGCGCCTGATCCGGCGCGGCGTGCCCGCGCTGGGCGTCGACCGGTCCGCGGCCGCCATCCGCCTGGCCGGCCGCGGCGGTGCGGCCGCGCTGCTGGGCGACGTGTTCGAGCCGCTGCCGTGGGCGGGTCGCTGGCAGACGGTGCTGCTGGTCGACGGCAACGTCGGCCTCGGCGGCGACCCGCGCCGGATCCTGGGCCGCGCGGCCGAGCTGCTGGGGCGGGGCGGGCGATGCGTGGCCGAGTTCGACGCCGAGGCGATCGGCATCCGGTCGCGCTGGGTGCGGCTGGAGTCGGCCCACGACGTCGGGCCGTGGTTCCGGTGGGCGTCGGTGGGGGTGGACAGCGCCGCCGCGCTGGCCGCGCAGGTGGGCCTGACGCTGACCACCGTCCGCCTGATCAGCGGCCGGGTGGTGGCGAGCCTGGTGGCCGTGTGAACGGGCCCGGCTTTCCCGCCAAATTGCTGCCGCACTTCCGGAGCCCGCTGCGCGGCCCGTGGCTGACGTCTGTGTTCGGGCTGGTGCTGCTGGTGACGCTGCCGATTGTCATCGTCACCGGGCTGCTGTCCTACATCGCCTATGCGCCGCAGTTCGGCCAGGCGATCCCCGGCGACGTCGGCTGGCTGCGCCTGCCCGCCTTCACCTGGCCGACCCGGCCGTCGTGGCTGTACCGGCTGACCCAGGGCCTGCACGTCGGGCTGGGCCTGGTACTCATCCCGGTGGTGCTGGCCAAGCTGTGGTCGGTGATCCCGCGGCTGTTCGCCCGGCCGCCGTTTCGGTCGATTGCCCAACTGCTGGAACGGTTGTCGTTGGTGATGCTGGTCGGCGGGGTGCTGTTCGAGATCGTCACCGGCGTGCTCAACATCCAGTACGACTACGTCTTCGGGTTCAGCTTCTACACCGCCCACTACTTCGGCGCCTGGGTGTTCATCGCCGGTTTCGCCATGCACATCGCGATCAAGATCCCGCGCATGATCACCGGGTTGCGGTCGTTGTCGCTGCGAGAAGTCTTGCGCACCAATCGAAGTGACACCCACCCAGAGGCGCGCGATCCCGACGGTCTGGTGCCCGGCGATCCGGCCGAGCCGACGATGAGCCGCCGCGGTGCCCTGGCGCTGGTCGGCTCCGGCGTGGCGCTGCTCGCGGTGCTGACGGCCGGACAGACCCTCGGGGGGCGCACCCGCGGCGCCGCCCTGCTGCTGCCGCGCGGCCGCGGCGACTTCCCGGTCAACAAGACCGCCGTCGCCGCCGGAATCGGGCCCGAAAGCATCGGCGCGAGTTGGGTTTTGACGCTGCGCGGCGGCCCCTCGGAGGTGGTGCTGGACCGCGCCACGCTGACCGGCATGCCGCAGACCAGCGCGCGGTTGCCGATCGCGTGCGTCGAGGGATGGTCGACGGTGCAGACCTGGAGCGGGGTGCGGCTGTCCGAGCTGGCCCGGATCGCGGGCGTGCCCGCGCCGCGCTCGGCCCGGGTGACGTCGCTGCAGCGCGGCGGCGCCTTCGGCGCGGCGACGTTGCAGGCCAACCAGATTCGCGATCCCGATGCGCTGCTGGCGCTGCGGGTGAACGGCGCCGACCTGTCGCCGGACCACGGCTATCCGGCGCGGATCATCGTGCCCGCCCTGCCCGGCGTGCACAACACCAAATGGGTGGCGTCCATCGAATTCGAGGCGAGCTGAGATGCCCGGGCCCGCGACGCGTTTCACCACGATCTACGGTGCCCATCCGTTGCACCTGCTGACGATGCTGTCGGGTTTCGCGCTGCTGGGCTACATCGTGGTCACCTTCGAGCCGGCGACGCTGTGGAATCCGGGCAGCTGGTGGCAGTCGATCGCCGTGTGGTTCGCCGCCGCGGTCATCGGTCACGACCTGGTGCTCTTCCCGCTGTACGCCCTGGCCGACCGGGTGTTGTGGACGCGGGCCCGACGGCCGGCACACCCGAAAGCGCTCGCCCGCAACCACATTCGGGTTCCGGCTTTGGGGGCGGGGCTGACGCTGCTGATCTTCCTGCCGGGCATCATCGAACAGGGCGCGGACACCTATCGGGCGGCCACCGGGCAGACCCAGCAGCCGTTCCTGGGCCGCTGGCTGCTGCTCACCGCGACCATGTTCGCCGCCAGCGCCGTCTGCTACGCCGCGCGCCTTGCCCTGGCCCGTCGCCGCGCCGGCGGGCCAAACTGACACGGGTAGCGCATTCGCCGGTTTCCGCCCGACCCGTGGGGGTATTGTCCGGTACATGACGGCCCGGGTACCGCGCATGACACCCACTGTGAAGTGGGTGCTGCGGGCCCGGCCCGGCGACTATATGCTGGCGCTCAGCGTCGCCGGGGCTTCGCTGCCGGTCATCGGCAAGCACCTCGAACCCCTGGGCGGGATGACCGCCGCGGGGATATGGGGTGCCCGCCACGCACCCAACGCGATAGCCGCCATGAAGAGGAATTGGCTGACACCGGGCATCAACGACGAGCGCCGGCGGGATCGGGAGAGCACGCAACAGGTCTCGGTCGCTGCCCTGCGAGGGGTGGTGTCAGCCGGGGATCTGGAAACCGAGTGGCCCGCGGCGGAGCGGACACCCCCGATCTGGGAGGCGCTGCGCCGGCGCCGCTATGTCCACCGCCGCGCCGTCCACTACGGGGACCACCCCGCGCAGGTGCTCGACGTCTGGCGCCGCAAGGACCTGCCCGCCCAACCCGCACCGGTGCTGATCTTCGTCCCGGGCGGCGCGTGGGTGCACGGCCGGAGCATGCTGCAGGGATCCGCGCTGATGTCGCGGTTGGCCGAGCAGGGCTGGGTGTGCCTGGCGATCGACTACCGCGCCGCCCCGCGCCACCGCTGGCCGCGGCACATCACCGACGTCAAGACGGCCATCGCGTGGGCGCGCGCCAACGTCGACAAGTTCGGCGGCGACCGCAATTTCGTTGCGGTGGCGGGTTGTTCGGCCGGCGGGCACCTGTCCGCACTGGCCGGGCTCACTCCCGACGACCGGCGACTGCAGGCGAAGCTGCCGGAGGGCGCCGACGCCTCGGTGGACGCCGTCGTCGGGATCTACGGCCGCTACGACTGGGAGGACCGTTCGACCCCCGAGCGGGAAGGCTTCGTCGAGTTCCTGGAGCGGGTCGTGGTCGGGAAGTCGATCGCAAGGCACCCCGAGGTGTTCCGCGACGCGTCGCCGATCGCGCGCGTGCACCGGAACGCCCCGCCGTTCTTGGTGATTCACGGCAGCAGGGACAACGTCATCCCCGTCGAGCAGGCGCGCAGCTTCGTCGAACGGCTGCGGGCCGCCTCGCATTCGACGGTCGGATACCTGGAGTTGCCCGGGGCCGGCCACGGCTTCGACCTCATCGACGGCGAGCGGGCCGGCGCGATGGCCCACGCGGCATCGCTGTTCCTCAACCAGGTCCACCGCACCAAGACACGGATCGCGGCGAAAGAGGTTATCTGAGCCCCGCCGCTGAGTATGGTCCTGCTATGAGCAAGGGGCAGCGGTGAAACGGCTGAGCGGTTGGGACGCCGTACTCCTGTACAGCGAGACGCCCAACGTGCACATGCACACCATCAAGGCCGCGGTGATCGAGCTGGACCCGGACAGCCGGCTGGACATCGAATCGTTCCGTCACGTCATCGGCGCCCGGCTGAACAAGCTCGAGCCGTTCTGCTATCAGCTCGTCGACATACCGTGGAAGTTCCACCACCCGATGTGGCGCGAGCACTGCGAGGTCGACCTGGCCTACCACATCCGCCCCTGGCGGCTGCCCGCGCCGGGCGGGCGCCGCGAGCTGGACGAGGCGATCGGGCGGATCGCCAGCACCCCGCTGGACCGCGGGCGCCCGCTGTGGGAGATGTATTTCATCGAGGGCCTGGCCAACAACCGCGTCGCCGTGGTCGGCAAGATCCACCACGCCCTCGCCGACGGCGTCGCCTCGGCCAACCTGCTGGCGCGCGGCATGGACCTGCTGCCCACGCCGGAGGGCGGACCGCAGATCACCGACCCGGCGCCCACCAAGCGCCAGCTGCTGGGCTCGGCGTTCGCCGATCACCTGCGGCAGTTCGGGAAGCTGCCGGGAACGATCCGCTACACCGCGCAGGGCATCGGCCGGGTGCGGCGCAGCTCGCGCAAGCTGTCCCCGGAACTGAGCCGCCCGTTCACGCCGCCGCCGACCTTCATGAACCACATGCTCACCCCGGAGCGCCGGTTCGCCAGCGCCACGCTGGCGCTGGCCGACGTCAAGGAGACCGGCAAGCGGCTCGGCGCGACCATCAACGACATGGTGCTGGCCATGTCCACCGGGGCGCTGCGCACCCTGCTGTTGCGCTACGACGGCACGGCCCCACCGCTGCTGGCCTCCGTCCCGGTGAGTTTCGACTTCTCGCCGGAGCGGATCTCCGGAAATCGCTTCAGCGGCATGCTGGTCGCGCTGCCCGCCGACGCCGACGACCCGCTGGAGCGGGTGCGGGCCTGCCACGAGAACGCGATGCTGGCCAAGGAGGGCCACCAGCTGATGGGTCCCGAGCTGGTCAGCCGGTGGGCGTCCTACTGGCCGCCGGCGGGCACGGAGGCCCTGTTCCGATGGGCGTCGGGCCGCGACGGGCAGAACAAGGTGCTCAACCTGAACATCTCCAACGTTCCCGGGCCCCGCGAGCGCGGCCGGGTGGGCGGCGCCCTGGTCACCGAGATCTATTCGGTGGGCCCGCTGACCGCCGGCAGCGGCCTCAACATCACCGTGTGGAGTTACGTCGACCAGCTCAACATCTCGGTGCTCACCGACGGCGCCACGGTCAAGGACCCGCACGAGGTGACCGACGCCATGATCGCGGATTTCACCGAAATACGCAGGGCCGCAGGGATTTCCGAAGACCTGACGGTCGTCGAGGTGGCGATGGCGCCGGCCTGACCGGCGGCAGCGGAAGTGCGGAGCGCGGCGGCCGTTACCATCGGTCGGATACCAGCCACTGCGATTCAAAGGAGCCTCGCAGCACGTGAGCGACGAAGCCGCCAACACCGAACCCGAAGTTCTCGTCGAGCAACGGGATCGGATACTGATCATCACCATCAACCGGCCAAAGGCCAAGAACGCCGTCAACGCCGCCGTCAGCCGGGGACTGGCCGACGCCATGGATCGGCTCGACAGCGACAAGGGCCTTTCGGTGGCCATCCTGACCGGCGCGGGTGGTTCGTTTTGTGCCGGAATGGATCTCAAGGCGTTCGCGCGCGGCGAGAACGTCGTCGTCGAGGGCCGCGGCATGGGCTTCACCGAACGCCCGCCGGTCAAGCCGCTCATCGCCGCGGTGGAGGGATACGCGTTGGCCGGCGGCACCGAGCTGGCGCTGGCCACCGACCTGATCGTCGCGTCCACAGACTCGGCGTTCGGCATCCCCGAGGTCAAGCGCGGCCTGGTGGCCGGCGGCGGCGGGTTGCTGCGGCTGCCCGAGCGCATCCCCTACGCGATCGCCATGGAGCTGGCGCTGACCGGCGACAACCTGCCGGCCCAACGCGCCCACGAGCTCGGCATGGTCAACGTCCTGGCCGAGCCGGGCAAGGCGCTGGACGCCGCGATCGAGCTGGCGGAGAAGATCACCGCCAACGGGCCGCTGGCGGTGGCCGCCACCAAGCGGATCATCACCGAGTCCCGCGGCTGGAGCCGCGACACCATGTTCACCGAGCAGATCAAGATCCTGGCCCCGGTGTTCTCGTCGAACGACGCCAAAGAGGGTGCGATCGCGTTCGCCGAGAAACGCCCGCCGCGCTGGACCGGAACCTAACCGGTCAGGTAGCGCTGCACGGTCGGCCCGAGCCAGCCGACCAGGTCGTCGACGCCGGTCGACGCGAGCGGCTCGATCTTGAGCTGATAACGCGCGAACGCCAGCCCCGCCAGATGGCTGGCCACCAGCTCGACGCGCAGCTCGGCGTCGGACACGCCGAATTCCGTCGCGACCCGCTTCGCGATCGGGCCGGCGAGGCTGTCGTGCAACACCTTTCGCGCCTGCGGGTGGATCACGGCCGACCGCCACAGCGTCATGAACGGCTCGAACACGGCGCCCTCCTCCCAGTGCTCGAGAAAGCGGCGCACCAGCCTGGGGCCGATCCGCTCGGTCCCCTCGTCGAGGAGCGTGGACAGCTGATGCAGCGGGTGTTCGGGCCCGGTGAGCGCCGACGCGGTGAAAAGCCCCTCCTTGCTGTCGAAGAAGTAGTAGACCATCGCGACGTCCACCCCGGCGTCGGCGGCGATGGCGCGGACGGTGGCCCGCTCGTATCCCTCGCGCATGAACCGTTCGCGGGCCGCGTCGACGATGCGCTGCCTGTTCTGCTGACCCGTGCGCCACCGGCCCGCGCGCCGCTGCTCCGCCATGACCGCCACAATACTTCAGCAAGCGTTGATGAATCTGGTGCGCGGGCGTATGTTGTTCTTCAACGGAGGTTGAAGTATCCGTCGATGTATCCGAGGGAGGCCCGACATGACGACCCGCACGCGACGACGCCTGTGGTGGCGACACCTGATGTCCGTCCTGCTCTTCCCGGCGACGGTGACGCTCGTCGTCCCGGCGCTGATCGTGTTTCCGGCGGGTGTGCATTGGCCGCCGTTCGGTGCGGCGGCGACGGCCGCCCTGGCGACGGCGGGCTGCCTGCTGATCGCCGCCGGCCTGGCCCTGATGGTCTGGACCAACATGCTGTTCGACCGGGTGGGCGAGGGGACGCTCGGGATCGGCCCCGTCATGGGGGAGCCGGTCCACCTCGTCGTACGCGGGCCGTACCGGCACGTGCGCAACCCGATGATCACCGGCGTGCTCTGCATTCTGCTCGGGGAGGCGGTGATCACCGCATCCGGCGCGCTGCTGACCTGGTTCGCGGTCTTCCTCGCCTTCCAGGCGCTGGCCATCCGGTTCTGGGAGGAGCCGCATCTCGTCGGGAGGTACGGCGCCGAGTACGTCGACTACCGCCGCAACGTGCCGCGCTGGATTCCCCGGATCACGGCCTGGACGCCCGGCCGGTGACGCCACCCTGGCGGCCCGCGACGATACTTAGATGACTTACACTGTGGGCTAGATTTGTAAAGGGCGGGGACCCACGAAGGATCGAGGATGAGCATTTCGTTGCTGCTGGAGATGGCCGCGTCGAGCAATCCCGATCGCGTGGCCGTCGTCTCCGACGACGTGCGCCTGACCACGCAGCAGCTCAGCGATCTCGCCGACGGCGGCGCGGGCGTCCTCGCGAAATCCGGTGCCCGGCACGCGGTCTACGTGGGGACGGGCGGCGCGATGCTGCCGCTGCTGATCTTCGCGGCGGCGCGGGCGGGGTTGCCCTTCACCCCGCTCAATTACCGGCTCTCGGCCGACGGCATCCGGGCGCTGATCGAGCGGCTGCCCGATCCGGTGGTGATCGTCGACGCCCGCTACCGGGACATGGTCGGCGACGCGTCACCGCGCGTGCAGCTGTCCGACGAATTCCTGACGGTCGCGCGGGACGGCGCCGCCGCCGACTTCGAAGCGGAGTTCGCCGACCCGGACTCCGTCGCCATCGTGCTCTTCACGTCGGGCACCACGTCGCAGCCCAAGGCCGTCGAGCTCTCGCACAACAACCTGACCAGCTACGTCACCGGCACGGTCGAATTCGGGTCGGCGGAGCCGACCGACGCGGCGCTGATCTGCGTGCCGCCGTATCACATCGCCGGGATCAGCGCCGCGCTGTCGAACCTGTACGCCGGGCGCAAGATGGTCTACCTGCCCAACTTCGACGCCGACGAGTGGGTGCGGCTGATCAACGCCGAAGGCGTGACCACCGCGACCGTGGTGCCCACCATGCTGGACCGAATCGTCACGGCGCTGGAAACCGGCGGCCACGACCTGCCGTCGCTGCGCAACCTGGCCTACGGCGGATCGAAGGTGGGGCTGCCGCTGGTCCGCCGGGCGCTCGAACTGTTGCCGAACGTGGGCTTCGTCAACGCCTACGGGCTGACGGAGACCAGCTCGACGATCGCGGTGCTGACCCCCGACGACCACCGCGAGGCACAGTCGGCGGAGGCGGCCGGCCAGAAAAGCCGGGCCCGGCGGCTGGGGTCGGTCGGGCGGGCGGTGCCGGGCGTCGAGCTGCAGATCCGCGACGAGGACGGCAACGTGCTCGGGCCCGGCGAGACCGGCGAGCTGTTCGTGCGCGGCGACCAGGTGTCGGGCCGCTACACCGGCATCGGCTCGGTGCTCGACGAGGACGGGTGGTTCCCGACGAGGGACATCGCCACCCTCGACGAGGACGGCTACCTGTTCATCGGCGGCCGCAGCGACGACACCATCATCCGCGGCGGCGAGAACATCGCGCCCGCCGAGCTGGAGGAGGTGCTGATCGAGCACCCGCACGTCCGCGATGTCGCCGTGGTCGGCGTTGAGGACCCGCAGTGGGGGCAGGCGATCGTCGCGGTCGTCGTGCCGGCGCCCGGCCACGACCCGGACCCCGACGCGCTGCGCGAGCACGTCCGCAAAACGTTGCGCGGGTCGCGCACCCCGGACCGGGTAGTCTTTCGCGACGAGTTGCCAACCACGCCCACCGGCAAGGTGCTGAGGCGCGAGATCATCCAGGACCTAGAAGAGTTACGGGCCGCCCGGCCGAGCAGTGAGCAGAGGGACGAAAAACCATGATCAAGAACGGAACCCGCCTGGCCAGCCAGGTGTGTGACACCCAGGTCATCGTCGTCAGAAGCGCCGACAGCCTCGACGACCTGCGCTGCGGCGGCGCGCCGATGGTGCCCATCGGCGCCGAGCGGTCGGGCGAGCTGGACCCGGCGTTCTCCGACGGCACGGTGATGGGCAAGCGCTACGTCGACGAGACGGGCGCCGAGGTGCTGGTGACCAAGCCAGGCGCGGGCAGCCTGAGCGTCGGCCAGACCCCGCTACAGCTCAAAGAGGTCAAGCCGCTGCCGGCCAGCGACTGACGATCGGCTAGGCGCCGGGAATGCCGTTGCGGCTGACGAATTCCCTTGCCTTGATCAGGAATTCGAGCTGCTCGCCGACCTGGCTCAGCGGTCGCACGCAGCGCGTCGAGCGGGACAGCACGATCGCGCCCTCCAGGGCGGCGATCGACATCACCGCCAGCGACTCGGCGTCGTCCTCGTTGAAGCCGTCGTTGGCGAACGCCTGGGTCAGTGCGGTGCACCAGCGGCCCAGGATGGCGCCGGCCTCGGCGGAAAGCCGGGGCTCGTCGTCGTCGGAGCCGATGGCCGCCGCCACCACCGGGCAGCCCGCGGTGAAGTCGCCCTCGGTCAGCAGCCGTTCCCAGAACTCGATGAACTCGCGGATCAGGGCCTTGGCGCCCCAGCCGGCGGCGTCGTCGATCATGGCGGTGATGGAGTCGCCGGAGTAGCGCAGGGCCTCGGCCAGGATCTGATTGCGGCCCTCGGGGAAGTGGTGGTACACCGAGCCGCGCGGCGCGCCGCTGCGGGCGAGCACCTCGTCGATCGTCACCCCGGCGGCCCCGCGCTCGCGCATCACCTCGGCGGCGCTGATCAGCATCCGCTTCTTGGTGTCGCGACGCTTGGTGGCGACTGCTCCGGCGGACCTCATGCAGCGTGCGAGTGCCGGGGTACCGGCCAGTGCATGTTGCGGGGGCTGAACCGGAACGGCCGACGCTTCAGGTCGGGCATCTCGCGGGTGAATTGATAGCCGGCGACGTTGAGCTCGATGATCCACATGATTTTCTCCCGGCGGCCTGGGCGCGGCCAATGATTATGCTTAGAAACATATAAGACATCGGTCGAGTAAGCAAGTTTTATTCCCTAACTATGGCCGGTATTCACGGCGAATGGTGTGCGGGCGGTGTCAACGCTGCTGGTCAGCGCGAAGGTAACGATCCGGTTTCTATGATGTATTGCATAATTTCTGCGGCTGCGCTTCACTTTGACGATGGAACTACCGAACCTCGACACCGTGACCCTCGAGCGCGACGGGCACGTGCTGCTGATCGGCCTGAACCGGCCGCACAAGCGCAACTCGTTCGACCGGGCGATGCTCGCCGACCTGGCCCGCGCCTACGCGGTGCTGGAATCCGACGCGTCGGTGCGGGCGGGGGTGCTCTTCGCGCACGGCGAGCACTTCACGGCCGGCCTTGACCTCGTCGACGTCGGCCCGGGCATCGCGGCGGGGCAGAGCCCGATGCCCGACGACGGCCGGGACCCCTGGCGGCTGGACGGCGCGTGGACCACGCCGCTGGTCGCGGTCGCGCAGGGCTGGTGCATGACGCTGGGCATCGAGTTGCTGCTGGCCGCCGACATCCGCATCGCGGCGGCCGGGACCCGGTTCACCCAGCTCGAGGTGCAGCGCGGGATCTACCCATTCGGGGGTGCGACGATCCGCCTGCCGCGCGAGGCGGGTTGGGGCAACGCCATGCGCTGGCTGCTCACCGGCGACGAGTTCGACGCCGCCGAGGCGCACCGCATCGGGCTGGTCCAGGAGGTGGCCGACGACCCGGCGGCGGCGCTGGCCCGGGCGCGCGAGATCGCGCACACCATCGCCGACCGCGCCGCGCCCCTGGGCGTGCGGGCCACGCTCGCCTCGGCCCACCTGGCCCGCAGGGAGGGTGAGGCCGCCGCCATCGAGGGGCTGCGCCCCGCCGTGGTCGAGCTGTTCGCCAGCGAGGACGCCGCGGAGGGCGTGCAATCGTTCATCGAACGACGGCAGGCCCGGTTCTCGGGGCGCTGAGTCGCCGCGAGCAGACGCAAAAGCCCCCAAAACCGGCGAGTTTTGGGGGCTTTTGCGTCTGCTCGGCGTGGCTACTCGACGGTGTAGCCCATCGGCATCAGCACGCTCTTCTGCTGCGTGAAGTGCTCGACGCCCTCGGGGCCGTTCTCCCGGCCAATGCCGGAGTTCTTGTAGCCGCCGAACGGGCAACACGGGTCGAAGGCGTACCAGTTGATGGCGTACGTGCCGGTGCGGATCTTCTCCGAGATCTCGATGCCCTTGGGGATGTCCGACGTCCACACGCTGCCGGCCAGGCCGTACACCGAGTCGTTGGCGATCTTGATCGCGTCCTCCTCGGTGTCGTAGGGGATGATGGACAGCACCGGCCCGAAGATCTCCTCCTGGGCGATCGTCATCTTGTTGTCGACGTCGGCGAAAACCGTTGGCTGCACGAAGAAGCCGTTGGCTAGGTCCTCGCGCCCTTCGGGGCGCGAGCCGCCGCACACCAGCCGGGCGCCCTCCTCGATGCCCTTGGCGATGTAGCCCTCGACCCGGGCGCGCTGCTTCTCGCTGATCAGCGACCCGATCTGGGCGGCCGGGTCGGACGGCGGCCCGACGGGCAGGGCCTGCACGAAAGCGCTTACCGCGTCCACGATTTCGTCGTAACGCGACCGCGGCGCCAGGATGCGGGTCTGGCCGACGCAGGCCTGCCCGGTGTTCATGATGCCGGAGAACACCAGCATCGGGACCGCCGACGCCAGGTCGACGTCCTCGAGCACGATGGCCGCCGACTTCCCGCCGAGCTCGAGCGTGCACGGCTTGAGCATCTCCGCGGCGCGCCGGCCGATCTCCTTGCCGACGCTCGAGCTGCCGGTGAACGTGAACAGGTCGACGTCGGGGTTGGAGGTCAGCGCCTGGCCGGTCTCGATCCCGCCGGGCACCACGGACAGGACCCCCTCGGGCAGACCGGCGTCGACGAAGATGTCGGCCAAAGCGTTTGTGGTCAAAGGCGTTTCGGCGGCCGGCTTGAGCACCACCGTGCAGCCGGCCAGCAGCGCCGGGCCGAGCTTGTTGACCGCCAGGAACAGCGGCACGTTCCAGGCCACGATCGCGCCCACCACGCCGATCGGCTCGCGGTGCACGATGGTCTGCCCGTAGGAGCCGTTGCGGATCTCCCGCCACTTGACCTGGTCGACGGCCGGGCCGGCGAAGAAGTTCATCGCGCCCATCGTCCCCATCCAGTGCATCGTCTCGATGGTGGTCGGCGGCTGACCGGTCTCACCGGCGAGCAGCGCGGTCAGCAGCTCCTTGCGCTCCTCCATCAGCTTGGCCGCCTTGGCGATGACGGCCGCGCGCTCCTTCGGCGGCGTCGAGGGCCACGGGCCGTTGTCGAAGGCGGCGCGGGCCGCGGCGACGGCGGCGTCGACATCGGCCGCCGCGGCCGTCGGCGCCTTGCCGAAGTACTCGCCGGTGGCCGGGCAGCGCACCTCGATCACCTCGGAGGTCGACGGCTCCGTCCACTTGCCGCCGATGAAAAGCTTGTCGTATTCGGTCTTGATCTCGGTCATATTCGGCACCCTACCCAAGCCGGGGTAAAACGAGAACCTGTTCCATTATCGGGGCGACAGCACCAGCACGAGATTGCTCACCAGGAACTCCCGCAGCACCGGCACCCGCGTCAGCCACCACGCCCAATGTGGGTGGTAGCGGGGAAATGCGGCCACCGCCGCGCCCGTGCTGTCCGCCCAGGCCAGGCCGTCGGAAGCCGACACCGCGAACAACGACGACCCGTAGTCGTTTTTGGCCGGATGCCCGTGCCTGCGGACGTAGCGGGCCGCGGCGCGCGCGCCGCCCAGGTAGTGGCTCAGGCCCATCTCGTGCCCCCCGAACGGGCCCAGCCAGACGGTGTAGGACAGCACCGCCAGCCCGCCCGGTCTGGTCACCCGCAGCATCTCGGCGCCGAGCTGCCACGGCCGCGGCACGTGCTCGGCGACATTCGACGACAGGCAGATGTCCACCGAGTCGTCGGCGAACGGTAGCGCGGTGCCCGACGCCCGGACGAACGTGCCGGGGCCGCTGGTCAAATCCGTTGCGGCGCCGTGCATCTCGCTAGGGTCCGGTTCGACCCCGATGTAGTCGACCCCGGCGTCGGCGAAGGCCGTCGCGAAGTATCCGGGCCCGCCGCCGACGTCGAGCAGCGTGCGGCCCGCCGGCGGCGCGCCGTGGCCGGCCAGCCACAGGTCGCCGACCATCGCCGCGGTGTCGGCGGCCAGCGCGCCGTAGAAGCGGGCCGGGTCGCGGCGCTCGTAGCGGAACTCCGACAGCAGCCGCACCGAGCGGGCCAGCGTCGCCCGTCGCGCGAAAACTCGCGTGATCGGGGAGGTGACGGCCACCGGCCAACCCTACGGCCGGCCAACCCTACGGCCGTCGGTCTCTGCCGCGAGCGTGCGCAGTTGCACGCATACAAGCGGCATGTCGCGTACAAACGCGCACGCTCGCCGGAGGGGGATCCGCGCCAGGATAGGCTGACGACCGATGTCTGATCTGCGCTCGGTGCTGCTGCTGTGCTGGCGCGATACCGGACACCCCCAGGGCGGCGGCAGCGAGACCTACCTGCAGCGCATCGGCGCACAGCTGGCCGCCTCGGGCATCGCCGTCACGCTGCGCACCGCCCGCTATCCCGGCGCCCCCCGCCGCGACGTCGTCGACGGCGTGCGGATCAGCCGCGCCGGCGGGCGCTACTCGGTGTACGTGTGGGCGCTGCTGGCGATGGCCGCGGCCCGGCTGGGGCTGGGGCCGCTGCGCGGGGTGCGCCCCGACGTGGTGGTCGACACCCAGAACGGCCTGCCGTTTTTGGCCCGGCTGGTCTACGGCCGCCGGGTGCTGGTCCTGGTGCACCACTGCCACCGCGAGCAGTGGCCGGTGGCCGGGCCGGTGCTCGGCCGGCTGGGTTGGTTCGTCGAGTCGACGCTGTCGCCGCGGGCCAACCGGCGCAACCAATACCTGACCGTGTCGCTGCCGTCGGCCCGCGACCTGGTCGCCCTCGGCGTGGGCAACGAGCGGATCGCTGTGGTGCGCAACGGTCTCGACGAGGCCCCGGCGCAGTCGCTGTCCGGCCCGCGCGCCGCCGCACCGCGGGTGGTGGTGCTGTCGCGGCTGGTGCCGCACAAGCAGATCGAGGACGCGCTGGACGTCGTCGCGGCGCTGCGGCCGCGGATACCGGGCCTGCACCTCGACATCGTGGGCGACGGCTGGTGGCGGCAGCGACTGGTCGACCGGGTGCGCGCGCTCGGCATCTCCGGCGCGGTGACCTTCCATGGCCACGTCGATGACGTCACCAAACACCATGTGCTGCAAAGCTCTTGGGTGCACGTGCTGCCGTCGCGCAAGGAGGGCTGGGGCCTGGCGGTGGTCGAGGCCGCGCAGCACCGGGTGCCCACCATCGGCTACCGATCCTCCGGCGGGCTGTCCGACTCGATCGTCGACGGGGTGACCGGCATGCTGGTCGACACCCGGGCCGAGCTGGCGGATCGGCTGGAGCGGCTGCTGTGCGATCCCGTGCTGCGCGACCAGCTCGGCGCGAAGGCGCAGACCCGCAGCGGGGAGTTCTCCTGGAAGCAAAGCGCCGACGCGATGCGCGGCGTGCTGGAGGCGGTCCAGGCCGGCCGCTTCGTCAGCGGCCTGGTGTAGCGCGGCGCCGCGCCGCGGTGCGGACGGCCCCGCCGGCGCCCACGACCAGCAGGGCCAGCCACGCCAGGTGCGCGATCTCGACGGCCCGGCGGCGCCCGGCCGGCGCACCGCCGGTGTCGCCGCCGATCCGATACAGCGCGAGCTCGTCGTCGCGGTAGACCGGCGTGAGCGCGTCGAGGGTGCGCGCGGCCGCGCCCATCTCGCCCGCGGTGCCCGACTCGACGACCAGCCACCCGACACCGGCCAGCGCCGACGGCTCCGGCCCGCCCAGCAGCAGGTCCTGCACGGCCCGGGCCCGATTGCCCTCCCCGGGAACCGTCACCCCGGAGATGACCAGGTCGCCGGTGGTCAGCACGTCGGCGCGCACCCAGCGCGGCAGCGGGTCGAGCACCGGCGCCGGACCGGACCAGCCGAACCGGCGCATGGTGCCGGCGGGCAACACGGCGACGGTCCTCGGGTCGGCGTTGATCGCCCCCGCGACGGCGGCCCACCCCGGCGGATAGCGGGCCGGCTCCACCCTGCCCCACGCGCCCCAGGCCAGGTCGGGCAGCGCCAGGATCAGCGCCAGGCAGCAGAGCGCCGCCGCAGCCGCGGACCCCGAAAGCCACCGGCGCAGCGTCGGCACCGCGCCGGCGCCCGCCAGCGCGTATCCGGGCATCGCCAGCGCCACCCACTTCTGCCCGTCCCGCAGCACGCCGAACCCGGGTGCGGCGTCGACCAGCGCGCGCAGCGCGTGCAGCCCGGGGCCGGTGGCCAGCGCGGCGGGCACCAGCACCGACACCGCCGCGAGCGCCAGCAGCGGCACCGCAGCCGGGCGGCGCACCACCGCCGGCAACCCCGCCGCCACCACACCAAGCAGCACCACGGCCGACGACACCGCGAAAAGTGTTGCCCGCGAAGCGGGTACGGCCTCGCCGTTCCAGATGCCGCCGAGACTGGCCAGGCTGAACAGCGTGCCGAGGCCGGGCTCGGCGCGCGGCGCGAACGCGTCCACGCCGAGCGCACCCTGCGAGCTCAGCGACGAGCCCAGCGCCGCCGCGGTCAGCCAGGGCAGCGCGGCCACCACCGCGACGCCCAAAGCCGTTGTGGCGCATAGCCAACGGGGTCGCCCCGCGCCCGGCGCGGCCGCGCAGACCAGCGCGACCGTCGCGGCCAACAGCAAGCCGGTCGGCGTCAACCCCGCCAGCGCGGTCCAGAAGACCAAACCGAAGACTGCGCCCCCCGCCGCGCGCAACTCGAGCATCGCCGTCGCGACCCACGGCAGGCACCCGTAGCCGACCAGCAGGCTCCAGTGACCCTGCAAAAGCCGTTCGGCGACATAGGGATTCCAGATCGCCAGCGTGATCGCGACGAACTCGCCGGCCGCGCCCGCGTCGGGCAGCGCCGTCGCGACGAGCCGGGCCGCGCCCCAGCCCGCCAGCCACAGGCCCGCCACCAGCAGCGCCTTCACCACCACGCCGCCGTCGACCACGCGCGAGGCCAGCGACACCGCGAAATCCTGCGGCGCCGCCCGCGGCGCGGCCGTCAACCCCAGGGCGGCATCGGACAGATAGGACCGCGGCGTCGAGACCGCGTCGCGCAGCAGCAGGTATCCGGGCTTCAGCAGCGGCCCGACCACCAGAAGCGCCAGCAGCAGCGCGTACCCCGGCCGGGTCCAGCGCACGGTCAGCGCTTCAACGGAAGCTAGGGCCGTTCGGGCGGGTCGGCCGACGGCCCCGGCGGCTCAGGCTCCTCCGTGGCGACGGTCGGCGGGTCCGACCCCGATTCGGGCGCATCGGGGCGCGCGGCGGGCCGCTGGGTGGGCAGCTTCTCGGTCTCGGCCTCGGCTCCGGGCACCGGTTCCTCCGGCCCGCGGCCGAAGAAGTCCTGATCGGCGCGGTCCAGGCCGGGGTCGGTGAGCGCGCTTTCGGTGCGCAGGCTGAACGAGGCCAGCAGGCCGCCGCCGACCAGCGAGATCAGGCCGACCGCGGTGAACGTGATCGGCAGGACCCGCGACCACAGCGCCAGCCGGTCGCGTTCGTCGCGGGCCGCGTTGACCCGGGATTCGACGGTGTCCTCGTTCGACGTCACGCGGTAGTCGGCCAGCGTCATCTCCGGCTTCAGCGGATCGCGCGCGAAGTAGTGGTTGGCGTGCTCGGTCTGCTTGACGATGGTGCCCGACACCGGGTCCACCCAGAACGTCCGCTGCGCCGCGTAGTAGCGCGTCATGGTGATCTGCTCGGCCGGGTCGCCGCCCTTCACGTCCCACATGGCCGCGGACGTGGTGACCTTGCCGTCCTCGTCGCCGGCGTACAGCGAGGGGTACTTCACCGGGGCCACCAGCTTGCCGTCGGCGTTGTAGCCGACGTTCTGCGTGAAGCGGTAGGTGGTCAGGCCGTTGACGTCCTCCTGGGTTTCGTAGTTGACGTCGAACGGCTTCTGGGCGATCGGATCGAAGTAGGGGTAGGTCTTCTTCTCGGTGTGGAACGGGAACCGGTAGGACAGGCCGTCGTGGCGCAGCGGGATCGCGGTGGGCGGGTTCTCGTCGCCGTACGCGCGCGGCTTCTGCACCGAGCCGCCGGTGTGGGTGTCGTCCGAGACGGCCGTCGCCGTCTTGCGGTTGAGGGTGACGGTGTCGACGATCGCCAGCAGCAGCCCGCTGTCCTTCTGCTTGTCGGTACGCCGCACCGAGGTGCCGACCTGCAGCGTGACCACGTCGGCGTTGGCGGGCGACTCGACGCTGACCTGCTGCTGGGACACCAGCGGCACGTTCTGGTTGACGACGAGATGGTCACCGGACAGCGACGCCGAGTCCAGCGCGGTGCCGTTGCCGTCGCTGATCAACGTGGTGTCGATGTCCAGCGGGATCTTGGCGATCCTGCTGCTGGTGTACGTCGACAGCAGCAGCGCGGCGATCAGCAGGGCGGCCCCGAGCCCGATGACTCCGCATGCGGCGAACCGCAACATGACTGCTCGGTTCACGTTGCCGTGTCCTCCTAGTGGTCCTCATCAGCAGTTCAGACTCGTCGGCCCCCTCTGGCCGGACCGAGCAGCGGCAAACCCGTTTGACCCTAACAGCAGAATTTAAGGTCTCGGCTTACGAACCTAGCGTCATCCGGGTGTACCCGATTCGCTGGCCAACACGCGACGGGCAGACTGTGATCGTGACCGATGGCCAGCAGGCGGGGGGCGTCCGCAGCTTCCTGCCCTCTGTGGAGGGCATGCGCGCCTGCGCGGCCATGGGCGTGGTCGTCACCCACGCCGCCTTCCAGACCGGGCACTCGAGCGGTGTGAGTGGCAGGCTGTTCGGCCGCTTCGACCTGGCCGTGGCGGTGTTCTTCGCGTTGTCGGGATTCCTGCTGTGGCGCGGGCATGCCGCGGCCGCAAGGGATCTGGGACCGCGCCCGCGCACGGGCCACTACCTGCGGTCCCGGGTGGTCCGCATCATGCCGGCCTATCTCGTCGCGGTCGTCGTGATCCTGTGCCTGCTGCCCGACTCCGACCACGCCAGCCCGACGGTGTGGCTGGCCAACCTGACGCTCACCCAGATCTACGTGCCGCTCACCCTGACCGGCGGCCTGACCCAGATGTGGAGCCTGTCCGTCGAGGTCGGCTTCTACCTGGCGCTGCCGGTGCTCGCGTTGCTGGCCCGCCGCATCCCGGTTCGCGCCCGGGTGCCGGTGATCGCCGCGCTCGGCGCGCTCAGCTGGGCCTGGGCCTTCGCGCCGTTCGCGCATGCCGGTCCGGGCATGAACCCGCTGAACTGGCCGCCGGCGTTCTTCTCCTGGTTCGCCGCGGGCATGCTGCTGGCTGAGTGGGTGCACAGCGGCGTCGGGTTGCCGCATCGGCTGGCGCGCCGCCGCGTCTTGATGGCTGTCTTCGCCGTGCTGGCCTACCTGGTGGCGGCATCGCCGCTGGCCGGCCCGGCGGGGCTCGCGGTGGGCAGCGCCGCCCAGTTCGCGGTGAAGACGGCGATGGGCGCCGTCGTGGCATTCGCGCTCGTCGCGCCGTTGGTGCTGGATCGCCCCGACACGCCCCACCGGGTGCTGGGCACCGCGGGCATGGTCACGCTGGGCCGCTGGTCCTACGGGCTTTTCATCTGGCACCTGGCCGCCCTGGACCTGGTGTTCCCGGTGCTCGGGACGTTCCCGTTCACCGGCCGGATGCCCACGGTCCTGGTGCTGACGCTGATCTTCGGTTTCGCGATCGCCGCCGTCAGTTACGCACTGGTCGAGTCGCCCTGCCGGGAAGCGTTGCGGCGCTGGGAAAAACGCGCGAAGCCGGCCGAAACGCGGGTCATAGACGCTGAGGCCGACGCGATCGCGCCATGATCTCGTCGCGCACCGCCGAGCGGCGGGCCTTGCCGGCGTCGTCGCGCAGCGGGGTGTCGACGAACTCGATGAAATCGGGGCTGGGCGGCACCTTGTACGACGCGATGTGCTCGCGGAGGAACTCCTGCACGCCCGCCGCATCCAGCGCGGAGCCGTCGGCCGTGTGCACCAGCGCGTAGGGCACCTGGCCCAGATCCTCGTGCGGCACACCGACGACCAGACACGACATCACCTCCGGGTGCGCCGACAGGGCGTTCTCGATCTCGGCGGGATACACGTTGCGGCCGCCGACGGTGAACATGTCCACCCGGCGGTCGGACAGGTACAGGAAACCGTCCTCGTCGAAATAGCCGAGGTCGCCCAGCGAGTCCCAGCCGTCGCGGGTCTTGGCCCTCGCGCCGACGTACCGATAGGTCGGCGGGCTGCCCGGCGCGGGCCGCATGTAGATCTCGCCGACGACGCCGGGCGGGCAGGGGTTGCCGTCGTCGTCGAGCACCTTCATCTCCCCGGCGACCACCACGCCGACCGAGCCGCGGTGGGTCAGCCACTGCTCGCCGCTGATGAAGGTCAACGCCTGTAATTCGGTGCCGCCGTAGAGTTCCCACACCTTCTCCGGGCCCAGCAGGTCGATCCAGGCCTGCTTGACGGCCGGCGGGCACGGCGCCCCCAGGTGCCAGAACCGCCGGATCGACGAGAGGTCGTAGGACCCCGGGTCGGCCCGGTAGACCGGCAGCGCCCGCTGCATGATCGTCGGCACCGTCGTCAGGAACGTGACCCGGTGCTCGGTGATCAGCCGGAGGAACTGGTGCGGGTCGAACCGGCTCATCAGCACCAGGTGATGGCGCATCAGCAGCGCGATCGTCGCGGTGGTGAAGCCGGTGTTGTGGCTCAGCGGCACCGGCACCATGGTGGTGTCGCCCTCCTGCGCGCCCAGGGGATAGCCGATGGCGGCCGGTATCCGGCTGTCGCCGCCGGACTCGATGAGTTTGGGTCGGCCGGTGCTGCCGCCCGAGCCCATCGCCTTCCACACCGGCGAGACGGCCTCCGGCAGCGCGGCGTCGGACAGCGCCGGGTCGGGCGTGAAACCGACTGGCACGCTTGGGAATTCGGGGTGCTCGCGGCCCACCAGCAGGGCGGGCGGGCGCAGCTCCAGCAGCCCGTGCAGCTCCGCGTCCGGCAGCCGCGCGGACAGCGGTTGGGGCACCGCGCCCAGCTTCCAGCAGGCCACCGCCGCCTGGATCCACTCGACGGAGTTGGGCAGCACCATGGTCACGTAGTCGCCGACGCCGACGCCGTGCTCGGCGTAGGCGCGGGCCAGCCGGTTCGTCGAGGCGTCCAGCTCGGCGCGGGTCAGCGTCAGCCCGTCGCAGGTGACGGCGGGCTCGTCGGGGGCGAGTTCAGCCAACGCCGAGATCTGGGTGCCGATCGGCGGGACCGGCCCCGTCACTGATATGCGCCCTGGCGCTCGAAGATGCGGCGCGGGTTGTCCACCAGCATGGTGCGCAGCTGCTCGTCGGTGACGCCGCGCTGCTTGAGGGCGGGGATCACGTCGTTGTGGATGTGCAGGTAATGCCAGTTGGGCGCCATCTGAGGAACCAGGGCCTCGGGCAGCGCGTCGAAATAGCAGTTGGCGTCGTGCGAGAGCACCATCTTGTCGGCGTGCCCGCGCTCGCACATGGTCGCGACGATGTTCACCCGTTTCTCGAACGGCAGGATCACGTCGATGCCGAACCGGTCCATGCCGAGGTAGGAGCCGGCGGCGATAAGCTCCTCGAGGTAGCCGACGTCGGTGGAATCGCCGGAGTGCCCGATGATCACCCGGCTCAGGTCCACGCCCTCCTCTTCGAAGATGCGCTGCTGCTCGAGCCCGCGCCGCAGCCCGGCGTGGGTGTGCGTCGAGATCGGCACCCCGGTCCGCTTGTGCGCCTGGGCGACCGCGCGCAGCACCCGCTCGACGCCGGGGGTGATGCCGGGCTCGTCGGTCGCGCACTTGAGGATCCCGGCCTTGACGCCGGTGTCGGCGATGCCCTGCTCGATGTCGCGGACGAACATGTCGGTCATGATCTCCGGGCCGTCCAGCAGCCCGCCCGGGCCCTCGTAATGGAAACGGAACGGGACGTCGTTGTAGGTGTAAAGCCCAGTCGCCACAACGATATTCAGCTCGGTGGCCGCGGCGACGCGCGCGATGCGCGGGATGTAGCGGCCCAGCCCGATCACGGTGAGGTCGACGATGGTGTCAACCCCCCGCGACTTGAGCTCGCCCAGCCGGGCGATGGCGTCGGCCACCCGCTTTTCCTCGTCGCCCCAGGCTTCGGGATAGTTCAGCGCGATCTCCGTGGTCATGATGAACACGTGCTCGTGCATGAGCGTGACGCCGAGATCGGCGGTATCGATGGGTCCGCGTGCGGTATTGAGTTCTGACACGACAGTGATGCTAAGTCCGATGGGCGGTTCACCAACAGGTCCGGTTGCAGTACCGTCCAGCGCATGTTGCTCAATCCCAACCGCCTGCAACGCCGCTACCCGGACCGTCGCTCCGCGGAGATCATGGCCGCCACCGTCGACTTCTTCGAGTCGCGCGGCAAGGCCCGGCTCAAGCACGACGACCACGAGCGGGTCTGGTACTCCGACTTTCTGGAGCACGTCGGGCGCGAGCGCATCTTCGCCTCGCTGCTGACGCCCGCCGGCTACGGCACCCAGGATTGCCGCTGGGACACCTACCGGATCAGCGAGTTCGCGGAGATCCTGGGCTTTTACGGGCTGAGCTACTGGTATCCCTTCCAGGTCACCGCCCTTGGCCTGGGCCCGATCTGGATGAGCGCCAACGAGGACGCCAAACGCAAGGCCGCCGCCCAGCTGCAGGCCGGCGAGGTGTTCGCGTTCGGCCTGTCCGAGCAGACCCACGGCGCCGACGTCTACCAGACCGACATGATCCTCACGCCCACAGACGAGGGTTGGGTTGCCAACGGCGAGAAGTACTACATCGGCAACGCCAACGTCGCCCGGATGGTGTCGACGTTCGGCAAGATCGCCGGGACCGACGAGTACGTGTTCTTCGTCGCCGACTCCCAGCACGAGCGCTACGACCTGATCAAGAACGTGGTGAACTCGCAGAACTACGTCGCCAACTACGCGCTGCGCGACTACCCGGTCACCGAGGCCGACATGCTGCACCGCGGGGCCGGGGCCTTCCACGCCGCGCTGAACACCGTCAACCTCTGCAAGTACAACCTGGGCTGGGGCGCCATCGGCATGTGCACCCACGCCATGTACGAGGCGGTCACCCACGCCTCCAACCGCTGCCTGTACGGGACCGTCGTCACCGACTTCACCCACGTGCGGCGGCTGCTCATCGACGCCTACGTGCGGCTGGTCGCGATGAAGCTGGTCGCCACCCGCGCGTCCGACTACATGCGCAGCGCCTCCGCCGAAGACCGTCGCTACCTGCTGTACAGCCCGCTCACCAAGGCGAAGATCACCAGCGAGGGCGAGCGGGTCATCACCGCGCTGTGGGACGTCATCGCGGCGAAGGGCGTGGAGAAGGACACCATCTTCGAGGCGATGACCCGCGAGATCGGCCTGCTGCCCCGGCTGGAGGGCACCGTCCACATCAACATCGGGCTGCTCGGCAAGTTCATGCCCAACTTCCTGTTCGCCCCGTCCGGCGAACTCCCGGTGATCGGCCGGCGCGACGACGCGGCCGACGACTCGTTCCTGTTCGCCCAGGGACCCACCGGCGGCCTGGGCAAGGTGCGCTTCCACGATTGGCGCGCGTCGTTTCAGGGCTTCGCCCATCTGGCCAACGTCGCGCTGCTGCGCGAGCAGGTCGACGCGCTCACCGAGATGCTGGCCAGTGCCACCCCGGATGCGGCCCAGCAGAAGGACATCGACTTCGCGTTCGCCGTCGGCCAGCTGTTCGCGACGGTGCCGTACGCCCAGCTCATCCTCGAGGAGGCGGCGCTGTCGGGTGTGGACGACGCTCTGGTCGACGAGATCTTCGCGGTGCTGGTGCGCGACTTCAACGGCTACGCGGTGGAGCTGAACGACAAGCCCTCGACGACCGACGCGCAGGCCCGCTTCGCGATGCGGATGATCCGCCGTCCAGCCCACGACCCCGCGCGCTACGACCAGATCTGGAAGGAACACGTGCTGCCGATCGGCGGCGCCTACCAAATGCGGCCCTAACATTCACGATTGGATGCGGAATACCCGTTCGGCGTTCTCGTGGTAGATCTTGTGCTTGTCGGCGACGGCTATCGTGGCGTTGTCGAGAAAGCGGACGGCCTCGGTGGTGTCTTCGTAGGGATAGTCGACGGCGAACATGATGTTGTCCGCGCCCAGGGCGTCGATATTGAACTTGAGCGCCGGGTCCCACGGCATTCCGCTGGTGGTGATGTAGAAATTCCTCTTCAGGTATTCGGTGAATGTCAGCTCCAGGTGGGGCCGCACGTTGCGCGACGACGTCGGTATCTCCCGAAACCGGTCGATCCTGTGCAACCAGTACGGGACGGCCTCGCCCATGTGCCCCAATACGATTGTGAGCCTTGGGAATCGGTCGAAAACGCCGCTGCTCATCAGCCTCATGGCGTGCAGGCCCGTGTCGGCCTGAAAGCCCCAGATGGCGGCAACCAGATCGTGCTTGCGCATCGGCTGCGCCATGCCGGCCGACGGGCATCGCGGGTGCAGGTAGATCGCGGCGCCCAGATCCTCTGCGGCTTCCAGGATGGGCCAGAACTTGTCCTCGTCCAGGTACTCGCCGCGGGTGTGGGAATTGATGATGATGCCGTTGAGTCCGAGCCGGCCCATCGCGCGCTCGATCTCCTCGACCGCCCGCGCCGGTGCCTGCGGTGCGATCGCGGCCAGCCCGGCGAATCGGTCCGGATGACGCGAAATCGCTTCGGCGAGTAGGTCATTGGTTTCTGCCGCCAGGCCGGCGGCCTCGTCGTCGTCCAGGGTCTGCACCCCCGGTGAGGTGAGGGACAACAGTTGCATGTCGATGCCGTTGGCGTCCATGATCTGCAGTCGCACGTCGTCGAGATCGATCAGCAGAGTTCGTGCCGCTTCGCCGAATGCGCCCGCGCCGTGCAGGAGGAAATCCTGGAACTCCGCGTCCGGGTCGTCGGCCGGGGCGCGGGCGATCCAGCGTTCCAGCGCGGCGATCACATTGGGGGTGCTGAACGCCTCCTCGGTGGCGATGCGGCGAAATTGCTCGGAGCTGTCGAGGGTCATGCGTCACTCCTTCTGCTCGCACCATTGAAAACCCGGCGACTCGGAACGGCGTTGACTATGGCGTAGCTCACAGTAGAATGACCAGTGGTCATCGACGCGAGGAGGACGCATTGCCGACGGTGACTTGGGCACGAGTCGACCCGGCTCGCCGCGCGGCCGTCATCGAAGCCGCGGAGGCAGAGTTCGGGGCGCACGGATTCTCCCGGGGCAGCCTGAACGTCATCGCGCGCCGGGCCGGGGTCGCCAAGGGCAGCCTGTTCCAGTACTTCGCGGACAAGCGCGATCTGTATGCGTTCATCGCCGACATCGCCAGCCAGCGGGTGCGCTCCCACATGGAGGACCTGATCCGCGAGCTCGATCCCAGCCGGCCGTTCTTCGACTTTCTGACCGACTGGCTCGACGCGTGGGTGGCCTACTTCGCCGAGCATCCGCGCGAACGCGCCCTGCACGCGGCGGCGACGCTGGAGGTCGACACCGAGGCCCGCGTCAGCGTCCAGAACGTCATTCACCGCCACTACCTGGAGGTGCTGCGGCCATTGGTGCGCGACGCGCACAGTCGTGGAGACCTGCGCGCGGACTCCGACACCGACGCGTTGTTGTCGTTGCTGCTGTTGATCTTCCCGCACCTGGCGCTGGCCCCCTACGTGCGCGGCCTGGATCCCATCCTCGGGCTCGACGAGCCCACACCGGAGCAGCCGGCGCTGGCCGTGCGCAGGCTGGTCGGGGTTTTGGCGGCCGCGTTCAAGGCGGCGCCGCAAGCTCACCGGAATGATTTGAAGGAGGTCATAACACCATGACACGCACGAGTTCGGGTTCCATGGTCGCCGGCGGACTCAACTGGGACAGCTTGCCGCTCAAGCTGTTTGCCGGCGGCAACGCCAAGTTCTGGAATCCGGCCGACATCGACTTCTCCCGCGACCGCGCGGACTGGGAACGGCTCACCGACGACGAACGCCACTACGCCACCCGGCTGTGCGCCGAGTTCATCGCCGGCGAGGAGGCGGTGACCGAGGACATCCAGCCGTTCATGGCCGCGATGCGCGCCGAGGGCCGGCTGGGCGACGAGATGTACCTGACGCAGTTCGCGTTCGAGGAGGCCAAGCACGTGCAGGTGTTCCGGATGTGGCTCGACGCCGTGGGCATCACCGATGACCTGCACGAGTACCTCGACGACATTCCCACCTATCGCACGATCTTCTACGAGGAGCTGCCGGCCTGCCTCAACGCCCTGTCGACCGACCCGTCGCCGGCCGCCCAGGTCCGGGCGTCGGTCACCTACAACCACATGGTCGAGGGCATGCTGGCGCTGACCGGCTACTTCGGCTGGCACAAGATCTGCGTGGAGCGCGGCATCCTGCCCGGCATGCAGGAGCTGGTCCGGCGCATCGGCGACGACGAGCGGCGCCACATGGCGTGGGGCACGTTCACCTGCCGTCGCCACGTCGCCGCCGACGATTCCAATTGGGAGGTCTTCGAAAACCGCATGAACGAGCTGATGCCGCTCGGGCTGCGGCTCATCGAGGAGGGCTTCGCGCTCTACGACCCGATGCCCTTCGACCTGTCGGTGGACGAGTTCATGGCCTACGCGGCCGACAAGGGGATGCGGCGGTTCGGCACCATCGCCAGCGCGCGCGGCCGGCCGGTCGCCGAGATCGACCTCGACTATTCGCCGGTGCAGCTGGAGGACACGTTCGCCGACGAGGACGAGAAGGCGCTGGCCGCCGTGTAACGCCGAGCAGACGTAAAAGCCCCCGAAAACAGCCGTTTTCGGGGGCTTTTACGTCTGCCCGCGCGGGGAAGCTACCCCACCCACACCGTCTTGGCGTTGCAGAACTCGCGGATGCCCAGGCCGGCGAGCTCGCGGCCGTAGCCGGAGCGCTTGACGCCGCCGAACGGCAGCTCGGGGTAGGACACCGTCATCCCGTTGATGAAGACCTGGCCCGCCTCGATGCCGTCGATGAAGCGCTGCTGCTCGGCCTCGTCGTCGGTCCAGGCGTTGGATCCCAGCCCGAAGGTGGTGGCGTTGGCGATCTCGATGGCCTCGTCGACGTTCTCGACGCGGTAGATCGAGGCGACCGGGCCGAACACCTCCTCGGTGTAGAGCGCCATGTCCTTGGTGATGTCGGTGACCACCGTCGGCGGGTAGTACCACCCCGGCCGGTCGAGACGCTCACCGCCGCAACGGATCACCGCGCCGGCCGCGGCGGCGTCCTCCACCTGCTTGGCCACCTCGTCGCAGCCCGCCTCGGTGGCCAGCGGGCCCACGTCGGTGTCCGGGTCGGTCGGGTCGCCGACCCGCAGCGCCTTCATCCGCTCGACGAACTTGTCGACGAACGCGTCGTAGATGTCGGCGTGGGCGATGAACCGCTTGGCGGCGATGCAGGACTGCCCGTTGTTCTGCACACGGGCGGTGACCGCGGTCTTGACCGCCTCGTCGAGGTTCGCCGACGGCATCACGATGAACGGGTCGCTGCCGCCGAGCTCGAGCACGGTGGGCTTGATCTCGTCGCCGGCGATGGCCCCGACGGACTGGCCCGCCGGCTCACTGCCGGTCAGGGTGGCCGCCGCGACGCGGGGATCGCGCAGGATGGTCTCCACGGCGCTCGACGGCACCAGCAGCGTCTGGAAGCAGCCGTCCGGGAAGCCGCCGCGCGCGATCACATCGGCGAGATACAGCGCGCACTGCGGCACGTTCGACGCGTGCTTGAGGATGCCGACGTTGCCGGCCATCAGCGCGGGCGCCGCGAAGCGCACCGCCTGCCACAGCGGGAAGTTCCACGGCATCACCGCCAGCACCACCCCGAGTGGTTGATACCGCGTGTACGCCTTCTTCGCGCCCACCTTCGACGCGTCGGCCGGCTCGTCGGCAAGCAGCTTCTCGGCATTCTGCGCGTAGTAGCGAAAACCCTTGGCGCACTTGATCGCTTCGGCCTTGGCCGAAGCCAGCGTCTTGCCCATCTCGCACGTCATCATCTCCGCGGTCCGGTCCGCCTCGGCCTCCAGCAGGTCGGCGGTGGCGCTGGCCCACGCGGCGCGCTGGGCGAAGGTGGTGGAGCGGCGATAGTCCAGGAACCGCTCGTGGGCCCGCGCGATCGCGGCCTGGACTTCGTCGTCGGTTGCCGGGGTGAAGGTCTTGACCGTCTCGCCGGTGGCCGGGTTGATCGTGGCGATGGGCACGCTGACATCCTTCGCTAGCTGGTGGGTAGACGTTCGATACCCAGCCTGCCACTACTGTGGCGAGAAGGGAGGTGCCGAGTGAGCAAAGCCGCCGAGCTGATGGTCAAGTGCCTGGAAAACGAGGGTGTTTCCGTGGTCTTCGGGCTGCCCGGCGAGGAGAACATCCGCTTCGTGCAGGCGCTGGCCTCCTCGAACATCCGCTATGTGCTCACCCGCCACGAGCAGGCGGCGTCGTTCATGGCGGAGATGTACGGACGCGTCACCGGCCGGGCGGCGGTGGTGTCGGCCACGTTGGGCCCGGGTGCGATCAACATGCAGCTCGGCGTCGCCGACGCCACCACCAACAGCACACCGATGGTCGCGATCTCCGCGCAGGTGGGCCAGGGCCGTCAGTTCAAGGAGTCGCACCAGTACGTCGACCTGGTGTCGATGTTCGCGCCGATCACCCGGTGGGCCGCCGGCATCCCGACCGCGCGCGCCATCCCGGAGATGTTCCGCAAGGCGTTCAAGCTCGCCGAGGCCGAACGCCCGGCCGCGGTGTATCTTGCCGTGCCCGAGGACATAGACGCCGACGAAACCGACTACCCCGACCTGAAACCGTTGCCGCGCAACGTCGTCCGCGCCGAGGCGCCGGCGGCCCGTCAGGTGGCCCGCGCCGTCGACATCCTGCGCGAGGCCGAGCGACCGGTGGTGCTGGCCGGGCACGGTGCGGCCCGCGGCGACGCGACCGCGGCCTTGGTGCGGTTCTCCGAGGAATTCGGCATCCCGGTGGCCAACACCTTCCACGGCAAGGGCGTGATGCCCGACGACCACCCCAACAGCATCGGGACGCTGGGGTTCATGCGGCACGACTACGTCAACTTCGGTTTCGACAACGCCGACGCGATCGTCGCGGTCGGCTACGAGCTGCAGGAATTCGACCCGGTCCGGATCAACCCGACGTCGGACAAGAAGATCATCCACATCCATCGTTTTCCCGCGGAGGTCGACGCGCACTATCCCGTCGACGTGGGGATCGTCGGCGACATCAGCGCCTCGCTCGACGCGCTGACGGTGGCGCTCGCCGGGCACCGCTACCACGCCGACCCGGCGATACCGGGTTCCGGCCTGCTTGCCGACGAATTCGCACGGGGACAACAGGATTCGCGCTACCCGCTGGCGCCGCAGCGGGTGGTCGCCGACACCCGTGCCGCGCTGGGCCGCAGCGACATCGTCCTGGTCGACACCGGCGCCACCAAGATGTGGATGGCGCGGCTGTACCCGACCTTCGAGCGCAACACGTGTCTGGTCTCGAACGGCTTGTCCACCATGAGCTTTGCGCTGCCCGGGGCGCTTGGCGTCAAGCTTGCCCGGCCCGAGTCGAAGGTGCTGGCCGTCGTGGGCGACGGCGCGTTCATGATGAGCTCACAGGAAATCGAGACCGCCGTTCGGGAGCGGATACCGCTGGTGGTCTTGATCTGGGAGGACGGCGGTTACGGCCTGATCGAGTGGAAGATGGATCTCGAACTCGGCGAGCATCACTACGTGAGGTTTTCCAACCCCGACATCGTCACCTACGCGGAAAGCTTCGGCGCCAAGGGATATCAGATCAACAGCGCCGATGAGCTGCTGCCGACGCTGAAGGCCGCGCTCGACGACGACGGCGTGTCGCTGATCAACTGTCCCGTCGACTACTCGGAGAACCTGCGGCTGACCGACCGGCTCGGCGAGCTGGACGAGACACTGTAGCGGCGTGGCGCTTCGCGGCATCGAGCGTGAGGCTACGGCTTTGAGCGTGCACTCACGGCGTGATCGAAGCCAAAATCGCACCGTGGATACACGCTCAAAACCGTAGGCGCACAGTGAAGGCCGGCAATTACGAAGTTTCGGCCCGCACCGCGGCGTGCGCTTGCGGTGTGATGGGATCGAGGATGTCGGCGTAGTCGTCGCCCCTGTCGACGAAGGCGGCGACGAACGGGCAGATCGCCACGATCCGTTTGCCCGCGGCGCGGGTATCGTCCAGCGCGGCGCCGATCAGCTTGCCGGCCAGGCCGTGGCCGGTGAACTTCTTGTCGACCTCGGTGTGGTAGAAGATGCGCTGATTGCGGCTGTCGACATAGTCCGCAAGGCCCGCCGCTTCGCCCTCGGTGCTGATCTCGTAGCGGTTCTTCTCGCTGGCATTAGTGACGATCGGCTCGGCCACCTCCCCGTTCTCCGGTCGCGTGATCCGTCGTTTTCGTAGTCGCACGGGGCCTCCTACTCGTGGTCCTGCGGGGTCAGTCTATGCAGCGTCACGGGCCCGGCGAAGCGGCCGATCAGCGTGCGATGCCACCAGGCCCGGTCGCGGCGCAGCTCGGCCAGGGTGGTGAAGCGGTATTCGTAGAGCAACGCCCGCACATACCGGGGCGGAGAATCCGGGAAGGGGTTGTGCCGCAACAGGCGCAGCGTGGGCCGGTCGTTGCGCAGCAACCGCTGCAGAAGCGGGGCCAGCCACGGTTGCGCGTAGCCCGGCGAGATCGCGGCGAACCACATCAGCCAGTCCAGCCGCAGATGGTAGGGCGCCCACTGGCGCGGCAGCCGGCGCACGGCGCCGGGCTTTCCCTTGAAATCGTATTCCCGCCAAACCGTCTGGGCGGTGATCTGCGGTTCGTCGGTGCCCTCGATCACCACCTCGCGCCGGATGCGGCCGATGCTGCCGAACGCGCCGTAGGTGTTCACCAAATGGAATGAGTTGAACGACATGTTCATTCGCTGATTCGGCGACAGCATGTTGCGCACCGGCCAGTAGGTCATGAACACCACCGCCGCGGTGAAGGCGATGACCAGGACGGCGAACCACGGCGGCGGCGCCGGCAGCGCCGGATGCGCGGGTAGGGGAAGCACCGCCCCCGCCGACGAGTCGTCGATGGCGCTGAACGCCAGGACGATCGTCACCCAGTTCAGCCACGCGAAGTTGCCAGACGCCACCAGCCACAGCTGGGTGACGACGACGATCACCGCGGCAACGCTGGCCACCGGCTGCGGCGCGAACAACCCGAACGGCACCACCAGCTGGGCGAAATGGTTGCCGGCCACCTCGATCCGGTGCAGCGGCTTGGGCAGGCGGTGGAAGAACCAGCTCAACGGCCCCGGCATCGGCTGGGTTTCGTGGTGGTAGTACAGGCAGGTCAGGTCGCGCCAGCACCGATCGCCGCGCATCTTGATCAGCCCGGCGCCGAACTCGACCCGGAAGAGCAGCAGCCGCGCCAGCCATAGCGTCAGGATCGGGGGCGCGACGCGGTCGTTGCCGAGAAAGATCGCCAGGAACCCGGTCTCCAGCAGCAGCGATTCCCAGCCGAACGAGTACCACGCCTGCCCGACGTTGACGATCGACAGGTAGAGCACCCACAGCGTCAGCCAGATCAGCATTGCCAGCCACAGCGGCACCAGGTCGCCCACGCCGGCGACGACGGCGGCCGACAGCGCCGCACCGAACCACGAGACGCCGGCGAACAACCCGTCGGAGTAGCGCAGATGGAAGATGCTCGGCGTTCGCCAGAAGCTTTGCCCGGCCAAAAACCGGGGCACCGGCAGGATTCCGTGCTCGCCGATGAGCGCGCGGAACTGCAGGGCGGCCGCGAGGAACGCGATCAGGTAGAGGGCCGCCGCCCCGCGCTCGAGTACCAGCCTGCCCAGCCAGTATTCGGGCGCGGACATCCATCCCATGGCCGTAACTCCTCGGACGCTGGCGACAACACCAACGCGCATATCCAGTCAACCAGTGGGTAAACGCGTAGCCAACTCCCTCGGCGTCATTCGTCGTGGCGCGGGCGCGCCCGCTCGGGCATGACCACGACCGAGGCCGCCAGCACGCCAAGCGAAATCAGCGCCAGCAGTTGAACATTCGCGGAATGACCGGCGTAACCGTCGACCGAGCGCCAGGGATGCCGGGACAGCTCGGCCCCGGCCAGGATCAGCCCGCCGGCGCTCAGCGCGACGGTGACCGGTTCCCGCCACCGCGGTCGGCCGCGCAGCGCGTACCGCAAAGCGAGGGCCGCGCCGGCCACGGCGAACCCGGCCACCCCGGCGATCACCGCCCCCACCGCCAGCACCGCGACCCCGGCCCACGGCCCGGGCGTCCAGGGCGCCGCGGGCGGGTCGTCCGGGGGCTCGCGCCGGGTGCGCCACAGCGCGAGCAGGGCCAGCAGCGGCAGCAGCGCCAGCCCCACCGCCAGCCCCGCCCGGTACAGCGAGTTGGTGGCGAAGGTCAGCGTGATGGTGCCGGGGTCGCCCGCCGGGACCACCCAGCCCTGCTGCCACCCGTTGACGGCGACCGGCGTCAACCGGGTCCCGTTGCCGGTGCGCGCCACCCAGCCGGGGTTGATGCTCTCCGGAATGACCAGCACCCGTGGCGTGGCCGACGCGGGGGCCCGCACCTCGCGCCGGTCGGGACCCCACGCCCCGGTGGCGGCCGGAATCCGCGCGGCGCCGCCGGGCAATTCGGCGGCACCCGGCGTCGTCAGCTGGGCGCCGTCCACGACGAACTGGGCGCCGGGGCTGATCAGCAGCTCCTGCTGCCCCGCGGGCAGCGCGATCGGGTCGCGGTCGCAGGGGCGCGCCTCGACCGGTTCGCCATCCAGCAGCGCGCCCACCGTGGTGTGGATCGCGGTGTGCACGAACCGGCCCGCGACCGCGATGACCGGGCCGCGCTCACAGCCGACGGTGACCTCGCGGGACCGGTTGCGGGCGGCGTCGGCGGGCGCGATCGGGCGGCCGTCGGCGCCGAGCGCCGCGACCTCGGCGAGCCCCGGCGGCTTGAGCTGGTCGAAGCCCAGCGCGTTGCGGTCGATGACGTCCTCCCAGTCCAGCAGGCTGACGGTGACGGTGTCGGTGACCCGGGGCTTCAGCGACAGGGTCTGCGGCTCGCCCGCCGTCAGTTTCCGGACCTGCGGGCCGTCGCCCAGGTTGACGGCGACCACCGTCGGGTGCGCGGGCAGCGCCGACCGGCCGGGATCCAGGCGCAGCCCGGCGACCTCGGTGGGCCGCGGCAGGGCCAGCGTCAGCGTCGGCGGGGACTTGTGCTGCACCACCCGCTGCGGCGCGGTCCACGCGGTGGTCGGGTCGCCGTCGGTCGCCGCGTACGCCGAGCCGAGGACGTCCACCCCGTCCGAATCCCCTTGGGCCCGCGTGGTATTCGGCTCGGCGATCAGGTCGGCCAGCTTCGGGCCCTGCCGCGACCGCACCCACAGCGTCGGGGTCACCGACACCGGGGCCGGAACGGTCAGGGTGCGGCTGAAGTTCACCGGCTCCTCGGGCGCCAGCGCCATCGACGGTGCGCAGCGCGTGCCGCCGTCGGGTGCCGGCGCGCAGCCCGGCCTGCCGAGCAGTTCCGAGCCCAGGTCCCAGCCCGCGACCGCCGAGCCCGGCGGCGGACCGGGCACCAGCGCGGTATGCCGCAGGCTGACCGGGTGTGCGAACCCCGACGCGTCGTACTGCGTGATCGCCAGGTCGGTGATGCCGAACTGGACGCCGGCCGACCCGTCGTCGGTGCCGGCGGCGGTGATCCGCACCCACGGGGTTTCTCCGTACGGCAGGGCCGCGGCCAGGGGCTTGCCGGGCTCGTCGAACCGCAGCGTGGTGCTGCCGTTGGCCGTCTCTATCAGGATGCGGCGGATCTGGGCGCCGACGGCGGTGGCGCTGGGTGTGAGGGTGATGGCGGCGTTGGTCACCGGGTGGTCGAAATCCACCTGCAACCACTGGCCGACGGCCGCCTGCAGGGCGTTGGACACCCACGCGGTCGCCGAGTCGCCGTCGATCGCGGCGGCGGGGGAGGTGGCCGGCGCGACGTCGGGCATCGCGGTGGAATCCGACGACGAGCTGGACACGGTGATCCGCCCGCCCGTCCAGCCGCCGAAGACGGTGTCGGCGCCCGGCGCCGGGTAGTCGGGGACGCGGTTGAAGGTGTGCCGCGCGTCGCCGGCCGCCCGGATCGCCGACGAGTGCTGGTCCACCCGGCCGTAGTCGGTCTCGCGGGCCACCGGGGTGTCGGTGACGGTGACGGCGGGCGCCGCCAGGCCCGCGCCGCGGGCGTCGGCGGTCAACAGCGCCGGACCCAGCGGGGGCTGGCCCAGCAGCCGCCGCCGCTCGTCGAGGCGCAGCAGCACCTCGGGGCCGCCGTCGACCCGGGCCAGCCGATCGGCGTCGGCGAAGTAGGGCGCGCCGGGCTCGCCGGCAACATCGACGCGGTAGATCTCCACCGCCGGGTAGCGCGGCCGCAGCCCGCTGTCGGCGACGAAGCCGGCCACCGCGCCGGGCCCCACCGGCGCGCCGAACTGGGCCACCTTCCCCAGTCGCGGCGACCCGTCGATCGCGCGGTGCACCAGGATTGGGCGCGCCGAGCGCGACGTGTCGGGGTCCAGGTCGTTGCGCAGCACCACATACGAAATGCCTTGGCGGGCAAGGGTATCGGCCAGGCCCGCCGACGGGCGCCCGGCTGCGATCAGGCGCTGCACCGAATCCAGCGCCCGAATGGTCTGCGGCGGGGTCAACGGGATGGAGTCGCGCACCCCCCACGGGCCGGCGCCGAGCACCTGCAGCGGCTCGTCGTGGCTGGTGCCCCACAGCTGGGTGGCGAACGGCGCCCCGGGGACCACCAGCACCCGCCCCGTGTTGTGCCGGCCGAGCCAGTCGGCGGCCTCGTGCCAGTACCGGGGTATCGCGCCGAACGTGCCGGGCGGGGCCAGCCGACCGGTCCACGCCAGCGAGGTGCTGACCGTCAGCGCGGTCAGGATCACCACCGTCGCGGCGACCCGCTTGTCGCGCTCGGGGTGGGCGAACGCGGGCAGCCACACCGACACAGGCACCCAACCGGGCAGCGGCACCCGGCCCAGCAGCTGCGCGATGCCCAGTGCGATCGGGATCCGGATCACCGAGTCCAGCTTGTGCACGTTGCGCAGCGGCGCCCCGGCGGCGTCCAGGAACGCCTGCACCTGGTGGGCCAGCGGCGAGCCCAGCCCGCCGCTGTAGCCGACGGCCATCAGCGCCACGCCCACCAACAGCATCGTCACCAGCCGTCCCCGCGCCGGCATCGCGCGGCCGGCCAGCCCCGCCAGCCCGGCCGCCGCGACCAAACAGGTGCCCAGGATGGCCGCCGACCCGGTCACCAGCGGCGCGCCCGCGGTGGCGGTCGGCGCCACGAACGGGGTCCAGCTCTCGGTGCCGCGCAGCATCTCCACCAGCGAGGACCATTGCGTCGTCACGCCGGAGGATTCGATGAAGTCCAGGAACGGCGGGCTGACGCTGCGCAGCGAGCCCAGCGCCACGACCCACCACAGCGTCGCCAGGGACAGGGCCAAAAGCCACCATGCCGTGTAGCGCCACCACAACCGGTTCGGCCGGTGGCAGGCCCACCAGATCAGTGCGGGGAGGCAGCCGGCCAGCGTCGCGATCGCGTTGACCGCACCCATCAGCGCGACGGCCAGCCCCGCCTGACCGGCCAGCGCCCGCACCGACCTGCCAGAGGATCCCCGCAGTGCCAGGATGGTGGGCAGCAACACCCACGGCGCCAGCATCATCGGCAGGGTTTCCGACGAGATCGAGCCGAGCGTGGTCAGCACCCGCGGCGACAGCGCGAACGCCACCGCGCCGATGACGCGCGACGTCGGGCTGCCGATGCCCAGCGCCTCGGCGACCCGCAACAGCCCCCAAAAGCCGACCGTCAGCAGCAGCGCCCACCACAGGCGCTGGGTCACCCAACCGGGCAGCCCCAGAAAATGCCCGAGCAAAAAGAAGGTGCCGTGCGGAAAGAGATAGCCGTAGGCCTGGTTCTGCGCCTGGCCGAACGGCAGGTCGCTGTTCCACAGGTTGGTCGCCCGGGCCAGGAAGCGCAGCGGGTTGGCGGTGAGGTCGAGTTTGGTGTCGGGCGACACCTGCCCGGGTGACTGGGCGAACGTCAGCGCCAGGGCGATCGCGGCCACCAGCGGCAACCACCGGCGCGACAGCGGCGCGGCCGGCGAGCCCGACGCGGGATCCGCGAGCTCCGCGCGCGCCGACCCCGCCGCCGCGTTAGCTACGGTTGCCGTACTCGACCCGGTTGAGCACTGACGACTGCGGATCGCCCCCGGGGAGTGGCGGCTTCGTGTCCTGTTGCACCATCAGCGTGATCCCGAAGATCGCGGCCGCGCCCAGCAACAGACCAACCACGACGCTCGCGGCGGCGGGCGCGATGATCCGGTTCATCGATGGCTCCTTGATTCGCGGTCGTGACGGCAGACAACCCAACGTCAACCTAGCAGAAGGGCGCTCCCGGCCCGGGCCGCGCTCAGGGCCACCGCAGGCAATGCCCGTGCCAGCAGCGGTCGCCGTACTGCACCGGGTATGGCCGGAGCGGGGTCGACACCACCGGCGCCGGTGCCGCTCGGTGATCCTGCACCGCGAGCGTGACGCCGACCGTAGCGACGGCACCGATCGACAGGCCCGCCGCGATGCTGGCCGCGGCGGCCAGCGCGAACCCGGTCATCGCCGGCTCCTCCCTGCCAGGCAAACGGCCTCACCGGCCCCCGATCGGCACGGTACCGTCGATGCCCCCTGGAGGGCGGGACGAAACGCCCGTCGTGACAACATGTCCCGATGGCTTTCCCCCGGATCCTGGCCGTGCTGGCCGTCGCATCGGTGCTGGCGGCCTGCGGCCACGACACCGCACGGCATCCCTCGTCGACGGTCAGCAAGCCGACGGCCGCCCCGGCGCCGCCGGCATGCGGCGACCCGACCAGCATGCCGAAGGCGCTGTCGATCCGCGACAAGCTGGCGCAGCTGCTGATGGTGGGCGTCAAGAACGCCGACGACGCCCGGGCCGTCGTCAACGGCTATCACGTCGGCGGGATCTTCATCGGCAGCTGGACCGACCTGTCGATCTTCAAGGGCCCGTTGGCCGACATCGCGGGCAAGGCCGGACCGCTGCCGCTGGCGGTCAGCGTCGACGAGGAGGGCGGCCGGGTCTCGAGGCTGAAGTCGCTGATCGGGCCGGCGCCGTCGGCCCGGGAGCTGGCCCAGACCCAGACCGTGGCCCAGGTCCACGACCTGGCGCTGCAGCGCGGCAAGAAGATGCACGACCTGGGGATCACCGTCGACTTCGCTCCCGACGTCGACGTCAGCGACGAGCCCGACGACGCCGTGATCGGCAACCGTTCGTTCGGCAACGATCCGGCGCAGGTCACCGCTTACGCAGACGCCTACGCGCGGGGCCTGCGGGAGGCCGGGCTGCTGCCGGTGCTCAAGCATTTCCCCGGCCACGGGCACGGCTCGGGTGACTCGCACACTGGTGGGGTCGTCACGCCGCCGCTGAGCGAGCTGCAAAGCGTGGACCTGGTGCCGTACCGCACGCTGGTGGCCGCGAGCCCGGTCGCGGTGATGGTGGGCCACCTGCAGGTTCCCGGCCTGACCGGCGACCAGCCGGCCAGCCTGAGCCGCGCGGCGGTGCAGTTGCTGCGCGACGGCATCGGCTACGGGGCGCCGCCCTTCAACGGCCCGGTGTTCAGCGACGACCTGTCCAGCATGGCCGCAATCTCCGACCGGTTCGGCGTGTCCGAGGCAGTGCTGCGCAGCCTGCAGGCCGGCACCGACATCGCGCTGTGGGTCACCACCGACGAGGTGCCCGCCGTCCTGGATCGGCTCGAAAAGGCCGTTGCCGCAAACGAATTGGCGATGACAGCGGTGGACCAGTCGGTGGTCCGGGTGGCGACGATGAAGGGGGCCAATCGGGCGTGTGGACACTGACCCGCCGTCGCGTCGTTACTCTGGAGTCAGATAGCTAGAGAGGCGAGGTTATGGCGGGTGGTACCAAGCGTTTACCGCGTGCCGTGCGCGAACAGCAGATGCTCGACGCCGCCGTGCAGATGTTCTCGGTCAACGGCTACCACGAGACGTCGATGGACGCCATCGCCGCCGAGGCGCAGATCTCCAAGCCGATGCTCTACCTGTACTACGGCTCCAAGGAGGACCTGTTCGGCGCGTGCCTGAACCGCGAGCTGAGCCGGTTCATCGACGCGGTGCGCGCCGACATCGACTTCACCCAGAACCCAAGGGACTTGCTGCGCAACACGATCGGGTCGTTCCTACGCTACATCGACGCCAACCGGGCATCGTGGATCGTGATGTACACCCAGGCCATCAGTTCGCAGGCGTTCGCGCACACCGTGCGCGAGGGGCGCGAGCAGATCATCGAGCTGGTGGCCGGGCTGGTGCGCGCCGGCAGTCGCGTCCCGCGGGCCGACGCCGACTACCAGATGATGGCGGTGGCGCTGGTGGGCGCGGGCGAGGCGATGGCCACCCGGCTGTCCACCGGCGACATCGACGTCGACGAGGCGACCGAGCTGATGATCGACCTGTTCTGGCACGGCCTGCGCGGAGCTCCCGAGGACCGCGAGGCCGCGGCCGAGGCGGGCGGGGACCGCGCGCCCATTCGCCGCAGCCCGAAGCACGCCGGCTAGAGCGCGCGGACCGTTCCGGTCAGGTGCGGGTATCCCTTGGCGATGTTGCGCAACGACAGATCCCAGCCGCCGTCGTCGCCCTTGTCGATGTACAGCCCGGTGGTGGCGGGCAGCAGCACCGGCTTGCCGAACCGCACCGTATACGTGACCGCGTCGGGGGACGTGGCCTCGATGTTGGCCAATACCGCTGCGGCGGTGAACATCCCGTGCGCGATCACCGTCGGGAATCCGAACAGCCTGGCGGCGATCGGGTTGGTGTGGATCGGGTTGTGATCCCCGCCGACGGCGGCGTAGCGGCGGATCTGCGCGGGGGTGATCCGCAGCACCGTGCTGGGCGGCGGCAGCTTGGGCTGCTTCTGCGGCGGCGGCTTGGGCTCGTCGGACAGGCTGGTGCGCTGCTGATGCAGGAAGGTCGTCACCTGCTGCCACGCGGTCTCGTTGCCGACGCTGACGTCGGTCACCAGGTCCACCAGCAGGCCCTTGCGGTGCTCGCGCAGGTTTTCGGCATGCACCCGCACACCGACGGTATCGGTGACCGCGATCGGCCGGTACTGCGTGATCTGGTTCTCGGTGTGCACCGAACCCATTGCGGCGAAGGGAAAGTCGAACCCGGTCACCAGCGACATCACGGCGGGGAAGCTCAGCGTGAACGGGTAGGTCAGCGGCACGTTGTTTCCGTAGCGCAGGCCGGTGACCCCGGCGTACTCGGCCACGTTGGTCTGGTCGATCGGTAGTTCCTCGACGGTCACCGTGCGGCTGGGCAGCTGGTCGGAGCGGGGCACCAACGGTAACGCCCCGGCCGCGGCGCGCAGCATGTTTCGCAGGCCGCTTGGCTGGTTCATCGCATTCTCCTCGAACTCATGCGCCCAGCATCGCCTGGCCGCACACCCGAATCACGTTGCCGGTCACCGCGTTTGACGCCGGGCTGGCGAAGTAGGCGATGGTCTCGGCGACGTCCACGGGCTGCCCGCCCTGCAGCAGCGAGTTCATCCGGCGGCCCACCTCGCGGGTGGCCAGCGGGATGGCGGCGGTCATCTGGGTTTCGATGAATCCCGGTGCGACGGCGTTGATCGTGATGCCCTTGTCGTAGAGCCCCGGCGCCAGCGCCTGGGTGAGCCCGATCATCCCGGCCTTCGTGGTGGCGTAGTTCGTCTGGCCGCGGTTGCCCGCGATGCCGGCCATCGACGACAGGCCGACCACCCGACCCCCTTCGCCGATGCTGCCGTTGCCGATCAGCCCTTCGGTAAGCCGTTGCGGGGCAAGAAGATTGACGGCCAGGACGGCGTCCCACCGGGCATCGTCCATGTTGGCCAGCAGCTTGTCGCGGGTGATGCCGGCGTTGTTGACCAGGATGTCGGCGTGACCCGCGTAGTGGTCGCGCAGGTGCTCGGTGATGGTGTCGACGGCGTCGTCGGCGGTGACGTCGAGCCACAGCGGGGTGCCCCCGACCCGGCTGGCGGTTTCGGCCAGGGCCTCGGCGGCGGACTCCACGTCGATCCCGATCACGCGGGCGCCGTCGCGGGCGAACACCTCGGCGATCGTCGCGCCGATCCCGCGGGCCGCGCCGGTGACGATCGCGACCTTGCCGTCCAGCGGCCGGTCCCAGTCGGCCGGCGGCGTGGAGTCGGCCGCCCCGATGTAGAAGACCTGCCCGTCGACGTAGGCCGACTTGGCCGACAGGATGAACCGCATCGTGGACTCCAGGCCCGTCGCGGCCGGCTTGGCGTCCGGCGACAGGTACACCAGCTGCACGGTGGCGCCGTTGCGCACCTCCTTGCCCAGCGACCGGGTGAAGCCCTCCAGCGCGCGCTGCGCGATCCGCTCGTCGGTGCTGCCCGCCAGGTCGGGCGTGGTGCCGACGACCACGACGCGCGCGCAGCGGCCCAGGTTGCGCAGCAGCGGCGTGAAGAAGTCGTGCAGCGCCTTCAGGCCGGCGGGCGCGGTGATGCCGGTGGCGTCGAAAACCAGGCCGCCGAACTGATCGGCCCAGCGGCCGCCCAGGTTGTTGCCGACCAGGTCGTAGTCCTTTTCCAGCGCCGCGCGCAGCGGCTCGACCACCCTGCCCTCACCCCCGATCAGCAGGGATCCGGCCAGCGGCGGATCACCCGCCCGGTAGCGGCGCAGGGTCTCGGGTCGCGGGACGCCGAGTTGCTTCGCCACAAACGACCCGGCGCCGGAATTGACGATCTGCGAGAACAGATCGGACGAACGATTGGGAGCCACTGAGCTGCCTTCCACTTTCTTTCTCGGTCGAACGTGCCGTATAGGCCAACCGTATCGAGGACGAACTTACTGCAGAGTAAGGAGTGTCAGAACAGTGGGTAGTATGGCCCTCGACGGCCGATCCCAAACTGATAACCGGAGATAAACGTGGCCCCTGCAACTGAATCCAGGCGAGTCGCCGTGCTGGGCGGCAATCGCATCCCGTTCGCGAGGTCCGACGGCGCCTACGCCGAGGCGTCCAACCAGGACATGTTCACCGCCGCCCTCGGTGGGCTGGTGGACCGGTTCGGGCTGGCCGGCCAGCGGCTGGGCGTGGTGGTCGGCGGCGCGGTGCTCAAGCACAGCCGCGACTTCAACCTCACGCGCGAATGCGTGCTGGGTTCCGAGCTGTCGTCGTACACCCCAGCGTTCGACATCCAGCAAGCCTGCGGCACCGGCCTGCAGGCGGCGATCGCGGCGGCCGACGGCATCGCGGCCGGCCGATACGACGTCGCCGCCGCGGGTGGCGTGGACACCACCTCCGACCCGCCGATCGGCCTGGGCGACAACCTGCGTCGCACCCTGCTGAAGTTGCGCCGCGCCAAGTCCAACGTGCAGCGGCTGAAGCTGGTGGGCACGCTGCCGGCCACCCTTGGCGTCGAGATCCCCGCCAACAGCGAGCCCCGCACCGGGCTGTCGATGGGCGAGCACGCCGCCATCACCGCCAAGCAGATGGGGATCAAGCGCGTCGACCAGGACGAGCTGGCCGTCGCCAGCCACCGCAACATGGCCGCCGCCTACGACCGTGGCTTCTTCGACGACCTGGTCACGCCGTTCCTGGGGCTGTACCGCGACGACAACCTGCGGCCCGACGCCAACGTGGAGAAGCTGGCCACGCTGCGCCCGGTCTTCGGGGTGAAGGCCGGCGACGCGACGATGACGGCGGGCAACTCGACCCCGCTGACCGACGGCGCCTCGGTGGCCCTGCTGGCCAGCGAGCAGTGGGCCGACGAGCATTCGCTGGCCCCGCTGGCCTATCTGGTGGACGCCGAGACCGCCGCGGTGGACTACGTCAACGGGCGTGACGGCCTGCTGATGGCGCCCACGTACGCGGTGCCCCGGCTGCTGGCCCGCAACGGGCTGAGCCTGCAGGACTTCGATTTCTACGAGATCCACGAGGCGTTCGCGTCGGTGGTGCTGACGCACCTGCGCGCGTGGGAGTCCGAGGAGTACTGCAAGGAGCGGCTGGGCCTCGACGCCGCCCTCGGGTCGATCGATCGCTCCAAGCTCAACGTCAACGGCTCGTCGTTGGCGGCCGGTCACCCGTTCGCGGCCACCGGCGGGCGGATTCTGGCCCAGACGGCCAAGCAGCTCGCCGAGAAGAAGGCGGCCGGTGGCGGGTCCGTCCGGGCGTTGATCTCCATCTGCGCCGCCGGCGGCCAGGGCGTGGCCGCGATCCTGGAGGCCTGACCAGGCCCGACCCGCGCCACGCCGCGACGAGCATCGATTTTCGCGGCGGCCGGTTAGTAACGCCGTCCATTGGGTATCCGAAGTGCCGGATAACCCCGTGTTGTGGTCTGACCCCCCGACCCCGACTGCGACGCGGGGTATCCCATAGTCGGGCCGCCGCTGGAGTGAGGGGATCCAGCGGCGGCCTTTCTCGTCGGCTCTTTCCGTCGGCTTTTCCGTCGGGCCGCCAAAACGAAAAACCCCGCCTCCATCGGGAAGCGGGGCTTTCGCTGAGGCTCGTCAGAACGCGGCCTCGTCGAGCTCCATGATGTCGTTGTCCAGCGTCTCGATCACCTCGCGGGTGCTGGCCAACAGCGGCAGGAAGTTCTTCGCGAAGAACGACGACACCGCCATCTTGCCCTCGTAGAAGGATCGGTCGGCACCGTCGGCACCGGCGTCGAGCGCCGCCACTGCCACCGCGGCCTGGCGCTGCAGCAACCAGCCGATGATCAGGTCGCCGACGCTCATCAGGAACCGCACCGAACCCAGGCCCACCTTGTAGAGGCTGGTGACGTCCTCCTGGGCGGCCATCAGGTAGCCGGTCAGGGTGGCCGCCATGGCCTGGACCTCGGCGAGCGCCTTGCCCAGCAGTTCGCGCTCGGTCTTCAGCCGGCCGTTGCCGGACTCGCTGTCGACGAACTTCTGGATCTCGGTCGACACGTGGCCCAGCGCCACACCCTTGTCGCGGACGATCTTGCGGAAGAAGAAGTCCTGCGCCTGGATGGCGGTGGTGCCCTCGTAGAGCGAGTCGATCTTGGCGTCGCGGATGTACTGCTCGATCGGGTAGTCCTGCAGGAAGCCGGACCCGCCGAACGTCTGCAGGCTCTCGGTCAGCTTCGCGTAGGCCTGCTCGGAGCCCACACCCTTGACGACCGGCAGCAGCAGGTCGTTGACCTTGACGGCCAAGTCCGCGTCGATGCCGTGCAGCGCCTCCGCGACCGCCGCGTCCTGGAACGTCGACGTGTACAGGTACAGCGCACGCAGACCCTCGGCGTAGGCCTTCTGGGTCATCAGCGACCGGCGGACGTCGGGGTGATGCGTGATGGTCACCCGCGGCGCGGTCTTGTCGGTCATCTGGGTCAGGTCGGCGCCCTGGACGCGCGACTTGGCGTACTCGAGCGCGTTCAGGTAACCGGTCGACAGCGTGGCGATGGCCTTGGTGCCGACCATCATCCGGGCCTGCTCGATGACCTCGAACATCTGCGCGATGCCGTTGTGCACCTCGCCGACCAGCCAGCCCTTGGCGGGCACGTCGTGCTGGCCGAGCGACAGCTCACAGGTCGCCGAGACCTTCAGGCCCATCTTGTGCTCGACGTTGGTGACGAAAACGCCGTTGCGCTCGCCGATCTCACCGGTCTCGAAGTCGAACAGGAACTTGGGCACGAAGAACAGCGAGAGCCCCTTGGTGCCGGGGCCGGCGCCCTCCGGGCGGGCCAGCACCAGGTGGAAGATGTTCTCGAACAGGTCGCCGGAGTCACCCGAGGTGATGAAGCGCTTGACGCCCTCGATGTGCCAGGAGCCGTCCTCTTGCTGGATGGCCTTGGTCCGCCCGGCGCCCACGTCGGAACCGGCGTCCGGCTCGGTGAGCACCATGGTCGAGCCCCAGCCGCGCTCGGCCGCGAGCACCGCCCACTTCTTCTGCTCCTCGGTGCCCAGGTGGTAGAGGATGTTGGCGAAGCCGGCGCCGCCGCCGTACATCCAGACCGCCGGGTTGGCGCCCAGGATGTGCTCGTGCAGCGCCCACATCAGCGCCTTGGGCATCGGCATGCCGCCGAGGGCCTCGTCGATGCCGGCCTTGTCCCAATCGGCTTCCTGGACGGCACGGACTGACTTTTTGAAAGCCTCCGGCAGGGTCACCGAGTGCGTCTCCGGGTCGAAGACCGGCGGGTTGCGGTCCCCCTCGACGAACGATTCCGCGACGGGCCCCTCGGCCAGGCGGGCGATCTCGTTGAGCATTTCCTGAGCGGTGTCGGCGTCGATGTCGCCGTACTCGCCCTGGCCTAACGCCTTGTCAACGCCCAACACCTCGAACAGGTTGAACACCTGGTCGCGGACGTTGCTCTTGTAGTGGCTCACTACTCTCCTCCTCGTTGAGAATTGCCACGTGCGGTTGGGTACTCGGGCTAAGTTACCCACCAGTAACACCGTCAACCTATACCGATCAGTAACTTCAACGCAACCGAATGTGAGCTAAATTCCACTGCCTAAGTAACCAACCGGTTGGGCAGCTTGCGGCGGCCCGTCTACCTGCGGTTATGGTGGGTGGATGAGCGCTGTGGGGTCCCTCACGATGCAGCCCGTGGCGGGCTTGGGGACACAGTTGCGGCCAGCTCCGCGCGCCCCTGCGAGAGGCGGGCCAGGCTCTAACCGGCGTTCTCGCCTTTGTAGCGCCATCGAGCGAAGGTCGAGTAACAATCTCCCGGGGGACGGGAATATCGCCCGCCGAGTTCGGCTTCGCGGTGCTGTTATGCCGTGCGAGTGGGGCGTAGACCGATTCGAGCCACCGGCCATTTTTCGCTTTGGACTTTCTGCATTACATCAACAGTCGCCTAGAGCTACATTTAAGTGGCCAAGCGGGCGTCGGTTCCCGGAATGGTTGCAGCTAACGGGATTTCGCGCCGCCAATGGCCAAGAACGTTGGCCATCGGCGAAGGCAACGCGCACCCTAGTGGTCGGCGCGGTCGGTACATGTCGCAGCGCCGATTGAGCCATTCAGAACTTTGTCGAAACCCCGACTGATCTTGAATGACGTCCCGTATGGTGTGTCGCACTCATATCGGCCCTACGGTCTGGAGATCTGGGTGTGCATCAATCCATTCGATGACGACAATGGCAGCTTTTCCGTCTAGGTCAGCGACGACAAGCTACACAGCCCGGCGCCGGCCTTCGCAGATGTTCCGGCTGGCTGCCAGCTCGTATAGGGCGAGGCAAACCGCGCTGCGCGTCTGGAATACACCGCACACAACTGGCCTGAGGTACGGCCGAAGAATCTGAGCGAGTGGCCTGGCGGGGCCGGGATTACGCGATGCAAAAAGTCTGCGCAGCGTGGGTTGGAGGGTCGAGTGGAGCACGACGAGCGGGCACTTCCCCTGACTCGCGGGCAGTTGGACATGTGGCTCGCGCAGGAATCGGGTCGTGCCGGTACGGACCTGCAGCTTGGCATACTGCTGAAGATCGATGGCCCGGTAGACCGAGATTTGCTTCAACGGGCGATCGGCCAAGCCGTACAAGAGGCCGAACCATGGAGGGCCGGTTTCTTTGAGGCCGATGGCAGGGTTTTCCAAAGAGCGGTTGATTACTCGGATGTTGATCTTGCCTTTTATGACCTGAGTGGCTCGGGAGATCCGGTGCGGGAAGCCCGTGAGATTGCGTCATCGATCCAACGCACACCGATGCCGCTAACGGGGCCATTGTTCAGGTTTGCATTATTCCGGACGGGGAACGAAGAATATTACTGGTTTAACTGCTACCACCACATAGCTATCGACGGATTGGGAATTGCACTGGTAGGCCGCCGGGCCGCAACTATTTACTCTGCAATTGTTTCTGGCGATTCCATATCTCCTTCTTTCTTCGGCTCGCTGCAGGATCTGGTCCGTGGCGAATCAGAGTACGAAGCCTCTAATGATTATCTGCAAGATCGGGCCTATTGGACTCAGAATCTTCCCCTGGAAAGCGGACCGGATTATCGGTTGTCCGAAGCCGTGGGTGACCGTGATTCGTTGGCTGCTGCGCCGGTTGAAGTGGCCCAATTCGTCGTCGCGCGAACCAAAGAGTTGTCCAAAGTGCTGCGCATCCGCAGATATTCGGTCATCACCGCGGCTTGCGCACTTCTGGTGCGGGGGTTCTGCGGTGTCGGGTCCGAGGTGGCACTGGACTTCACGGTCGCCAGGCGAGTGCGTCCGGAGTCAAAGACGCTTCCCGCGATGCTTGTGGGAGTTGTGCCGCTGGTGTTGAAGGTGTCGCCGGGGTGCAGCATCGCCGATTTCTGCCGGCACGTTGACGCACGAATACGAGAACTGCTGCAACATCAGCGATTTCCCGTGCGTGTCCTCGAGGGCGAAGGTGGCCATCGCGATTTAAGCAGAGCGACAAAGCGGGTAACCGTTAATTTCATACCGTCGGTACTTACCCTGGACCTCGCTGGTGTTCCAGCAACAGCGATGTATACGGATCATGGCCTCGTCAGTCATTTTGGGCTGTTCTTCCTTGGAGCCGGTGACCAACTTTTTCTCAACACGGCAGGTGCCGGACAGCCATTTGCGAATTTCGACGTCTCCAATTTGGTGGCGCGGTTGGAGCGGGTGTTGGTGGCGATGACCGCGGACCCCATGCGGGCGTTGTCGTCGATTGATGTGCTCGACGCCGGTGAGCATGCGCGCCTGGATGAGATCGGTCATCGGGCGGTGTTGGGTGCGCCGGGGCCGGCGGCGGTGTCGATCCCGGTGCTGTGGGCCGCGCAGGTGGGGCGTAGCCCGGATGCGGTGGCGTTGGTGTGTGGTGGGGGTTCGTGGACTTACGGGGAGGTGGAGCGGGCGTCTAATCGGTTGGCGCAGTTGCTGATTGGCCGGGGTGTGGGTCCTGGTGATGTGGTGGCGTTGTTGTTTGAGCGCTGCGCCGAGGCGGTTATCGCGATGTTGGGGGTGCTTAAGACCGGGGCGGCCTATGTGCCGATGGCCCCGGATCACCCGGATGCCTTGATCGGGTTCGTGGTGGCCGATGCCGCCCCGGTCGCGGTGATCACCACCGCGGGGCTGCGGTCGCGGCTGGCTGGGCATGATGTGGCGGTCATTGAGGTTGAGGACCCGGTGATCGACACCTGCCCGGATAGCGCGCCGCCGGCGGTGGCTGCGGACAACGTTGCGTATCTGATTTACACCTCGGGCACCACCGGTGTGCCTAAGGGGGTGGCGGTTTCTCATGTGGGGATCGCTGATTTGGTGGCCAGTCATGCCGAGCGGTTGGCGATTACCCCGGATAGTCGGGTGTTGCAGTTTGCGCCGTTGATTTTTGATATGTCGGTTGGGAATTTGTGGTGGGCGTTGTTGACGGGGGCGGCGGCTGTGATTCCCACCGAGGAGCAGGCGGTGCCGGGTCGGGAGTTGACCGATTTGATGGCGCGCCAGCGGGTTTCGCATGCCAAGTTCACCCCGAGCATGTTGGCGGCGTTGCCGGCTGAGCAGCTGTGCGGGTTGACGTTGATTACCGGGGGGGAGGTGTGCACCGCAGAGCTGGTGGATCGCTATGCCGCGGTGGCCACGCTGGTCAATGAGTATGGCCCGACCGAGACGACGGTGGACGTCACGATCGGCTACCCGCTTGCGCCGGGTTCGGGGGCGGCGCCGATTGGGTCGCCGGTGTTGGGGGCGGCGTTGTTTGTGCTGGATGGGTGGTTGCGTGCGGTGCCGGTGGGGGTGGTGGGGGAGTTGTATGTGGCCGGCGCTGGTGTGGG